>CADBBT010000034.1 GCA_902792985.1 Oscillospiraceae bacterium
TCCAGCCGCCGATCATGCGGGCGATCTCCTGTTCGCGTGCCGCGCCGTCCAGCGGGATCACCGATGTGTAGGTCTGCGTCTCATCCGCGCTTTTTTCAATGAGCAAATGCCGGTCGGCCGCCGCCGCGATCTGCGCGAGATGGGTCACGCAAAGCACCTGACAGCTGCTCGCCACCTGCCGCAGCTTTTGGGCAATTTTGTTTGCCGCGCGGCCGCTGACGCCGGCGTCGATCTCATCAAAGATCATCGTCTGCCGCCGGTCTGCATCGGACAGCACGCAGCGGATGGCAAGCATCACGCGCGACAGCTCGCCGCCGGACGCGATCTTTGAAAGCGGGCGCGGTTCCTGCCCGCGGTTGGCGGAGATGAGAAACTCCACGTCGTCCAGCCCGTTGGCCGCGGCGTCCTGTTCCAGAAAGCGCACTTCAAACTGCGCGTCGGGCATATCGAGATAGGTAAGCTCCTGCTGCACCTGCGTTTCAAAGCGCGCTGCCGCAGCCTTGCGGCAATCGGAAAGGAAGCAGCCGCTTTGCAGCACGTCGTTTTCAAGCTGCTGCACCTGTGCGCGCAGCGCTTCCCTTCGCTCGTCGGCAAAGGCGATCGCGTCATACTGCGCTTGCAGCGTCTGCAGCGTTTCGAGCATCTCTTCTTCCGTTGCGCCGTATTTTTTGGAAAGGCGATACAGCACGTCCAGGCGCTCTTCGATCGAATCAAGATCGGCATCGCCCTCCTCAAAGGCGCGCAGCGCGTCGGAGATTCCGGAAAGCCCGTCCTCCAGCGTATAGCGGAACGCTTCGGCGCTTTCCAGCAGCGAAGAAAAGGATTCGTCATATTTTGTCAGCGAGGAAAGCGCGTGATCGAGCGCATAAAGCCCGCCGAGCAGTCCCCCGCCGTCGTCGCCGCCCTCCATCACCGCGCGTGCGCCCTGCAGCGACGCGATCACGTTTTCGCGGTTTTGAATGCGCTTTTTTTCGGCGTTCAGCTTTTCGCGTTCACCGGGCGTGATGTTGGCGTTTTCCAGCTCGTCGATCTGATAGCGCAAAAAGTCCAGCCGGCTCTGCTTGTCCGTTTCGGTTTGCTCCAACGCAGAAAGCTCTTTTTTTGCCGCCTTCAGCGCACGGAAAGCCTGCGCATACGCTTCGCGCTGCGCGTCGTCTTCGGCAAGCAGGTCGATGAAGGACAGATGGTTTTCTTTTTGCAAAAGCGCCTGACTGTCGTGCTGGCCGCAGATGGTGAGCAGCTCTCTGCCGAGCCGGCGCAGCATCGACACGGTGACGCTTTGGCCGTTCACACGGCAGGACGTGCGTCCGTCGGCGCCGATCGTGCGCGAAACAAGCAAACTTCCGTCGTCTTCGGCGTCGAGTTCCAATTCGGCAAGCACCTCGTTCACACGGTCCCCGACGTCTTCAAAAAACGCCGTCACCTTTGCGGTGCTTTCGCCTGTGCGCACAACGTCCTTGCTTGTGCGCTCGCCCAGCACGGCGTTGAGCGCGTCAATGATGATGGACTTGCCCGCACCGGTTTCGCCCGAAAGGATGTTCAGCCCGCCGCCGAAGGCGATGTGCGCCTTTTGGATCACCGCAACATTTTCAATTTGCAAATCTGTGAGCATAGTCGTCCCTCAAATCAGGATTCAATGTAGGTGCGCAGCAGCGCGGCAATGGTTTGCGCGGCCGTTTCGTCGCGGCAAAGCACAAAAAACGTGTCGTCTCCGGCAAGGGTGCCGACAATGCGCTCTTCAATGAGCGCGTCCACAGCGGCGCACGCGGCGTTTGCCATGCCGGAAAAGCATTTGACAACGACCATGTTGCCCGCGTAGTCCACACTGCGGCCGGAGTTTTTGAGGATGGCGTGGAACTTGTCCGACACCTCGTGCGTCTCGCTCTTAGCCGGGGCGTAGCGATACTTTCCCTGCGCAAGCGGCACTTTGACGAGCTTGAGCGCCTTAATATCGCGTGAGACGGTCGCCTGCGTCACAGAATAGCCCAGCGCGTTCAGCGCGCGCATCAGCTCCTCCTGCGTGCTGACGTTTTCGGATTCGATCAGCGAAAGAATGGCTTCCTGCCTGTTCTTTTTCATCGTTCTTTCTCCTTTATCAAAGCCGGCGTTCTGTCATTTTGCGCGACAGCACGTCGGTAAAGCTTTCGGTTTTGATGCGGATGATCTTGCAGGTGCGCGTGGCTCTGCGAATCACAAAGCGGCTTTGCTCGGTGATGTTCAGCGTTTGCTCCCCGTCGCAGGAAAGCAGCGGCAAACAAAGCGCGGGGTTGCGGATCTCCAACGTGAACACCGATTCCGGCCGGAAGATCAGCGAACGCGAAAACAGCGAATGCGGACAGATCGGCGTGAGGATCACGCTTTCGATCGTCGGTTCCAGCACAGGACCCCCCGCCGAAAGCGAATAGGCCGTGGAGCCGGTCGGCGTTGCAAAGATCACGCCGTCGGCAAAGTAATCGTTCACATGGCTGCTGCCGCAATGGACGGAAATGTCGCAAAGGCGCATGCTTGTGCCGCGGGCAAACACAGCGTCGTTCAGGCAGTAGTGCTTTTCCAGCAGCATCCGCCCTTCGTAATGTTCCACACACAGCATCATGCGCTTGTCGATCTGATAGTTTTCCTCGGTCAGCGCGCGCAGCAGATGCAGCTCTGTTTTTTCAAGTCCGGCAAGAAAGCCGAGCGAACCGGCGTTGATGCCGAGGATCTCCTTGTCATAGCGCGCAGCGTCGTGCGCGGCGTGGATGAACGTTCCGTCGCCGCCGATGGCGATCATCAGATCGCACTGCTGCAGCATGGATTCCTTTTTGAGAAACGTGACGGGAAGTTCGGAAAACGCGGCGCGCAGCGCGGTCTCCATCAGCACTTCTGCGCCCAGCGAATCAAGCTCGCGGCAAACGCCGCGCGTCACTTCGGGCGCGTGTTCACGCGTCAGATTCACTTCAACTGCGATCTTCATCGGTCTCTCCTTTGTCAAGCGCGGCATGCGACGCCGCCACCACTTCGGCCGCGCCGAGGGTCAAAAACGACTGCGGTTCGGCGCTTTTCCGGATATGTACAAGATATTCGATATTGCCCTGGGGGCCTTTGATGGGGGAATAATCGAGATGCAGCAGCGAAAAGCCGCTTTCCAGCAAAAACGCGCAGATCTCACGCACCACGGTCTCATGCACCGCTTTGTCGCGCACAACGCCCTTTTTGCCAACGTGCTCGCGTCCGGCTTCAAACTGCGGTTTGATCAAACACACCGCCTGTCCGTCCGCTTTCAGCAGTTCGTGCATCACGGGCACGATCAGCCGCAGCGAGATGAACGCCACATCCACCGAGGCGAAGTCGATCTCTTCGGGCACCTGTTCGCGCGTGACATAGCGGAAATTCGTGCGTTCCAGATTCACCACACGCTTGTCGGAGCGCAGGCTCCACGCAAGCTGACCGTAGCCGACGTCGATGGCATAGACCTTTTTTGCGCCGTTTTGCAGCATACAGTCCGTAAAGCCGCCCGTGGACGCGCCGATGTCCATGCAAACGCAGTCGGAAAGGTTCAGCGCAAACGCGGCCACCGCCTTTTCCAGCTTATAACCGCCGCGGCTGACATAGGGCATTTTTTCGCCGCGCACCTCAAGCACGTCGGCGTCCTTGACCGTGTCGCCGCTTTTTTGCGCCTTTTGACCGTTCACATAGACCTGCCCCGCCATGATGAGCGCCTTTGCTTTTTCGCGGCTTTCGGCAAAGCCGCGCGCAAACAGCGCCAGATCGAGTCGTTGTTTTTCTGCCATGTCACATCTCTTTTCCGATGGTGTCTACCATACTTTTGCTGTCGAGCCCAAACTGCCGCAGCTGTTCTTCCACCGTTCCCTGCGGCACAAAGCGGTCTTCCACCGCAATGAGCCGGAACGTGCCCCTAAAGCCGTTTTCCAGCAGCGCTGCCGCCGTTTTTTCGCCGATCCCCCCGGCGCGCAGCCCTTCTTCAAAGAAGAATACGCGCTTTTTGTTTTGCAGCAGTTCGATCGCCGCTTGCGGCAGGGGTTTGATCTGATTGAGCGCAAGCACAAGGACGGCTTTGCCCTGTGCCTGCAGCGCATCCGCCGCGTCGACCGCTTCGGCGGCAAGGCGCCCGTAGGTCACAAGCACAGTTTCGGCGTTTTCGTCGCCGTAAAGCGCGTGGGAAAGCAGCGCCCTTTTCAGCTTTTCGGTTTTGCGCGTCTGCGCCCCGCCGCGCGGATAGCGCACAGCCACGGGGCAGGATTCGGCGTTGATCGCGTTGGAAAGATCGAGCGAAAGCAGCGTAAAATCATAGGGCGAAAAGATCTTGAAGTTCGGGATGGACGAAAGGAACGAAACGTCCATGAGCCCCTGGTGGGTCTCGCCGTCCGCACCCACAAAGCCGGCGCGGTCCACAGCAAACACAACGTGCGCGTTTTGCAGCGCGGTGTCGTGCACCAACTGGTCATAGCAGCGCTGCAAAAAGGTGGAATACACCGCGAACACGGGCAGCATGCCGTTTTTTGCAAGTCCGGCGGAAAACGTCACCGCGTGCTCTTCGGCGATCCCGACGTCAAAAAAGCGATCGGGAAACGCCGTTTCAAACGCGCCAAGGCGCGTGGGCAGCCCCATGGCCGCAGTCACGGCGCAGATGCGCGCGTCCCGGTTTGCCATTTCGCAAAGCAGATTGCCGAAAAAGTCGGAAAAGCTCTTGTCGCCTTCGCCGCCCGCGCCGGTGGAAACATCGAACTTTGCAACGCCGTGGAACGACGAGGGGTCGCTTTCCGACGGCGCGTAGCCCTTGCCCTTTTCCGTGATGACGTGCAGCAGCACCGGACCGTTCACGCTTTTTGCCGCCTGCAGCGCGTCGCAAAGAATGTCGATGCGGTGGCCGTCGATCGGGCCCATGTAGCGGTAGCCGAGGTCCTCAAAAAAGTTGCTTTGCGCGTAAATCTTATTTTTGATCTGGGTCTTCAGATCGTACAGTCCGTGCACGATCTTTGTTCCGAACGGAATTTTGGAAAGCGTGCGCTCCGTGGAGGCCTTGAAGGTGTAATACTGCGGCGTGGAGCGGATGACGGCAAGGTATTTTGCAAACGCGCCGACGTTTTCCGAGATCGACATTTTATTGTCGTTGAGGATGATGATGTGCTTTGTGCCGCTGCGTCCGCCGTTGTTGAGCGCTTCATAGACCATGCCGCCGGTGAACGAGCCGTCGCCGATGACCGAAATGACATAGTGTTCGTCGTGTTCCAGCTTTTTTGCCGTTGCAAGTCCGAGTCCCGCGGAAACGGAGGTGCTGCTGTGGCCGGAATAAAAAACGTCGTGTTCGCTTTCGTTCGGACGGCAAAAGCCGGAAAGCCCGCCGGCGCGGCGCAATGTTTCGAACTGCGCAAATCTGCCGGTGAGCAGTTTGTGGGTATAGCACTGGTGGCCGACGTCAAAGACGATCTGGTCGCGCGGGGAATCGAACACGCGATGCAGCGCGATCGTCAGCTCCACGGCGCCGAGGTTCGACGCGAGGTGGCCGCCGTTGTTGGAAACCGTCTCCAGCAGCTTTGCGCGCACTTCCTCTGCAAGCGCGGGCAGCGCGTCTTCCGGCAGCGCCTTGACGTCTGCCGGAGAGCGGATGGTTCCCAGGATCGGATAGGTATTCATGAAAAATCAGTACGTCCTTTTACAGAGTTTTTCGGAAAGCGCACGCAAAAACGCGCCTTCTTCACCAAAGACAGAAAGCGCGCCGACCGCCTGTTCGGTCAGCGTTTTTGCGCTTTCCTTCGCCGCTGAAAGGCCAAGCAGCGAAACATAGGTGCTCTTGTTGCTTTGCACGTCGGAGCCGACCGGCTTTCCGAGCGACGCGGTGTCGCCCTCCACATCGAGGATGTCGTCCACGACCTGGAACGCTTGTCCGAGCGCATCGGCGAACGCGGTCAGCGCGGTTGTTTTTTCTTCGTTTGCCCCGGCGATCACGGCGCCGATCTGACACGCGGCGCGAATGAGCGCGCCGGTCTTTTTTGCGTCCATCTCGTGCAGGACCTGCAGCGAGATCTGTTTCCCCTCAGACGCAAGGTCGATCTCCTGCCCGCCGATCATGCCGGCCGTTCCGGCAAGCGACGAAAGCAGCGCGACGGCGCGGATCGCTTTTTCGGGCTGTTCTTTTGCAAGCGTGCTTTCGGCGCAGACACAAAACGCGTGCGTGAGCAGCGCGTCGCCGGCCAGCAGCGCCGTTGCTTCGCCGAATTTTTTATGGCAGCTCGGCTGCCCGCGGCGCAGGTCGTCGTTGTCCATGCAGGGCAGATCGTCGTGGATGAGCGAGTAGGTATGGATCATTTCGAGCGCACAGGCAAACGGGAGTGCAAGCGCCGGTTCGCCGCCGCAAAGACGGCACGCTTCCAGCACCAGCACGGGGCGGATGCGTTTTCCGCCGACCGAGACGCTGTAGCGCATCGCCTTGCTCACGTCGCTGTGCTCTGCATCCGGCAGCAGGTCGGCAAGCGCGGCTTCGATCTGCGCGATGTAGGCCTGCATCGTGTCACTGAACATCGCTCTCGTCCTCTTCCGGCAGCGCGGAAAGCTCGGTGATGCGCTGGCGCGCGTTGTTCAGCGCAGTGTTGCAAAACTTTATCAGGTGCACGCCCTCTTCATAGAGTTTCATCGACATTTCCAGATCAAACGCGTTTTGCTCCAAAAGAGCCGTGATCTCTTTGATGCGGGACATGGCGGTATCAAGTGTATATTGTTCCATTGCTAAGTACATCCTTTCATTGTTCGACGGCATCGACCGTGCACTGCACGTCCCCGTCAAAGAAGCTGAGTGTCAGTTGATCGCCGGGCGAAAGCTCCTTTGCGGAGCGCACCGGCTGGCGCAGGCGGTCCCGCGCAAGGGCAAAGCCGCGTTTCATCGTTTTTAAGGGGCTGGAAAGCTCCAACTGCTGCGCAAGTGCGCCGAGCGCGGCGTTTTCGCGTTCGAGCTTGCCCAAAGCGGCGTTGTCGAGCCGCGTTTTGAGCTGCAAAAGATTCGTCTGCGCGGCGGATAAAAAGCTTTCCGGGCTAAATTTTGCGAGCGCTGCGGCGCTGTTGATCACGCGAAGCTGTAAGCGCTGCAAAACGCCTTCCATCGCGCCTGTCAGATCGTCGAGCTGCCCGTCGAGCGCAAAGAGCACCTCGCGCACATCCGGCACCGCCAGCTCCGCCGCAGCGGAGGGCGTTGGCGCAGAAAGGTCCGCCACAAAGTCGATGATCGTCGTGTCTGTCTCGTGCCCCACGGCGGAGATGACCGGGATTTCCGATTCATACACCGCGTGCGCGACCAGCTCTTCGTTGAAGGCCCAAAGGTCTTCGATGGAGCCGCCGCCGCGTCCGACGATCAGCACGTCCGCCGCCTTTTTGCGGTTGAATTCTTCGATCGCCGCCGAGATCTGCGGCGCGGCCAGCTCGCCCTGCACCTGCACGGGGGCAAAGATGATCTCTGCGGCGGGGAAACGGCGTTCGAGCACAGTCTGGATGTCATGCACCGCGGCGCCCGTGGGCGAGGTCACAACGCCGATGCGTTTCGGAAAGCGCGGCAAGGGCTTTTTATGCGCCTCATCGAACAGGCCCATCGCGGCCAGCTTTTGCTTGCGCTGTTCAAACGCAACGGCCAGCGCGCCCGCGCCGTCAGGCTGCATATCCTCGCAGTAAAGCTGATAGACGCCGTCGCGCTCAAAGAGCGAGACATTGCCGCGGATGATGACGCGCATCCCGTCTTCGGGCAAAAAGCACAGCCGCTGTGCCGCCGAGCGGAACATCACCGCCTTCAGCGCGGCGCGTTCATCCTTGAGCGTAAAATAAAAATGTCCCGTGCGGTAATGGTTCGTGAAGTTGGAGATCTCACCGGCGACATAGAGGTTTTGCAGATTGTCGTCGCCGTCGATGAGCGATTTTACATAAGTATTGATTTGAGAAACAGTTAAAACGGTCGTCATTTTTTCTCCTGTTGCATTTTTAAATAGCCGATCAGCGCGACCCCGGCCGCGTTGTCTGCCGAAAAGGCGGGCGGCGCAAAGAGCGCGCCGAAGCGTTCGGTCATGTGTGCGCGAATGAGCGAATTTGAGCTCACGCCGCCGGAAAACAGCAGCGGCAGATCGCCGTATTGTTCCAGCAGCTTTTGCGCCATTGCGTCCAGCGCCGCACAGACGGATGAGAGGACGAACTTTGCAATATCTGCGGGTGCTTCGCCGCGCGAAAACATGACTTTGCTTTGGTTTTCAATGCCGGAAAGGCTGCAGTTTTCGCCCTTCATCGACGCTTTCGGGGAAAACGTGCGCGTGCTTTGCAGCGAAAGCGCGTCGAGCGCCTTGCCTGCCGGAAAGGAAAGGCCGAGCATCACGCCCGCGCGGTCGATGGCCTGTCCGGCTTTGAGATCGAGCGAAGACGCAACGAGGTTGCAGCGAAAAAGGTCGGCGTCATCCGGCTCCACCAGCAGCGCTTCGGTCGTTCCGCCGGAGACGTGAAAAGCAAGAAAACGCTCTTTCAGCAGATCGAGCCGTCCGCTGCCGAAAAGCGCGGCGGCGATGTGGCCGTGCTGATGTGACGTTTCAAAAAACGGCACCGCGTGCGTTGCCGCCGTGATCCGTCCGGCGCCCGCGCCCACAAGAAAGCACGGCATATACGATCCTTCCTGTTTGCGCGGCGAAACGGAAGCGCACACGCCGGAAAGCGCGACGTCTCTTTCTTCAAGCAGCCGTTCGGTAAGCTCCGGCAGCGCGGCGGTATGGTGAAACACCGCGTCGCTCTGGCGCAGGCCGCGCTCCCCTGCTTTCACGGGCAGCAGCCGCTTTTGCTGCAGCAGTTCGCCCGTTTCGGGCACATACAGCGCGACGGAGGTCGTATAGTTGCTTGTGTCAAAGCCGAGAAAGCCGGTCATGCTTCTTTTGCGCGCGAAAGCGATCCGAGCACGCCGTTGACGAATTTTGCGTCGTCCTGCACGGAATATTTTTTGGTGATCTCCACCGCTTCGTTGATCGCCACGCCGTCGGGCACGTCGCTGAATAAAATCTCATACGCCGCAAGACGCAGCACCGCTTTTGCAACGCGCGAAATGCGTTCGCCCGACCAGCCGACGAGGTACTGTTCCACCTTTGCGTCGATGTCGCCCAGATGCTCGAACACGCTGCTGACTGTGGTTTTTACAAAGGTGTTCACCTCAAAGAATTCCGACTGCGCCGCCGATTCCAGCAGCATTTCCAGCGAATCTTCGGGCTGAAAGCTCTTTTCAAAAATGATGATGAATGCAACTTCTCGCGCTTCGTGTCTTGTCATAAACGTCACCCTCACCGAATAAACATACAGATTCGATGATAGTATACCACATTCTTTGCATAATAACAACCTTTCTTCAGGAATTTACTTCGAGAATTGTCAAATTTTCCGCCGGGATGCCGCCGCTTTGCGCCATGATCTCCGTGATCTGCAGCGTGCTTTGGTCGTTCAGCTTTCCGCGTTCCACGATCACCTGCGCCTGCGTTTCGTCCAGCAGCACGATCGCCTGCCCGCCCGTTTTTGCGCGGATGAGCGTTTCGCAGTTGGTTTGCGCTTTGCTTTGTTGCCGCAGCTCGTCGAGCATCTGCGTGACCTTGTTTTGCGCTTCGCCGTCAAGCTGTTCGTTCGACAGCACCGCTTCCAGTTTTTCTTCCAGCGCTTCCCTGGCCTGCGTCTGCTTGAGCTGCAGCTCCGCAAAGGCGGCCTCGTCCCCTGCGGTTTCGGGCGTTTCGTCTGCGTCCCCGTCCGGCGCGACGTTCGTTCCGGCAACAAGGACCGTATCGCCGAGCATGCGCGTTTCCGTTTCAGGCGCGCCGGTTTCGGCGGGCAGCGATTTTGTGTAATACCAGTTGACGGTGACTGCTGCGGCAAGCGCGATGATCAGCGACGCGGCGAGCAGTTGGCGTTTTTTGCCTGTTTTTTTCATGATGGTTCCTCCTGATCTGCCATTTCGGCAACACTGATATGGTTGGTTGAGATCGCAAACAGCGCCGAGACTGCCGCGATGATCTGCGTGCGCACAAAGGTGTTTGACGCGCCCGCGCAGACGACCGCCACGCCCTGCACCTTCGGTTCGATCACGCGCTCGGCAAGGCCGCTTTGCCCGTTTTCGTTTTTGAGGATCACGGGGTCGCTCTTTGCTTTTGTGCGCGTGTCGCCGTCGGCGCCGACGGACGTTTCCCGGTCGCTTTCGGCGGCAAAGACCGTTTGCGCGCCCTCACTGTAGGTGATCATCACGCGCGTTTTTCCCGCGCCGCGGATGGATGAAAGCAGCGCGCAAAGACGTTCTTCATCACTTTGCGCTGCCGGCGGCGAAAGCGCGTGCGCCGCGGGCTGTTTTGCCTGATCTTTTCCCGTTTGCAAAAACGCGGCCAGCACCAGCAGCACGGCTGCGGCACAAAGCAGCGCAAGGGCGCGTTTGTCGGTCTTGAGCCTTTGAAGCAGCGTTTTGCCCGCCGTTTTCAGCGTTTCCAGCTTCATTTTTCTTCCTCCGTTTCAATGTCGATGGCGGTCCCGGTCCCGAACAGCTCCTGCAAAATCTGCCGCGCGCGCGTTTGAGCTTTCAAAGGAACGCCCGTGACGGAAAGGCGCGGCAAATCGATCTCTTCCCCCTGCGCTTCGCAGTGTGCCGTCACATGCGTAAAAGGGATCTGCGCGTTTTCCAGCGCGGTTTTCGCGGCGGTCTCGGCGCCCGTTTTCACCGCGAGAGAGCGCGCGGTCTCGTTTTGTTCCTGCATCTGCGTCCCGACCGATTCCGGCAGTGTAAACAGCGTTTCAAGCTCGAGCGCGGAAAAATCAAAGCCTTTGAGCGGCTGCACCAAAGACGCGAACAGCACCACGGCGCAAAGCACATGAAACGCGCGTTTGCTGCGGCTTTGCGGCAGGATCGCTTCGAGCACCGCGGTCACGATCAGCAGCACCGCGAGCGTTTGCAGCGCCGGTTTCATTCAGCCACCGCCTTTCATCTGCAGCAGCAGCCCGATGGCGATCAGCAGCAAAAACAGCTCCAGCACGCCGAGCAGCAGCAAAAATTTCAGCGCGAGGGAAAACCCTTGAAACAGCGCGCCGCTGCGGGAAAGTCCCAACGACTCGGCTGCCGCGCCGAGCGTTTTGAACGCGCAAAGCGCTGTCAGGCTTTGCACCAGCGGCGGCAGATGCAGCGAAAGCAGCGCCAGCACGCCCACCACGGCAACGGACCCTTTGATTAAATGTATACTTGCCAGCACGGACGAATATGCATCGCTGATCGCCGCGCCCACGACCGGGATCGCGCTGGAAAGCAGAAAGCGCACGCTTTTTCCGGCGGCGGAATCCGCAGCGGCGCTCAAAACGCTTTTTGCGCCGAGCACACCCGTGAAGATCGCGCACAAAAGCCCCAGCAGCCACGACATCGCCTTGTTCACGCCCGCAAGGAATTTTCCCATCCGCACATGTTCGCTCAAACAGCACGCGCCGCACAGCCCGACAAACGCGCCGATCCCGTGCACACACAGCAGCTCCGACACGCCCGACAGCCCTTCGCAAAGCCCGAACACCAGCGACTGCACGCCGAGCGCGGCTGCAGGCGCGCCGGAAAAGGCGACCAGTCCCGCAAAGATCGGCAAAAAGGCTTTCATGAAGGTTGCCGAGGTGCGCAGCAGCACCGCACCCGACGACAGCAGCGGCGTGAGCACGGAAACGCACTGCAAAAACAGGAGCGAAAGCGTCAGCAGTTCCAGCGCAAAAGCGTTCTGCGCGCCGACAAGGACGCTTGCAAAGGCGAAAAGCAGCACCAGAACCAGCAGCACGGCAAACGGCCGCAGGGTTTCACGCAGGCTTTCTTGCAGCGTCTTTCCGAACTGCGACACAAGCGCGTGCCACGAAAGCTCGACCCCGTCGGGCGAAAGAAGATCGGGCGAAAGCTCGTCCAGCAGCGCGCGCGTTTCCCTGTCCAGCGTTTTCTCCAGCGCGTCGCGCAGTTCGGCCGCATAACGCGCTGTGTCGATCTCGTCTGCGGCAAAGCACGGCGATGCGCAGCAAAAAAGCAGCAGACAAAAAAGCAAAAGAAACACCGTTTTTTTCATGACGCGATCAGCTCCAGCACCGTTTCGATCACCGTTTCGCACACCGGCAGCGCAAGCACGACCGTGAACATCCGCCCCGCGAACGAAAGCGCGTCCGCCGCAGCGGCGCTTCCGCTTTCGCGGCAAAGGGCGGCGCAAAGCTCCGACGCCAGACACACCGCCGCGCCCTTGAACAGCGTTTGCGGCAGCGCTGAGGGCAAAGACACGCGATCGAGCACGGAAAAGAACGACGAAAACCGGTCGCCGAACGAAAACAGCAGCACCGACAGCAGCGCGGCCACGGCTGCGATCTGCAGCGGCAGGGTCAGCGCAGACTGCTGCGCGCGCAAAAAAAGCGAAAACAGCGATGCTGCCAGCGCGAGCGCGCAGAGCTTTACAAGCACCGTCATAACTCAAACAGCGCGCGCACGTTTTCCAGCAGCTCGCGCAGCTGCGGCAGGATCATCAGCAGCACGACGATCACGCCCATGAGCGTTGTCAATGTGGCGTACTCCCCTTTTTCCGCGCGCGCCAGCAGTTGATTGAGCACGGCAACGATGATGCCGACCGCCGCGATTTTCAGTATCAGATCAATTTCCATAGTCCATCCTTAACTCACAAGAAGAAATGCCGAAAAGCCGAAAAATGCCCCCGCCGCGCGATACATTGCGCCGCAGCGCTGCCGTTTTTTTGCCGCGCTCTCACAAAGGCCGTCCAGCGCCGCGAGCTCGCGCGAAAGCAGCTCAAGCTGTCCGGGCTTGTCCGTGGTGCCGAGCACTGCGCCCAGCCGTAGCAGCAGCGCGCTCCCCTCTTTGCCGAGCGAAGAAGCCGCCGAATCTGCCGCCGTTTTCCACGCCGCGGGCAGCGCTTCGCCGTTTTGCAGCGCGCCTGTCAGCGCAGACAAGAACGCTTCGTGCGTAAACCGCGCATCTGCGGACAGCTTGTTCAGCAAAACGGGCAGCGGCACACTGCCGAACGAGAGCGACAGCTTGACTTCCAGCAGCATCTGCCGCAGCGCGCACAGCGCTTTTTCGCGCCGTCTGAGCCGGTCCGCAGCGGAAAAGCCGAGGGCAAATCCGCCGAAAAGCACAAGCAGCGCGAAGAATTCACGCATCGAACAGCGTCCTTCCCGCAAGGACCGCCGACACTGTGCCCACCGGCGAAGGCGCAAGCAGCACGGCACGGTCGAACGCTCTGGTTTCCAAAAGCCGGCGCACCTGCGCGCGCCGCAGCAGCTCCGCTTTTGAGGACGCGTGGACGCCCACAAGAAAGCGCACGCCGCAGTTGACGCCGTAGCAGATCGCGTCCACCTCGCGTTTTGTTGCGATCTCATCACAGACGATGAGCTGGGGCGACATGGTTTTCACAGCGTTTTCAATGGCGATCTCCATCGGGTAGCCGCGGTAAAAATCGCAGTTCAGTGCCGCGTGCGACGTCAACAGCTCCCGGCGCGCGTCGATCACACAGAGCTTTTGCGCGTTCGGCTGCTCAAGCGACGACAGCGAGACGATCAGATCGCGCAGCATGGTCGTTTTTCCGCTTGCCGGCGGCCCCGCCAAAATCACGCTTTGCGCCGCGCCGTCACGGAACAATCCCAAAAGGATCCGCGCGCAGCCGGGCACATCGCGCGCCACACGCAGATTCAGCCCCGTCACGTCGCGCACAGCCGTCAAATTGCCCGCCGCGTCGCACACCGCGGTCCCCACCAGCCCGACGCGGTTGCCGTGAAAGGTCAAAAAGCCGCGCAAAAGGTCGTTTTCGTGCGCATAGACCGAATATTCACAGCAGCAGTGAAACGCCGCGTCCAACTGCTCCTGCGTGCAGATGACCGCTGCGGGACCCGCCGTTTTTGAAAGCGAGCCGTCCGTTTGCAGCACACCGCAGCCGAACGCGCCGAACAGCACCACCGGCTGCGCCTTTCGCAGGCGGATCTCAAAGCACTGCGCGCGCACGCTTTCCGGAAGCAGCAGCAGCTTTTCCTTCAACGCCGCCGGAACGCACCCGACCGCGCTTTCAAATCCTTGTTTTTCCATCGCTGTCCCTCCTTTTGGTTCATTGTATGCGGTGCATGTCCGGGGTAGAACGGGAAAGCGGAATTGCGAATGGAAAAAGGGCATGAAAAAAGCACCCCGGAGGTGCTAAAGTCATTGATATTTGGGCATAAAAATACCGCCCTTTCGGACGGTTGGTTTACTTGACTGGTGGGCGACGTTTTACTTGACCCAAAGTTGACTGGAAAAAACCGCCAGGGTGGCGGTTGAATTGTTTAATTCATAGCGTTATCGAATTTGTTAGTCTGGTTTGGTGTTCTTTTCGATGAAGAATTTGATCCCAAGGTTCAACTTTTCCTGATGATTTCCATACACGGACAGGCATGACAAACGCAGGATTTCCGTTTTTTTCTTTAAAACCAAATGTCCAAAAATCCTTGTATTCAGTATATGAGTTTAAGAAATAAGCGCCATTATGCTCTTTGTGCAATTATCTTTGCTTCTTCAAAAGAAATCATGATCACCACTCCAAACTGAATCTTTCACCTTGCAGGCAAAGCGAACCGCGCGGCGGCTCCGCCTGACAGCGGGTACTTTACCGTTCTGTGCAATGACAAGGCCCGGTTCACGGCAGAAGCGGATGCTCTTCAAGATAACGGTCAAGAATCTCCGCAGCCGTCCTGACGAATTTGACGCAGGGGCGCACCTTGTAGTATTGTTCCGTCCGTATTTCCGGCGTGGGCGTGCTTGTGACTGCCAGCCCTTTCAGAAGGTCGCGGCAGACGATCGTTTCATGACGTTTGCGGAATTCCTGCGCAAGAGATTGAATGCGCTTGTAATGCTCCGTTTTTACAGCGTGATCGTTTTCGGTTCCCTCGCCGTAAAGCAGCCCTGCCACCATAAACATGGCGCAGCAGGTGCCGCAGACCTCGCGCAGACGTCCCATGCCGCCGCCGAATGAGGAGGAGAGCCTTGCGGCAAGTGCCTCGTCCAACCCTGTCACGTCGGAAAATGCAACAAAGACCGCCTGCGCACAGTTGTACCCCTGCGTGAAAAGCGTGACGGCCTTTTCAGCGTGATCGTACTTCATCTCATTCTACCGTTTCCTTTCCGTGCGCTCTCCGCAGAGACCGCGTTCATCCGTATCAATTATATCGCGGCGGGAGATTTATGTCAACCGCAAAGTACCCGGTGATTCGCTCGGTATGTGAAGATTGGCGAGGAAATTTTTCGTCAGATGTAACAGAAATCGCGCAGACAACCTTCCGGTTTTCAAGAGATTTCTGTGCAAAATGACGGAAAATTTGCCGCCAAGGTTTGCATATTCGAGTGAATCAGTGGGTACCAAAGAGCCGCACCCTTCTAAGATGTGAATTATTTTTATTTTTCCTTGCATCCGGTGCAAAAATATTGTATGATAAAGTGATCAAGTTTCGGAAGGAAGATTTCGATGAAAAAACAAAAAGGGCGCCTGTTTTACGATAACCGCTTTGTGTTTGCCGCGTGCGGCATCGCCGCCGGGATCATGCTGATCGTTTACGCGTGCACAAGCGTGTTCCCCTTCGGCGACAACACCGTGCTGCGCATGGACCTCTATCACCAGTACGGTCCCCTGTTCGCCGAGCTGTATGACCGCATCTTTGCCGGCAAGGGGCTCGCCTATTCCTGGACAAGCGGGCTCGGAAGCTGCTTCCTCGGCAACTATTTCAACTACCTTTCCAGCCCCATCGGCGCGATCGTCGTCTTTTTCGGCCACAAGCACGTCCCCGAAGCCATCGGCGCCATGGTGCTCATCAAGGCTGCCCTGTGCGCCGGCACCTTCACCTATTACCTCAAGCGCTCGCTGCGCAGCCACAGCATCCTTTCCGCGTCGTTCGGCGTGCTTTATGCCTTTTGCGCGTATATGCTCGCCTATTACTGGAACGTCATGTGGCTGGACGCCATGGTGCTGCTGCCGCTGCTGCTGCTCGGCATCGAGCGCATCATCCGCTTCGGCAAACCGGGGCTCTATTTCGTTTCGCTTGCGCTGAGCATGTTTTCGAACTACTACATGACCTATATGCTTTGCCTGTTCGCCGTGCTCTATTTCCTTTATGATTATTTTGCCCATTTCCGCTTTGCGTCAAAGCTTCCCGGCGCTGTGGCGCTCGGAAAAAGAACACTGGGTGCGTCGCGCTTCTGGCGTTCGGGGTGGATGTTTGCGCTCACCTCGCTTGCCGCGGGCTGCCTGATGGCGGCGGCGCTCATCCCGACCTATCTTGTTTTGCAAAACTGCTCCGCGACCGGCAGCACCTTCCCCACGGAATTCAAAACCTATTTTACGTTCTTCGATTTCTTTGCGAACCACTACAGCGGTCTGACGACCACCATCCGCTCGAGCGGCGAAGATGTGCTGCCCAACGTCTATTGCGGCGCGCTGACGATTTTGCTTGCACCCCTATATTTCTTTGCAAAATCCATCTCCAAAAAGGAAAAGGTCGCAACGCTGCTGCTGCTCGGCTTTTTCTTCCTTTCGTTTTCCATCAACGATCTCAACTTCATCTGGCACGGCTTCCATTTTCCGAACGATCTGCCCTACCGCTTCTCGTTCATGTATTCCTTCCTTTTGCTCGTCATGGCGTATAAAACGCTGCTGCGGCTGGGTGAGTTTTCTTCGCGCCAGATCGCCGTGGCCGGCGTGGCGCTGATCGCCTTTCTCATCATCGTGCAGGACATTAATTCCAAGAACGTCACGGATCTGACCGTATACGCCTCGATCGTCTATCTTGTGCTGTATGTGCTGCTGCTGACGATGTTCAAAAGCCACCGCGCCTTTTCCGCGTCGATCGCCGTTTTGGTGTGCGTGTTCATCTGCAGCGAGGCCATTGTCTGCGACACGCAAAGCTTTCCGAACTCTGTCACGCGTTCATCGTATGAGGACGATTACGACGAGTTCCGCACGCTCAAGGAAAAGCTGGACACCATTGAGGGGAACGACGATTACCGGATGGAGCTGACGTATCTGCGCACGCGCATGGACAACTGCTGGTTCGGCTATAACGGCGTTTCCACGTTTTCGTCCATGACGTATGAAAAACTGGCAAAGCTGGAATCACAGCTCGGCATGATGAGCAACCGCATCAACTCCTACACCTATAACCCGCAGACGCCGGTCTATAACATGATCCACGCGCTGAAATATGTGGTCAACAACACCACGCCGAATGTCATTTCCGACGCGCATTACAAGCAGGTCGCAAACGAGGGCAAATACACCGCCTACGCGGTCAAGGAAACGCTGCCGCTGGGCTTTTTGACCCACAGCGCGCTGGAATACTGGGACACCACGAGCACGAATCCCTTTGACGTGCAGCAGGATTTCTTTACCCTGTCCACCAACGTCAACGACGAGCTGTTTTCGCCCTTGAGCGTGGCCTATGTCAACTATGACAACACCGACCCGTTCACCGAGGATCTTTCCGGCACATCGTTCTATTTCCAGAAGAGCGACCGCAAGGCGGATTCCGAGGCCAGCGCAACGTTCACCCTGCTTGCGCCGAA
Source organism: Oscillospiraceae bacterium (assembly GCA_902792985.1). Taxonomy (GTDB): domain Bacteria; phylum Bacillota; class Clostridia; order Oscillospirales; family Acutalibacteraceae; genus UBA6857. The sequence continues at coordinate 17,570 of CADBBT010000034.1, forward strand.
GGATCAGAACGTGTATATCTTTTATCAGGTCGACGGCGCGTCCGCCAAGGATATCACGATCAACTCCGAAGAGGGCGCCTATTCCCGCAACGCGTCGCAAAACAGCATCCTTGATCTCGGCGCGTTTGACGAGGGCGAAAGCATCAATGTCACCATCCCCTTTGAGCGGGAAAACGGCTATGTGCATTTTTACGCCTATACGCTCAACGAAAGCGTTTTCCAAAAGGGCTATGCGGTGCTGAACGACCGCACGCTGCAGATCAGCGAACAGACGGACACGACCGTGGAAGGCACGTTTTCCGCAAGGGAGCGCTCCATTCTGTTCACGTCCATCCCCTATGACGACGGTTGGAGCGTTGAGATCGACGGCGAACCTGCCGCGCCGAGCGACATCGTTAAAATCGGCGACGCACTGCTGGGCGTGCGTGTGGAAAAAGGGAACCACAGCATCCGCCTGCATTATACGATCCCCGGCATGAAAATGGGGTTGGTGATCTCGTTTTCGACCGCTGTGCTGCTCGCGCTGTATCTGCTGCTTTTCCGCCGCAGACGCCCGACGCTGTTCAACGCCGAGCGTGTGCGCTGGTCCGAACGGCTTTTCCTGCCCGAAAAGAAGCCCTCCTTTGCTGTTGCGCCTGCAAACGAACCCGCACCGCAGCTTCCCAAGCGCGAGGTGTTCCGCAATGCAAAAACGCTCAAGCGCGAAGTCTGTGGGCTCGGACTGTAACATTTTCGCAGCAAGAAACGATGACAAACGAAAGCCGGGAAACACCGGAGAACGAAAGCTGATTTAGCTTTACAAAACCAAGAGAAGCGCTCCCCGTTCAAGGGAAACGCTTCTCTTTTTGCTTTTTCGGTTGTTTTTGACGTTTCTGCCGTCACTCGGCGCGGTAAAAATCGCGCAGCAGCGGATAGAGCTGTTTGAATTTTTGATATTTCTTTTCATAACGCGCAACGGATTCGGCGTTTGGCGTGATGACCCTCTGCACCTGGGGCGCGACGCTGATCCCGGCCGCAAGCAGAGCGCCGCCCAGCGCCGGACCTTCGTTTTCGATCACACGCAGTTCAATGCCCAGCACGTCGGAGAGCACCTGCATCCACGCCTTGCTTTTGGTGCCGCCGCCGCAGACCGTTGCGGTTTTGATCTGCTGCGGGCACAGGGCGATGCAGTCTTTGATCGCAAAGGATACACCCTCATAGACCGCAAGGACAAGATCCTCGCGCGAGGTGGTATGATCAAGCCCCAAAAACGCGCCGCGCACGTCGCCGTCGTTGTGCGGACAGCGCTCGCCGGAAAGATAGGGCAAAAAGAACAGCGTGTCGTTCGGCGCGGCCGGTTCGATTTTATAATCGCTTTGCAGAATGCGCTCGTTGAGCCACATATTGCAGCTTGCGGCGGAAAGGATGCAGCCCATCAGATGCCACTTGCCGTTCGCGTGACAGAACGAATGCAGCGCCGGATTTTCGGTCTCAACATAAGAATCGGTCGGCAAAAACACCGTGCCGCTCGTGCCCAGCGAAATGTTGCACTGCCCCGCGCGCACCGTGTCGGTGCCGATCGCCGCGGCGGCGTTATCGCCCGCACCGGCAACCACGTCGGCGTGCATACCGAACAGCGCGGTCTTTCCGATCACATCTGCGCTTTCATAAACACGCGGCAGCTGCGCTTCGCTGATGCCGAGCAGATCGAGCATCTCCTTTGACCAGCAGCGGTGCGCAACATCGAAATACAGCGTGCCCGACGCGTCGGAAACGTCCGTTGCAAACACACCGGTCAGCTTGTAGTTGATATAATCCTTCGGCAAACAGATCTTCGCGCAGGCAGCAAAGATCTCCGGTTCGTGCGCCTTCACCCAAAGCAGCTTCGGTGCGGTGAAGCCCGCAAAGGCAATGTTGCCCGTGCGCGATTGCAGGGTACCTTTACCGATCTCTTCGTTGAGATAGTCCGTCTCTTTGCCCGTGCGCGTATCGTTCCAAAGGATCGCCGGACGCAGCACACGGTCGTTTGCATCGAGCATGACAAGCCCGTGCATCTGACCGCCGACACCGATGCCGGCAACATCGGCTTTGTCAATATTCGCCGTCAGCTCTGTCAGCCCGGCGCACACCGCGTTCCACCAGTCTTCGGGGTTTTGCTCGCTCCAATGCGGCTGCGGCTGTAAAAGCGGATAGCTTTTGGAAACCGTTTGCAGAATTTCACCTTTTTCATCGGTCAAAATCAGCTTTACCGCCGAGGTGCCAAGGTCAATGCCGATATAATATTTCATGGTTGTCTCCCCTTTTTAAAGAATCGTGAGTTCCCGCGCAATGCCCTCATAGCCGCCGCCGGTGACGAACTGCGTCATGCCCGGCGCGAGCGCGCTTTCAAAGCTGAAATGCACATGTCCCGCAAGCACCGCTTTGATCAACGGCTGGGACTTGATGAAATCTACCGTCTCCAACGTGACGCCGCGCGGACGGATCTCGATCGCGCGCCATTCGTCGTCCGGCAAATAATCCTCGTCGCAGCCCGCAAGATAACAGCTGCTTCCTTTTCCGGAACGTTCGATATGCCGCTCGTAAAGCGATTGTTCAAACAGCGGAACGTGCAGACACAGCATGATCGGCAGCCCTTTTGCGATCTCTTTTTTTAACCGCGTGAGCTGCCAGGGCTCGAACTGGTGGTAGCTGTTGTCGATGGACACAAAATTGACGCCGCCGAGCACGCGGGAATTGAAAAACAGCGGTGCGCCCAGCCCGGGCTGCATCTCACGAAAGCTGTTCATCTTATAGGCGAGGTCCTCATACGCTTCGCCGACATACTGTGAAAACTCGTGGTTCCCCGCCGCAAAAAACACCTTTTCTTCCGAAAGCACCTTGCGGGCAAAATCAAAATTCGCCTGTGAGGTGAAGTCGATCAAATCGCCCGTGTGGACCAGCAGATCGCACTGCTCTTTGGCATAGGCGAGATGTTCGCCGAAAAAGCGTTCCCTTTCCCGCGACGAAAACCGCTTTGCAAGCGCGTGCTTGCGCTCGTTGTCGCGCTCGTCGGCAAACGCGAGATGGGAATCGGTCACATGCAGGATTTTCAGCGGTTTTTCCAGTCCGATCTCAAGGGCAGATTGGATGAGTTCCATCGTTGTTCCTCCTATGCTTCAAACCTTCCGGCTGCTGTTTTAAGATTCAGCGTTTCATAAATATCTTCGCACGAGGTGCCGAGCAGCAATGCGTGGTTGCCGTCATGCAGATCGAATTGCATCTTTTCATCATAATAGCAGAAGTCGTCGCGCGTCAGATGCAGCGTAACACGCTGACGCTCCCCGGCGCGCAAGAACACACGCCGATAGGCTTTGAGTTCTTTGACCGGGCGCACGACCGCGCAGTCATAGGACGAAAGATAAAGCTGCGCCACCTCGGCGCCGTCGCATTTTCCGGTGTTTTCAACGGTGAACGCAACGTCCGCGCCGTTTTCGGAAAGGCTGAGCGAAGCGTCCGAGAGGGTAAACGTCGTATAGCTCAAACCGAAGCCGAACGGGAACAGCGGCTTTCCGTCGTCGTCGCAATAGGCATAGCCGCGCCCGGAGGGCTTATGGGCATAAAACAGCGGGAGCTGGCCGACGGATTTCGGCACCGTGATCGGCAGCTTGCCGCTCGGGTTCGTTTTGCCGAACAAAATCTCCGCCAGTGCGCGTGCCCCCTGTTCGCCGGGATACCACGCTTCCACAACGGCTTTTGGCTGCGCGATCCAGCCGGTCATATCGATCGGCGCGCCGTTCATCAGAATCACCGCCGTGTTGGCGTTCGCTTTGCAAAGGCGATTGATCGCCTGCTCCTGATCCTCGCGCACGCTCTGCGCGGCCTTGTCGACGATCAGCCCGCCGTCATCCTCTGACCGATGCACGGAAAAAGAGGGCAGACGCAGGTCGCTGCGGTCGCTCCCCTCGCCTTCGAGGATGGTCGTGAAATACAAGCAGACGTCGCAGCGCGGCGCTTGCGTTTCGATCTCTTTGCTTTCAAAAAAGACGACCTCGGCGTTTTCGCCGCAATATTCCTTCAGCGCTTCCAGCGGTGTCGGCGCGTCGTCGCCCTGCCACGGGGCCTGATAGGGTCCGGAATAGTTTGTGCCGATCGGGATCAGCTTTGCGCTTTCGCCGAACAGGCCGATGCGTTTGATCTTTTGTTCCTCCAGCGGCAGCAGACCGTTGTTTTTCAGCAAAACGATCGCCTCCCTTGCCGCTTCGAGGGCAAGGGCTTTGTGGTCTTCGTTTCGCACGATGGCGTCGGCGTTTTCCGCGTCTGCATACGGCGCGTCGAACAGCCCCAGGCGAAACTTTGCCGTGAGCACGCGCAAAACGTTTTTGTCAAGATCGCTTTCCGTGAGATATCCCAGCTCGATCGCCTGCTTCACCGTTTCAAAGCGGTTGAACGGCAAGATCACATCCAGCCCGGCTTTCAGCGCCATTGCTGCGGCCTTTGCGTCGGAAGAGGCGGTTTTGTGCGCGGTGTGGATGCCCTCCACGCCGACGTAATCCGACACGACAAACCCGGAGAAACCCCATTCGCCGCGCAGAATGTCGGTCAAAAGCCGCCGGTTCGCGCTGCAGGGTACGCCTTCCCAGGCGTTATACGCCGCCATCACCGATTGCGCACCTGCGTCAAAGCACGCTTTGAACGGCGGCAGAATCGTTTCGCGCATGGTGCGTTCGCTCGTTTCGGAATAGTTGGAATCCCGGCCGCCGTAGCTGTAGTTATCGGCAAAATGCTTGGGCGTTGCGATCACGCCGTTTTTTTCAAACCCGCGCACCATCGCGCTGCCGCAGTCGCTTGTCACCTTCACATCTTCGCCGAAGGTTTCCACAGTGCGGCCCCAGCGGCAATCACGCACAAGGTTGACCACCGGCGCGAACACCTGCCGCACGCCGACGCACGCGACTTCTTTGCCGATGGCGGTTGCGACCCGTTCCACCAGCGCGGGGTCGAACATCGACGCGAGGGAGATGGGCTGGGGAAAATTCGTCCCCATCCCCCACTGTGCGGAATGCAGCGCTTCCCCGTTTTCAAGCGGCGGAATGCCGTGCGGCTGCGCGTCGATACTTGTTTTCACGTCGCGGTTGATCTTTTCGGCAACCTCTTTCGGCGTGGCCGGTGACTGCCGCTGATAATGCATGAAATGCCCGGGGTTGCGATAGGAACCGCACAGCGGATCGCGGCGAGTTTCATAATCGTTTTCCACATCAAAGAGCATGTCCGCCGTCACCTGACGGATCTTTTCCGAAAGGTCCATACGCTGCAGAAGCTCTGCAGCGCGTTGTTCAGGTGTATAGTTCATCATCTTATCCTGCCGTCAATACGTTTTCGCCCGGATGCAGCGTATAGGTTTTGCCGAACAGCTCCGCCGTTGCGGTGCAGGATGCGGGCACGGTAAAGACAAAACGCCAGACGTCGCCGGTCTTTTCATAGAAGGACGCCACGGTGCCGTAATCGGTCTTCAGCGACGCACGCACCCAGGGGATACGGTCGTCCGGCGCGGGGGCAAAGCGGATCGCGGCATAACCCGGCGCAGCTTCCACCGGCGCGATGCCGGCAAGGCGGCGGAACATCCATGAAAAGACGCTGCCGTAGGCATAATGGTTGAAGGAATTCATGGCCGCAGAAGCGAAATGGCCGTCGGGATACAGCCCGTTCCAGCGCTCCCAGATCGTGGTTGCGCCCATCGTCACGGCATAAAGCCACGAGGGATACTCCGTGCGCAGCAGCAGATCGAGCGCAAGCTTGTCTTCGCCGACCATGGTCAATGCGTCGAGCAGATGGGTCGAACCGATGAAGCCGGTGGTCAGACGACCCATACGGCGGACATTTTCGGCAAGCTGCTTTCCGGTCTCCTGCGGATCGTTCGTCAAGCCGAAGATCAGCGCGAGCACCATCGCCGTTTGCAAGTCCTGCTTCATACGGCCGTTTTCCATATATTCGCTTTGGAAGAAATCGCGCACCTTTTCCAGCACATATTCATACCACGCGCAGTCATAGCCGAGGATCTGGCTTGCTTTGATGAGCGTTTGCAGGCCGAAGCAGAGATACGCTGTGGCGATCAGTCCGCGGTCGGTTTCGCCAACGCCGTGTTCGCGGCTGAGATCTTCAAGGCTCAGCCAGTCGCCGTAGCCCTCGGTCGTCCACGGACGGGCAAATTCTTTGTCTGCCGGTGCGTCTTTATCGCGGCAGCGTGCGATCATGCCGTCCACATATTTTTTCATCGTCGGAAACTGGCGGCGCAGGCGGTCTTTGTCGCCATAGGCCACATACAACTCCCACGGCAAAACGGTCGCCACATCGTCCCAAGCGGGCGAACCGGCGTTGTTGCCGATGAAACGGTGCACGTTCGGCACCACATGCGGGATCATGCCGTCGTCGTGCTGGTCGGCGGCGATGTCGTTATACCATTTGTCGAAGAAGTCGCGCACGTCATAGTTGATCGCGGCGGTGCGCGAAAACATTTCCGCGTCGCCCGTCCAGCCCATGCGCTCGTCGCGCTGCGGGCAGTCGGTCGGCACATCGAGGAAGTTGCCCTTCTGGCCCCAAAGGACGTTGCTCGCAAACTGATTGAGCAGCTCGTTCGCGCAGGAAAACCAGCCCGTGCGCGTCATTTCGGAATGCACGACGATGGCGGTGAAGTCCGCCGGATCCACCGTTTCAAGACCCGTCACCTGAATGTAGCGGAAGCCGTAAAACGTATACTGCGGCTTTGCGGTGAACGCCTTTCCGCCGGAGATCACGCGGAACTGCTGCTTTGCCGAGCGCAGGTTTTCGGTATAGACGTTGCCGTCGCGGTCGAGCATTTCAAAATGCTGCAAACAAATTTCGGCTTTGCGCGGCGCTTTTGCGGAAAATTCCACATAGCCCGTGACCTCCTGACCGAAATCCACCACCAGCTCGCCCTTCGGCGTTTGGATGAGCTTTTGTCCGGCAATGCGCTCCTGCTCGCGGATGGGCGCACCCTCCACGGGGATGAGCATATCCTTCGGATAGACGATCACCTTTGCCGGGGAAAGCGCAGCTTTGCGCGCGCTGAGATCGAGCGTTTCGCCGTCGTAGATATCGTTGAAAACAACGTTGCTGCGCGCAGTCTGCCACTGCTCGTCGGAAACGATCAGTTCCGTGCAGCCGTCGGCATAGCAGATCTGCAGCGCGCAGATCAGCGCGACCTCGTCGGCCTTGAGCGTTTTTGTGATGACCTCCGGGATGTTATGGAAAAACCAGCCGCGGCCGACGCCGATCTTCAGCGTGTTCTCCCCTGCGTTCAGCAGGCGCGTCACATCATAGGTCAGATATTGCAGCCGCTTCTGATAGACCGTCCAGCCCGGCGCGAGGATATCTTCGCCGATGCGACGGTCGTTGAGATACGGGATGAAGGTGCCGTGCGCCGTTACAAACAGCTTGGCTTCGGTGATTTCGCCGCGCAGCGTGAACGAGCGCAGAAAATCGGTTGCGGCAAACTTGTTGCTGCGTTTTGCCTTGATCCAGTTTGCGGAAAAAATCGGGTTCATAAGGTCTCTCCTTTCGCCTTAAAGGTTCAAAAAATCCTTGCGGTAGTTCACTTTGAAAAATTCCGCCAGCTTTACCATCTCTTCGTCCTTGATGGTGTTCACGCGCGGAAGATGCGCCGTAAGCATATAGATCTGCGCGGCCTTTTCCACCGTTTCGATCAAGCCGAAGGTTTCGTCCAGCGTTTTGCCCGCGCCGTAAATGCCGTGCATGCCCCAAACGACGAGACGGAATTTCTCCATCTTCTTTGCCGTTGCTTCGCCGATCTCGTTGGTGCCGCAAAGCATCCAGGGCAGCACGCCGACGCCGTCCGGGAACACAACGATGCATTCGGTGCACATCTCCCAAAGCGTGTGGGTGAATTTCTTTTCGTCCAGCTCATGCACATAGTTCATTGCGAGCGTGTGCGTCGGATGGGAATGCATGACCACGCGGTTTTCGGGGTCGACCTTGAGGCGTGCCATATGGCTCATCAGATGTGCCGGCAGCTCGCTGGTAAATTTGCCGCCGTCGCTGTAGCCCCAAAGCAGCTCGGCTGTTGTGCCGTCTTTTGCGATGCGGATGATACCGAGGTTGTTTTCGGGGTCGCCCTTGACGTTTTTGAAGTATTTGCCCGTGCCGGTCACGATAAAGTATTTGCCGATCAGATCGGTCGCGTCAAAGCCCGTCGGGATCGTGCGCAGAACATTGTCAAGATCAAGGTAGTCCTTCAAATCGTTTTCAGAAAGCAGATAGCTGATATTGCCGCCGTTGCGCTCGTCCCAGCCAAGGCGGTACATATTCGCCGTTGTGTCGCACATTTCGCGCATAAACGGCGCAGTCAAAATGTCTTTCATACGCGGTTCACCAGCACTTTCTGTTCATAGTCCTTCACAGCGGAAAGGTAGTCTGCCGCAACACTTTGACGGCTGAGATATTCGTTCCAGACATCGCCGAACGGGGCGGTTTTCATTTCTTCCTGCAGCACCATCAGCGCAGTCATATCGTTTTCGTCCTGCAGCGCTTTGAGCTGTTTGTTCGGCTGCAGAAGCGCGAACAGCAGCGCCTTTTGCACATTGCGTACACCGGTCACCCACGCGGAAATGCGGTTGATCGAAGCGTCGAAATAATCTGTGGCAATGAACACGCGGCCGAGCGCGTCGTTGCGCACGATCTCCTTGGCGATCTCCTTTGTTTCGTCGTCAAAGAGCACCACATGGTCGGAATCCCAGCGCACGGGGCGTGTGACGTGCAGGGCGATTTTTTCGTTGAACAGCAGCAGCGAGGAGATTTTATCGCTGACCACCTCGGTCGGATGGTAGTGACCGTTATCCATCAGCGGCGTGATGTTGTTCTTTGCGGAATAGGAAAGGCAGAACTCCGCCGAGCCGACGGTATAGCTTTCCAGACCGATGCCGAACACCTTGCTTTCCAGCGTCACATAGACCTTGCTCTTATCGTAGGGCACGGAAAGGATCTCGTCCAGGCTCTTTTTGAAGCGTGCGCGCGGACCGAGACGGTCGGCCGGAATGTCCTTGTAACCGTCGGGGATCCAGATGTTCATCACGCAGGGAATGCCGGTCTGCTCGGCAAAGTATTCGCTGATGCGGATGCAGGCTTTGCCGTGTGCGACCCAGTAAGCGCGGACTTCTTCATCGGGCGAAGAGAGTGTGAGGTTGTCTTTCACCATCGGATGGGCAAAGAAGGTCGGGTTGAAGTCGATGCCGATGCCGCGCTGTTTTGCGAAATCGACCCACGCTTTGAAATGCTTCGGCTCGATCTTGTCTCTGCCGACCGGATCGCCGTCAAAAATGGCGTAGCTCGCGTGCAGGTTCAGCTTCTTTTTGCCCGGAATGAGGGAAAACGCCTTGTCGATATCCGCCATCAGCTCTGCGGGCGTTCCGGCTTTGCCGGGATAGTTTCCCGTGGTCTGAATGCCGCCGGACAGCGCTTCCTTGTTGTCAAAGCCGATCACGTCGTCGCCCTGCCAGCAATGCACGGACACGCAAACGTCCTTCAGCGCGTCCAGCGCCGCTTCGGTATCCACGCCGCACTGTGCGTAGATCTGTTTTGCTTCATCATATCTGCTCATACTGTAATCTCCTTCAGGTCAAATGATTGTTTTACAAGCAGCCTCGCTTCGCTGAGACTGATTTTTTCGTGAAACATGATCTGCGACAGCAGGTTGCCCAGCGCCGTTGCCTCGGTCAAACCGGTCACAACGCTCTTTCCCGTCACCTGCGCGGTCAGCGCGTTCAGATAACGGTCTTTGCTGCCGCCGCCGACGATGAGGATCTGCGCAATTTTTTTGCCGCTGAGTGCTTCGATCTCGCGCACCGCCGCGTCATAGGAATGCGCAAGAGAGTGATACACCGCCGAAAGCACATCGCCGAGCGGAAGATCTTCGCCCAGCAGCGCCTTGATCGCGTCAAGCATACTTTCGGGCGCGGTCAGCGAGGGGTCGTTGCAATCGAACGTCTTTTTGCAGTCGCTTTCCATCGCGAGCAGCATCATCTCGTCATAGGTGTATTTTTTTCCAAGGTCCTTGCGGATGTTCTGGAACAGCCACATGCCCATGATGTTTTTGAGGAAGCGGAAGCGGTATTCCACGCCGCCCTCATTGGTAAAGTTCGCCTTTTGCGCCTGTGCGCTCAACACAGGGCGCGTGTTTTCCGTGCCGATCAGCGACCAGGTGCCGGAGGAGATGTAGACGCTCTCATCGTCGATCGGGCAGGCGGCAACGGCGGACGCCGTGTCGTGCGAAGGCGCAAGCAGCACCGTGGCGTTGAAGCCCAGCTCGCGCTGCACGTCTTCGCTGAAGGCGCCGACCTCGGTGCCCGGCAGCGACAGCGGCAAGAAGAGGTCTTCCGGAATCTCGAGAGCGGAAAGGATGTCTTTGTCCCACGTTTTGCTTTCGGCGCCGAGCATGCCGGTCGTGGAGGCGTTGGTATATTCGTTTTTCATCACGCCCGTCAGCTTATAGGAAAGGTATTCCGGCATCATCAGAAAATGCGCCGCTTTTTGCAGTTTTCCGCTTTGTTTGTCGCAGAAAAGCTGATAGATCGTGTTGAAATTCTGATGCTGGATGCCCGTGTGCGCATAGAGCAGATCGGGCGACAGCAGCGCGTGCACCTGCGATTGCACGGCGGCTGTGCGAGCGTCGCGGTAGGCCACGGCGGGCAGCAGCTCGTTTTCGTTTTCGTCCAGCAGCACATAATCGACGCCCCAGGTGTCGATGGCGACCGTTTGCGGCAGTTTGCCGAGCGTTTTGCATTTTGCGATGCCGGCCTTCACCTCGCGCAGCAGGTGTGCAAGGTCCCACACGAGAACGCCGTTTTCGTTTTGGATGCCGTTGTCAAAGCGGTAGATCTCTTCAAGCTCGATCTTTCCGTCTTTCACGCAGCCGAGAATATGCCGTCCGGAGGAAGCGCCGATATCCACGGCAAGGAAATAGGTCATGGTAAAGTCTCCTTTCAAAACGCGTCTGGCGTCAGCGCGTTGGTGGTGATGGCGGTAACGCCCAGATCATAGAACGCCTTTGCTTTGCTCCGGTCGTCCACCGCCCAAACGATCGTTTTCAGTCCCGCTTCGGCAGCGGCGCGGGCAATGTCGGGTTTTGTCTTTTTGCGAAAATCCAGACCGTCGATCCCGTTTTGCAGACAGAAGTCGATATCGTCCTGCGTTGCTGCCTCTGTCAAAAGCCAGGCGGGATTTTTCGGCATCAGCGTTTTGATGCGCGCAAGGTCTGCGCGGTCGAAGCTGATCAGCACAAAGCTTTCTTTTTCTTCGCGCGTCAGCAGAAATGCAGCCAGATCGTCCATCGCTTCCACAGGCGCGGACTTGATCTCGATCACCGGGCGGGTATCGTAGTTTTTGAGAAGGTCAAGATACTCCGTCAGCGTCGGGACCTTTTCATCGGGAAAAGAGCGCACCTTGCGGCCGTTGTCGATGTGCAGCGAACGGATCTGCGCAAGCGTCAGCTCGTTCACTTTGCCTTTCCCGTCGGTCATACGCTTAACGTCCAAGTCGTGCATGATGACCCACACGCCGTCTGCGGTCTGCTGAATGTCGCATTCCGCGCCCCAAAAGCCGTTTTCCGCCGCAAGACGGAAGGACGCCAGTGTGTTTTCCGGCGCGGCGGCGGAAAAGCCGCGATGGCCGACCAGCTGCAATGCGCCGGCCGGGAGCGCTTCGTCTTTCATCGTGAGCGAGGGCACCACCATGCACAGCACAACCGCGGCAAAGATCGCTGCGATGGCGGCGCCGATCGCAACGGCGCGTTTGGTTTTGTTCTGCATTGTCCCGCTCCGTTTACTGCGCTGTAAAGGTCACAAGCAGCGGTTTGGAAAGCTTGTGATAGGCGCTTTCGGCCACAACAAGCAGCTTGTAAGTCTTTCCGCTTTCCAGCGTGTCGGCGCCGATGCGGAAGGCGGCGGTGTTGTCGCCGTCAATAACGAAGTAATCGTTGATAAGGTTTTCGTGATAGCACGGCAGGTTCTTGTCGTTGAGAATCGTCACATTGTATTCGTGCACAATGAAGCCAGGTGCGGCCTCGGCTTCGTCAAAGCAAAGCACCCATTCGCCGTTTTCGTTCTTCGCGGCGGCAGCCTTTGCGTCCTTCGGGAAAACGGGCGTTTTGTCGTGCAGCGCCATATTGTTATAGGTGTAGGGATAGGAGCGGCAGTCGTTGACATTGTCAATGTAATACTCGCAGAAATAGGTGTTCGACAGCAGATCGTAGCCCTGAATGCGCACGCTGCCGTCGTTGTCCGCTTCCAGCACCGTCATCTGATTTGCGGGATCATAGCCGTCGGGATGCTGGCCGGGGATGCAGTTGTTGTCCAGCTCGAAGTATTCCATCGCGCCGCAGCCGACCGCGGTATAGGTGGACTGATTGATGGAGCGCGGGTCGTTCATCGGATAGTGCGAATGGCCGGAAAAATCGACCAGCGCAGGATGACCGGAAAAGATCGGATTGAGCTGCGGATCGCCCCAGACGGAGCTGCCGTACACCGTGCCCCACGGGTGCGGATGCTGGAACACAAAGATCGCGCGGCCGTCGGTGCGGTTCTTTTCGGCGGTTTTGATCGAATCGGACAGCCATTTCAGGCTGTTGGGCGTAAACGTCCATTCGGTCTGGCTGCGCTCGCCGGAAAACGCGATGCAGGAAAAGCCGTTGATCGTTGTCACCGTGTCAAAATCGTGGTCGAAGTGTGCGCTGAAATATTCGCGGTAGTTGTCGTCTTTGAATTCATGGTTGCCGTGGATGGTGATGATCGGCGTTTCGGCGCGTACATGCTCCTTGATCGTCTGTGCATAGTTGATGTAAGCGCTCTCCTCGCCAATGGACGAAAAATCGCCAAGGCAGAAGAAACCGTCAACTCCGGCATACGGCGCGGCGGTATCAAACATCGCATACGCCGTGTCGATCGCGTTCGCCACACGGTCGTTGTGGTTGTGCGTGTCGGTGAAGATCACCAGACGCACCGTGGGCAAAAAATCGTCCGGCGTGGTCGGAAGGTCTTTTCCGACCGGCGCAAGGGCATGCTGCGTCCCCTGCAGCGGCAAAACTGCCAGCAGCACGGCAAACACGCCGAACACGGCGCCGATGATCCATTGTTTGATTTCAGAAAAACTCATAATGATCTCCTTTCTCAGCCTTTCCAGAACTGCGTAACGATCCACATCACCGGCGAGATGATGCCGTCGAGCGCGTCTTTATAGAAGGAGCGGCATTCTCCCGGCGTTTTCACAAAGAGATTTGCGGGCACGCGCGCAGACATCGTTGCCGGACGTGCTTCTCCCAGGGCAAACAGCGTGATCGCCGCAATGTCGCGGTCACGCGTCACAACGTCATACGTTCCGCCGGGAATGACTGTTTTGCCGACAGCGGCGATGGTCGTGAGCGATTCGCGCTTGGAAAATCTGCCGTGGCCGCCCTTGATCGTGTGGCCGTGGTCGGCGGTGACAAGGAACAGCCCGTTTTCAAGCAGACCGTTGCGCTCGCACGCGTCATAGACCTTGCCGAGGTATTCATCCGCTGTGTGCAGCGCGGTAAAGTATTCTTCAGAAGCGCTGCCGTGCGCGTGACCGGCCTCATCCACAAGATCGAACACCGTGAACAGAATGCGCGGGTCGTTGCCCTGATCAAGATAATTGCACAAATTTGCACAAAGCTTGCGGTCGTCGGGAATCGTGCACTGCATGACGTCGATGTCGTTCTCCACAATGCCGATGTTGATGTTTGCCCAGTAAGCGAACGACGCAAGTGTGCTTTGTTTGTCGGTCTTGCGCAAAACGCCGAACACGGTCGGATATTTTGTGTCGCTTGTGCGGACATTCTCTCCGGAGTCGCCGTTGTGGATCCGGTGCTTGAAATAGGACACGCCGCTGATGATCGACGTCCAGTTCGGCGCGGAATCGGTCAGCACCTCGGTGCGCACGTTATACTTGACCGCGCCGTTTTTGAAGATGCGCTGAAAATTCGGCATATCGCCGTCGCGGAAGAACTGCCCCGCCCCGTCGATGCCGACGATAATCACATGATCATAGGCGCCGAAGCTTGCGCTTTCCATCGTCTTTTTCTGTGTCATCGGCGGAACAACAGCCGCAAGCGCAAGCACAGCAACAAGCAGAACTGCAAATACGATGCACAGTTTCTTTTTCATGAAAACGCCCCCTTGTAATTACCAGAATAAATGAACAAAGAAGTCTTTGATGTCTTCAAACAGCTTTACAAACAGATCGCGCACATGCGCAAGGCCGGTCAACCCGTCCACCGTGACAGTTGCCGTCAGCGGCGCGGACTGCTTGCCGTAGCACGTTTCGGCTCTCACTTCCAGCGTATAGGTCCCCTTGGAAAGATGCGCAATATCGAACACGATCTCATCCGTTCCGTCCGCACGGTAATACTGCGGCAGCAACCAGTCTTTTTGCACGGTGCCGCCGAGCTTATCCTTCACCTTTACGCGATATAGCGTCACAGGCTCACCCGTTGCGGTTTCTGCCGCGGGCACGAGCACCTTGCAGCCGCCGAAGGTCGTTGTCAAAGACAGCGCGGCAGAATCATTGAACGCGGGCGCGACGGAAGCTTCCCTTTGCGCCTTTTTGGAAAACGCGCGGTTGGCTTTGTTTGCCGGATTTTTCATGAAAAGATCGCACAGCACTTCTGCGGCGTTCAGATCCATGCCGCGCAGACGCAGGTTGTTTTGCGCGTCGAGTTCAATGATCCAGTAGTTCGCAACCTCGTTGCGATCCGCCGGATGATAGGCGCGATAGGCGTCGATCGTAAACTCCGTATAAGCGACCGCGCCGGTATTGATCGCGGTATAATCGCCCTGCCAGACAGAGCGCGGATCATTGACGGGATAATGCGAATGGCCGCAGATCTCCACGACCTGCGGGTACTTTGAAAGGATCGCGCCGAAATACGGCACGCCCCAGCCGTCATAGATGCCGGAGCCGTAGACGGTTTCCACGGTCGGCTCATGATGCATCACAAACACAGGCTTGTTCGGGTCGGCTTTCACAGCTTCGTCCAACTGCTTTTTCAGCCAGGTGAGCTGGCCGAGATCGTAATGCTGCAGCGCACTTTCGGAAGCGGAAAGACCGATGAAATGGAAACCGCCGAGCACTGCGTGGAAATCCGCGTCGAAGCCGGTGAGCTCCCTGCATTTTTCGCGGATCTCGCTGCGGCTGAGTTGATACCCGTCGTGGTTTTTCGCAACCACGGCTAACAGCGCAGTCTCATCCTTCAGCGCCGGTTTCATCGCACCGGAAAACTTTTCATATTCCGTCTTGGTGCCGTCGTCCGTCAAATCGCCGACAACCAGCACAGCGTCGAGTTTTTGATAGCTCTTGTCGTTTTCGGCAACCGTGTATGCCGTGCGCATCATTTTGCCGATGCGCTGCGCGGTCACGTCGCTGCTGTCGCTCACATGGGTGTCGCTGCTTGCAACAAAGCGAAACACCGGCGCAAACGCCTCGGCGGTCTCGCCCGATGCACCGGCAAACACCGCAGTGCCGCAAAGCAGCAGCACCGACAGACACAGCGCGAGCATTCTTTTCATCTTCATGGGATCTCTTCCTTTCAAAGCTTCAACCCTTCGGCGTCGCAGTCCGGCTGACCGCCGCCGAAATAAAGGGTAATGCCGCCGTCCGGCTCTGCGCGGCTGCCGTCGGGCAGCACGGCTTTCAGCCAGTAGCGGTCGATTTCCAGTGTCACTGTTTTACGCTCGCCGGGTTCCAGAAACACGCTTTCAAACGCGCAAAGCTGGCAGTTCGGCGTGCTCGTGCGGCTGTCGGTGAACCTTGCATAGCACTGCACGACCTCTCTGCCGGCGCGCTCGCCCGTGTTTGTCACAGGCACGCGTACCGTGATGCGGTTTTCGTCTGCTGCTTCAATTTCCGCTTTGCCGTAGCTGAACGCGGTATAGCTCAGCCCGAAGCCGAACGGATACAGCGGCGTTTCCTTCAAATAGCGGTATGTGCGCCCGTCCATATCGTAGTTTTCCATAGCGGGCAGCGTGTTTTCTTCTTTATAAAATGTGATCGGCAGTCTGCCGCTCGGCGACACGGCGCCGGAAAGCACGTTTGCGATCGCAAGACCGCCCAGCGCGCCCGGATACCAGCCGTGCAAAATCGCCTTTGCCTTTTTGCGCACCGTTTCGCCGAGATCGGCGCACGAGCCGCAAAGCACAACGACAACAACATTGCCGCACACCTTGCAGATCTCTTCGGCAAGCTCCATCTGACAGGCGGGCAGGTGCATCGTTTTGCGGTCGCCGCCGCCGGTGAAATCGTTCACAAAGCCGAGCTCTTCCCCTTCCACCGTACGGTCGAGTCCGAGGCAAAGGACCGTCACATCCGCGTTCTCGGCCGCGGCAACGCCCTCGCTGGTCAGATTGGAAAACTCGTTCCAGCGCGACTGCACACCGTCGCAGATCGGCGAACCGTCGGCAACGCGCACGGCGGCGTTTTTGAACACGCGGCGCACGCCGTCGGCAACGGTGATATATTCGTCCGCGTGGCCGTTGTAGTTGCCCTCCAGCGACCACTCGTTCATGGCGGTGGGGCCGACAACGGCGATCTTCATTTGTTTGTTAGCGTCAAGCGGCAAAAACTGCGCTTTATTTTCCAGCAGCACAAGGCTTTCTTCGGCCATTTTCAGGCTCAGCGCCTTGTGTGCGGGTGCGCAGACCGCCGCATAGGGAATATCTGAAAACGGGCGCGTTTCTTCAAATTCACCGAGCTTTGCGCGGATCGTAAACAGCTTTTCCGCCGCCGCGGTGATCGTCTCTTCCGAGATGAGATCCTCTTCAAACGCCTCGTGCAGCGAATGGTACGCCTCGCCGCAGTTCAGCTCGCACCCGGCGTTCAGCGCCATCGCCGCCGCTTCCTTCATGGAATCCACGCAGTGATGGCCGTCAAAAATGTCTTTGATCGCCCAGCAATCGGAGACAAAGTAACCTTCGAACCCCCATTTGTCGCGCAGCGTTTCCATCAGCGTTTTGCTCGCGCAGCAGGGTTCGCCGTTCGTGCGGTTATAAGCGCCCATCACGCCCGCAACGCCGGCTTCCACGGCCTTTTCAAACGCGGGAAGATAGGTTTCCGCCAGATCCTTTTCGGAAACAACCGCGTCAAAGCCGTGCCGTTTTGCTTCGGGGCCGGAATGCGCCGCAAAATGCTTTGCGCAGGCGGTCGCTTTCCAAAATTCGCCGTCGCCCTGCAGGTTTTTGATGTATGCCTTGGCGATTTCAGACGTCAAAAACGGGTCTTCGCCGCAGGTCTCCTGTCCGCGTCCCCAGCGCGGGTCGCGGAAGATGTTGATGTTCGGCGCCCAGTAGGTCAGTCCCTTATAGATGCCCCGGTCGCCGTGGGCAACGCTTTTGTTATATTTTGCGCGTCCCTCCTCGGCAATCGCCGCAGCGATTTCGCCGACCAGGGGCGTATCGAAGCTTGCCGCCATGCCGATGGATTGCGGGAACACCGTTGCAACGCCTGCGCGCGCAACGCCGTGGCACGCTTCGTTCCACCAGTTATAGGCCGCGATGCCCAGCCGTTCGATCGCCGGGGATTCGAACAGAAGCTGGCTCATTTTCTCTTCGGTTGTCATCTGCGCAACAAGCGCCTTTGCCTTTTTGCGCGCTGTATCCAGATTCATCTTTTTCCCCCGCTTCAGCGATAAACTTTTACGGTCTTGATCTCGAACGGTTTGAACACAAGTGAAAGCTGTCCGTCGCAGACCTGCGCTTCGCCCTGCACGTCCTCCAGCAGATTCGTAAACTCTGCCTTTGCAACCGGCGCGGAAAAGCGCACGCTTGTTTTTGTTTTGCTGCCCTCGCATTCATAAAGGCGCAGCACGAACGCGTTTGTGTCGTCCTCGGCGGGCTTGACCGCTTCGCAAATGACGTTCGGCGCGCCGATCGTCACAAGGGGCTTCACATCCGCTTTGCCTTTTGCGGCAACGATCGGCACGTTGAGCATATAGGCCGGCTGCACGACCGTTTCGGCGTTGAAATCGCCGCAGTGCGGCAGCAGCGCGTAGGTCATCTCATGCAGGCCTTTGTCACCCGTGCCGTCGGGATGCGTGCCGCCACGATGCAGCGAAAGACGCACGTTGCAGTCAAGCACACAGATGCCGTATTTACAATCGTTGAGCACAGCGGCGCCGAAACGCGCTTCGCTGATATCGGTATAGTTGCGGTTGCAGACCTCGAACTTTGCAAGTTCCAGGCTGTTGTTCGCCGTCGTCGGACGCTCGATCGCGCCGAACTGGATCTCGCTTTTGGCGCTCTTTGCGGCAATATCGAGATCAAAGCCGACCTTGAGCAGCCGGTGCGGGCTGTTCCAGTTGACGAGCGTGTGGAAATCCACACGGGGCGAATCGGCATAGCAGACCAGATCCTGCGTGAGCGTTGTGCCGTTTTCGATCTCGAATGTGCTGCGCAGGCGGATCTCCACCGCGCCGTCCGTGACGAGCGTTCTGCCTTTGAAGCCGCAGACCGGCTGCAGGTTTTCGACCACGTCGCGGTCGATGTCCCAGTTGTCGTAGCTCAGCGGCACATCCTCGCCGAACAGCAGCACACCGAGCGGCGCGCCGTTTTCCTTGCGCAGCTCTCTGCCGCTTTGTTTGTCGATGAAAGAAGCGATGTAGCCGTTATCGTCAAAGCGGATGAGGGCAAACGGCGTTTCAAGCGTTGTTCCGTCATAGGTGAACGGAGAATCCGCGTGCAGCGGCGTATCACAAAGCTCCAGCACCGTGCTGCCGAAGCCGTCGATCGCAACGCCGCCGACAGCGAGCTTTTCGTTGCCGAACAGATCGGTATAGCGCTGCGAGGGCAGGGACGCGGCATAGCCCTTTTCATCGAGCACCGCAACGTCAGTGCGCGGGAAGGACAGCGTGTTGAACAGCGTGATCTTGTCGCTTTCGTCGGTGAGCTTTTTGGCATACTGCGCCGTTTGCGCGGCGTAGTTTTCCAGCAGCGCGTCCATCTCTTTTTGGAAGAGGTCATACACCGGCTGGATGCAGGTACCCGGCAAGATGTCGTGGAACTGGTTCTTCAGCAGCACCTTGAGCCATTTGTCGCTGTTTTCGTT
>CADBBT010000035.1 GCA_902792985.1 Oscillospiraceae bacterium
GCGTGAAGCCGTCTCCAAGATAAGATATCCCATAGCATAAGCTAGTAAGACCCCTCAAGGACTATGAGGTTGATAGGCTGCAGGTGTAAGTACAGTGATATATTCAGCCAGGCAGTACTAATCGGTCGAGGGCTTGACCAAAAGAATTTGGTTCTACAATGAAAGTACCTCCGCAGTGAAAGCGATTTGTTCAGTTTTGAGGGTACAGGGAAAAAAGTCCGCTAAAAGCGGACTTTTTAATTTTCAATTTTCAATTCGCAATGCGCAATTGTTGCCGCCGAAAGGCGGCTTTTTCTTTTTTAATTCGTTCCAATTTTTTGACATTTCGTTCCTGTGGGGTTGCAAACGAAAAAAAGGTTTGCTATAATTGAAAAAAATGGAAACGGAGGACGAATTTAATGAAACACACAAAAAAACTGTTTGCCGTTCTGCTTTCAGCGCTCATGCTTTTGAGCTGCATTCCCTTTGCGGCCGGCGCAGCGAACGAGCCGACGGACTGGGTCGAGATCTATACCTATGAAGACCTTGACGACGTGCGTTATGACTTGACGAAGAACTACAAGCTTATGAACGACATCGACATGACCAATTGGGTCAAGCCCGGCGGCGACTACGATTATTACGGCCAGGGCTGGAACCCCATCGGCAGCAAGGACATCTATTCGAACGACGTATTCACCGGTGTCTTTGATGGCAACGGTCACACCATTTCCGGCCTGCGCATGAACGTGACGAAGTTCCCGTCGGGAACAGGCAGCACCGTTTATTTCGGTCTGTTTGCGCGCGTCAGCGGCACCGTGCGGAATTTGACTGTGGCGGGGAGTATAGCAGTGAGCGATACTAATAGTAATAATTATGTCGGTGGCATAGCAGCACTCTTGATTTCTGGCGGCCTGATTGAGAATTGTACAAACATTGTGAAGCTGTCTGTCACCGGACATGTAAACACTAACACTGATTATCAAAATTATGTAGGCGGAATCACTGGCTTTGGAACCGGCACAGTACAAAACTGTCGAAATATTGCATCGATTTTCACGACAACGGATCATTATGGTGTTTATTGGTTTAATAACTATGTGTCCGGCATTGTTGGTTACTCTGTCAGCATGAATGTTTATTGCTGCATGAACAGCGGAAGCATTGGGAGCAAGAATACCAAAGGAAACGGTATGGACTATGTATCCGGTATTGCGGGCTATGGAATCACAAAAATCTATAACTGTTATAATTACGGCGAAATTACTTCGAATTCACAGAAAAATGCAGGTATAATTTATGCAAATAGCCAGACAACAGTTTCAAATTGTTATAATATCGGCAAGATATCGGACGGTTACAATAACTATGCAATCAGCAACGCCTCCTCCACCAACTGCTTCTATCTGAAAGGCAGCGGCTTCACCTCCACCGGCGCGGTGGAAAAAACTGCCGCCCAGCTCAAGCGGCAGATCCAGTTCACCGGCTGGGACTTTGACACCGTCTGGACGATGGAAGGCCGCGACGACTATTTCTATCCCGAACTGCGCGACGTGGCGCTGCTGACGCCGGACGACCTTAAAACGCCGATCGCGGGAGTTCTGACCATTGACGGCGAAGCGGCTGCGGACGCAACTCTGACCGCAAACAGATCGGGTCTGACGCCGACCGCCGCCACGGTAAGTTACAGTTGGAAAGTGGACGGCACAGAGGTCAGCACCGCCAAGACTTACACCGTCAAAACGGAAGATCTCGGCAAAACGCTGGTTCTCACCGTCACCGGCACAGGCGATTATAAGGGCGAACTTAGCTTGACCCGCGTCCTCGGTGAAGCACACCAGCACACAGAAGAGATCATCCCCGGCACACCTGCCACCTGCACCCAAAGCGGTCTGACCGACGGCAAAAAGTGCTCGGAATGCGGTGAGATTTTGCTGCCGCAGGAAGTGATCCCCGCAAAGGGTCACACCGAAGTGGTGTCGCCCGCCGTTCCGGCAACCTGCCTGGAATCCGGCCTGACAGAGGGGCGCGTATGCTCCGAGTGCAGCGAAGTGATCGCTTTGCAGACCACGATCCCGGCGCTCGGCCATAAGGAACAGACCCACCATACCGACGCCACCTGCAGCCAGGTCGGCTATGATATCACGATTTGCGCACGCTGCGGCGAAACGCTGAATCAGACGCTGACCGGGACGACCGATCATAGCTGGAACAGCGGCGTGGTGACAAAGACCGCGACCTGCACCGAAAACGGTGTTGTGACCTACACCTGCACCGTCTGCAGCGCAACAAAGACCGAACCGGTCGATATCCTGGCACACAACTGGGACGATGGCGTTGTGACCAAAACGCCGACCTGCGCCGAAGCGGGCGTAAAGACTTATACCTGCCTTGTCGGCGGCGAAACAAGAACCGAACCGATTGAAAAGACAGAGCATAGCCTTGTTGTAATTCCGGGCAAGGCGCCGACCTGCACCGAAACCGGTCTGACTGACGGCTGGAAGTGCAAAGACTGCCAAAAAGTGCTTGTGGAGCAAAGCGAGATCCCCGCTGCCGGTCACATCGAAGTGACCGACCCTGCGGTGGCAGCCACCTGCACAGCAAGCGGTTTGACAGCGGGCAGCCATTGCGCTGTCTGCGGCAAAGTGATCACGGCGCAAAATGTGATCCCCGCAACGGACCACGTCTCTGTAACAACGGGCGCATACCCTGCGACCTGCCTTGTCGATGGCTTTACCGGCATTACATATTGCACGGTTTGCAACGAGGTTTTGAATGCAGGCGAAGCGATTCCGGCAAAAGGCGCACATACGCCGGGTGACGCAGAGGAAACGGTTTTGAAAGCAGCCGCATGCGGTGTGGACGGAACCAAGCAGGTGACGGTGAAATGCTCTGCTTGCGGCGAAACACTGAGCACTGAAACGGCAGTGATCCCCGCAACCGAAGAACACAAGGCCGGCGCAGCGCAGGAGACCGTTCTTTCAGAGGCAACATGCGGAAAACCCGGCGCCAAGCTGGTGACGGTGAAATGCACGGACTGCGGCAAAACATTGAGCGAAAGCACGCAGACGATTCCGGCAACCGGCAACCATACGCAGGGCGCGGCAGAGGAGACTGTGTTTGCGCAAGCCACCTGCGGCCAAAACGGTATCAAGCTGGTGACGGTGAAATGTGCCGTCTGCGGCGAAGCACTGAGCAACACAACGCAGACGATCAGCGCAACAGGCGCACATACGCCGGGCGCGGCGGTGACAACCGTTGTAAAAGAAGCCACATGCACCGCTGCGGGCGAAAAGAAAGTCACGGTGAAATGTACCACTTGCGGCGTCACATTGTCTGAATCAAGCGAACCGATCGCGGCGCTGAAACATCAGTACACAAAGGCCGTGACTGCTCCGACCTGTACCGCAAAGGGCTATACGACATACACCTGCACCCATGGCGACAGCGTATATATTGCGGATTATGTTGACGCCCTCGGCCACACTGCGCCGGATAAAAACGGCAACTGCACCCGCTGCCACACGCATCTTCAGGATGTCACACAGCCCGAACAACCCGCACAGCAGGATGAGCCGCAGCAGCAAAGCGGCGGCTGCAAATATTGCGGCGAAACGCACGAGGGCTTTGGCGGCTTCTTTGTCGGCCTGTTCCATTCGATCCTCGCGCTGTTCGGCCTGAAAAAGTAAATCTGTTACCTACCATGAAAAAAGCTGAGAGCCCCGCGCCCTCAGCTTTTCCTTTTCTGTAAAAAATAAAAAGCCCGAACCGTCAGGCTCGGGACTCTGGAGCTGCTAACCGGATTTGAACCGGTGACCTCATCCTTACCAACCGCTCAGCTCGCGCTGAGCTTGGGAGAGATTTCTGACAAGCCCTATAAACACTGCGTTTTCCACGCCTCTGATCGAATGCAGAGTATCTTTTTTCAAGAATCAGACTGCATCCTCTTGCTAAATCTTATTTTACAGCATACAATCCAGAAGTCAAGGGGAATGAAGAATATTTAATAATTGAAACACCGAGAAACAAATCACATCAAACCATAACAAAATGGAACAAAACGGAACAAATGAGGGCAAATTGGAACAAGCTTAATCAACGAGGGTCAAACCGTGACGTTTTGCGTTAATCTTCAAAAATTCCTTATATTTCTCCACAACGCTTTCAGGTTCTATCAATACGGCACCGCCTTTGAATCCGCTGATCCAAGAGAAGAAAGCGTCGCTGATTTCAACATCTGTGCGCAAAATGAAGTGATGCGCGTCCACCGGCGTGTAAATTGTATCAGGGCCGGTTCCGAATCGGTCAATCACAGTATCAAGTTTAGAAGCGATGAAACGGATACCGACGTGCACCGATTCTCCGCGGAACATATTGAACACGCGCTTTGTAAAGCCGGACATGCCGATCTCACGGAACTCTTTTTCGCCCTCTCTTGTTTCGACGGTCAGCCTGACGTTTGACATGCGGTCAAGCCGGAACGTCATGATGCGCTTTTTTTCGTCAGAATATGCCAGTAGATAATAAAAGCCATCATTCATTATCAGCTTGAACGGGCTGAGCTTATATGGCTCTTTTCGGGGTTCAGGGCGTTCCTTGTCTTTGAGCGTATATCTCAGATACTGCATCGTAATTTTGCAATCCGCTTCAATCGCATCATTGACAGTGCTGATAATCTGCATCATGCTTTTGTTTTTTGTCTTTAAGCGGTTAATGGCCACAATGTTGTTTTCACGCAGCCGCTCGGCCTGATACTTACTGCAAAGATGAGACAGCGCATCAATGAGGGCATCTTCCTGAGACTTTGTGATAAACCGCGCAGAGTGAATGCAGTCAGCCAGAAGCACAAGGTCATTGATGTCCACGGGACGGTTTATCACTTTGTAGCCGCGCAAAGAGGCATCATATTCAATCTCATAGCCGAGTGATGCGCCCTCATCCCCGGAAAAGTTTTTGGCTGCTTCTGCATCAAGCAAATCTATGAGGGCATTGATGTCGCGGGCAACGGCGTGCCGTTCCGCGTCGATATTATACAAGCCAAGATGCGCAATGATGTCAGTGGATGAAAGCGCGTGCTCTTCATCGGTTTCGTGGAGCAGTACCTTTTCAACCAGCAGCGACTTGAGCTTCTGGTTTTCGCTCTTGCCGCCGGGTCTGCGGTTCTTGTCTATCGTGTTAGCCATAATCATCGCCAGAAGGATTATAACATGAATGAGGGCAAATTGAAAGTGCATATTCAAAAAAGCACAGGCGTGAACCTGTGCCTTTTGCTTTATTCAACCACTGTGAGCAACCCATTCTTGAAAGCGTTCAAATCGCTGTCTTTATCGACAACAAATGTCTTTTCGCCCTTTGCAATGAACTTCACGTTGATGCGCTTGCCCTTGCCGAATGTCTGCGTGAATATTTTTTCGATGGTCCCTTCACCGAAAGACTTGTGCATTACTCTCATGCCCTCATGCAGTTCCGGCATTACAAATGCGTCTGTTTTCTCTGCGGGCTTGGGTGCCGGTTGCGCGGGCGCGGGTTTGGGCTGCGGTGCCGGTGTCGGCTTGGGTGTGGGTTGCGCGGGCTTTGGCTGCGGTTTCGGCATCGGCTTGGGTGCGGGAGTCGCAGACTTTTGCACCGGCGGTGCCGATTTTGGCTGTTCGGGGATCACCGGCGGCGCGGGCGGCAATTCTGTTTCCATGGTTGCCTGTTGGTTATAGAACAACTGCTGATACTCTTCGCGTTTCACAACAGTGTCCCAGCCGCCGATGGTTTCATCGTTCGCGTGCTTGTCAATGCCGGTGTAGGAAAGGCTGTCATCCTCATAGCGCTTGAACTGGAAAATCGCCTGATTCATCAGATTCGCGTTGAACACGTTGAGCGAGCAAAGCAGTTCAAAATCTTTCACGTTGAGGCCGGTCACCTTTTTGAACAGCGCCGGTTCCAGTTGCGTGATCACATCTTTCAGCGAGCGTTCGCGGTAGTCGGTCAGATACATGAACACCGGCACGCGGGTTGCAAACTTGATGAGCTTTTCCTGAATCTCTTTACGCTTGGATTTGTACTCTTTTTCTTCGTCTGTGAGCTCTTTCTTTTCTTTCGGTGTGAGCTTTTCTTTCTCTTTCTTTGCCTTTTTAACAGCTTCGGATTTGTTGATGATGGTTTGAATATCCGAATTCAAAGAACGGAACCCTTCGATGCTCATGAGGGCATCCAGGATTTGCCGCATGGAGCTGCCGTCATAAGCAAGCACCGGCAGGAAGCGGATGAATTCCGCAACCTTCTTTTCGGGGTTGCTTTCGTTGATGTCGAGCTGGCAGGAATAATCCGCAATCTGGCCAAGCGCACGGTCAAGGGCAAAGTCGAAGACATAGCATTCTTCTTTCATGATTTCCTTTTTGCCCTCTTCGTTCGTCACTTCCCACGGCGATTGCACGCGGAAAGCGGTCTGGAAGTAGGTTTCCGGGCTTTTCAGGTTGCGCAGCATGAAAACACCCGTCCACGGTTTCACGGTCACGCCGGTGGTGAGTTTGCCGCAAGAAAGCGTGATTGTTTTTGTCTTGAGCGGGTCGCCCATGCTCTTTTGAACGGGAATGAGGGCGTCCAGACCGATGCCAGCTTTGGAACCGGCACAGACGTTGATTTTGTAATCGTGATAGAACGTGTTTTGCTTTTGCTGCAGCAGGTTATACATCGCAAAGCACGATGCCACATTCGGCAGGAACCAAAGCGTGTGGGAAAGCACATTCAGCAGCCGACCGTCGGAAAACGGCATCGGCGGGCGTTTGTCCTTGCCGAGCTTGAGATCATCCACGTTTGACGGCAGATGTGCGCCGCGCATGAGGTTGAGCCACTTCTGCACTTCGTTTTCATACACGAACCGCGCGGTTTCCGGCTTTGCGCCTTTTTCGTATTTTGCCGAAAAGAACACGTTCAAATCAAACTCGTTGAATTCGCCCTGCATGGCAATCTGCCGAATATCGTCAGGCATCTGATAGGTCATCAGAATCATGCGCGGCAGTGCGCGGTACGGGTTGTCGGGTGTATCTCCCCACGCTTCCTTTTCGCGCTGTTCGTCGGAATAGGTCCAGTTATAAACCTGTTCCTCAATGAATTCGCCGTTGTTGAGAGCGCGGAACGGCGTGCCCGAAAGGAACAGAAAGTGCTCAGCCGAAATTTCGATGAAGCTTTCGTTGTAGGCGTTGCCCGCTTCTTCGCGGCTGTATTTCTCCTGGTCAAAGTCCACGTCTTCTTCGTCGGGTTTTTCAAAGAGCTTTTTGGCGTTGTCTCTCCATGCGCCGTAATGGTATTCGTCAAAAATCACCAAGTCCCAAACGGCGGTGTGGATAAACTCGTTCTTCGGCTTGATTGCGCCCGCATCCGTGGTGCCGAGCAAATCCTGAAACGAACCGAACACCACAATGGGCCGCTGCTTGTCCGCTTCGCGGTACTGGTCGTCGATGGTCCGGTTTTGCGCCTTTGCGTCTTTGTTGGAAATGAACTGCCAACCGGCAAAGTCCACATGCGTGAGCAAATCTTCACTCCACGCGGATTCCACTGCGGGCTTGAACGTGAGCACCAGCACGCGCTTTGCGCCCATCTTTTTGGCAAGCTGGTAGGACGCAAAGGTTTTGCCAAAGCGCATTTTCGCGTTCCAAAGGAACTTCGGCGGGCGGTTCGGGTCGTCCTTCTTTGCCGAAACATAATAGTCCATGGTGCGCTCCACGGCGGCGGCCTGTTCCGGGCGCATACCGAACGTTGCGGTGCGGGCACCCTCCAGACGAACGCCGGTTTTCAGCTCGTTCATGGCGGCGATGACATCTTTGACGGTGCAGTTGAACCATTCGTTGTCGCCGTCGGCGTTCAGCATATGAAAGCCGTTGCGTTCCAATAGGCGGTGCACGTCCTTATCGGAAAAGCTGGAACCGTCGGGCCGCATGGCGGAATCCTGAAACAAAACATTGAACGGCTGGTGCGTGGCGCCGATCTGCTCTTTGATGCGCGTCATCACGTCGCGGCCGGTGTAGCCGACTTTGATGTAGCCCTTGTGGAACGCCGACTGCGGCAGCTCATAGACATAGATGGTCGGGTGGAGGTCAGGGCGCTGCTTGAAAAAGTTATTGTCCGGCATGGTCATTCTCCTACTTGCTCTTTTTTTTACGACTAAAAAGCTTTCTCAGTTTGTTTCTAATGGCATTCCATTTTGCTGCTTTTCTATTCTTTTCTCGCTCTCGCTCCCATTCTTTTTCTTGGGAAACTCTTTTTTCAATAAAGTGGTCATAAATATCCCACCACCGATACCAAATGTTTGAAGCATTTGCTAAGCTTTTTTTATAGGAGTTATAATCCACTTTAAGCATTTCCAAAAGCAATCGTCTATAAAGCATGGATAGCTTAGCAGCATATAGTACTGATTCTTGCCCATCTAAATATATTCGTTTCTGCTTTCCTTTAATGTGGGCAATCCGATTTCTACTATTAACAAATATTTGCGTGATGGTATCAATACCATGTTTAAGTTCTTCGGGGAAAATATCCTGTCCGAAGGTCTCAATGGTTCTAATCAGATTTCGTTTTAATACAGAATGGCTTTTTTTAATAAAGGGTTTTTGCAATTTAATTCGTTATATCTAATGAGAACATCACACCCATCTTCGTGCAAAAGTCGAGAATTAGAAGAAACTATTTTATCAGATTCGTGTGAGATAAACTCACAAGCGCCTTCGTAGTTAGCCATAGATGGCCTCCTTTCAATATTATATTTCGCAAACAAATTTCTTTTGTTTACATATATATTATATCAAAAATTTTGTATAAAATCAAATCAGCGGACGGCGTTCGACGAGTCTGTAATGCACTACCAATCGAATCCAAAAGGCCAAAACAGGTTAATCCATCCCAATCATTTTACAAGGATGAATGGAGCGAGAATTCGCTTACTTTATTAAGAAATGGGTTGAATCCAATGTTGATTTATGATGACCTTCCTGATTATTCCCACGATATGCACTTGCGCGGTTTTTCGCCGGAACAGATTCTTGAATCTTTCCGCAGAACCAACAGAAAAAGAACGGATGAGCGCAAGAAGAAAAAGCGCGAAGAGAGCCTCTTTGAAAAAGAGCTTGCGCGTATAGTTGAAAGTCTCGCCAAAGCAAGCATTGACGCTGCTGTGGTCAATATTTTTGAGACTATTGAAATGTGAAAAATAGGCGGCAGCCGCAACGATCAGAACGATCCAGCGGTTGCCGCCTTTTTCTTTTTTGCTTTTGGATCACCCGCAGCCCCGTTTTCCAGAATATAAACGGCTTTGCGGAAAAAACGATTGCCGCGCATTTTTGAACGCGCAGATTCAAAACGATTTTTCCCGAAATACATGCCCGCCTGCATCCAAGAGGAAAAGAAGAAAGCAGAGCATGGAGCACCGCCGCGTGCCCTCATAGACGCGCTTGCAAAGGATCAATGATTCTGTTTTTGTTCAGCGGGGCGGGAACCTTATTCTGCTTCTGGCTCGTCTGCTTTGATGTACTCCATCAAATCCCCCGGCTGACAGTCAAGGATTTCACAAAGCTGCATGATGGTGTCCACCGTCACGCTCTTGTTCTTAGCGAGGCTGTCCACCGTTTTGGGGTTTAGTTTGTATGTGTTGCGCAAATCGATCTTTTTTATGCCTCTCTCTTTCATGAGGGCAAAAAGCTTTTCGTACGATACAGGCATGGCCACTCCTCCCTTTGTACCTATAAGTATACACGAAAGCAAGCGTTTTGTCAAGTGTAAAAGTACCGAAAAGTATACAAAAATATTGTACCATCTTTGGTACATTTGCCAATTGATTTCTTGTACCGATTATGGTACAATATAGACAGTTCAAGGGAAGAACAAAGTCAAAAATAAAGGAGATCACAAAAATGTCTATCAACGAAATCGAATCCAAAATCCGCGCCCTGAATGAATGGGAAGCCCTCGCCGAAGAGGCCAGAAAAGAGATCGAGTCCCTGAAAGATGAAATCAAAGCCGAAATGCTGAAAAAGGACACGGAAGAGCTTGAGGCCGGTCAATACATCGTTCGCTGGACTTCGGTGCTCACCAACCGCTTTGACACCACGGCATTCAAGAGAGAGCACAGCGATCTCTACAAAGCTTTCACAAAGCAGACCGCCAGCCGCCGCTTCTCCATCGCCTGACAACAATCAATAAAAGTCGTGGGGAGTCGCAAAGATTCCCCACGCAGAAAGGACAAAACCATGAAACAGCTTACCAGTTACAACCGCGTGGCGGGCTACCTCAACAAAATCTTTGACTTGCTCAATGAACGCTTTTTTGAAAGTGCACTTGCAAGACCGACCATCACGATTCAATCCACGCCGAAAGCCTACGGCCACTTCTCACTGCAAGCTGACGCATGGGTGTCCACCATCGGCGCAACGCATGAAATCAACATCGGCGCGGGAACCCTCGCCAGACCGATTGAGCAGATCGTCGCCACACTTCTGCACGAAATGATGCACTATTACAACTTTGTACACGGCGTTCAGGACTGCAGCCGCGGCAACACCTATCACAACAAAGCATTCAAGAAAGAAGCAGAGGCCCGCGGCCTGATCGTGGAACGCAGCGAAAAGTACGGATGGAGCAGAACCTCGCCGTCTGACTTGCTTCTGGAATTTGTGCTTGACAACGACCTCACCGACATTCTGCTGAACCGCAACGAGTTCACATCTTTCCAAATCGCGGGAACGGGAACGCACAGCGGCGGCTATGACATCACCGGCACCACGGAAAAGAAAAAATCAAGCACGCGCAAATATGTCTGTCCCTGTTGCGGCATGAGCGTCCGCGCCACGCGGGAAGTCCGAATCGCCTGTATGGATTGCGGCGAACAGATGCTTGAGGCATAAGAACCAAAACTCAAAAGTTATGACACCGAAAGCGGCACCGCCTGTTTTCAAGGGTTCAGGCGGTGCCGAAACTTAGGGCCAAAAGTAAAGGAGAGAAAACCATGATTTACGGATATGCAAGGGTTTCAACTTCAAACCAATCCCGTGACGGGAACAGCCTTGAGGATCAGGAAAACGCCCTCAGAACCTACGGCTGCCAGACCATCATCACCGAGGCCTTCACGGGAAAAACGATGGAGCGCCCGCGCTTTTGCTTGCTCTTGGAACAGCTCAAAGAAGGAGACACGCTGGTGGTTTGCAAATTAGACCGCTTTGCCAGAACAGCCATCGAGGGCGTTCAGACCGTCCGCAGCTTATTTGAGCGCGGCGTCCGGGTGCACATTTTGAACATGGGACTGATTGAAAACACGGTCACGGGGAACCTGATCCTCACCGTCATGCTCGCCTTTGCCGAGTACGAACGAGGCATGATTGTCGAGCGGACACAGACAGGAAAACAAGTCGCAAAACAAAACCCGGCGTTCCATGAGGGCAGACCGCGCAAATACTCAGAGACACAGCGAAAGCACGCGCTTTCACTTCTGGAAAGCGGACGAACGTATAAAGAAGTGGAAGCGATGACGGGAATCAGTAAAACCACCATGATACGCATAAAACACGAAAAAGAAAGCAAGATGTAGCAGCTTCATCCATCTTGCAATCCTTTGTTCCAATTTGTTCTGATTTGTTCCAAAATGAGGGCACTTGCTTCGGCTTGTGCCTATTTGTGTTTCTTTATTTGTTCACGTTTCAAATGCTCCAGCGGTGAAAATGTATCAAAGTTCTTTGCCGCGTCCGCGTCAAAAACTGCACAATAGCGTTTTGTCATTTCAAGCGTTGAATGACCGAGCAGCCGTTGCAGCGTGAACGC
This sequence comes from Oscillospiraceae bacterium, assembly GCA_902792985.1. Classification (GTDB taxonomy): domain Bacteria; phylum Bacillota; class Clostridia; order Oscillospirales; family Acutalibacteraceae; genus UBA6857. The sequence goes on from CADBBT010000035.1 coordinate 11,773, forward strand.
ATTGCCGCCGCAGTCAATCAAATATTTCTTTGCGAACGTGTGCCGGAACGCATGAATGGATGTCATTTGCACGCCGCGTCTGCGGTTATAGTGGACGATTGCCAGCCGCAGCGCGTTCTCTGTCAGCATCCCGCCGTAAATGTCGCAAAACAGATAATCGTCCATCTTGCCGCGCCGGATGCGCATGTATTCGTTCAGAATCGTAACCATAGAACTGCACAGCGGCACTGTTTGAACTCTGCCGTTTTTGTTGTGCCTGAAAACGATTTGCCGCCGCTCAAGGTCTACGTCCTGAATCTGAATGTTGCGCACAGTCGAAGCACGGCAGCCGCAGTTCATCAAAAAGTTGATGATGACCCAATCCCGAAACTCTCCAAATTCACAAGTAGGTTTTGGGCGTTTCAGCAGCAGCTCCAGCTCTTCGTCTGAATACGTTTGCTTTACGGTTTCGCGCTCTTTGATTTGCGGAATGATAACATTCGTCAATCCTTCCTTACTGCACCAAAGCAGAAACGTGCGCAGCGAACGGACATAGGACGCAATGGTATTGTGTGCCAAGCCCGCATCACGCATTTTGCAAATCATTTCTTCCAGATGCCTCTTGGTCAGATTGCAAAGCTGCATGTCGATGTCCAGATACTTTGAAACATTGTGAATTCTGTCCTTGTAGTTCTGAACGGTTGTTTCTGTGCATCCTTGCACTTTTCTTGAGAAAACGAATTCCTCATAAACCTCCCGTAAAGGCAGATTACTTCTGGAATTCATCACGATTTTGGGTGCCATAACTGACCGCATCCCTTCCTAAAATTTCTGCAAAAAAGGATGCGGTCAGCGGCACTCTGACAAACAACGAAAAAGTCCCGAAAACTCAGTGTTTTCGGGACTGTGGAGCTGCTAACCGGATTTGAACCGGTGACCTCATCCTTACCAAGGATGCGCGCTACCAACTGCGCCATAGCAGCACGCTGTTTGCAACAGCTTTGATATTATATCCCATCTTTGCGCGAATGTCAACAGCTTTTTCAAATTTTTTTCTTCTTTTTCCGCATTTCTTTGCATGGCGGCACAGTTCGTAGACAAATACCGTTTTTTGCCGAAAACGCTTGACCGTCTGCGTGCGTTCGTGTATAATACAAAAGATAATGTAAAATGGAACCGAAAGGATGAAGGACATGGCAAAGAAAAAGTATCCCAAGGGCGTTTTCATGGACGTTCCCGATTTCAAAACGGCGCGCGAGTTCATTGAATACGGTCACATTCACGGCGGCGACAACAAGCAGTACATCTACATGGAGACGGCGAAAACAACCCGCACCAAGAGCTTCAACGAGGTGTGGTATGACGCCACGGGGCTCGGCCAGTTCCTTTTCAAGCACGGCATGGACGGCAAAAAGGTCGCCATCCTGAGCGAAAACAGCTATTACTGGATCATCTGCTTCTATTCGATCCTGACCGGCAACAACACCTCCATCCCCATCGACGCGAAGCTGCTCGACGAGGACATCATCGACATCATGGTTCGCTCCCACTGCGACGCGATTTATTATTCCAAGGATTTTGCCGGCACGATTGAAAAGATGAAGCAGGACCCGAACGTGAAGATCTCGCTTTATATGAAGATGGAAGACTTCTATGACATGATCGCCGAGGGCCACGCCGATCTGGACGCCGGCGCCGACAGCTATCTTGACCACCCGCCCACGCCGGACACCCTTGCCGCCATTGTCTACACCTCCGGCACGACCGGCCGCAGCAAGGGCGTCATGCTTTCGCACCGCAACGTTTCCGCGTCGGTGGTTGCGTCCTTGCGCGTTTTGCAAAGCACGCACGGCATCGGCTTTTTGCCGATGAATCACACGTTTGCTTGGGCAAGCGCGCTGTTTTCCTCCAACGTCATGACCGGTTGGGGCTACATCTGCCGCAGCCTCAAGGACATTCCGAACGATATGAAAACCTATCATCCGCAGCAGATCGCCGGTGTGCCGCTGCTTGTGGAAACGATTTATAAATCCATTTGGCGCACCGCCGAAAAGAGCGGCAAGGCCGACAAGCTGCGCAAGGGGCTCAAGCTTTCGGGTGCGCTGCGCAAAATCGGCATCGACAGACGCCGCAAGATTTTCAAAACCATCATTGACGCGCTCGGCGGCGAGCTGGAATATCTTGTGGTCGGCGGCGCTTATCTTGACCCGAAGATCGAAAAGGGCATGTCCGATTTCGGCATTGAAATTCTCACCGGCTACGGCACCACGGAATGCTCCCCGGGCATCACGCTTTCCACCCTGCAGGATCACAAGCTCGGCTCCTGCGGAAAGCCCATGAGCTGCTGCGAAGTGATCATTCACGACCCCGACGACGAGGGCGTGGGCGAAATTTGGGTCAAGGGCGACAACGTCATGGTCGGCTATTACGACGACCCCGAGGCGACCGCGTCCACGTTTGAGGGCGAATGGTACAAAACGGGCGACTACGGCCGCTTTGACAAAGACGGCTACCTGTTCTATGTGGGCCGCAAAAAGAACCTGATCGTGCTTTCCAACGGCAAGAACGTTTCGCCTGAGGAGATCGAAGACAAGATCATGATCTCGATCCCGTATGTCAAGGAAGTTGTTGTCTTTGATGAGGACGATAAAATTCAGGCGGAGTTCTATCTGGACGAAGAAGCCCAGCCCGACGCCAAAGAGCGCATCAAGGCCGACGTGACCGAGCTGAACCGTCAGCTTCCCGTGTATAAGCGCATTCTGAAGGTGCGCACCCGTGACACCGAGTTTCCGAAAACGACCACGCTCAAGATCAAGCGTGTGTATAAAGACTGAGTCGGTAGTCGATAGCTGTTAGCTGTTAGCTGCTAGCTGTTAGCTTTTAGCTGTGTGGGGCGGCCGGTGGCCGCCCGCTTTTTGTGCGCGGGTACTTTTCCGGTACTCGTTGCCGCCTGCTGCCAAGCATCCCATAAATTTTTCTTGACAACAAAACCAAAAGCGCGTATAATAAAACTGCAAGAGGGAACCGATTCAACGGTTAGCTCAGTGTATAGTTAAAATAACCGCGACCTTGCCTGGGGCGGTTATTTTTCGTTAGTCTTTTATCAAAACGAGGATAAAAAACGTAAATGCCAATGTAAGTACGATGTATTCCATTGAGCATCACCCTCCCTTTGTGAATTCACAGGAGGGCGCGATGCGTCTGTCAAACCTCACCCGTCAGGGAAGCGGCTGCCTTCAAACCTCACCCGTCAGCCTGCGGCTGCCACCCTCCCCGCCTTCGGGGAGGGCAAGTTAGATTCGCTTTTATAGATAGATTCGTCACTAAAACGTTTGTTGACAGCAAATATCTTTTCGTATGTTTCAAAGAAAAAGTATTTTATAACGAACCTTGCGGCAATAGAGCGCTTATCTTGCCCTCCCCGAAAGCGGGGAGGGGGGACCGCACGCCGAAAGGCGTGTGGTGGGTGAGGTTTGAGCGGGGAAGGGGGACCGGCGTATGCCGGTGGAAGGGGCGAAAGATTTACAAAAATTTCCCTTCCTATATGGACAAATCGAAAATTGTATGTTAAAATTAAGAAAATAGAAAGAAGGGGTTGACATCCGTGCTGCAGAATGCGACAATGCCTAAGCAAGCAAACAAACAGCATAACCACCCTTTTATCGAATCTGTGAAAGTGCAACCGTAACGGAAGTTTTCGCTCCTGTTTGGTCGCTTTTGATTTTTTATTTTATTTGCCATAAGGCAGGAAAGGAGTCTTCTTTATGAAGCATTCATCCATCCGTAAACCCATCAGCATCCTTCTGTCCCTGCTCATGGTGCTGTCCGTCTTTGGCGGTCTGGCGTTTTCCGCGAGCGCGGCAAGCAGCGGTACTTATGATGGCTTCAGCTGGACACTTAACGATGACGGCGCATTGACCTTCACGGGCAGTGGCTATCTCGGACAAGACGACCCGTGGTACCGTAAAGGTGAAATCACCAGCATTTCCGCCACCGGCGCGATCGAACAGATCAACAGAGACGCTTTCTACGGCAACCAGAATGTGACATCCTACACCGTTGAAAGCACCACGGACCTCAAAATCAGCCAAGATGCGTTCTTTGTGTACAGTGGCTCAAAAATGGAAACAATCACCATTACCGCGCCGAAAATCACATTGAACAACAATCTGTATTTTAACTATGATGAACCGATGGAGTTGATATTCAACGGAGATGTGTATGTGAACCCCGGTGCTTTTAGCCACATATGTAATTTGTCCGTACACTTCAACGGCGACTTGTATTTACTTATCCCGGCTGGTTACTATGTTTTCTCCGGCCCCGGAGCCAACGAACTGCAGAGTTGGTACAATAGTAGGGTAGAGGAACAGTTGAGCCATCCGGAACATCAGGAAGATTATGAACGGGAATTGTCTGAAATCCTCGCCTATGCTGACGAACAGGGCTGCACCTATACGAAGTATGAAGAAGAAACCACGGAACTTCTCAACGAAGAAACCATCGGTCTGGTGTTTGGCAGCACGTATGTTGCGGCACAGCCGAACTGCGGTGAAAATGGCACCAAGGCGTATTATGTCGGAGCGGGTGTTTGGAGCGACAGCGTCGGTGACTTTGTCGATACCTATTACTTGTATGAAAACGGAAACTACCGCTTGGTTACGGCTGACGACCTTGTGATGGCGCCCACCGGCGAACATGATTATACCGACGTCGATTGGGCATATGCCGACGCTAAAAATCACGCACGCACCTGCACGGTCTGCGGCCAGACGGCATATGAAGCGCACGACGTGATCGTGAAGGGCGCAGGCGACGCAGATTGCACGAACGAGGGCTACACCGGCGACGAGTTCTGCTCCGTTTGCGGCGCAAAGCTGTCTGAAGGCACCATCATCCCGGCAAAGGGTCACACCACTGCGATCGTTGGCGCAAAAGAAGCGACCGCAACCGAAGACGGCTACACCGGCGATGAGGTTTGCACCGTTTGCGGCGAAACGATCAAGACCGGCAACGTGATCCCTGCAACGGGCGAACCCACCCCGGACGCTCCGACCGACGAACCGACCAACAACAACAAGGGCGGCTGGGACTTCATCAGCAAGCTGTTTAGCTGGCTGACCGAACTGTTCAATATGTTCTCCCGCTGGATTCAAAAATAAACCTTGATTTCACCGACCCGCTGTGGTATTCCACGGCGGGCTTTTTCTAAGTACCCGCTACCGACTACCGACTAACGACTACCGACTACCGACTACCGACTACCGACTTTCAACTCGACAACTTTTGCTTGCCTTTTTTCTTTGTGTGTGGTAAAATAAATGTGTATACCAATGAAAGGGCGTGATCGTGTGCTGCGTGTGCTGTTTGTCTGCTCCGGCAACACCTGCCGCAGCCCGATGGCGGCGCTGCTGTTTCAATCCAAGGCCGAAGCGGCCGGTTTGCCTGCCGCGGCGCAAAGCGCGGGGCTTGCCGCCTTTGCGGGCGACTGCGCAAGCGAAAACGCCGTTGCTGTCATGCGCGAACGGGGACTTGACCTCAGCGCGCACCGTGCCCGCCCTGTCACACCGTATCTGCTGGAGGAAAGCGACCTCGTGGTCTGCATGAGCGAAGGGCACCGCCGCGCGCTTGCCCCGTTTGTTGAACGCGAAAAGCTGCTTGTGCCGCCCGGCGGCGTCCCGGACCCTTTCGGCGGCGATCTGGAAACCTATCGCGCGTGCGCTGATGCGCTGTCGGCATATCTGGATACGCTGTTGTCCGCGCTCGCCGTGCCGCGCATTCGTCCGATGACGGAAAAGGATGTGCCTGCGCTCGCCGTGCTGGAAGCGCAGTGCTTCTCTGTGCCGTGGAGCGAAAACGCGCTGCGCGAAGAGCTGGAAAACGAACACGCGCACTTTTTTGCCGCCGAACTTTGCGGCGAACTTTGCGGCTATGTCGGGCTGCAGATCCTTTTGGACGAGGGCTACCTCTGCAACCTTGCCGTGAGCGAAGCCTTTCGCCGCCGCGGCATCGGCAAAGCGCTCATGACCGCCGCGATCGAATGCTGCAAAGCGCACGGCTGCGCCTTTCTTTCGCTGGAAGTGCGGCCGAGCAACACCGCCGCCGTGCGGCTGTATGAGGCGCTTGGGTTTACAAAGCGCGGCGAACGAAAGCAGTTTTATACCTTGCCCGACGAGGACGCCCTGATCCTGACCCTTGATTTTTGAAAGGAACCTTGTATGCGCATTTTAGCCATTGAATCCTCCTGCGACGAAACGGCGGCCGCCGTGGTCGAAAACGGCCGCAAGGCGCTGTCGAACGTGATCGCCTCGCAGGTGGAAGAACATAAAATCTACGGCGGCGTTGTGCCCGAGATCGCCTCGCGCCGCCATGCCGAAGCGGTGTCTGCGGTTGTGCGGCAAGCGCTGACAGACGCCGGCGTCACGCTGAAAGAGATCGACGCTGTGGCTGTGACCTACGCGCCCGGGCTGATCGGCGCGCTGCTTGTCGGCGTGAACTATGCAAAATCGCTGGCCTATGCGGCAAATAAGCCGCTGGTGCCCGTGCATCATCTGCGTTCGCACATCGCGGCGAACTATCTTTGCCACCCCGAGCTGGAGCCGCCGTTTTTGTGCCTGGTTGTCAGCGGGGGACACACACATCTGGTGGATGTGCAGGATTACACGACCTTCCATGTGCTTGGCAAAACCCGCGATGACGCGGCGGGCGAAGCGCTCGATAAGGCCGCGCGCGCCATGGGACTGCCGTATCCGGGCGGGCTGAATCTTGACCGCGTTTGCAAAAACGGCGATCCGACCGCCTTCCGCTTCCCGAAACCGCGTGTGGACGGCGCACCGCTCGATTTCAGCTTTTCCGGCCTCAAAACGGCCGTGCTCAATCTCTTGCACAACGCCGCGCAAAAGGGACAGACGCTCCCGGTCGAGGATCTCGGCGCGTCGTTCCAATCGGCGGTGGTTTCGCTGCTTTGCGAACACACCCTTGCTGCGGCAAAGGAAACAAACAGAAAAACGATCGTGCTCGCGGGCGGCGTTTCCGCAAACTCCGTGCTGCGCCGCGAGATGGCAAAGATGTGCAAAGAGCACCGTCTGCGCCTGTTTGTGCCCGAACTGCCGCTGTGCGGCGACAATGCCACCATGGTCGGCGCGCAGGGCTATTATGAATTCCTCGCAGGCACCCGCGCCGATCTGACGCTGAATGCCTATGCGACCAGAACGATTGAATAAGGAGGTTTTTGCATGAAACAACACCGTGTATTGAAAAACGCCGTTTTTGCGCTGCTGTTTGTGCTGCTGCTCGCGTCGGTCGGCTGTTTTGCCTTTGCCGCGCCGCAAACGCCGGGCAAGGTGCAGCTCTCCGTCGATGCCGTGACACAGACGAGCGTCTCGCTGAAATGGAAGGCCGCCGCCGGTGCGGACGGCTATCTGATCTTTCGCTACGACTACGCGGCCAAGTCCTACGACCGCATTGCCGTGACGAGCAAAACCGCCGTCACGGTGCCGAAGCTGCTCGGCGGCGAAAGCTATTGCTTCGGCGTGCGCGCCTATGCGCAAACGGACAAAACGCTTGTCAAGGGCAAGCTTGTCAAAGTCAAGTGCTATACGCCGCTGGCCACTGTGACCGGCATCAAGCAAACCGAAACGACTCCCACGAGCCACAAGCTGCAATGGAAGGCTGTGCCGGGCGCGGAGGAGTATCAGATCTACTACTTCAAGGACAGTGTGAAATCCTTTGCCCTGCTCGGCACGGTGAAGAACCCCTACTGCACGGTCAAAAAGCTGAAAAGCGCGTCGGTCGCGCAATATAAGGTCCGCGCCGTCAGCCATTGCGCCAACGGCAAGACCGTGAAGGCGAAAACGTCCGCCATCTTCTATGCTTACACCACGCCTGCCGACATTGCGCGCTTCACCGCCGAAAACGTCACCACCACCGGCTACACCCTGGTCTGGGACGCCGTGGAGGGTGCGGACGGCTACCGCCTGTTCCGCTATAACGCAAAAAGCGGCAAATATTCGAGGCTGGCAGACGTGGAGGGCACGACGTATGAGATCGACGGTCTGACCCCGTGCAGCACCGCGTTCTATAAAATCTGCGCCTTCGCAAACCTGAACGGCACGGTGCGCTACGGCGCACGCACTGCCGCGCTGCCGCTGACAACAAAGCCGGAAACGGTCACGCCGTATCTGATCGCGCGTCCCGCCGCAAACGGTGTGATCAAGGTCGGCTGGAGCAAGGGCGTGTGCGACGGCTATCTGGTGTTCGGCGCCGCGCAGGAGGAAGGCCCGTATCAGCTGCTCGATGAGATCGACGACCCGAACACGCTTTCGTGCGCCATCCGTTCGCCCTTTGATTCCGAAACGCTGTTTGTGCGCATCAAAACCTTTGTGATGGTGGATTCCATCCCCATCCTGTCCGCGTATTCCGACGCGCTTGTGATCGACTGATTATTCTCAATGAGGTGATGTTATGGCAGACCCCCGCATTTGCCCGCATTGCGGCGCGCCTATGCCCGCCGACAGCCACGTTTGTTCTGCTTGCGGAAAGGCGCTCAGCGAAGAGGACGGCGCGCTTTATTTGAAAAGCGGCGTCACCCTCGCCGAAAAATACCGTGTGATCGCTGTTTCAAGCGTGCAGACCGATTCTGTCTGCTATCAGGCGCAAAACCTTTCCACACTGGAAATGGTGACGGTGCGCGAGTTTTTGCCCCGCGCGCTCATTCATCGTGCCGACAAGACCGATGTGACGATTTTGCGCGGCAGCGAAACGCTGTATCAGACCGCGCTGGATGATTTCGTGCGTCTTTGGCGCACGATACGCTCGCTCCATGAGATGCCGGCGCTCCCGCAGGTGACGGAGGTGTTCTTCTCCGCCGGCACCGCCTATGCGATCGAACTACCGTTGGACTGCATCACACTGGAGGACTATCTGCAAACGCCGGGCAAGCTTTTGACCTGGGAGAGCGCGTGCCGCATCTTCCGTCCGGTGATCCTCGCGCTGGGGCGCCTGCATGCCTGCGGCGTGCTGCACAGCGCGCTTTCGCCGCAAACGCTCTTTGTTGCGTCCGACGGCAGACTGCACATTGGCGGCTTTTCCGTTTCGCAGACCAAGCAGGACATCCCGGAGCTGCACAGTGTGCCGACCGCCGGCTTTGCGCCGATGGAGCTGTATGACAACCGCCACGCCGTGGGCGCGTATACCGATGTGTACGCCCTTGCCGCCGTGATGTATTACGCCGTCACGGGCATCTGTCTGCCGCCGGCAACGCAGCGCGCTTCGGGCGACGATTTTCTGTTCACGGCGCAGACGGTCGATCTGCTGACGAACGAAGGCGTGCAAACGCTCGCGCAGGCGCTGCAGATCTATCCGCAGCGCAGAACGCGCACGATGGAGCAGTTCTTGCAGCGGATGGAAAACCGCACAGCGGAAACCTCTTTGCATCAGACCACGGTGGACGAACCCGGGAAACCCGTTCAGAAGCAGATGGAGGACGAAGGCGATTCCACTTCGACAGGTCTGCTCGCGCTGAAGGTGTTCGGCGCAGCGGCGCTTGTGATCGTGCTGCTGTTCTGCACGCTGTATGCCACAGTGCTCTATGATAAAATGGAGATCCCTTTGCTTGACAAAGCGTTTTCCGCGTTTTCGTTTTTGCCGATGAACCAGGAGGACGAGACCACGACGACCGCCGCGCCGATCGTGACGCAGCAGCCGGTGCAGGAAATGGTCACAGTGCCGGACTTCATGAGCCTGACCTACAGCAACATTGCCGGAAACACGACCTTCCGCCGCAACTTCACGCTGAACTTTGAATTTGAAGAAAACGACGCCGTGCGCAAGAATTCCATCATTCGCCAAAGCATCCCCAGCGGAAAATCTGTGGAAAAGGGGACCGAGATCACGATCACGGTCAGCAGCGGCAAGCCGATGATCGTGCTGGACGACGTGAGCGGCATGCAGTATGTGGACGCGTATGAGCTGCTCACGGAAAAGGGCTTTGTCATCAGCAAGGAGCTCACGCGCAACGACGGCACCCACACCGTCGGCGAGGTCTGGCAGATGTCGCAGGTGGCAGGGCTGTCGTTTGAAAAGGGAACGGCGGTCACGCTGAGCGTCTGGGACGGCAGCGGGTTTGCACAGGAATGAGCGCAGGGGAGACCGAAAAACAATGCGCAGCCTGCAATGCAAAATGCGGAATTGAGGTCGCGGAAATCCAAGCGCTTAAAAAAGCGCGCGCCGCAGTGATGCTCCCCGCGTAATTTCAGATGTACCGTCCGCGCTTGCAGCCGGACGGTGTTTTTCTGCGCCGCAGCCCCGCATACGTCCATAAAAAATCTTTCCCACGCAAGAAAGAGTGCGCCGAACGCTTGACAGCGCACCGCTTTTCAACTATAATAAATAAGTTAATGATTTTGTCATGCGACAGAAAGGATGAACACACGATGGCACAGGATATTTTGCTGACCGCTGCCGGTATCAAGGAATTGGAGGACGAGCTCGAACACCTGAAAGTGGTCGGCCGTCAGGAGATCAAGGAAAAGATCCAGGTCGCGCTTTCCTTCGGCGACCTTTCCGAAAACAGCGAGTACGACGAGGCGCGTAACGACCAGGGCAAACTGGAAGCGCGCATCAGCGAGATCGAAAGCATTCTTTCCCGCGCAAAGCTGATCGACGAAGACGCGCTGAGCACCGACATCATCCAGATGGGCTCCAAAGTGACGATCAAGGACGTCGAATACGGCGATATCTATAAATATCAGATCATCTCCTCCACCTCCACGTCTAAGGACAAGGGCACGGATTATCTGACAAGCGACGAATCCCCGGTTGCAAAGGCCCTCATCGGCCACGCTGTGGGCGATATCGTGGAAGTGGAAGCGCCGGCCGGCGTGATCAAGTATGAAGTCGTTGAGATTTCGAAGTAAGCGAGGAAAAGCAAATGGCTGAAGAAAAGAACCTGACGCAGGAAAGCGTCAACGAGCAGCGTGAGATCCGCATTCAAAAGCTGCGCGATCTGCAGCAGGCGGGAAACGATCCGTTTGAGATCACGCTTGCGTCGCAGACGCACGAGAGCGCCGAGATCAAGGACAACTTTGACGCGCTGGAAAACAAGGAAGTTTCCATCTGCGGCCGCATCATTGCCCGCCGCATCATGGGCAAGGCGAGCTTTGTGACGATCCAGGACAAGCAGGGCCGCATCCAGTCCTACGTCTCTGTCAACGACGTGGGCGCCGAGGCGTATCAGTCCTTCAAAAAGCAATGGGACATCGGCGACATCATCGAGATCAAGGGCTTTGTGTTCCGCACCAAGACAGGCGAGATCTCTGTCCACGCGCAGGCGATCCGTCTGCTTTCCAAATCTCTGCTGCCCCTGCCCGAAAAATTCCACGGCCTGACGGATACCGACACGCGTTACCGCCGCCGTTATCTGGACCTCATCATGAACCCCGAAGTGAAGGACACGATGATCAAGCGCTCGCTGATTTTGCGCACGATCCGCAACTTCCTGGACAATCAGGGCTTCATCGAGGTCGAGACCCCGGTGCTCGTCTCCAACGCGGGCGGCGCCGCGGCTCGTCCGTTTGAAACGCATTTCAACGCGCTGAACGAAGACCTCAAGCTGCGCATCTCGCTTGAGCTGTATCTCAAGCGTCTGATCGTCGGCGGCCTGGAGCGCGTCTATGAGATCGGCCGCGTGTTCCGCAACGAGGGACTTGACACCCGCCACAACCCCGAATTCACCCTCATGGAGCTGTATCAGGCCTACACCGATTACAACGGCATGATGGATCTGACCGAAAACCTTTTCCGCCATGTGGCAAAGACGGTGCTCGGCACGACAACGATTATCTATAACGGCGTGGAGATGGACCTCGGTCAGCCGTTCAAGCGCATCACGATGGTGGACGCTGTCAAGCAGTATGCCGGTGTGGACTGGAACGAGATCAAAACGCTGGAAGAAGCGCGCGCCGCTGCCGACGCGCACCATGTGGAATATGAGCAGCGCCACGGCAAGGGCGACATTCTGAACCTCTTCTTTGAAGAGTTCGTCGAAGAGCATCTGATCCAGCCGACCTTCGTGATGGATCACCCGATCGAGATCTCCCCGCTGACCAAGAAAAAGCCCGGCAACCCGGACTATGTGGAACGCTTCGAGTTCTTCATGAACGGCTGGGAGATGGCGAACGCCTATTCCGAGCTGAACGATCCGCTCGATCAGCGCGAACGTTTCAAAGCGCAGGAGGCCATGCTGGCACAGGGCGACGAAGAAGCGAACACCACGGACGAAGATTTCCTGATGGCGCTTGAATACGGAATGCCCCCCACAGGCGGCATCGGCTACGGCATTGACCGCATGTGCATGCTGATGACGGATTCCGCCGCCATCCGCGACGTGTTGCTGTTCCCGACGATGAAGACGCTGGACAAATAAAACAGATGAAAACCCAGTAAAATCAAGGGTTCTCGAGATTTGAAAAAAACTTGAATCCTTGTTTTACGACAGTTTTACGACAAATGAATGACGTGATTCAGTAAGAGGACGGCAGACGCCGTCCTCTTTTTTCGCACATTCGACAAATCTCCTTGCGTTTGGTACAATCAAGGTACCAAATTCAAGGAGGCGTTTTTTATGAAAAAACACATTGACAATGCGCTAAACGGTCTGCGCTACACCCTGCGCGGCGACGTCTATCTACCTGACTTGGCAGTATCGGGAAACGAGCATAAACCCCTCGGCAAGTACGGCTTGATGCGCCGCACATACCTGCGCGAGCATCAAACTGCAGGCACGCGGCGAGCTTTGGCAGCATCTGTATGAGGTGGATGAACAGGCGCAATCCATGGTGAGTTCCATCATCGCACGCATGGCGGAGATCGACGGTGTAACAGAAGAACTCAAGGCAACCGATCAGATGCAGTGGGTCGGTCTAATGAACAACTACCAGCACTGCGCTGAAGAGGTCGTTCTGCGAGATGTGGTCTACGCATGAACAACTGTCTATCCGATGACCGCAAGAATCATTACCATATAGGGAAATCTCACGTCCGTTGGCTGGTTCATTCTGGCGGCTAATGCAAGAAAACTGCGAGTTTAGTGTGACCCGCCGACAGCATTCGCCGGATGGAGAAGATTTGCACATGGATTTGAAGGCAGCCAATCCAAATAGAATTGAATCATATTGTTTGTGCAAAAGTGCAACACGGCAGCATCCGATCGGGGTGCTGCCGTGTTGCGCTTTATGATGATGTGACTCATGCTTTCACTCCTGCACGGCTTCCGGGTTCTGCAAAGGTATCGTCACCTTAACCATTGTTCCGCCGCCGTTGCGCGGTGCAATCGTCAGCTCGCCGCCGCACATCATTTGCAGGCGCTGGCGGATGTTGTTGAGCGCGATATGCGGCTCGTCATTGTTTGCCGCAGGGTCAAACCCCGCGCCGTTGTTTTCAACGGTGATCTCGCATCCGTCGCTTGTTTGACGGGTGCGGATGCTGATGTGCAGCGGTCCGGCATAGGGATCTATCCCATGCTTGACGGCGTTTTCCGCAATGGGCTGCAAGGTCAGCGGCGGCAGGCGGAAACGAATAAACGGCGTGTCGTAATCCCTCGAGCTCCGCAGAAAAGGGAATGAGGTTTTCGCTGGCAACGGCGGTGAAATTCTTGCGCAGGTAATCTGTGAAATCCTTTGTGACCTGCCGCGCCTTCCCGGGGTCCTGATTGCATAGGCTGTAGATGCTCATCAGCGTATTATAGATGAAATGCGGCCGCATTTGCAGCACCATGACG
>CADBBT010000036.1 GCA_902792985.1 Oscillospiraceae bacterium
TTTACTTGCGCGTTTTCCGAAAGCGACAATCGACGTTTATGCGATCGAAAACGACTTTTTCGGGCATAGCGTCACGGTTGCCGGACTGATCACTGCGCAGGACCTGATCGCGCAGCTTAAAGACAAAGACTTGCACGGGCGGCTTCTTTTGCCATCCGTCATGCTCAAAAGTGATGAAGATATTTTTCTCGATGACTTGACCCTTTCCGACGTTGAAAAAGCACTGAATGTGCAAATTCAAGTCACCGAAAACAATGGCGCGTCTCTTCTGCGCTGTTTATTGAATCAAACATAAAAGGAGGGTTTTGATGTCGAAACCCGTTGTCGCCATTGTCGGCCGACCCAACACCGGAAAATCCACGTTGTTCAACAAGCTGATCGGAAAACGGCTTTCCATCGTGGATGACTCTCCGGGTGTGACGCGAGACCGTATTTTCGGCGATTGTGAATGGTTGAATCGCCACTTCCTTTTGGTGGACACCGGCGGTATCGAACCACAATCTGATGATATCATTTTAAAACAAATGCGCAGACAGGCCCAGCTTGCGATCGAAAGCGCGCAGGTCATCATCCTTGTGACAGATGTTCGATCCGGTGTGGTAGCAACCGATGCCGACGTTGCGGCTATGCTGCAAAAAAGCGGCAAACCGATCATACTTTGCGTAAATAAGTGCGATACCATCGGAGAAGCGCCACTGGCTTTTTATGAATTCTATAACCTCGGTCTTGGTGATCCTATTGCCGTTTCTGCTGTGCACGGACACGGTACCGGTGATTTGCTGGATGCCGTTTTGGAATATTTGCCCGATGCAGACGAGCAGGAGGAAGAAGACGGCGTGATCTCGGTCGCCGTGATTGGAAAGCCGAACGTCGGCAAATCCTCGCTGATCAACGCCATTTCCGGCGAAGAACGCACCATTGTTTCCGATATTGCCGGGACTACGCGCGACGCGACCGATACAATGATCGAAAACGAATTCGGCAAGTTTCTGCTGATCGACACCGCCGGCTTGCGCCGCAAGAGTAAAGTGGAGGATCAACTTGAAAAATACAGCGTGATCCGCGCAAAAATGGCGATTGAACGTGCCGATGTCTGTGTGATCATGATTGATGCCGTTGAAGGATTTACCGAACAGGATTCCAAGGTCGCCGGTCTTGCACATGAGCAGGGAAAAGCTTGCATCATTGCCGTGAATAAATGGGATGCCGTCGAAAAGGACGGGCGCACCATGGACAGCTACCGCAAAAAACTGATGAATGATTTTTCGTTCATGTCCTACGCGCCGATCATCTTTATCTCGGCAAAAACCGGTCAGCGCCTTGATCGTTTGTTCGAACTCATTCGCTTCTGCGATGAACAAAACGCAATGCGTATTTCAACCGGCAAGCTCAATGATGTCCTTGCTGCCGCAACAACCCGCGTACAGCCGCCAACGGATAAAGGTCGTCGCCTGAAAATCTATTATATTACGCAGGCCTCTACACGTCCGCCGACATTTGTTTGTTTCGTCAATCGAGCTGATCTGTTCCATTACAGCTACCAGCGCTATATCGAAAACCAGATCCGTGAGGTGTTTGGTTTGGAAGGTACGCCGGTGCGATTTGTTATACGGGAACGGGACAGCAAATAAAATAAACCTTTTAAAGGAGTGTTAATTATGCAGCATTTGAAAAAAACGATCGGTCTGATTCTTGCCTGTCTTTTGGTGTTTTCCGTCATTCCTGTCAGCCTTGTGAGCGCTTATAACGTCGGCGACATCGTTGAATACGGCAGATATCCGCAGACATTGATTTCCGACGTTGTTCGTATCGAGCAGTTTCAGGGCATTTTGGAAAACGCGCAGGACTCCGCTGTTCAACACGCGACCACCAATGCCAGAAATGTGCTGAATGCAAAGTACAACAATGCAAATGTCTACTACGACATGATCAAAGGCAATCCCTCGTTGACGGACATTTCAGACGCTTTTTACGGTAAGCTCCAGCAAGTGCAGGCTGTGCGTACGAATGTAGACGCAACTTACAGTGAACTCAATGATGCGATTGCGCTGTTGGAAACATCATTGCAAAGCGCAATGGATGCCGTTGCTGCGGTTGACGAAAGCGTGAATGACTCCTTTACGCCGGATGCTGCCTATGTGCCGATTACTCCGACAATCTGGAAAAGTTACGGTTATTCCAGCGGCACAGGGGATCGTTACGACGGATTGATGACGAGCAGCGATTACATGATGTACTATGACTTCACACACGGCACTGAGTCCTATCGTGCTGTTCGTTTCACCTCTTATCGTCCGTATTATGTCGGATATACTACCGGCAATGATAAACTGAAAACCTATCAGGACGACAACAATTATAGCCCCGATCAGGTGTATTTCTTCCATTATGAACCCCTGAAATGGCGTGTGATCAACCCTTCAACCGGCTTGATCCTTTGTGACAGCATTATTGACGCGCAGCCGTATGAATCTGTTGTTTTTGCCTCCGGAGGAAAGTATTATACCGATTCGACCGCAAAGAATCTTGCGAACGATTATAAGAATTCAACCATCCATAAATGGATCATCCGTGATTTCTTTGACACTGCGTTCACAAAAGCGCAGCAATCGAGCATTCCGACAACTTTGATCTCGTTCAATGACGGCTCCACTGCTTCTGAGCGTGTGTTCCTTCCGTCAATGGCAGATGTTTCCAACGAAAACTACGGTTTTGGAAAAGCAGATGTGCGCGATAATGCGAGAAAAGCATCCGGAACCGATTACGCAAAATGTCAGGGCCTTTACAAGAGCACTGACAGCCGTAATGCGAACATTGCTCCGTGGTGGCTGCGCGACAGTGATTCCAACAGCGCTAAAGCAATGTGCGTTTCCTATGACGGAAAGGTAAAGAATGAATCCGCAACGGTTGACCTGAACTATGTCGGTGTTCGTCCTGCCTGTTATGTGAATAATCTCGTTTCGGAAGCCGAGCTTTGTAAATTCTGCGGCAAGCAGCATGGCAACAGCTTTATTCAGCGCATCATTGCGTTCTTCCACAGAATCTTTGCATTTATCCGCCGCACGGATATCAATATGGGCTAAGTGAATAAATAGAAGAAAAGATGGCAGTTTTATCGCTGCCATCTTTTTGCGTTTTTTTGCTCTTTACATATCTATAACGCCGCCGAGCCAGGTCAATATATCTTGATAGACCTTTTCATGTTCGGTTTCATTTAAAATCTCGTGGCGCATTCCCGGATATAGGATCACCTGAGGACGAATGCCTGCGTCCTCAAGGTTGTCACAAACGGCGATCACGCCTTTGCCGTTCAGTCCCACAGGATCTTTCGCGCCTGAAATGAGAAGGATCGGCAAATCGATCGGTACAAGATACGGCCAATCGGTGGAGCAGGCTGTATTTGCCAGGGTGATCAGATCGCGGATGCCGCCCAGCTTCAATTCTGTGCCGCACAACGGGTCCTCCAGATAAGCCTGAACATTTTCGGGGTTTACAGAAAGCCAGTCTTTATCGCTCTTTTTGTCACGGATTCCGATGGTGCTGATTTTGTCGAAAAGCGCGTTGCTGACTTCCGTGCGCGGCCCGAGCTTTCTGCAAAGAAAGCGGATCGGTTCCTCCAGCACAACAACAGAAGCTGGAAGCTCGCCGGTACCGCAAAGGATCAGACCGTTCAGTTCATAACCGAACGCAGCGGCATAGGCGCGCGCACAGAAAGAGCCCATGCTGTGACCAAACAGAATATAGGGCAGATTCGGATAACGCTTTTTCATGATCATGGTCAAAATGTGCATATCATCGACCATGCGAAGATCGCCGTCTTCTTCGGCAAAAAAGCCAACGTCCTCCGGCATATCGATGCTTTTTCCGTGACCGAGGTGGTCGTTACCGCAAACAATATAGCCGTTTTGCGCAAGAAAACGGGCGAAATCGTCATAACGGTCAATGTGCTCGCTAACGCCGTGTGCGATTTGGAAAATTCCTTTTTTCTCGACCGCGTCATCTTCCCAGATGTTGCATCTGATGCGGTTGACACCGGTGGAAGAGAGAAAATATGCTTCTTTTTGAATGATGGCCATAAATACGCCTCCTTTAATTGACTGATTTATTATAAACCTTTTTTACAAAAGAATCAACCCCGCAGAAAAACATAAACTATTTTTTAAGTCTCAGCTATAAAATTCTTTACAAAACTCAAAATATAGTATATAATAATAAAACATATGTGTCTATATAGTTGGGAGGAGGCGGTCGGATGTTCGGTTATGTGCGCGTTGACAAGGGCGAGTTGAAAGTCAAGGAGTTCGAAGCCTATCGCGGCATGTACTGTTCGCTGTGCCGCGCGCTGTCAAAGCGATACGGTGTGCTTTCCAGACTGATTTTGAGCTATGACGCCACTTTTTTGGTGATCGTTCGTTTTTCTCAATCTCAGCTCCTTCCGTCGTTTCGCCCGGGGCACTGCCCGTTCAATCCGGCGAAGCGCTGCAACTATTGCACCAACGGTGAGGAAGCATTTGATTTTGTTTGCGCAGTCGCTGTACTGATGTTTTACTATAAGGTGCGCGACGACCTTTCGGACGAAGGTTTTTTCCGTCGGCTGCTCATGATGCTGCTTTTGCCGATCGCCGCGCTTTGGCGCAAAAAAGCAAAAAAGCGCTTCCCCGCTGTGGATGCACTGCTCGGACAGGCCATGGCTGCGCAGGCAGATGCCGAAAAACAGCAAACCGCAAGCTTTGACAAGGCTGCGCATGCATCCGCTGACGCGCTCGGGAAGCTGTTCGCTTTTGATTCCGATGATAATAACCGTGCGCTTTACCGCTTCGGCTATGCGGTCGGCCGGTGGGTCTATCTTGCAGACGCAGTTGACGATCTTCAAAAAGATTTGCGTCACGGCAGATACAATGTGCTTGCTTGTATGTATGTACTGAGCACAGCTGAACTCACCGGTGAGCAAAAGAAAGCGATTTTTGAAACGCTCAACGCAAGCGTTGGCATGGCGATTGACGCGTTTGATCAAACCAACTGCGAATACATGAAGCCCATCATTGATAACATATTGACCGGCGGTTTAGTGCAAACCATCGATCGGTTGCTGAAAGGAGACGAAACAGATGAGAGATCCTTATGAAGTTCTCGGTGTGCCGC
This sequence comes from Oscillospiraceae bacterium, assembly GCA_902792985.1. Lineage (GTDB taxonomy): Bacteria > Bacillota > Clostridia > Oscillospirales > Acutalibacteraceae > UBA6857. The sequence goes on from CADBBT010000036.1 coordinate 5,143, forward strand.
GCAGCGCAACACAGGACGAGATCAAAGCTGCTTATCGCGCGCTTGCAAAAAAATACCATCCCGATAATTACAGCGACAGCCCGCTTGCGGATGTTGCGAACGAAAAGATGCAGGAAGTCAACGAAGCATATGATGCGATCATTTCGGGCGCTACGTCACAAAACGGGTATCAGAACCGTACCTATCAAACAAATGGTACGATCAACGATTACAGCACCGTGCGCTCGTTTGTTTCGCTCGGTCGTATCGATGAAGCGGAGTCGATCCTTGAACAAATGGATCCTGCTTCACGCGACGCGGAATGGTATTTTTTGAAGGGACAGTGTAATTATCAGCGCGGTTGGCTTGATCAGGCATACACATATTTTACAACTGCATACAACATGAACCCGAACAACGCGGACTATAAGCATATGTATGAGAGCATCCGCAACCAGCGTACCGGTGGCTTTCGAACCGGCGAACGCTCCCGTGGCGGCGCCGATGTTTGCAGTGTTTGTCAGGGCCTTTTGTGTGCCGATTGCTGCTGCGAATGCATGGGCGGCGATCTGATCCCGTGCTGCTGAGGTGGCCTATGAAATCCATGAGTAACGCCTCTAAAACAGCACTTGGCGGCATGGCGGTTGCGCTTTCCGTGGTGTTGATGCTGCCGACCGCGTTTGAAATCTTTGTCTATGCACTGCCTGCCATCGCCGGCATCTTGACACTGTTTTGCGTGATCGAGCTCGGACGAACCTGGGCGTTCGGCGTTTATGCGGCTTCGTCTTCCATCGGGTTGCTTCTGATTCCGAATAAAGAAGCTGTCGTCATGTATGTTGCTTTTTTCGGTTATTACGCAATTGTGAAAGCGATCTTTGAAAGCAAACTGCCGCGCGTAGTTGAATATTTGCTGAAATTTCTTGTGTTCAATCTGTCTGTCGTTGCCGCGTATGCTCTGCTTGTTCAGGTGTTCGGTATGCCGCTGGATCAGGTGCTCGGTCTCGAAGAAGACGTGGCATGGTCAAAATATGCTGTGCCGATCTTTCTGGCGATGGGGAATGTCGTGTTTATCCTTTATGATTTTTGTCTCACACGCGTTGCAACGGCTTATATCAAAGTCTTACAAAAAAAAATACATCAACGATTTCGATTTAAATAAGAAGGGGAAAAGCTTATATGGCAACAAAGAAAGGCTATAGCGATCAGTCGATCGAAATGCTTGAAGGCGCCGACAAGGTTCGCAAACGACCTGCTGTAATTTTCGGCTCCAACGGCATCGAGGGCTGTGAGCATTCCATGTTTGAAATTTTGTCCAACGCCATTGACGAAGCGCGTGAGGGTTACGGCGACAAAATCATCGTGACGCGCTTCCTTGACGGCAGTGTGGAGGTGCAGGATTTCGGGCGCGGTATTCCGGTCGGTTTCAACGAAAAATACGGAAAATATAACTGGGAGCTTGTGTTTTGCGAAATGTATGCCGGCGGCAAATATCAGACGAACGCCGGCGGCAGCTATGAATACTCCCTCGGTCTGAACGGTCTCGGTCTTTGCGCCACACAGTACGCGAGCGAATACATGGACGCTGAGATTCATCGTGACGGAAAAAAATACTCGTTGCATTTTGAAAAAGGCGAAAATGTCGGCGGATTGCAGGAAGAACCATACAGTAAACGAGACACAGGTTCGCGTATCAAATGGAAACCTGACCTTGAGGTGTTTACGGATATAGATATTCCGCTTGATTATTATATAGAAGTCGTGCGTCGCCAGGCGATCGTCAACCCGAAGGTGCTGTTCCGTCTTCGTGCGCAAACAAAAAACGGTTTTGACGAACAGGATTTCTTTTATGAAAACGGCATCACCGACTATGTGCGCGAGATCGTCGGCGAAGACGCGCTGACCGGCGTCCAGTCTTGGAGCGCAGACCGTCAGGGCAAGGACCGCGAAGATTTGCCGGAATACAAGGTAAAGCTGAATGTTGCTTTCGCATTCTCCAACAAGAAGCAGCTTTTGGAATATTATCACAACTCCTCCTGGCTGGAATTCGGCGGCTCGCCTGATAAGGCCGTTTCTTTGGCGTTCACAAATTTTTTGGACAATTACATGAAGGCCAATAATAAATATATCAAGAGTGATCCGAAAATCAAGTTTCAGGATGTTGCGGACTGCCTTGTGCTTGTTTCCTCCTCGTTTTCCACGGAAACATCCTATTTGAATCAGACAAAAAAGGCGATCACGAATAAGTTTATCCAGACCGCAATGACCGATTTTCTGCGGCAGAGCCTTGAAGTATATTTCATCGAAAACAAGATGGAAGCCGATAAGATCTGCGAGCAGGTACTCATCAATATGCGCTCGCGTGTGCGTGCGGAAGTCACAAGACAGAACATCAAAAAAACGCTTGCTTCCTCCGGCGATCTGACCAACCGTGTGCAGAAGTTCGTCGATTGCCGCAGCAAGGATGTGAACGAGCGCGAGCTCTTCATTGTGGAAGGCGATTCGGCGCTCGGTGCTTGCAAACAGGCGCGTGACTCTGAATTTCAGGCGCTCATTCCGGTGCGCGGCAAAATTTTGAACTGTTTAAAAAGTGAATACGAAAAGATTTTCAAGAGTGAGATCATCGTCGATCTGATCCGTGTGCTCGGATGCGGCGTTGAAGTCAAAACGAAAGCCGCTGCCGGCAAAAACATGGTCATGTTCGATCTGAACAATCTGCGCTGGAGCAAGATCATCATCTGCACCGATGCCGATGTGGACGGTTATCAGATCCGCACGCTGATCCTTACCATGTTATACCGGCTTTGTCCGACGCTGATTGAAGCCGGCAAAGTGTTCATCGCAGAGTCTCCGTTGTATGAGATCACTTGCGGCAATGAGACTTGGTTTGCTTATACCGAACCGGAAAAGGCGCAGGCGCTTGAAGCGATCGGTAAAAAGAAATACACCGTTCAGCGTTCCAAGGGTCTCGGTGAAAATGACGCTGAAATGTTGAACCTTACGACGATGAATCCCAAAACGCGCCGTCTGATCAAAATCGATCCTTATGAAGCACAAGCGACCGCTGAAAAATTTGATCTGCTGCTCGGTGACAATCTGCAGGGCAGAAAAGACTATATTGCGGAAAACGGTCATCTTTACATCGATATGACCGACGTGAGCTGAGAGGAGGGGGAGTATGGCAAAACGAAAGAAAACATCGGCGTCCGGTGAAGGAGATCTGTTAAAAAACACGCATATTGCGTGTGCAGGTGATATTGTTGAACAAAACATCGTTGACACGTTGGAAATCAACTATATGCCCTACGCGATGAGCGTCATCCTCTCGCGCGCGATCCCGGAGATCGACGGCTTTAAACCCTCCCACCGTAAGCTGCTGTATACGATGTATAAGATGAACCTGCTTTCCGGCGCGCGCACAAAAAGCGCAAACATTGTCGGTCAGACGATGCGCCTCAATCCGCACGGCGACGCGTCGATCTATGAAACGATGGTGCGTCTGGCGCGCGGCAACGAAACGCTGCTTTGCCCGTTTGTCGATTCCAAGGGTAATTTCGGCAAGGCGTATTCGCGCGATATGCATTATGCAGCACCGCGTTATACGGAAGCGAAGCTGGAACCGGTTTGTCAGGAATTGTTCGGTGAGATCGATAAAAACACTGTGGATTTTGTCGATAACTATGACAGCACAATGAAGGAGCCTGTGCTCCTTCCGGTCACATTTCCGACCATTCTTGCAAACGTCAGCCTCGGCATCGCTGTCGGCATGGCGTCCTCGATCTGTTCGTTCAATTTGAATGAGCTGTGTGATACAACGATCGCACTTATTAAGGATCAGAGTCATAATGTCATCGACACACTGCCTGCGCCGGATTTCATCGGCGGCGGCACGATCCTTTATGACCGCGCGCAGATGGAGGAGATTTACCGCACGGGACGTGGCTCGATCAAAGTGCGCGCAAAATACAGCTTTGACAAAAGCGCCAACTGTATCGATGTGACACAGATTCCGCCGACGACCACGAGCGAAGCGATCATTGACAAGATCATTGAGCGTATCAAGTCTGGCGCGCTCAAGGAGATTTCCGATATCCGTGATGAAACGGATAAAAAGGGTCTCAAAATCACGATCGACCTCAAACGCGGCACAGACCCGGATAAGCTAATGCAAAAGCTTTATAAGTCTACGCCGCTGGAGGATTCGTTTTCTTGCAACTTCAATGTGCTCATCGACGGCAGTCCGCGCGTGCTCGGCGTGCGTGACATTCTGATCGAATGGATCCGTTTCCGCGGAAAGAGTGTTTATCGCCGCATCAGCTTTGATCTTCAAAAGGCGAGCGACCGGCTGCATCTTTTGCGCGGTCTTGAAAAGATTCTGCTCGACATTGACAAGGCGATCGCGATCATCCGCAAAACCGAAGAGGAAAGCGAAGTTGTGCCGAACCTGATGGTCGGCTTCGGCATCGACGAGGTTCAGGCGGAATATGTTGCGGAGATCAAACTGCGCCATCTGAACCGCCAGTATATCCTGAAACGGCTGCAGGATATCGAAGATCTTGAGAAAAGCATTGCCGAGATGAAGGATACGCTTTCCTCCAAAGCAAAGCTGCGCAAGGTCATTGTGAATGAGCTGCAGCAAGTAGCTAAAAAATACGGACAGGAGCGCCGCACCGATCTTCTTGACGTTTCCTCCATAGAAGAGGAAAGCGTTGAGGAATCCGTACCGGATTATCCTGTGACCGTTTTCTTCACTGAAGAGGGATATTTCAAAAAGATCACACCGCAGTCTCTGCGTATGAGTGCGGAGCAAAAGCTCAAAGACGGCGATGCATTGATTTTGACGATGGAAACAAGCAACGCAAAAGAGCTGCTGTTCTTTACCGATAAAATGCAGGTCTATAAAGCGCGTGTAAGCGATTTCAACGATACCAAAGCGAGTGTGCTTGGTGACTATGTGCCTTCAAAGCTTTCCATGGAGGAAGGGGAGTCAACGGTGTTCTGCGCAGTGACCGACGCCTCCTACGCCGGTTTCATGCTGTTCCTTTTCCAAAACGGCAAGGCTGCAAAGGTGAATTTGAATTCTTATGCAACAAAAGCGAACCGCAAAAAGCTGATCAAAGCATACAGCGACAAAGCGCCGCTTGCTTGTATGATGCAGCTTGATTCCGACAAGGAAATCGTGATCGAAACAACCGAAGGACGTTCGCTTCTGCTTGATACTGCGCTGATCAATCCGAAAGCGATGAAAGACACGCAGGGTGTTGCCTGCTTCACCCTCAAAAAGAAAAACGCGATCACGCTTGCACGCGATTATGTGCCCGGCGAATTTGTCAAGCCCTATCGTTACCGCGCAAAATCGCTTCCTTGCACCGGCGCACTGCTCAGCACCGAGGATATCGCGTTGAAAAACAATGTGATGCTATTTTAAATTTTTTTCTAAAAAGAGATTGATTTTTAAAAATGATGTTGATATAATAAACAAAAAAGTAGCGGAGGTATCAGTTTATGGATTTTTCGATGATTTTTTCTTTGATCTGGAAGATCGTTCTTGCTGTTTTGAAAAAAGAAGGTGTGTTGGATGACACCATGAACCTGGAGATCCCCGGCATGGGCTCCTCCACAGGTGAAACAACAACGCCGACGACCCCGACAACACCGACAGAACCGTCTTTCGGCGGCACGGGTAATTCCTTTATCGACGGCATCATTTCCAAGTTTTTCTAAGCGAATGAGTCCTCCTTTACGGAGGGCTTTCTTTTTAAAAAAGTTTTTGATTTCTCTTTTCATTTTAAAAAAACTGTGTTATAATAAAAAAAGAACATTTGTTGGAGGTTCGTCATGGATCATTTTGAACTGGTTTCCAAATTTCAACCGACCGGCGACCAGCCGCAAGCGATCGATCGGCTTGTGAAAGGCGTTGAAAGCGGTGCGATGGAACAGACACTGCTCGGCGTTACGGGTTCCGGTAAGACCTTTACCATGGCGAATATCATTGCAAAGCTCAATCGGCCGACACTTGTTCTCGCTCACAATAAAACGCTTGCTGCGCAGCTTTGCAGCGAGTTCAAAGAGTTCTTTCCGAATAACGCAGTGGAATACTTCGTCTCTTACTACGATTATTATCAGCCGGAAGCTTACATTCCAACGACTGATACCTATATCGAAAAGGACTCTGCGGTCAATGAAGAGATCGACAAAATGCGGCATTCCGCCACTTCGGCGCTTTCCGAACGTCGCGATGTGATCATCGTGGCGTCCGTGTCATGCATCTATACTTTGGGTGACCCGATCGATTACCGCAGCATGGTCCTGTCATTGCGTCCCGGTATGGAAAAGGGGCGCGATGAGATCATCACCAAACTTGTTACAATGCAATATGATCGAAACGATATCAACTTTGTGCGCAACAAGTTTCGCGTTCGCGGTGATGTGATCGAAGTGTATCCGGTATATTCAAACGATACAGCGATCCGGATTGAACTCTTTGGGGACGAGGTTGACCGTATCTGTGAGATCAACCCGCTCACGGGTGAGATCAAATCTGAACTCAGTCATGTTGCAATCTATCCGGCTTCCCATTATGTGGTTTCTCCGGATAAGATGGAACGGGCACTGCAGGAGATCTACGCAGAAATGATAGAACGCGAAGCGGAATTCACGCGTGAAGGGAAGCTGCTTGAAGCCGAACGCATCAAACAGCGCACGACCTACGACCTTGAGATGCTGCGGGAGACCGGCTTTTGCAAGGGTATTGAGAATTATTCGCGTGTGATGTCAGGCCGTCCGGCGGGGTCCATGCCGTTCACTTTGCTGCACTATTTTCCAAAGGATTTTTTGCTTTTTGTTGATGAATCTCATGTTACGCTGCCGCAGGTGCGCGCAATGTACGGCGGCGACCGATCGCGCAAAGCGGCGCTGATCGACTTTGGTTTTCGTCTGCCGAGCGCCTATGACAATCGTCCCTTGACCTTTGACGAGTTTTATGCACTTGTCGGTCAAAAAATCTTTGTTTCTGCAACACCCGGCCCGTTTGAACGGGAAAAGAGCACACAGATCGTTGAGCAAGTCATTCGTCCGACCGGATTGCTTGATCCGCTGGTTACAGTCAAACCTACGGATGGACAGATCGACGATCTTGTCAGTGAGATCAATCTACGCATCGAGCGCAAAGAGCGCGTACTTGTGACAACGCTGACCAAAAAAATGGCTGAGTCTTTGACGGAATACCTTGAAAATCTTGAGTTCAAGGTTCGTTATATGCACTATGACGTTGATACGATCGAACGCATGGAGATCATTCGTGACCTGCGCCTCGGCGAAATCGACGTGCTTGTCGGCATCAATCTTTTGCGTGAGGGGCTTGATATTCCCGAAGTCAGTCTTGTTGCAATTCTCGATGCTGATAAAGAGGGCTTTCTTCGTTCCGAAACCTCATTGGTACAAACCATCGGGCGTGCTGCACGAAATGCGCAAGGCGAAGTGATCATGTATGCCGATGAAGTCACACCGTCGATGGAACGCGCCATCTATGAGACCAACCGCCGTCGCAAGATTCAGAATGACTATAATCTCGCTCACGGAATCACGCCGAAAACGATCGTTAAGGAAGTACATAACGTGCTTGAAATCTCCAGTAAAGTGAAAGATGTGGACAAGCAATTTCGCCGCATGAATCGTCTGGAACGCGAAAAGGTGATCAAACAGCTCACTGCCGAAATGCGCGAAGCGGCAAAGATTCTTGAATTCGAACATGCCGCCTATCTGCGTGATAAGATTGAAAAGCTCAAATCCATGAAATAACGAAAGGAACCGTTATGCCTGAAAAGAATATCGTCATAAAAGGCGCCCGGGAACACAATTTAAAAAATGTTGATTTGACCATTCCGCGCGACAAATTCATTGTTTTTACAGGGCTTTCCGGCTCCGGAAAATCATCGCTCGCGTTTGATACGCTGTACGCTGAAGGGCAGCGCCGCTATGTGGAATCGCTTTCCAGTTATGCGCGTCAGTTTCTCGGTCAGATGGAAAAACCGGATGTGGATTACATTGAAGGGCTTTCACCCGCCATTTCGATCGATCAGAAAACAACGTCCAAAAACCCGCGTTCAACGGTCGGTACAATTACAGAGATCTATGATTATATGCGCTTGCTTTATGCGCGCATCGGTGTGCCGCACTGTACTGTTTGCGGCAGAGAGATCCGTCCGCAGACGGTGGACGAGATCGTGGAGCAGATCTTCCGCGAAAAAGAGGGCACACGCTTTCAGTTGCTCTCCCCGATCATCCGCGGCAGAAAAGGGCAGTATCTGAAAGAGCTTGAGCAGATTCGCAAGTCCGGCTTTGTACGTGCTCGCATCGACGGCAGTGTCTATGACCTTTCGGAGAAAATAACGCTTGACAAAAACAAAAAGCACAATATTGAGGTCATTGTGGACCGTCTGATCCTTAAGGAATCCATTCGCTCGCGCCTTGCGGATTCAGTGGAAACCGCAACCAAGCTTTCCGGCGGTCTTTTGATCGTTGATTACGGCGAAGGCGGCGAAAAGCTTTTTTCGCTCAATTACGCGTGCCCTGAGCACGGGATCAGCTTTGATGAACTGACGCCGCGCATGTTCTCGTTCAACAATCCCTTCGGCGCTTGCAAAAAATGCGGCGGCCTCGGCGTGTTTATGGAAGTATCCGAAAAACTCGTTGTGCCTGACACCTCGCTCTCTCTGCGTCAGGGTGCAGTCAAAGCGTATGGTTGGTCAAATGTCGGTGATAATTCCATCGCTGCAATGTATTATAATGCGCTCGGCAAACAGCATGGGTTTACGCTTGATACGCCCATCGAAAAAATGAGTAAAGATGCAGTCCACGCAATTTTATATGGCACCGGTGATCAAAAAATGAAAATGGAGCGGCCGACCTCTTTTGGCGGCGGCAGCTATTTCACAACATTTGAAGGTGTCATCAACAACTTGCGTCGCAGATATCAGGAATCGCAAAGTGAAACTTCCCGCGCGGAGATCGAACAACTCATGACGACGGAGCCCTGCCCGGAATGCGGCGGCGCGCGCCTTTCCAAAGAGGCATTGTCTGTGACGGTCGGCGGAATGAACATCGACGCACTGACGAAGCTTTCCATCGATAAAGAACTGGCGTTCATTACCGAACTGCCTGCAAAGATCTCTGAGCGCGACAACATGATCGCGCAAGTTATCCTAAAAGAGATCCGCGACCGCCTTTCCTTTTTGCAGAGCGTCGGTCTCGGTTATCTGACGCTTGCACGCTCTGCTGGAACGCTTTCTGGCGGCGAAAGCCAGCGCATCCGGCTGGCAACACAGTTAGGCACTTCGTTGATCGGTGTGCTGTATATTCTTGACGAACCGAGTATCGGCCTGCATCAGCGTGACAATCAAAAATTGATTGACACGCTCAAGCATCTGCGGGATCTTGGAAACACACTTGTTGTTGTGGAACATGACGAAGACACCATGCGGCAGGCCGACCACATTGTAGACATTGGTCCCGGCGCAGGTATCGGCGGAGGAGAGGTGCTTTGCCAAGGCAGCATTGATGACATCATCGCTTGTGAGCGCTCTGAAACCGGCGCGTATCTCAGCGGACGAAAAAAAGTACCCGTTCCCGAAACACGGCGCACGGGGAACGGCAAAAAACTAAAAATCATCGGTGCACAGGAGAATAACCTTCAAAATATCGACGTTGAGATTCCGCTTGGAAAATTTGTCTGCGTGACCGGCGTTTCAGGTTCCGGCAAGTCGTCACTTGTCAATGAGATCCTCTATAAGCATCTTGCGAATCAATTGAACGGTGCACGCAAATTTCCCGGGAAATTCAAAGGTATGACAGGTGTGCAGCATCTTGACAAGGTCATCAACATCGACCAGTCGCCGATCGGTCGTTCGCCGCGCTCAAATCCGGCGACGTATACCGGCGTGTTCACCGATATTCGCGAGCTGTTTGCCAACACAGTCGATGCAAAAATGAAGGGCTACAATGCCGGGCGTTTTTCCTTTAATGTTAAGGGCGGACGCTGTGAAGCCTGCCAGGGCGACGGTATCGTGAAGATCGAAATGCACTTCCTTGCGGACATCTATGTGCCGTGCGAGGTCTGTAAAGGCAGAAAATATAACAATGAAACGCTTTCTGTAAAGTATAAAGGCAAGTCAATCTACGATGTGCTTGAAATGACAGTTGTTGAGGGCATGCAGTTTTTTGAAAGCATTCCGAAGATCCACGCAAAGCTGCGCACGCTCTATGAAGTCGGGCTGGGCTACATCAAGATCGGACAGGCGGCAACAACGCTTTCCGGCGGCGAAGCACAGCGGGTGAAGCTTTCCACGGAACTTTCCCGTAAAGCAACCGGCAAAACGATGTATATCCTTGACGAGCCTACAACGGGCCTGCATGCAGCTGATGTACACCGCTTGATCAACGTCTTACACGCGCTTGTTGACGCGGGCAACACTGTGCTTGTGATCGAGCACAATCTCGATGTGATCAAAACAGCGGACCACATCATCGACCTCGGACCGGAGGGCGGTGACGGCGGCGGAATGATCGTTGCCGAAGGCACGCCGGAAGAGGTTGCGTCGTGCAAGGCGTCGTATACAGGGCAGTATCTGAAGCCGCTGCTGGAATTATGATTTGAATGAAGATGATCGATTTCTACGAACACAACATGAAATAACGCAAAAAATGTAGAGAGGGGGCAAACGCCTCCTCGTTTTGTTAAAATAGACAAAAATGCTCACTGTTTTTCTACATGTTTTAGTATTGTTAAAAATAATAAAATGAATTGACGTTTAAAATGATGCGTTGTATAATTATTATGTATAAGAATATGGGTGCAATGCGCTCAAAATCGGTTGTTATACATGAAAAGGAGGTCTTTATTCATGAAGGGAAAGACTGGTAAGATTGCAAGACACGGGCGGCGTGTGCTGTCGGTGTTCTTGAGCGTGCTCATGCTGATGAGCGCGTGGGCGATTGTGTCGCCGGATATGTTCCCGAAAGCTGAAGCTGCGACGGCTGGAAGTTACACTTGGCGTGTCAATGTTGTAAGCAGTAATGCTACTGGCGGCTGGGATACATATAATTGGAAGGTATACGGAAAAGGTAGCAACGGTACTGGAAGTGAAACCAATATTAAAAGCTTCAGTCGAAAGATTGACTTTAAAGGCACGGTAAATGTGAGCGGAGATCAAACCACTTCTCAGTTTCCGACAAAAGTCACTTTTGAGTATAGCTTCGGTGGCGGCGTGACGCACAGAAAGATGGATGCAACCATTTATCTTGACCTTTATTATAATGGTGCTTGGCAGCCTGCAATTGCTTCCGCAACAGCATATTCTTATCAATGGGGTACGAATAAAGGCACAGTTACTGTGACTGTAGGCTCTGGCGCATATCCGAAAGCTACCTCCACTTCAATCAGTGGCGGCAGCTTTTCTGTCAGTGTTCCTACGGATGGTTCCTCAACGAATTATACCAACGCATTTACGGCAGGAACAGTTTATGACCAGTATGGCGTCAGTTGGTATCAGGATGCAACATTAAGCGTTACGAGTCATACAGGTGTTTCTCTTTCGAGCGGTAAAGTTGCTGTTAATTCCAACGGTAACGCGAGCAACAATTACACTGTTAAAGTGACTGCAACATGCGGCAGTGCGTCTGCCTCTTCTTCGAACATTACAGTCAGTGTCTTTGACTACAAAGTCACATTCTATGATGAAAATGGAACCACTGTTTTAAAAGCAGAACAAACAGTAGATTACGGAGGAAGCGCAACAGCTCCGGCCAACCCGACAAAGTCACCGGATTCATCCAAGCACTATACATTTGCCGGTTGGACAGGTGATGGTTATACCAATCTTACAAGCGGTAAGCAAACGAGAACTGTTAAGGCGAGTTATACAGGAACGGCCCATAGCTTCGGCAATTGGAGCACCGATACAGCAACTTGTACGAATGGCGGATCTCATTATCGTGATTGTTCTTGTGGTTACAGGCAGACAGAAAGCACTTCTGCCCTCGGTCATTCTTGGGTCACGACTGCCAATGCAAATCATCTGAAAACAGCTGCGAACTGTGTTGACAAAGCCGTCTATTATAAGTGGTGTTCCCGCTGCGGCGCGAACCATCCAACGGATACTTTTGAAGCCGGTGAAGTCAACGCATCCAACCACAAAACAACCGAAAACCGCGCTGCTGTCGCTGCAACCTGCACAGCTGGCGGTTACACCGCAGGCGTATACTGCACGGCTTGTAACACTTGGGTGAGCGGCCATGCAGCAACATCTTCCCTCGGTCACTCTTGGGGCGCATGGACAAAAGTTGACGACACAAATCACAAACGTGTTTGCGGGAATGATGCAAGCCATGTAGAAACTGCAGCGCACACATGGAACAGCGGTGAAATAACAACCAATCCCGGTTGTACGACTACGGGCGTAAAAACTTACACCTGCTCCGTTTGTAACGGTACAAAGACTGAAACGGTCGAAGCCAGCGGACACACCTGGGTCGAGACCGCGGACGCAGATCACCTTGTTTCTGCAGCAAACTGCGTTGACAAAGCAGTCTATCACAAGTATTGCTCCGTTTGCGGCGCAAACCATCCGACGGATACTTTTGAAGCCGGTGAAGTCAACGCTAACAACCATAAATCGACCGAAAACCGCGCTGCTGTCGCTGCCACTTGTACAGCTGGCGGCTTCACCGCCGGTGTATACTGCACAGCTTGCGAAAAATGGGTGAGCGGCCATGAGACGGTTCCTGCGAAAGGTCATGATTTTTCCGGTGCATATCAGAACGTGTCCGACGGTAAACATAACCGCAAATGCTCCCGCTGCGATGCTTACGGTATGAATGGCACAGTCGGTGCAACGGAAGACTGCTCCGGCGGCACCGCAAACTGCGTTGACAAAGCGCGATGCTGTCGCTGCCACCTGCGAAGAAGGCGGCTACACCGCAGGCGTATACTGCACGGCTTGCAGCAAATGGGTGAGCGGTCATGAGGCAGTTTCTGCAAAAGGCCATGATTACACCGGTGCAGTGCATGTGGTCGAAGAAGGCGTGACACATAATTACGCTTGTAAAAACGGCTGCGGCACCTTCGGTGTCGGCACAGTAAAGAATGCGACCGAAAACTGCGCTGATCATGCAAACAGCGCCTGGGTTACTACTGATGGTACGAACCATTGGCACACTTGCGCAAAATGCGACAAGAAGATCACGTCTACCGTCGCTGCCCATACCTTTGCTTGGGTCACAGATCAGGATGCAACCTGCACCGCGACCGGCACAAAGCACGAGGAATGCTCTGTCTGCCATAAGACCAGAAGTGAAAACACTGTGATTCCTGTAAAGGGACACAACTTCCAGCAAAGCGCCGGCGTGCGCAAGAACAACGACGGCACACACTCGTTCAAGTGCTCCCGCTGCGACGCTTACGGCGCAGAAGTGGAAGGTGTCATGACGGTGAACGGTTCTGTCGCGTGTGCATTCGGTGCTTGGACAAAGATCAGCGACGCGCAGCACAGCCGTGAATGCTCGGTTTGCCACTATGAAGAAAAAGAAAATCATACGCCGAAAACCCCCGGTACGCCGACCTGCGATGATCCGGCGATCTGCTTAGTGTGTAATGAGCAGTATGCCGGTGCACTTGGCCATAACTGGAATTATGCAGCAGCGACCTATACTTGGGCAAGCGATTACAGCGTCTGCACTGCACATTTGAAGTGCACACGTAATGAGCAGCATACGTTCGATATCAACAGCAATTCGGTCACACACGCAACAACAAAGGAGCCGACTTGCGACGATACAGGTATTGAAACCTATACGGCGACCTTTACCAACACGAATTTGACAACGCAGACCACAACACAAACCCTCCCGATCGATGCGACGAATCACGACGGACACATCGCATCTGTTGCACTGGTTAAAGCGACCTGCACAACCGACGGTAAGCGTGCGCATTATCACTGCAGCGCTTGCGGCAACGATTACACCGACGCAGCAGGCACCACTGCGGCAACGAATCTTGTGATCGCGCATACCGGTCACAACTGGACCGACTGGTCTGTGACAACACCCGCGACCTGTGTTGCGAAGGGCGAAGAGACTCGTTCGTGCCGGAACACGGCCGGTGATGATGAGCATGAAGCCTGCGCGGCAGTGGAAACCAGAGATGTGGCAGTGGATCCCGATGCGCACGATTACGGCGCACCGTCCTACACCTGGTCGGACGACGGCAAGACCTGCACGGCGACTGTGACCTGCTCACGCAACAGCTCGCATACCGTGACAGAGACCGCGACCGTGGCGAACGGCAAGATCACCGGCACACCGAAGACCGGTGCAGAGGCGACCTGTGAAGAGAAAGGCACCACGACCTACACGGCAACGTTTGAAAACGCGCTGTTTACGCAGCAGACGAAGGACGTTGCAGATATTCCGGCGCTCGGCCATGACTTCAGCGCCGACAACAGCCGCGCCCATTCACTGAATAACGGCACGCATAACTTCAAGTGCTCGCGCTGCAACGCCTATGGCGTGATGAACGGCTCAACCGCAGAGAAGGACGGTTCTGTGGGCTGCTCTTTCGGCGATTGGACGGATAAGAACGCAACCGAACACGAGCATACCTGCTCTGTTTGCGGATACAAAGAGACCGCGGCGCACGCCTTTACCGATGAAATCCAGAAGGATGCAGCGTTGAAGGGTCAGCCGGATTGTAATTCGCCCGCAACATACTACTATAGCTGCGTCGACTGCGGCAGAGTTGAGCATAACGACGCGCATACGTTCACGACCGGCGACGCACTCGGTCATGATTGGGATTACGCGAACGCGGTATTCCATTGGGACGGTTACGCCTGTGAAAATGCGACTGTGACCTGCAAACGTGACGCAGAACATACAAAGAATTTTGATGTGACCGTGACATCCGCAACGACAGCCGCCGACTGTGAACATGACGGTCAGACGGTGTATACCGCGACCTTCACCGGCGAGGATCACAATGCGTATACCGCTACGAAGACGCAGGTCCTTCCGGCGAGCGGTCATGCCTACGGTACGGCAACCTACACCTGGGCTGCGGATAACAGCACCGTGACCGGCACGAAGGTCTGCGCACACGACGCGAACCATAAGATCACCGAAACGGTGCAGACAAGCTACGCTGTGACAACTGCCGCAACGTGCGAAGGAAAGGGCGTCGGCACCTATACGGCGACGTTTACGAATTCTGCGTTTACCACACAGACGAAGAATGTCGACATCGCGGCGATCGGCCACGCCTACGGCACACCGACCTATGTCTGGGCTGCGGATAACAGCAGCGTGACAGCGACGCGTGTTTGCGGCAACGATGAGCATCATGTGGAAACCGAGACGGTCAGCGCGACAGGCGTCACAACAGACGCAACCTGCCTTGCGGCCGGTCAGACGGTCTATACAAGCGCGGCGTTCGAAAACGCAGCCTTTACGGTTCAGACAAAGACGGTGCCGATCGAGCAGCTTTCGCATAGCTATACGGGCGCAGTGAGAGATAACAACAACGGCACGCACTCGTTCAAGTGCGTCAACGGCTGTAACGAATACGGCGGCACCGTGGATTGCACCTATCCGGCCAACTGGACGGATAACAACGACGGTACACAGTCCAAGACCTGCACCGTCTGCGGTCATACAATCACGGAAAACATCGGCTATACCTTGACCTTCCTGTATGACGGCGGCAAGGATGCGAGCCAAAACAACAGCTCCACCGCTTCCTATGATAAGACCTCGACCGTGACATTGCCGAACGTGTCAAAGACCGGCTATACCTTCGACGGCTGGAAAGTGACAACAGCAGCCGGCAACTGGGATGCGGACGAAACGATCGCCAGCGGCACAAGCACGACCTCTGCCGGAAAATTCGGCAACGCGACTTTGACCGCACAGTGGAAGGCCGCTCCGGTGAACTATGTCGTCAAGCACTACAAGCAGAACCTGGATGACAGCTATCCGACCACACCGACAGAAACCGAGACCCTGACTGCGCTGACCGGCTCCTCACAGACACCTGCCGTGAAGGATTACACCGGCTTTACTGCGCCGACTGCGTTGACAACAGTGACGATCGCTCCGGACGGCAGCACGGTTGTGGAATATCAGTACACGAGAAACAGCTACACCGTGACGTTGAACATGGGCGACGCAGGTGTGGATTCTGTGAGCGGCGCAGGCACCTACAAGTACGAAGCTCCCGTGACCGTGGACGCCACGGCAAAGAGCGGCTACACGTTCAAGGAGTGGACGGGCGATGGCGCACCGACCACCAAGACATCCAACTTCACCATGGGCGCCGCGGACATTGTCTGGACAGCAAACACAACGCCTTGCGCGTTCAAGGTGACGTTTAACGGCAACGGCGCAACAGGCGGCTCGGTAAACGATCAGCCGTTCCGTTCCGGCGTGGCACAGAACCTCAACGAAAACACCTTCGAAAAGAAATATGTCGTCACCTATGACTTCGACGGCGCAACAAGCGGCAATACGCCTGCGAGCGATACCGTGACATATACCTTCGGCGGCTGGTCCGAAACTGCCGGCGGCGCGAAGGTCTATGATGACAAGCAGTCCGTGACGCTGACCCGTCCGAACGAAGACGATCTTGCGCTGTTCGCGATCTGGACGGCGCCCGCGAATACTTCCGTGAACCTTCCGAACCCGAGCAAGACCGGCTATGAATTCAAGGGCTGGTACACCGACCCCGCAAAGACGAATAAGATCAATGGCAATACATTTACACCGGACGGCACGGTCTCTGCGATCACGCTTTACGCAAAATGGGAAGCGAAGAGCTTTGACGTGGTCTTTGCCGGAGGCGGCGCAACAGGCGGCAGCACCGCAACGCAGCGCTTTACCTCCGATGAGGCGCAGAACCTGAATGCCAACGGCTTTGTCAGAGAATACACCGTTTCCTTCAATTCCAAGGGCG
Organism: Oscillospiraceae bacterium; assembly: GCA_902792985.1. Lineage (GTDB taxonomy): Bacteria > Bacillota > Clostridia > Oscillospirales > Acutalibacteraceae > UBA6857. The sequence goes on from CADBBT010000036.1 coordinate 22,121, forward strand.
GCACTGCGGTCGAAAGCAAGACGGCGGCTTATGTCTTCGATCACTGGAGCGGCAACGGCACGACCTACACCGATGGTCAGAATGTGACGCTTGCCAGC
>CADBBT010000037.1 GCA_902792985.1 Oscillospiraceae bacterium
TCAATTCCATTTTAACGGATTTTTCCCAAATATGCTCTACTTTTTTATTCTTTTTCTTTCGTAGGCTCTTTGGTTACCCCAACATTTATTATAGAGCCTCTTTTTGCTTCGGAAAGCCCGGCGGCGGGGCCGCGCACCGCAGGTGCGCGTGCCGCAGCAACAGGGACTGCACAATCGCGCAGTCCCTGTTGCTGCGTAAACGTGCTTTGCACGTTTGCCCCGCCGCCGGGCTATCGTTGCGTTGCAAAAAAGAAAGCCGCTGCGTTTGCAGCGGCTTTCAAGATGCTTTTATTGCTCCAGCAGCTTCAAAAACTGTCCCTCAAGGATCTCATACGTCATCGCGCCCGCATGCCGGAAGACGATCGTGCCGTCGGCGTCAAAAAGGATCGTTGTAGGAAAATTGTATACGCCGTAGGCGTTCAACGCTTCGGTGTCCAAATCATAGTAACCGGGAAAGCTGTAGCCGTTTTCCTCCAAAAAGCCTTTTGCGTTCTCAACGGTTTCGCGCACGCCGTCGGTCGCGTCAACCATCGCAAAGTTGACTTTGTCGCCGTAAACGTCAAAGGCCCTTTGCATCTCGGGAAACTCCTGCAGGCAATACGGGCACCACGTTGCCCAGAAGTTGACGAGGGTCGGTTTGCCCAGCAGCGAGGAGAGCTTGACCTGTTCGCCGTCGGCGGTGTAGACGGTAAAATCCGCGAACGAGTCCGAAAGCTCTGCGGGTGTCGGTAGAGCAGGAACATCCACATCGGCGCGCAGCCGTTGATAGGCCGCGTAGGCGCCGCCGAGTACAAGGACGAACACAAGAACAAGAATCAGAAGCCGTAGCTTTTTTTGCACAGGAACCACCTCACGAAAAGACTGCCATCAGCGCGTTCATCCAGCCGAAGCACATACAGATGCCAACGAGAATCAGGAAACTGCCGCAGACGCGGTTGATGACTTTGTAGTGTTTTTTGATTTTTGAAAACGTACTTTTGAATTTGTCGAGCAAGACGGCGCAGAGTAAAAACGGGATTCCAAGGCCGCCCGCATAAGTCAAAAGCAGCATTACGCCCTGCACTGCGGTTCCGCTGTTGGCAGCAAGCATGAGCGCCGAACCGAGAAAAGCGCCGACACATGGGGTCAGGCTGACGGAATAGATCATGCCGAACAAAAACGCGCCGGCGACCGAGCCGATCTTTTTCCCTTTGCTTTGCCCCTTGAAAAACGGCAGATGGATCACATCGAGATATGACAGTCCGAACACGACCACAACAAGTCCGCTGACAATGTTGACGGCAGTTTGATACCTGGACAGCAGTGCGCCGAGTGACCCGGCAAACAGACCGAGCAGGCTGAAAACTGCCGAAAAGCCAAACACAAAAAACAGCGCGCGCAAAAAGGTTTGTCCCTTTTGCTTTTTTTCGCCGGCAAAGTAAGAAAGGTACACCGGCAGCAGCGGCAGCATACAGGGGGAGATGAAAGAGCTGACGCCTTCCAGCGCCGTGATCAGATACTGCATCGCGCACCCTCCCTTTGTTTCTTTTTATTTATTATACTATAACCCGCCTTGAAAATGCAAGCGCTTTGATCAATTGGGCACCTCTAAAACTGCGCGCGCTCAAACGACTTGCGTTTTTGAGGCGCCCAGTTCTGTGCAAACAGAAGGCGGGTGCCGACCGCAGCCGACACCCGCTTGGGAAAAAGAGAGGAGATGAGAAAACGGTTATGCTTATGCGCCGAAGGAGAACAGGCGCGTGAAGAAGTCGACGATCTTCTGGATCAGCTCAGACAAAAAGCTGAAGGAGGAGCCGTAGCTGACGCTGTTGTCGTTGCCGCCGTTGCCGCCCCAGTTTCCGCCGCCGGGCTGACCGCCGAAGCCGCCCTGACTGCCGGTGCCGGTCGTTGCGGAACCGTTGGAAGAGGTTCCGCCTGCCGCAAGAGTGTAGGTGCCGCCGCTGCTCAGGGAAGGCGAAGCAAAGACCACATAGCCCGCTGCGCGCGGCGCTGTGCTTTGCGCGGTGTAGATCACGTTGCCGCTGCTGTCCTTGATGGAGATCGTGCTGCCGGCGCTGACAACGCTGCCGCTGCCGCCCATGCCCGGTGCAAATCTGCCGCCAAAGCCGCCGCCCATGCCGCCGGAGGCGCTGCCGAAGGTCACATAGGTGCCGTTGTAGGACTGCTGCATCATGTTGTTGCCGACGCCGAGCACGGTGCCGCCGCTGAAGACTGCGCCGTATTCCGTGTCGATCGGGTCGCCGTCGCCCTGTGAGGGTGAGTAGATCTCTGCCACACCGCCCGCAAAGGTCGCGCTGCCGTTGGAATCAAGGCCGTCGCCGTTTGTGACATTGATATAGACGTAGCCGCCGTACTGATTGTAGCTGAACTGTGTGCTGCGCTCGGCAATGTCGCCGTTGGCGGCGTTGATGCCGTCGTCGGTTGCGGTCACATAGACGCTGCCGCTGTAAACATTGACCACGGAGCCTTCAATGCCTTCGGTCGCCTTTGTGACCTTGATCGTCGGGCCGGTCGTGCCGTTTTCGCCGATGTTCAGCGTGTAGTCGCACTTGATGCCGTCATCGTTTGCGGATACCGTGATTTTTCCGGAGAGAATGTTGAGCTCTTTTTCCGCTTTGATCGCGTCGCCGTCATAGGAACTTGCGTCTTCGGGGTCCTTGTAGCTGTGTTTGATGCTGACGTTGAGCGTGACGTCTTTGACCGTCAGGGACGCGGTGGAAAGCAGAACATCGGTGTAGTTGCCGTCTGCGTCCTCTTCATAAAGATCCGCGCCGCCCTTGACGCCGTTTTTGCCGTAGGCGTTCACGTTGATCGTGCCCGTGCCGCCGATGGTGACGTTAGAGCCGTCCTTGCATTTGATGACCGCGTTTTCAATGTCGGGGTAAAGCGTCTCATCGGTGTAGACGTCATCGTTGTTGAATTTGTCGTCGGCGAGATTGTTGACTGTGCCCGCCGCTGCGACGATTGTCACGCCGCTGCCCTTATTGCAGGTGATGGGTGCCGTGGCAGCCGCAGTGAGGGTCAGGCCGTTCAGCACAAGGGTGACATCGGTGACGTTTTTCTTGATGACGATCGAGCCGTTTGCGCAATCGCCTGAGACCACATACACGCCGGAGCTGTTCAGTGTCAGCGCAGTGCCCTTGATTTTGTAGCCGGTGTAACTGCCTTCGGAAACGGAGATGCCGCTGTCGGAAAAGACGAAATAAGTTGCGCCTGTCAGATTCACGTCATCTGCCGCAAAGGAGAACAGGGCCGTTGACGGAAGGGCAAGGAGCATCACCATCAGAAGTGCGAAGACCTTGCGGATGCGTTTGGATTTCAGGTTTTTCATAAGTCAATCCTCCTTTGAATTTTCCGGGGTTCACTGTCCCGGTGCTGTTTGGATTGTCTGTAGTATAGCTGTATTTTCTGAAATGGAACTGAAATGGTGCTGAAAAAAAGCTGAAAATTAAATTTCTTTAAATGCTTTGACATTCTCTCTCTTTGGGAGTATAATAGGGCAGTTTTTCAGAAAGGATGACAGGCATGGACCATCCCTTTGCAAGGACCGAGCTGCTGCTCGGCAAAGAAGCGACCGAGACCCTTGCGCACGCGCGTGTGGCGGTGTTCGGTCTCGGCGGCGTCGGGGGCGCGGCTGTGGAAGCGCTTGCGCGCGCCGGTGTGGGTGCGCTCGATCTGATCGACAGCGACACCGTTTCGCCCAGCAACCTCAACCGTCAACTGATTGCGACGCACGAGACGCTCGGCCAACCGAAAACGCAGGCTGCCGCCGCGCGGGTGCATGCGATCCATCCGCAGTGCGTTGTGACAATGCACGATCTGTTTTATCTGCCGGAGAGCGCCGACGCGATCGACCTTTCCTTATACAATTATATTATTGACGCGGTCGATACCGTTGCGGCAAAGCTCACGCTCGCCGAACGCGCCGGGAACGCCGGCGTGCCGCTGATCTCCTGCATGGGCACGGGCAACAAGCTTGATCCGTCGCTCTTTCGCGTATGCGATCTGTTTGAAACGTCCGGCGATCCGCTCTCGCGCGTGATGCGCCACGAATGCCGAAAGCGCGGCATCCATTCGCTGCGGGTCGTCTGGTCACCGGAGCCGCCGCTGCAGCCGAAAGGGGCTTGCGTGGAAAAAGCGCAGCAGGGCAGACGCAGTGTGCCGGGATCGGTGCCGTTTGTGCCGCCGGTGGCGGGCTTTTTGCTTGCGGGTGCGGTTATCAAAGATTTGATCGGTTTGCAAAGAATGTAAACAAGCGGCGAAGAAGTTGAAAAGTTTCTTCATTTCTATTGACCTTTCCATGGATTTCTGTTATCCTATATAGTAACGAAAATTCGCGTTCTTTTTTGTGAAAAATACAGGAGGTTTCGATTGTGCGACTGGATAAACCGAAAACAACGATCATCATCGTGACGGTATTGACCGTCCTTTGCGCCGGCTCGTTTTTTGCTGTGCGGATGATCAATCAGAATCTGGCGACCGAACAGCCGGTTACCATCTCTTCGATGGATCAGCAGGCTTTGCCGAGTGACACGCTGCCGAGCGAAAGCGCAGAACCGCTGGCAACCTCGCAGCTCGTTGCGCCGACCGACGAAACGATGAACACCGATCTGTTCACAACGTTCGACATGGAAGATTTTACGAGTGCGACCGAGGAGACTGAGATCCCGACGATCGACTACAACACCGTGACCACCACGGCGCCCACCACAAACAGCTTTACGCTGAACACAACAACGACCGCTGCGCAGAAAACCACATCGGAGGAAGAGGCGCAGCAGGTCATTCAGCGCGCTGCCGTGTTTTCCAACGGCTTCCTCGGCTATCAGTACAACAAAGACGGCAACTATTACTATACCGTCGACGACCCGTGGCAGCGCAACTTCGGCTTCAACGCGCTGTATGACATCGGCGCGCCGTTCCTGAATTTCTATTACGACACGTTCCGCGTGAAGTTCACTTATAAAAAGATGGACTGGCTCATCCAGTTCTGGAAGGGTCAGTACGGTCCGACAGGTGAAGACGGCGTGCATTATGACGCTGTGAGCGACGAGGACGCGCTGTATATGTCCATGAGCTTTTATCGCAACGGCGAAGAGCGTTTGACCCGCGATTACGGCAGATACTGGTGGTGCACCGGCTTTGTGCCCGGTTCGCTCAACTCGTTCCGCGACCGTTCCGAGCTCTCCATGCGCGCGCGTCTGACGATGAAAGACAAGAAAATGCTCGGTCTGTTTACCGCGTCGCTGGAAAGCAACGGCTTTGTCAAGGATAAGACCTATTCCGTCTCCGGTCTGGATGTTTACATCACGTGGAACTAACCAAAAACAGGCAGATAATTTTTTAAAAATTATAAGAATAGCTATTGAATTTTGATGAAAGATGTTGTATAATACATCAGTAATAGGGTAATATCTTGCGTATTGCATAGAGAACGGAAAGGAAGAAAATAAAATGAAAAAAGTATTCAGCATTCTTGTTGCAGTTATGATGTGCCTGTGCCTGATCGTTCCTTCGGCGCTTGCCGCTGACGGTTTGGATCTGGACTCTCTCACCGGCGCACTTGAGGGCGTTGACATCTCCTCGCTGTCCGATTCCGAACTGACCTCCATCCTGGACGGTCTGGATCTGGAGGGTGTGGATCTGGATTCCCTGAAGAATCAGCTCGGCTCCCTCGTCGGTGAAGGCGACGCGAAAGACGACAAACTCAGCGAACTGAGCGACGCGATCTCCGGCCTTGCCAACGGCAGCGTGCCTGCGGCCGGCAGCACCGCAACCGGCGATTCCAGCCTTTCCAACCTGTCCGGTCTTCTGGGCGGTGTGGATATGTCCTGGCTGCCGAACGTGGTTTCCGATCCGAGCAGCATCGCTTCCATGTTCACCGACGCTTCTGCGGGCGGCGGTTTTGACCTCAGCGCTCTGGAAGATATGATCGGCGGCGTGTTCAGCGGCAGCGGTCTTGACCTTGCTTCCCTGACCAGCGGCATCGACCTCGGTTCCTTCGACATCACCAGCCTGCTTGGCGGTCTTGGCGGCGGCATCGGCGGCGGCGACGCGGCCAGCGGTGTGAGCGATATGGTTGCGAGCCTGACAGACGGTCTCAAGAGCGGTCTGCAGTCTCTCGGCATCGACACCTCCTTCCTGGACGGTATGATGGATAACGATATCGTCAACTTCTTTGCGAACCTGTTCATCGGCCTCGGTGACGTTGTCAAATCCGGCGACATCAGCAGCCTTGGCTCCATGCTCGGCGGCGGCGACAGCAGCTCTTCCGATACTGCGGATTACAGCGGCAGCTATTCCACCGACGCTGTGACGCCGAACACCGGCGACACCTCCGCTGTTCTCGTTGCGATCGGCACCATCTCCGTCGCGGCTGCTGCAGCATTTGTCTGCCTGATGAAGAAAGAGTAATTTCAACTGAAAAATCGAGCTATGCGAATGAAAATTCGCGTAGCTCTTTTTGTTTTTTGTGTAAACTGCCGATTTCAGAAAAAGACGCGCAAACCCCTTGCATCTTTTGCCTTTTGGAGTATAATTCATTTGACAATGTACAGAAAAAGAACAGAAAGAAGAGATTGATTATGTCAAAAATTTTCGGCCACAGAGGCTTCAGCGGCAACTACCCCGAAAACACCATGCTTGCCTTCCGCAAGGCGATTGAAGCCGGCGTGGACGGCATTGAGCTGGACGTGCATCTGACAAAGGATGACAAGCTGGTCATTATCCACGATGAAACGATCGACCGCACAAGCAACGGCACCGGCCATGTGAAGGACATGACCCTTGAGGAGCTGCGCAAATACGATTATTCCGCGTCGTTTGCCGGAAAATACGGCTTCAACGCGATCCCGACGCTGGAGGAATATTTTGACCTTGTGAAGGACCTTCCGCTCGTCACAAACATCGAGCTGAAGACCGGCGTTTATGAGTATCCGACGATCGAGCGCCGCGTGATCGAGATGGTTCGCGCGTATCATCTGGAGGAAAAAATCATCTTCTCCTCCTTCAATCACTATACTGTCATGCGCTGCAAGGAAATCGCGCCGGAGATCAAATGCGGCTTTTTGACCGGCGACTGGCTGGTCGACTTCGGCGCCTATACAAAGGAGCGCGGCGTTGAATGCTGCCATCCGTGGTTTATCACGCTGCAGCCTGAGATCGTTCGTGAGATCCATTCGCAGGGACGCGAGATCAACACCTACACGGTCAATGAGCCGGAAGATGTCAAACGACTGTCCGCCCTTGGCGTTGACACGCTGATCGGCAACTATCCCGACACGATGATCGCGGCGCAAAACGAGATGGACGCATAACTTTTTTCTGTTTTCCCATCTTTTTTCAAAAAAGCCTTGACATTTCCCGCACACTCATGTATAATATCACATGCTGTAGCGGATTTGTGTAAGGGTAGCACAGCAGACTCTGACTCTGTATGTCTGGGTTCGAATCCTAGATCCGCTGCCAAAAAGAAAAAGTCGCTCAAGCGGCTTTTTTCTTTTTTCGTTTGGTTTTATTGTCGTCAACCTATTGATAATCGCTGCAGAATGTATTATAATATTTTGGAAATTAGATTCAGAACATCATATCATTGAACCAACTTTTTTCGTGAATGCCAAGGCGCAAAAGGAGAGAATCACATGAACGTCTATGATTTTGACGGAACGATCTTTTATTCGGATTGTTCTATCGGTTTCGCACGCTGGTGCCTGATCCGTCACCCGAAGCTGTGCTTCACTTATCTGCCGCGTGTTTTGAAGAGTCTGCTTCAATACAAAACCGGAAAGATCCCGAACCATCTGATGCAGCGCAGGATGTTCAGCTATTTGACGATGGTCGACGATTTTGACGAGCAGATCGAACGCTACTGGGACAAGTATGAGAAGCGCATTTCCGCGTGGTATCTGGCGCAGAAAAGGCCGGATGATCTGATCATCAGCGCTTCTCCGGCATGCATCATCGGACCGATTGCAAAGCGGCTGGGCGTGCATTACATGGCTTCGGAATTTGACCGTGAATTCGGCGTTTTCGTCAACAATCTGATGTATGCCAAGGAAAAGTCCAAATACATCATTGATCACGGGTTTCCGATGATCGAAAACTTCTATTCCGATTCCCTTGCCGATACGCCGCTTGCTTTGTGCGCGGAAAAGGCCCATCTGGTCACGAACAAGGCGAGCACCGTGCTCGACTGGCCGGATTTGGATCCGGACACCATGAAAGTCGTGAAAAAGAAGATCGACACGGGCTGGAACATCCATCTGAAGGATGATGAATAAGCCCCGGTCTGCCCGCTCGACGCGATGAAATGTTCGTGAAAAAGAATCACATAAAAGCAAAGGCAGTACGTTTTTGTGCTGCCTTTTTTCTTGTGTTCAGTTGACGCCCAACGCTGTCATCGGGTCGATCAGCGCCCCGTCACGCAGGGCTTCAAAGTGCAGATGCGTGCCCTCGGCGCTTTCCAGCGGAATATCCGCCAGCGTGCCGATCACATCGCCCGTGTGCACCTGGGTGTCGATCCCGACGGCATCCTCCTGCGAAAGTGCGCAATAGCGCGCAGTAAACGCGCCGTAATCGATCTCGACCGTGTAGCCCCAGCGCGGGTCGGAGCTGACTTTGCGCACCGTACCGTTGCCGACCGAGCGCACCTTTACGCCGGTTTCCGCGGCAAAATCAACGCCGCTGTGCGTGCGCCAATCCTGCATGGTTTCGCTGTATTGCAGCACGTCGGGGGTGAATTTCTTTGTCACTTTTGCGCCTTCGATCGGCAGAATAAAGTGTGTATTTTTCACGGTTGCTGCGGCCGCGGTTGTCGCGGCTTCTGTGGTGGTCGGTGCCGTTGTTTGCGGGGCAGGGGAGGTCGTTGCCTTCGGCGCAGCAGCAGTTGTCGTCCGCGCTTGCGCAGCCTGCTGCCCGGTTGTTTTTTCGGTCGTGGGCAGCGTGGGTTCCTCGGTCGGCAGCGTAAAACGCGGGTCGGGTGCGTTTGTGATTTCTTGCTGCACGTCTGTTGCCGCCTGCGTGGTCGGAAGGCGCAGCAGGTCGCGCGTCATGCGCTTTGTGGCCTGCCGCATGACCAGCATGCTGCTGAGTACCGCACACAGCACCACAACGGCCACCACGGAATATCGTTTGACTTTGCGTTCATTTTCGTTCATGATCTTTACCGCCGTTTCTTCAAATTTTCTGCTGTTAGTCTGCGCAGGCGGGCGCACGCTTATGCAATTATGAACGGAAAAAGAATTTTTTGTAAACTTTAAACATTCGTTTGCATTCGCCGGAAAAGTATGCTATAATACCACTGTGAATATTTGTTCTGCGAAAGGAGACAACGGGCAATGAATAAGACCGAAGGAACCGAAAAGCGCGCACTCGACGAAAAGCAGCGAAAGGTGTTCGAATATCTGAAAGATAAAATCAGCACCGGCGTGCCGCCCACGGTACGCGAGATCTGCCGCGCGTGCAACGTGCCGTCCACATCCACGGTGCAGCATTTGCTGGACACGCTTGAGGAAAAAGGCTACATCTCCCGCGACCCGATGCATAAGCGCTCGATCCGCCTGGTCGGTCAAAGCGAGCGGATGCAGCATGTGCCCCTGCTCGGCACAGTCACGGCCGGCTTGCCGATCCTTGCGGTGGAGCAGGTGGAGTCCTACATCCCCTATACGGGCTACGCGTCCAAGGATAAACCGCTCTTTGCGCTGCATGTGCGCGGTGAAAGTATGCGCAACGCCGGCATCCTCGACGGCGACATCATCATCGCCGAGCGCACGCCGATTGCGGAAAACGGCGACATGGTCGTTGCGCTGATCGACGACGAAGCCACGGTGAAGACGTTCTATAAAGAGGACGGCCATTTCCGTCTGCAGCCGCAAAACGACGCGTTTGAACCCATCATCGTTGACGAAGTCGCTGTGCTCGGCAAAGTCGTCGGACTGATGCGTTACTACGACTGAAAAAAATCATTGCGTCCTTCTCCCTTTACAGGCGGGAAGGGCGTTTTTTTGTTGCATAAAAAACATGCTCGTTTCCGATCGTTTTGACGCTCCAAAATAAAAATTTTTTATCAATAAAATAGAAATATAGACCCATAAAACATTGACTTTTTCGGCGTTTTGTGGTAATATAAGTACATCTTTGTTGGACATAATCCACAAAGAGCATTTCCCCTTTTATTGGGTATGGTGCCGGATACGTTTGACGCGTTGGGGGACCGAAATCATACTTGATAAGGAAGCGAAACTATGGCATTTTTTACCCCGGAACACGGCGTTCCAACCACGACTTTTTACAGCAAGAAAAAAGACAGTTGAGGCTGCCTTTTGCTTGCTGTTTTCTTTTTTAGAAAAACATGTCGATTTTTTGACAGGAGGCGACGAATCATGACAGACAAAGAGCTGAAAAAACTCAACCGTACCAAGCTGCTGCAGATGCTTTTGGAGGTGGAGCGCGAAAACGAAACCCTACGCGCGCGCAACGCCGAGCTGGAGCAGGCAATGAGTCGACGGGAGCTGCAGATCGCGTCTGCGGGTTCGATCGCAGAGGCCTCGTTGAAGCTCAGCGGGATCTTTGAAGCGGCGCAAAAGGCCGCAGACCAGTATTTATACAACGTGCGGCGACGCGCATCCACGTCGCAGGGAGGGCAGACATGAACAAAGACGAAAAAACCTGGCCCTCTGCCGTTTTTGAAGTAACGGACACGACGGACCCCCAACCGCCACCGTTATCGCAACCGCCGCCGTTGTCGCAGCCGCCGCCGGGCAAAGAATCACCCCCGGGCGCAAGCGTTCCCCCACGCGAACGTCCGTCGTTGACGCAGATCGAGGGCGAGATCGCGCGCGAAGCCGGAAAATACCGTTTTCGGCGCGCCATCCGTTCCGCAGCCTACGCCATTCTGGTGATTGCCGCGCTTGCGATTCCATGAAACCGACAGTGCGCGCGGACGAGGTCGTTGTGTGCGTGAAAAAGCGCACCTATGAACCCGGCGACATCATCGCCCTTTATTTCAACAACCGCATCCTTTTGCGCCGCGTGATCGCGGTGGGCGGCGAAAGCTTCAACATTGACGAAGCGGGCAATGTCTTTATCAACGAGGAATACCTCGATGAGCCGTATCTTTCCGAAAAAGACCGCGGCGAAACGGACATTGAACTGCCGTTCGAAGTGCAGGAGGACAACTACTTTGTGATGGGCGACCACCGCAGCGGCACACTCGACAGCCGCTCGATCGCGGTCGGGACCATCACAAAGGACCAAATTGCAGGCAAGGTCCTGTTCAGCCTGTGGCCGCTCAAAACGGCGCGGTCACTGGGATAACACAGTTACAACGAAAGTCAACCCCCGGCTTTCGCGTAATATTTCCATCAAGCGCGACGGGACGCCGACCGCCGCAGGCGAAGGAAGACAATACCAAATATTTTTAGAAAAGGAGTAAACAACCATGAAAAAATTCTTAGCAATTCTTTTGAGCGTTATGCTCGTCCTGACGTTCAGCACGGTTGCGTTCGCTGCGTATACTTACACAGCGGTTCAATCCGGTGCTACTTACGACGCAGGTACAACCTACTACACCGATCAGAACGGCACAGCTTATACCGGCGGCGAAGATGGCTTTGCTGATGCACTTGCAAATGGCACCCTTTATACCAGAACCGGTCCTGCGCAACCCAGCATTACGATCATCCCTAACAACACAGAAGGCGATACCCAAAGCTTGGAGATTGATTACACATGGTATCGGATCTTGGAAGCTGACATTGACACTGATCCTACTGTGACTCAGGCAACAGGCGCAACCTCCACTCCCGGTACGGCTGCGTATTATGTGACCACTCAGGCGCGTGCTACCGAGCTTGAAGAAACCAATCTGTTCAATATCACAAAAGTTGATGGACAGGACAAGTGGTTTGTTGAACTTAAGAACAAGGACACAACAACTGCAGATGCTATTATTGCTGCCATTGAAGCAAGCACTTTTGATCTGACTGCTTTCCCGACTGGAACATTCGATAAGGCTGCTGGTGAAACAAGTGCTGAATCTGGTAATCTTGACGCTGGTTACTATTACATCACTTCTTCCCTTGGTACAAAGGCTGCTGTTCAGACGTTGGCTCCTGTGACGATCAACGAAAAGAACTCCTATCCGAGCATCAACAAAGAGGACGACAAGGAAACAATGGCAATCGGTGATACCATCACCTACACCATTAGCGTTGTGATTCCTGCATCCGTTGATGAACAGCCGATTGTCATCACCGATACGATCACCAATGGCTTGACTCTGAACACAGCTGCTACCGTTTCCGGCGCTGTTGCCGACCCCGCTTATACCACTGCAACATTTGTTTATGACAGTGCAATTGCGGCTTCTCCCGCTGTTGAGGCAGTTGAAGACGATCCTTCAACTCCTGATGTAGATGAATCAGCACCGGCACAGGATGCAGTTCAGGGTGCTAAGGTCTATAAGCTTACAATTCCGGCAGCAACCGTTATTGCAAACGCTGGCAAGACTCTTACTTTCACCTATACTGCAGTGATGAATCAGGATGCTGTTGTTCTTGAAAAAGAGCACAACAAGGCGTATATGCAATATGTGGATTACACCACAACTGAAAAAGATACGGACGTTGAGACCCTTGCGTTTGATGTCCAGAAGGTTGACGGCACCGACAACACGATCGTCCTTGCAGGTGCTGAATTTGAACTGTACGATGCTGAAACAGCCGGCAACAAGATTCCGCTTGTGTTGGTGCAGGCGGCTTCCAGCTCCAACGGAAATGTGAATGTCTATCGTGTAGCTGATGCAACCGAGCGTGCTGCTTCCGGCTTTACATCTGCAGTTATGTCCGCAGGCACAGTTCGCATTGAAGGTTTGGATGCGAAGACCTACTATCTGGAAGAAACAAAAGCTCCCACGGGCTACAACCTTCTGAACGGTAGAGTTGCGTTGACGGTTTCCGAATCCACAGCTCCGTCTACAAACATTGATTCGCAGATCGAGAATAACAAAGGTTCAACCCTTCCCAGCACCGGCGGCATCGGTACCACGATCTTCTACATCGTTGGCGCCATCCTTGTCCTCGGCGCGGGCATCCTGCTGATCGCTAAGAGACGTTCCACTGTCTCTGAATAAGATTTGCAGCGTTTTCGCTGACTCATGACATTTTGGGCGCACTGCGGCTGCAGTGCGCCTGCCAAAGCGGAAGGAACGAGCTGAGAATGTCGGCGTCATTCCCTTCGGCGGGGGTGCAGAGGTTTGCTCTGTGCTCCCGCATCGGCCGTTTTAAAGGGGTTCAAAAAAGGCACAAAAAGCCGCCCTTTTGATGGTTGATTTCGTTCAGATTTCGCTTGAATCCACAAAAAATGCAGCCGCTGATTCATTTCAGCAAAGTTTGACTCACAAAAAATGAGTCAGCGGCTGCATCAAGATCCTGCTTTTGGCTGTGTGCCCAAAGCGCGTTGTTGGAAACCGAGAAACCAAAATCAGAGCAACACGGAGAGTCTCATCATGAAAAAGAAAACTACAACCATTCTTTTGATTGTTCTCGGTGTGGTGGGATTGTCCCTGCTGCTCTACCCCAGTGTATCCAACTACTGGAACTCCCTGCATTCCTCGCGTGCGATCTCCGGCTATATGGAAGCTGTGAACAATATGGACGAAGAGGAGCAGCAGGCTTTACTGGACGAAGCGCACGCCTATAACAAAAAGCTCTTTGAAGACGGCTACACGCTGGTGCTGCCGGAACCGCGCCGCGAAAGCTACTTTAAGCTGCTCGACATCTCCGGCACGGGCATCATGGGCTACATTGAAATCCATAAGCTCGGCGTACTGCTGCCGATCTACCACGGCACATCGGAATCCGTGCTGCAGATCGCAGTCGGCCACATCGAAGGCAGCTTCCTGCCCGTCGGCGGAAAAAACACCCACACGGTACTTTCCGGCCATCGCGGTCTGCCGTCGGCAAAGCTGTTCACCGACCTCGACAAAATGCAGATCGGCGACACGTTTTCGATCAAGGTGCTCAAGGACGAGCTGACCTATGAGGTCGACCAGATCCTGACGGTGCTCCCGAATGAACTGCAGGCGCTCGATGTGGTGCCGGGGGAGGACCTTTGCACGCTCATCACCTGCACGCCCTACGGCATCAACACCCACCGTCTGCTGGTGCGCGGCCACCGCATTGAAACGCCGGCAGATGTGAAATCACGCCTTGTCCCGGGCGATGCGCTGCGGGCAAATACGGCGGTCGTTGCGGTGTTCCTGGCGGCGCCTGTGCTGCTGGCGCTGTTCGTGCTGATGCTTGTGAAAACACCCAAGCAAAAGTCAAAGAAACCGAAAAAAGCAACCAAAAAATAGAGTGAATCGAAGAATTCCAAGAAAGAGGTGAGACTATGAAGAAGCAACACGTCCGTTCTGCGCTTGCAGGACTGCTGTGTGTGTTGTTGCTGCTGCTGTGCGCCGGGTCGGCGTTCGCGGGCGGTCTGGAACTGACGCGCCCCTGCAGCGTAACGTTCCGCGTGGTCTCGTTCTATCAGCCGGTGCCGGGCGGCAATATCAAGCTTGTCAAAGTGGCGTCCTTCGACGGCAGCCGCTACGCCTGGATCCCGGCGCTTGCCTCGTTCCCGCTGCAGCCGACCGAGGTCGATACGCTCACCGAATGCGCTGCGCTGTATGCGCTTGTGCAGCAAAAGGATCTGCCCGCCATGGAGCGCACGGTCGATCAAAAGGGCGAAGCGACGTTCAGCAACCTCGAACCGGGGCTGTACCTGTATTATCAGACCGTACCCGCGCCGGGCTTCACCGTGTTCCCGCCGTTTGTGCTGTCTCTCCCGCTGTTGGAGGACGGACAGTGGAATTACAACCCGACGGTTTATCCGAAACCCGGGCTGCCGGAGCCGTCAACGTCGCCGGGTACCCCGACGTCGCCTTCGACGCCCACCGCGCCGACAAGCCCGACAAGTCCGACATCACCGACAAGTCCGACGTCGCCGACAAATCCAACATCACCGACAAATCCAACATCACCGACAAATCCGACGTCGCCGACAAATCCGACAAGCCCGACGTCGCCGACCGAGCCGACCGGCACAACCGCGCCGACCGAGCCGGGCAAACCAACGTCGCCGGATACGCCGACCGAACCCGGCGAACCGACAAAACCGACAAAACCGACCAAACCGGGCGAGGATACGACCGCGCCCGACCACAGCAAAACGGAACCGCGTACCACGACGGAAAAACCCGAGGAGCTGCCGAAAACGGGACAGCTCAAGTGGCCGGTGCCGGTCCTTGCCGGCGCGGGACTGCTGCTGCTGGCGCTCGGCGCGCTGCTGCGGCTGCTTGACCGCCGCGAGGAGGATACGCCATGACGCGCCGCAGACGGTTCGCAAACCGGCTGATGACCGTCGGCGCCGTGCTGGTGCTGCTTTCGGTGATTCTGCTGCTATACAACCTCAACCGCGACTGGGACGCGAAAAACAGCGATTTTGAAATTCTTTCCGAGCTGGATGAAGCCGTGCAGGCGCAGGAGATCTTCCGCGTGCCAAAGGATGTCAAGCCGGAATTTCCCGATGACATGGACAGCGTGAACATCGACGATGTGGACTATGTGGGCTATATCACGATCCCCGCGCTCGGTGTGGAGCTGCCGGTCACAAAAACATGGAGCTATGAAAAGCTCAAGCTTTCACCCTGCCGCTATGCCGGCAATGTGACGGACGGCAACCTCGTCATCTGCGCCCACAATTACCGCAGCCACTTCGGACGGCTGCCGCGGCTGACGCAGGGCGAAGAGGTCCGCTTCAAGGATGTGCACGGCAACGTGACGCATTATCAGGTGACAGCCTCGTCGGTCCTTGCGCCGACAGCGATCGAAAAGGTCACGCTCAGCGACGCCGATCTGACGCTGTTCACCTGCACTTACGGCGGACGCACGCGCTACACCGTACAGTGCGCCAAACGAAACGATATTGTAATCAACTGATTTTTGACCTGATATTTTTACAGAAGGGAGGTCGATCGCATGAACAAAAGCAAAGCGATTGCTTTGAAAGTACGCTGCAAATTTGCGGCGCTGCTTTGCGTTGTCATGCTGCTGACCTCTCTGCTGCCGACCTTCTCCGTTGCTTTTGCGGCCGACCGGCGCACGCGCAGCACCGTTTGCACGGACGCGCAGGGCAACCGCTATGCCGTTTCGGTACGCTACACCTCCGCCGCGATGATCCCCGATGACGCGGAGCTGACCGTGCGCGAGATCTCGCCGGATGAGGATGCGTATCAGACCTATCTTGAACACACCGAAGCCGTGCTTTGCGACAAAAACGAATCGGTCAATTCCGCGCGCTTTTTGGATATCAGCCTGGTTTCCCGTGAGAACCCGAACGTGCAGTATCAGCCGGCGGACGGCGCAAAGGTGCAGGTGCACATTCAACTGGAAACTGCGCCGCAGTGCGAGCTGAGCGTTGTCCACTTTGCCGAAGAAGCGCCGCCCGAGGTGCTCAGCAACACCGTAAAAGGCGACACACTGCAGTTTGAAACCACCGGATTTTCCGTCTACGCGATCGTGGATGCGCCGGAGAGCAACAACACCAATTTCGGCGATGTGGAGACCGAAGCTACCGGCCTTGACGGCAGCGGTTTCTATTTGGGCGCAGGCAAGTCCGAAAGGGTTCTTTACTGGATGCGCACCGGCACTGTACGTACCAGCAACGCCGGCGTCGTGATCAACCGTACCGTTGCAAATGATCCGACGTTGGCTGAAATGTATTATTTCCAGCGCGTTCCCGGAGATCAGGAACAGTATTACCTTTACTATAAAGATGATCAGGGCGGTTTCCACTATGTGAAGCTGACCGGTGAAACCAATGCGGAATTTGTTTCAAGTGCCGCAAACGCAACGGCGTTTAGCATTGAATCCTGCGGCTCTGACGGTCCGAACCGTTTCTACCTTTCTTTCAAGCAAGGCGGAACGACTTACTACCTCAATCTGCGTAAGGGCGACTCCGGCCAGGGCTTTTCCGGCTCAACCTTCGGTAAACCGCAAAAGGATAAGGGCAGTATGATCTATCTGTGCAAGCGTTTCACACAGGCGGACGATCCCTACGATCTGGACGGTAAGACCACCGGCATCATCCTGATGAAGAACAGCACCGATTATAGTGTGATCGAACTGACGAATACTGCTTTGGACGATACCGCTTTGACTGCAAAGGAACACCCGCTGAATGGAAATCCGCTGGATCCGGATCAAGCGCTGATCTATGCAGACGGCGATCTGTCGCAGTGGACGTTTGAATCTCTCGGTGGGAAAGACTATTATATGAAAACGACTGTCGGCGGCCAGACGAAATATCTGCGCTTGACAGAAACCGGCGCTTCGCTTGTGGACACACCGGATGACAACTGCAGAATTACCGTAGTGGCAGGCGCAGACAGCTTTGCAGGCAAATATTGGTTCTACAATGCTGCAAGCAGAAACTCCTTGGTGCTCGAAAACGGATCGATCGCCAACGGCTTCGGCGCAACGACTTCTACCGGGTCGGCCAACGCCTGGTTCAAATTAGCCGATCTTTCCGTGCTTCAGGAAGATGACCTTGTCTCCTATGTTGCGAAAAAAGTCAGCATCTCCGACCGCAGCCGCATCAAAAACGGCTCGAAGGTCGTGATCTACTACCGCATGTGGAACGAGAGCACCAAAAAATATGATTTTTACGCGCTCGATCATGACGGTTCGCTCGTGTACTTGTATGATGAGGGTGACACGCTGCGTTGGACAGGCAGCCAGATCAACTCGCTGCTTTGGGATTTCACCGAGTATTACTATTGGTTCACGAACATTCCCAACGGGTATTATGAGCTGCAAAATGAATATTCCGGCAAGTATCTTGCGCCGCAGATCAACGGCGGTCAGATCCTTTCCGATTCGCCGGTGGGTATCAACCTGACAGGCCGCCGCCACGGAGAAGTGGACTCCACCATCCTTGCGTGGGATAACCGCTACTATGACTACGCCGCTCTGAAGACCGACGGCGACCATGTGGACTCTGTGCCGATGTCGCAGGGTGACCGGTTCTACTTTGCCGTGATGGACTATGATGCAGACACGCTCCATGAAGTGGAAACGGTGGATAACACCGAATATGGCATCAAGATGAAGATGATCAAGTATCCGCGTGAACTAACTTACGCCAACAGCAGCAGCGGCGGCGGACGAAACCATCTGCAATCCGACGTTCTCGGTGAAGACACCGCCTACGTTTCGGAACTCAAATTACCGAGCAGGGATCTTGTGACGACCGATCTCAATGAGAACGGCTATCCGGTTGCAACCCATACGGGCAGATCGCTTGAAGAGCTGTTTGGCAACGCAACCGACGCGAACCATCTGTTCTATCAGCAGGTATATGATGAGAGCGGTTACTTTGAGTATAACAGTACGTTGACGTTTGCGTCCTACGACAATGTGGACGGAGACTTTACGGTTTATAATGAATTGTGCACGGCGGAAGTCAACACAAACAGCCAGGGACACAGCCAGTTCCTGCCCTATAACGAAATCGACACGTCAAGGATCTCGCAGTTTGTGAACATCTCCGACGTCTACAATGTCCGCCTGCCGCTCAGCCATCCGCGCCGCGGCGAGCAGATGTACTCCATTCCTGTCAGAGAAACGAATTACCACTTCGGTATGGAGATGGAAGCGAGCTTTGTGCAGTCGCCCGATGGACTTGACGCCTGGGGACACGACCTGGTCTTTGAATTCGCCGGCGACGACGATATGTGGCTGTATGTTGACGGCGAGCTTGTGCTTGATCTCGGCGGTATCCATTCCGCTTTGGTCGGTAAGATCAACTTCCACACGGGTGAAGTTACCATTCCGTCCGACACCGTGATCGGCGGCAGCACTTTGACCTCCATCAAAACCACAACGCTGCGTCAGTTGTTCAAGGAAAACTATCTCAAACGCAATCCCGACGCCACAGCGGATGAAGTGAACGAGTATCTCGATCACTACTTTGAAGACGGCGGCACCGTGTTCAAGAGCTACACGGCGCACACGATGAAGATGTTCTACATGGAGCGCGGCGCAGGTGCGTCGAACCTGATCATGCGCTTCAACCTGAGCACTATGAGCAACGGTCAGCTTCTGCTTGGCAAAGAGGTTTCCGGCACCGATAAGCAGGATTACGCCAGCGCGGTCTTCCCGTTCCAGATCTACTACTGGGATCCGAATTATACCGAAGGCGACGAGACCGGCAGCGGCGACGGAACCGAAACAGGCGACGAGACCGGCAGCGGCGACGGAACCGAAACAGGCGGTGAGACCGGCAGCGGCGACGGAACCGAAACAGGCGGTGAGACCGGCACAGGCGGCGAAACCGGAACGGGCGGCGAAACCGGAGACGGTGACGATTCGCAGACGACCACGGGCGCATGGCGGCTGGTTACGCGGCTGCAGGAGCTGCAGGGCAGTGACATCTACTCCTACCTCGGCGCCACATCCGTGAACTATGAAAACACCAACACGCCGGTGGCGTACGCAGACACCTATGAGGCGGCGCCGAACGTGGTCTATGATAACGTGTTCTTCCTCAAGCCCGGCGAGCGGGCAGATATCCACTTCCCGAGCGATGAGACACAGTACCGCATTCAGGAATGCGCTGTTAACGGCAGCATTTACGACCAGGTCAAGAGCAATGACACGATTTTGCTTGCCAACAACGTGGAAGGAACCACACTTTCGGATTATATCACCGATCCCGATGTGGTCGGTCAGCGCAAGGTCGTGAAATTTGATAACCATGTCAGCGAAAACGCACTGCGCACGCTGCTTGTGACCAAGAGACTCTATGACGAGCAGGGCAGAGAACTGACGCGCGCAGAGGATGACACAGGGTTCAAGTTCCGTATGTATATCGGAAACGAGGACAGCTTCGATGATCTGAACTATTACAGTCTGGACAGCTATTATGTCAAGGACCCGAACGGCTGCTACTGCATTTTCGATCCGGACGACGGCTTTGTTTCGACCGGCGAGACAGACCTCGAGGAGCTTTCCGAAACGCAAAAAGCGAGAGCGACCTTCAACACCTCGCCCTCCGGCGCGATCGATCTGATCCCCGCGCAGTACAGCATCGAGATCCGCAATCTGCTGATCGGTACGAAATTCAAGGTGATCGAGCAGACCTCCGATATTCCGCATGGTTATGACTTTGTGGAATATGAGCGTGACGGCAACTCCTATATTTCCGAAGAAGAGCCGAACATGGGTACCATCCGCGACATCAACAACCCGCATGTCACGGTGAAAAACTGCCGCGGCTGGGGTCTGACCGTTGAAAAGAGCTGGTCCGACGATTCCTTTATGGCGTCGCATGACAATATCTATTTCGCGGTTTATTGCAACGGCGTGCTGTTGCCCGATACCGTGCGGCGGATGCACACCGAGGTCAACGCGGAGTATCCGGGCGGTGAAAACTCGATCTACTACTTCTTCAAGCAATTGCAGGAGAATACGACCTTCAGCGACTACACGGTGCGCGAGGTCCTGCTTGAAAACCCGGTCGTAGATACAACCGGCAAGGTGACAAGCTACGACAGCATTACGCCGCTGGCCGAAAACGGCACACTGCCCAACGAAGGCGGCGTGCTTGCGGAAGACCAGTCGCGTGTATCGTATAATTACTCGGTGCATTACAATCCCGGCACACCGACACAGGATACGCCGAATGTGCGTACCGACAAGGTGAACAACGATCGTCCCGGTTTGCGCATTGTGAAGACCGATATGAACGGTGTTCCGCTGGAAAACGCGACCTTCACACTGACCGAATCCGGGGAATCCGTCGGCGCCAACGCCTATGTTTCCGGCAGTGACGGCCTTGTGACGATCGCCTACCTGAACAAGAACACACCTTACACACTGACTGAAACAGCGGCGCCGCAAAACTACATTGCGCTGATGGATCAGATCACGCTCACGATCGACAACAATGATATCGTGACGGTTGGCAATGCGCCGGCGGGTGATATTGTGACGGTGGATTATAACGATCCTTCGGGCATGACCACGGTCAAGATCAAGAACAGTCCGACGGGATTCAAATTCGAAAAAGTGACGGCGGAAACGGATCAAAGCGGTGTCCACACGCCGCTGAGCGGCGCGCACTTTGCGTTGTATCCCGAGGTCACGGCCTATGACGGGACAAAGCGTAAGAACTACTATCCCGTGACCGGATATGACGATATCGTTTCCAACGCGACCGGCGAGCTGCCCGACTTGATAAATGCATTGACGCCAGGCTCCTACTATTACCTCACGGAAACGCAGGCGCCCGCGAATTACATGCAGCTTACTGGCGATATTCGGTTTGCGATCAATGAACGCGGTGAGTTGGTCATTGATGACGAGAGCTACGCCGCATGGCTGACTACGACCACAGAAAACGGCACGCTCGTGCAGACGTTCAGCATTCAAAATGAACGCCTGGAGCAGATCATGATCTTTAAGAAGGACAGCAAAACGGGCACAGCGTTGGCCGGTGCGGAATTTGCGCTTTACGCGGCTGCGGATTTCGACGATTCAACAGACACACCGCTGGCAGATGCAGAACCGGTGAGAACCGGAGAAACCGGCAGCAACGGTCTGCTTCCGCTGGGCAATCTGCCACGCGGCAGTTATCGGCTTGTGGAAACAAAAGCGCCGTTGGGCTACTTTGCACCGGAACATGCCCTGCCCATTGAAGTGACCGAGAACAGCATCACGATCACGCAGAACGGCGTAACGAGAACGGCGACCACAGGCACAGGCGGTGCGCGCATCCTTGATGTTACAAACGTCTTGGCAATTGAGCTTCCCGCAACCGGCGGGTCGGGTCCGTGGTTGATCTATGCAGGCGGCTTCTTCCTGCTGTTGATCGTTGGCGCGGCGCTGATCTGGCTGCGCAGAAGACGCACAGCCGAAGGCGTACAAGCAGTGTAAAAAAACACAAAAAGAAACCGGAACACGGCATCGGCTGCGTTCCGGTTTTTGCCCCGCCGCGCCGCAGCTTTGCTGCGGCGCGGCACACGCGGGCGAGACGACACCAGGCGGCGCTTCCAAAGGAAGCGCCGCCTGGTGCGCCCGGGGCACAGCGGACGTGTGACTGAAAAAAACGCTTTTTTTGCGCCCCGGGCGGCCGCGCGCAGCGCGGGTCGTCTCGCCCGCGTGTGCCGGACAGCTTCCCAAAGGGAAGCTGTCCGGCGGGGCAACCAGCGCA
This sequence comes from Oscillospiraceae bacterium, assembly GCA_902792985.1. Classification (GTDB taxonomy): domain Bacteria; phylum Bacillota; class Clostridia; order Oscillospirales; family Acutalibacteraceae; genus UBA6857. The sequence continues at coordinate 22,255 of CADBBT010000037.1, forward strand.
ACAAAAAAGCTCCGCCTTAACGGGCGGAGCTTCAAAAAGCAGCTTTATGCTTCTTCCTTTTCTTCCTTCGGCTTGCGGAAAAGGATCTTGTCGACCGGGAAATACAGGAAGAACTGGATCGCGGAGCAGATCATCGTTGCGGTGTTGGCAGCAAGGTCGTCGCCCCAGCCGTGACCGATGAACACGTTTTTCAGCGTCGGGTTCAGCCACGCGGAAAACGCGATGAGCGCGATGGTGAAGACGATGTAGATTGGCAGCGTCACCGCGATGTTCGCGCTGGAATTGAACGTCTTTTCACGGTTGACAAAGAAAGAGACGATCTGCGCGGCGATGTTCGCGGTGTTGTTGACGATAAAGTAGCCCAGACCGCCGATGGCTGCCGGACAGAAGAACACCCACCAGCGGAAGTCCTGCCCGTTGGCATAGAGCTCCTGGATCGGCGGCAGGAGCTTCAGCAGATTCAGCAGCGCAAACTGCACGATCATGGCCAGCAGACTGACGACGATGAATTTGACGAACTGCCAGATGGTGGTCAGGACAGAGCCTTTTTCAGCGGCTTTGGAGTCGATGTCTTTGAGTTTTGCCATTTGTTGTCACCTCATAAATAATAGTATATGTTTTGCCGAGTTCAGCACCCGGCGCTTTCCCATTGCTTCAGGAAGGGCAGCAGCACATCCATTGTGCGTTCAGCCTCATCAAAAAGGAATACATGACCGCTGCCGGAGAAGGGCACAAACTGCGCGTTCGGAAGGATCTGACGGAAGCGCTCGCTCTGATAAAACGGCATCGTCTTGTCCTCTTCGCCCCAGATGCACAACACAGGTAAGTTCTGCGCGGCAACTTTTTCATAAGCTTTTGTCACGTCTTTCGCGGCAAGGATGGTGTTGCGCAGGCTGGAGAGCGTGCAGCGCACAAAGTCGCGGTAGACGATGCACTCGCCGAAGGCGCGCATAAAATCGTCGATTTCGCTCTGCGGCACATGGGTCATTTCGGACGCGCATTTGGAAAGCAGCGTCTTGTTTGCAATCAGATGGAACACCGCGGTGCCGATGACGGGTGTGTTTGCGAGCTTCATATAAAACGGCGGCTCAAAAGTGTCCATGCCCGCCGGTGCAAGCCAGGCAACGGCCTTTGCGCGGCCGGGATAGGTGGCACAGAAGGTCGCAGTGACTGCGCCGCCCATGGAGGTGCCGATCAAAAGGAACGGCGTGTCAGGCAGCAGCGCATCGGTCAGCTCCTTGAGCTGGCGGGCAAACAGCGCGGGATCATAAACGGTGTTTGTGCGTTCAGAAAGTCCGCGGCCCAGCAGGTCATAGCGCAGCACACGAAAACCGGCGGCAACGAGCGCATCGAAAACCTTATTATAAATGTAATAGGGCGTGGCGTATCCGGGCACCAGCACAACAGGGGTGCCTTCCCCCTTCATCTCATAATGTGTGTTGCCGCAGGGCAGGGCGATGAAGCTGTCCGGCAGGTGCGCGTGTTCCGTATCGGTGAGCTCTTTTGTGCCTGCCTGTTTAACATAACGGTTCAGTTCTTCTTTTGTCATAAAGAATCTCCTTACACTTTGATGGCGTGTTTGAAATAGAGCACGTCGCCGGTCGGGTTGGTACCGATGCCGGAAACGCCTTTGGCAAAGCCGAGGTAGGTCTGTGTGAAGGCGACCGGAAGGATCACGGCCTGTTCCACAAGCACCTGTTCTGCACGTCGGACGGCCTGGTTGACCTCCTTGGGATAAACGGCGGTCGAAACGCTTTGCAGCAGCGCGTCATATTTTTCATTATTCAGTCGCACAACATTGCCGTTTCGTCCGCTGCAAAAACGCAAAAGCGTGTCCAGCGCGGATGTGTTCGAAAATGTGAGCGTAGAGAACGCCATCTGATATTCGCCGCTGCGTACGCGGCTTTCCACTTCCGCTTCCTCCAGCGCTTCCACAGCGATGCTGAAATGCACGCCGAACGCGGACTGCCACTGCTGCATGACGGTGCGCACAGCGGTCTCCACGGCAGTGCTGCAAAGCACGGTCAGCTCCACATCGCGCAGATCCAGTGCGTCCATGCCGCTTTGCAGCAGCGTTTTTGCTTCCTTGGTGCTGCCCGTTTTCCAAGCTGCGGATGCAAACTGTTCGCGGAAGGGCTTGTCACCCCAAAGACACGCGGGCGGCACCAGACCGGCAGCCTGCGGCAAGGCGAGCGCTTCGAGCATCGGCGCGGTGTTGAACGTCATCGCGATGGCGCGACGGATGGCGCTGCTTTTGAGCACAGGATCGCTGCAGTTGAACAACAGACCGAACACGGCGTTTTGAAAGGAACGGATGCTGATGTGTTTTTCGTCGGAAAGCACATCGGCCTGGGCCGCAGTGAGCCTTGCGGCTTCATAGGTGCCGCTTTTCACCTTGGCGTCACGGGTGGCCTGTTCATTGTTGATGGAAAAATAGATCGACGCCGGCTTCACATCGTTCGGGTCGCGGTAGGGGTCCATGTTCTTGCGCGTTTTGCGCACAGTGATGGCAGTGCCGCTGTTCCAGTTGCTGATGTAAAACGGGCCGTTGCAAATGAAGTATTCGGGAGAAAGTCCGTAACGTCCGTGTGTGGCTTCAAAATATGTCTGATCGCACGGCATGGCGCCGGGCAGTGTCAGCGCAAACAGAAAACCGTCGTCCTTGCGCGTGAGCTTGATCTCCAGTGTCAGGTCGTCAACAGCCTTCACGCCGAGCTTGCTTTCCGCTTTGGAACCGGCAAAAACCTCCGGCGCGTTTTTGATCGCCATCAGATACGGTGCGGCGGGGGAGTTGGTTTCGGGCCGCAAAGCACGCCGCAGGCCGAAAACAAAATCTTCGGCGGTGATGCGTTTGTCAAAGCTGTCCTTCTCCTCGCCGAGGATCGCGGCCGCTGTGTTGGTCACACGCCAGCGCAGATCGTCGCGCAGATGAAAGGTATAATTCAGTCCGCCCGGAGAAACCTCAAAGCTTTCTGCGGCAGCAGGCACAAGGGCGCCGCTTTCGTCAAAAGTCATCAGCCCCTCAAAGCAGGCGGCAATGATGCAGGCGCTTTCACTGCCGGACGCGATCTGCGGGTCGAGGTATTCCGGCTCGGTGTCGATGGGATAGATGACCTGCACGTCGGTGCCGTCCTTTCCGCAGGCGGAAAGCGAAAACAGCAGCGCGCAGAGCAAAAGAAAACAAAGAGTATGAGGATAACTATAAAGGCGGTTTGGGGATGTAAAATGAAAGCTTGTACCATGAAAAATATCTTGTCAAAAATGTTGATGATAACAATATTTTATTGTATAACAAATGGAGGTTTGAGCGATGACGCAAACACAGTTTATCATTTTGGTCGTTTTGTTGAGCGTCCTTCTTATTATAAGTCTTGTGGCAGTGATTTTAATTTCAAAAAAGAAAAATAACAAAGAATATGACCAACTTTTGCAAAAAATGCAGGAGACCGGCGACCGCACGGCGGCGTATCTGGCACAAAGCGAACAAAAGCGCACCGAAGAGACGCGGAACAGCCGCATGGAGCTGACGCAGACGCTCAGCACGCAGCGGCAGGAAATGACGATCGCCATGCAGGACATGAGCAAGCGACTGGAAAAAATGACGCACGACAATTATGCGTTCAACATGCAGACGACGCAGACGATCGAGCGCCACATGACGGAGCTGCGCAAGGGGAACGAGGAAAAGCTTGAAAAAATGCGCCAGACTGTGGACGAAAAGCTGAACGAAACGCTCACGCAGCGGCTGGACAGCTCGTTCAAGACCGTCAGTGAGCAGCTTGAAAACGTGTATAAATCCCTCGGCGAGATGAAGGTGCTCTCCACGGGTGTAACAGAAAACGTGACGTCGCTCAACCGCATTCTGACAAACGTCAAGGCGCGCGGCACCTGGGCGGAGGTTCAGCTTGAAGGATTGCTCGATCAGACGATCCCCGGAATGTTCGTCAAAAACTTTTCGCCGAATCCCGCCTCGCGCGAGATCGTAGAATTCGCGGTGAAGATCCCGTCGAGCGAAGACAAAAACAGCTTTACCTTCCTGCCGCTGGATTCCAAGTTCCCGGTGGAGGATTACATCCGCCTGTGCTCGGCCGCCGACAGCGGCGACCCGGCAGGCGTGGACGCGGCACGCAAGGCATTGGAGGCGCGGGTGCTTTCACAGGCAAGAGAGGTCAAAAAGTACATCCATGAGCCGGTGACAACGCCGTTTGCGATCATGTATCTTGCGACCGAGGGGCTTTACAGCGAGATCCTTTCTTCCAAAAGCGGCGTCGCCGAGCGCTGCCAGAACGAGTTCGGCGTGATGCTTGCCGGTCCGGGCACGATCACGGCGCTGTTGAACTCGCTGGCGATCGGTTTTCGCGCCATGGCGATCAACGACAAAGCCAAGGAGGTGCGCACGCTGCTTGCCGCCGCAAAAACACAGTATGAAAAATTCGGCGCGCAGCTTGAAAAGGCACGCAAGAAAATCGATGAAGCCGGACGCAGCCTGGAGGACGCGCAGAACCGCAATGCGATCATCCAAAAGAAGCTGCGCACTGTAGAGGAAATCGACCAAAGCGAAGCGGAAGCATTGCTTGGGTTGGGCGAAGGTACATAATTCTATAAACGCTTGCTTTTAAGTGAATGGAGGTGAAATCATGGCATTTTTTGAAACCGTTTTGAACGCAATCAGCAGTCTTTTGACAAAGATTTTCAACATGGTGGTCGTTGCGATCAACATCGAAAAATAAGAAAGCTGAAACACAACAACGACGGAGGTGAAAACATATGGACGCACTGGAAAACCTGACGGAAAACGAACAGACGCAGGAGGCGCTGGATCAAGCGAAATCCTTTTTGGATAAATACGGCGACATTCTGATGGCCATTTTCCGCTATTTCATCTTCTTTTTGAACCTTTAATCTTTGATTTTTAACCGAAACAGCAACGCCCGCCACGGTTTCAACACCGCGGCGGGCTTACTTTTGATTGCTAACAGCTACCGACTACCGACTAACGACTATCAGCTAGCAGCTAACAGCTAACAGCTAACAGCTCTTAATACGCTTTGCCCCAAACGACCATGTGCTTTGCGGGTTTGCCGCAGCAGACACAGACGTCGGAGAGATGCTCCTGTTCAAACGGGATGCAGCGCGAACCGACGCCGGTGAGCTCTTTCACCTTGTCCTCGCAGCTTTCTTCGCCGCACCACATGGCTTTGACAAAGCCGTCGCCGTTTTGTTCAAGCGCGGCGGTGATCTCGTCGAGCGTTGTGCACGCGTAGGTTCTGCGTTCGCGGTTTTCCAATGCGCTCTTGTAAAGCGCGTCGCGCACCTCGGTGAGCTTGGTCTTGACCGCGTCGGCAATGCCATCAAGCGGCAAAACGGTTTTTTCGCGGTTGTGACGTGTGACGAGGACGCAGCTTCCGTTTTCAATGTCACGCGGACCGAGCTCGATGCGCACAGGCACGCCCTTCATCTCATATTCGCTGAATTTCCAGCCGGGGCTGTTGTCGCTGCTGTCAAGCTTGACGCGGATGCCCGCGTTTTCCAGTGTGGCTTTGAGCTCGTTTGCCTTGTCAAGCACGCCGGGCTTGTGCTGCGCTACGGGGATGATGACGGCCTGAATGGGCGCAACGGCGGGCGGGAGCACAAGACCGTTGTTGTCGCCGTGGGTCATGATGATCGCACCGATCAGGCGGGTCGTGACGCCCCAGGACGTCTGATGCGGATATTCCAGCTTGTTTTCCTTGCTCTGATACTGGATGCCGAACGCGCGGGCAAAGCCGTCGCCGAAATAATGTGATGTGCCGGCCTGCAGCGCTTTGCCGTCGTGCATGAGCGCTTCAATGGCGTAGGTTGCCACCGCACCGGCGAATTTGTCGCTTTCGGTCTTTCTGCCCTTGAGCACAGGCATGGCGAGATACTGCTCGCAGAAATCGGCGTAGACATTCAGCATGCGCTCTGTCTCTTCAACCGCTTCCTCGGCGGTGGCGTGGATCGTGTGACCCTCCTGCCAGAGGAATTCGCGCGAACGCAGGAACGGACGCGTGGTCTTTTCCCAGCGTACCACGGAGACCCACTGGTTATACAGCTTCGGCAGATCGCGGTGGGATTGGATGATGTTGGCATAATGCTCGCAGAACAGCGTTTCCGACGTGGGACGCACGCACAAGCGCTCTTCAAGCTTTTCGTTGCCGCCGTAGGTGACCCAGGCCACCTCGGGCGCAAAGCCTTCCACATGGTCCTTTTCCTTTTGCAGCAGGCTTTCGGGAATGAACATGGGCATACAGACGTTTTCATGGCCGGTCGCCTTGAACATGCCGTCGAGGATGCGCTGCATGTTTTCCCAGATCGCGTAACCGTAGGGACGGATGACCATGCAGCCCTTGACGGAGGTGTATTCGATCAGCTCCGCTTTTTTGACGATGTCTGTATACCATTTTGCAAAATCTTCTTCCATGGAAGTGATGTCTTCCACCATTTTTTTCTGTTGAGCCACAATTGCTCCTCCAGTTCCATTTGTATTTTCTTCGATCCCTTACAGAAAGGGAGTTGCAATTCGGAATTCCGAATTGTGGGGCGCAGCTTACGCCATGCGCCAATCAAGGGCTAACAGCTAACAGCTAACAGCTTCATCAAGCTTTTTTCACCGCCAGCGTCACATCGGTATCGGCAATCGAAACCGTCTTGATCAGATCGGCGTCTGGCAGTTCGCCGAAGATCACGTCGTCGGCGAGCAGCTCTGCGGCCATGTGCTCTTTGCTGTCCTTCAGCGCGGCCATCAGCGCGGCGTTTGCGCTCGTCACGGCGATCACCACGCGCTGTTCCACTTCGTAGCCCGCTTCCTTGCGGATGAGCTGGCACTGACGCACGGTGTCACGGACAAGGCCTTCCTTGATCAGGTCATCGGTCAGCACCACGTCGAGCGCGACGATCGTCTTGTTCTGGCATTCCGCAGAAACAATGCCGCTCTTGGTTTTGTGCATCACGGTGAAGATCTCGGGGCTGTAAGCCTCGTCGAAGCCCTTCACAAGCACAGCCTCACCGGCTTCGGCTTTTGCGGTATAGGCAGCCATCTCGTCGGGTGCAGCGGTTTCAAGCGCCTGCTTCATCTTGTTGACGTTTTGTTTGAGCACGGCGCCGGCCTTGCGGAAGTTCAGCGCGAGGAAGCTGTCTTCAAGTACGGCGGGGTCGGTCACATGGACTAATGTTTTGATGTTCAGCTCGTCGAGGATGTTCTTTTCGAACACGGCGATCTTTTCCATCTCCGCGTCGTCGCAGGAAAGATAGAGTGTGGACAGCGGCTGACGGACTTTGATCTGATGCTCGTTGCGCAGACGCATGGCCACTGCGATGATCTCGCGCGCATCGGCAGTCTGCTGCAGAATGCCGTCGTCTTCAAAGCCTTCGAGCGGCTGCGGCCAGTCGGACAAATGCACGCTCAGCTCGCTGCCGGGCAGAACACGGCGCGTGAGCTTTTGCCAGATCTCTTCCGTCATAAACGGGATGATCGGCGCCATGACCTTGACGCAGGCATTGATGGCGTTGAACAGCACCCAGTAGGCGAGCGTCTTGTCCTCTTCGTCGCCGGTCTTCCAGAAGCGGCGGCGGTTGGTGCGAATGTACCAGTTGGAAATATCGTCCACAAAGACTTCAAAATCCTTGATGACGTTGTAGGCTTTGAAATCATCCATCTGCACGGTGGCGCGCTTGATGAATTCGTTGGTGCGGATGACGAGCCACTTGTCGGTGACAGTCATCTTCGCTTTGTTTGGCACATAGCCGTCGAAGTTCGGCTTGTCGATCTTGGCATAGGTCTCAAAGAAGGTGTAGGCGTTCCAGAAGGAAAGCAGCTTTCTTCTTGCCTCGTCGCCGAGGTTGAAACCGAAACGCACATCGTTTGCCACCGGCGCGCCGGCATACATATAACGCACCGTGTCGGCGCCGATTTTTTCCGCCGCTTCGTCAAAGCGGATCATGTAGCCCGTTTTGGAGAATTTTGCGCCGTTTTCCTGCACAACGCTGCTGTGGCAAAGCACACGCTTATACGGTGCGCAGTCCTCGAGCACGGTGCTCATGAACAGCAGCGAATAGAACCAAAGGCGGACCTGCTCGCGCATTTCGACCACCCAGTCGGCGGGGAAGTGCTTTTTCCATTCTTCTCTGTCGCTGAAATAGCCGGTGGTGGAGAAGGGGACGATACCGGCGTCCAGCCAAACGTCGCCGATCTCGCTCACACGCTGCACGGGCTCGCCGCACTGCGGGCACTTGATCTTGATCGCGTCGATCCACGGACGGTGCAGCTCGGGCAGCGCGTCCACCTGCGCGGGATCGACCGCACGCTCACGCAGCTCTGCTTTGCTGCCGATGACGTGGACATGGCCGCATTTTTCGCAGACATAGAACGGCAGCGGCATCCCGTAATAACGCTTGCGCGAAATGTTCCAGTCGCCCATATTGTTCAGCCAGTCCACCATGCGCTTGCCGTTGCTTTCCGGTTCCCATTTCACGCTTTCGGCGGCTTTGATCAGGCGGGGCTTGAGTTCGGCGGTGCGGATGTACCACGCCGGCACAAGGCGGAAGATCACTTCGCTCTTGCAGCGCCAGCAAATGGGATAGCTGTGCTCGATGGGAACAATGGCGTAAAGCTTGCCGCGCTCTTTCAGCTCGTCAAACACGAACTGCGCAACGTCGCTTGTGGTGTGACCGGTCATAAAGCCGAAGCCCGGCAGAATGACGCCCATATCGTCGACCGGCATCACCTCGGGCAGGCCAAGACGTTTGCCGAGTTCGTTATCTTCAATACCGCAGCCCGGTGCAATGTGGACAACGCCGGTGCCTTCTTCGGCGTCTACGTCTTCCCATGCAACGATTTTATGGGTGAATCCCTGCTGCTTTTCGAATTCGGGGAAGCAGGTCTCATATTCCTTGCCGACCAGCTCTGCGCCCTTGAACATGCGCAGCACTTCCTCTTTGTCGTCGCCCAGACGGCCGATGGCGTTCTTTGCAAGGAACAACGTGTCGCTGTCGCTCTTGACCTTGACCTCCACATAGTCGATCTCCGGGTTGACCGCCAGCGCAACGTTGGAAGAAAGCGTCCACGGCGTCGTGGTCCAGACAAGGATCTTGGAATTCGTGCCGACAACGGGGAGCTTGAAGAACACTGAGTTGTGCGTGATGTTCTTATAGGAGCCGGTCATCTCGTGCTCGCTGAGCGAAGTGCCGCAGCGCGGGCACCAGGGCATCGGCTTGTATTCGCGCTGGATCCAGCCGTTGTCATCGCATTTTTTGAGGAAGTGCCAGATGCCGCCGATGTTCGTGTCGGTGTTGGTGAAGTAAGAGTTGTCCCACTGCATCCACTGACCCAGACGCTTGCTCTGTTCGGTGATGATGCCGGAGAAGTGCTTCACGCGGTCCTTACACTGCTCGGTGAACTTGTCCATACCGTAGTTTTCGATGTCCTTTTTCGTTTCAAAGCCGAGCGCTTTTTCCACTTCGACCTCGACCCACAGACCCTGGGAGTCAAAGCCGTTCTGACAGCGGCAGTCAAAGCCCTGCATGGACTTGTAGCGAATGAAGGTGTCCTTCAGCGTGCGGCCCCAGGCGTGGTGGATGCCCATCGGATTGTTGGCCGTGATCGGGCCGTCGATGAAGCGGAACATCTCGTGTCCGGCATTTTTCGCCTTGCGTTTGCCGAAGCAGTCGTTTTCGTTCCAGAAATCCAGAATCTCGTGTTCCATCTGGATAAAGCTGTTGCTCTTTTCGGTTTCAGCCATTTGTATCCCTCCGTGAAATAAACATACTGTGTCATTATACTATATTATAATGGCAAATGCAAGAACAAACGAATAAAAAAGTCGAGCCCCGTGTCAAAAACTTTTGCAGAATCTGCAGCACAACCGGAAATTTTTCTGAATAACGCTTGACAACGGCGGCGAACTCTGTTATAATCATTCCTACCGCGTGAGAAAGGCGGCGTGTTTCGGCATGCCAAAAGTGAAGTTTCCGCCTGCATCAGCGAGTCCATAATAAAGGAAGGAAAGTAAGTATGTACGCAATCATTGAAACAGGCGGCAAGCAGTACAAAGTTCAGGCCGGCGATGTCATCTACATCGAAAAGCTGGACGTGGAAGCTGACGCCGAAGTCACCTTCGACAAGGTGATCGCAGTCGGTGCTGACGATGGCATCAAGGTCGGCGCTCCCTATGTGGACGGCGCAACGGTCAGCGCAAAGGCGATCAAGAACGGCAAGGCGAAGAAGATCACGGTTTTCACCTACAAGCCGAAGAAGAACGCGAAGCGTAAAATGGGTCACAGACAGCCCTATACGAAGGTCGAAATCAGCGCGATCAACGCGTAACCATGATCACCGTTACATTTTGCGGAACCAAAGACAGGCTGACCGGATTTCAGATCCACGGACACAGCGGCTTTGACGAGGCGGGCAAAGATATTGTCTGCGCGGCCGTTTCCTCCGCAGCGATCCTCACCGCCAACACGGCGACCGAAATTCTGCATTTGCACGCACAGGTCACAGACGCCGACGGCGAGATGCAGTTTCAGCTTGAACCGGCGGACATTGACGCCGCCCAGCCGCTTTTGCAGGGCTTTTTGCTGCACTGCAGGGAGCTTTCAAAGACCTATCCGCAAAACATCCGGTGTCAAACCAAGAAGTATTCCATCAAAATTCGGAGGTGCAACAACAATGCTTAAAATGAACATCCAGCTTTTCGCGCATAAAAAAGGTATGGGTTCCACCCGTAACGGCCGTGATTCCGAATCCAAGAGACTCGGCGTAAAGCGTGCCGACGGTCAGTTCGTGCTTGCCGGCAACATCCTTGTCAAGCAGCGCGGCACCCACATCCATCCGGGCAACAACGTCGGCAAGGGTTCCGACGATACGCTGTTCGCGCTCGTTGACGGCAAAGTGAAGTTTGAACGCTTTGGCAAGACCCGCAAGAAAGTCAGCGTTTATGCGGTGGAGCAGTAATCAACGCAATAGTTCAGCGGCGGCTGTCGAAATTTTCGGCGGCCGTCCTTCTTTTTTGCCCGGAACGCTTGCATTTTGCCGCGCAATATGATACAGTAAATGTGCCACATAATTGCAAAATAACATTTTTTGCAGCATAACCGTATAAACTCATACGAAGTGCGTATTTTTTTGTTGTAAAGATACGGACTCTCATTTCGTGCTTGTATGAGCGGTTATGAAATTGTGTGGCAACATTGAGTCATGTATTTTTACGGTGCGCGGCTCAACGGGTCGCGCATTTTTTCTTCCTCACCGAAAACGCAGGGACAAGTTTTTTCATGGCTTTTAAAAAAAATTCGGTTTTACTGTAAGATTTCGGCGGTCAAAGGCACTAAAAAACAGAAGGAGCAATCCTTCGGAAAGGCAAGGGCAATCAGATGGACAAAGGAGCGAACAGCTACAACTGCTTTCTGAATGGCAACAATGATGCGCTTGTTGAAATCATACGAGAATATAAAGACGGTCTGACGTTCTTCCTTGGCGGATTTGTCGGCGATCTTTCGCTTGCGGAGGAGCTGATGGAGGATACGTTCGTCCGCCTGTATGTCAAAAAGCCGCACTTTTCCGGAAAATCTTCATTCAAAACGTGGCTTTACGCAATCGGCAGAAACGTTGCCCGTGAATATTTGCGCAAGGAAAAACGAAGAAAAACGGTTTCGATCGACGACCATCCGGAGCTGACGGATCCTCTCTGGGATCCGGAACGAAGCTATTTTAAAAACGAAAACCGTCTGCGGCTATATGCAGCGCTGCAAAAGCTCAAGCCGGAATACCGGCAGGTCCTGTGGCTGCATTATTTTGAAGAGCTGCGCGAAAAGGAGATTGCGCAAGTTATGAAAAAGAGCAGCAACAATATCGGCGTTCTGCTGCACAGGGCAAAAAAAGCGCTGAAAGATGAATGTGAGAAAGAAGGTGTTTTGGAATGAAGACTTATCTTGAAGTTGCCGATGAAGTTTTTAAAAAGGGCGAGGTGCGGCTGGCAGAAAAAAGAGAGAGAAAAAGAAAAATCCAGCAGGGCGCTGCGTTTGCAACGCTGGCAGCGGTCATTCTCATTTCTGCTTTTTCAATCACAAAAGGTCTTTTCCCCCACCGAATCCCGGCGGAGCTCCCGCTTTCTTCCGAAACGCCGGAAACAGCCACAACCGCGCAAGGCGGCGAAACAATTTCAACGGCAAAACCCGCTTTTCCAAGCACGCAAAACGCAGCTCCGGGCGCGCAGACAACAAGCCCGAGAGAGTCCGGCACCACGGCGACCCGGGCTGCAGACGGCGCAGACGATTCAAAAAAGCAGACTGTGCCCAAACAAGAAACCGACGAACCGACAAGCATCATGCCGGACGAATCCGTCCAAACGGAACCGGTGAGCGAGCCGGGCGGCGACGCAGAGCTGACAACCGACAGCGGTGAACAAGCAACGCAGACGCCGGACGAACCGGTGACAGAAACGACGCTGCGAAGCATCTCCGACAGGGAACAAACGACCAGAAGGCTTGCGCCTGCCGCGTCGAGCCGTAATGCGGAACGCGTGCTGCGCGCCGCGTTGGAGGACAATGCGTATGCCTGGGTCAAATACAGGGATCACTATTTTGTGCACGATGAATGGACGAATGCAGACGCGCTCGGACCTGGCGAAAAAATCGGCGAGGCAAACGATTTTGAGGGAAATCTCGAACTGCTTGCGCTTTCGGGCGATCTGTATGCGATAGAAAACGACGAAGAAGATCTATGCTTGCTGCTGAAAACCCCCGACGGGCAGAGCATGGCTTTTATCCTGAATCCCGCAGGGGAGGAAAGGGAGTGACGAATCATGGAAACAGCATGACAATGAGACGAAAAAGCCTGCACACGATCCTTTCCATTTGAAAAAACGAGCAAAAGGAGAATGATATATATGAAAAGAAACCTGTTGTTTATCCTTACCTGCGCCGCACTGCTGTGTGCTTTCTGCTTCAGCGCGGGCGCAATCAAGGCCGACCGCCCGTACAAGGAAAGCAAAACGATCAAGATCATCGACCATGTGGTGTATCAATATCGCAGCCATCCCTTTCATGAGCCGGAGCAATATTACGCTGTGATTGATTATTTTGATACCGACGAAGCGGCGAACGATCCTAAGATCGCGAAAACGATTAGAATTGTGGATAAGATCGGAAAAATACCCGTGACGGATATTCTTGTCAGTGTGTATAGTGAAAGAGCGTATGACGACGTTGATTCCGGTCACTGCAGCAGCAGCCACACGCAGAATATCGAACTGCCAAAGACGATCAAGAATCTGCATTGCTATGCTTTTGAGGGCTTTACTTCGCTGCGTTCAATCACATTGCCGGAGGGTGTCCGCGTTCTTGGAAGCGGTACGTTTGAGAACTGCTATCAACTGCGCGAGGTCCACATGGAAAGCGAACTGACAATGATTGGTCACATGGCCTTTCAGCACTGCAAACAATTGAAAAGCTTCACCTTCGGCGACAATCTGGAACAGATCGGTGAATCCGCTTTTTATGGTTCCGGCCTGCGCAGCATCTCGCTTTCCGCCTCTACTTTTTTGGATTGGGACGCCTTTTCAAACTGCGAAAACCTGACAAAGGTGAAGTTCCGCGCAAACAGCAAAGAGCAGGCGCTTTCTCTTGCTTTTGGTGTGTTTTACGGCAGCGCACTGAAGACGGTTGTCTTTTCAAAGAATATCAAAGATGTGTATATTGGCGACAGTGTCTTTGGAAATTGCCGAAATCTGCAAACGCTGAAAAATATATCCAATCTGCGGATGATTGGTGAGCGGGCGTTTGAAAACTGCACCGCCCTGCGAAGCTTTACAATTCCGAAAAAGATCCAATATATCCACCCCTATGCTTTTTTGTCCTGTGTCAATCTCAAAACGATGTATTTAAACAGCAAAAACCCGAATCTGCTCAAAGACAGTCTGACGTTTTATAATCAGAAAAAATCGGAAATAGACTATGACTATCTTGACTGCAACTTCATTGACTTCTTGCGCAACGACTGCATGATCTATGTGAAAAACGCGGATATGCTGCGCATGGTGCAGGAGGATGCGCTGCACAGCAAAGCACAGATCGCAGCATAAATTTAACTTCATCACAAATTTTCAGAAGGAGTGACAAAAATGAAAAAGCTGATTTCCCTTGCGCTGGCAGTGTTTCTGTGCCTGAGCTGCCTCGTGCCTGCTTTCGCAGAGGAACCGGAGCCCACCACCGCCGCGCCGGACGCGACACAGGCCACCACCGAACCTCCGGAGGAAACGACCGAAGCCCCCGCCCTCCCGGAAGCCTATCTCAAATGGGCCCACGGCGACGAGTACAGCGACCGGGGCGCCTTTGACCGTTCCTTCCGTCAGTATTACACTGAAGACCCGGACGTGGAGATCATCGACGGTATGGTGTTTTTCAAGACGCCTGTGCGCCGCTTCCGCCCGACGGAGCTTTGCTATCGGCTGATCGATTATTTTGCCTCGGACGAGTTGGAGCGCACCGTGACGGAGCTGCGCATTCCCGGCGAGGTGAAGGGCTGCCCGGTGAGCCTGCTGGCCTACGACCAGACGGTGCCCTGGCCGGAGAAAAACGAAACGCCCTTTTCCAATGATACCGTGACCAAGGTCGTTTTGGGCGAGGGCATCACCACGGCGCCCTACTTCGCCTTTCGCAATTTCACGGCGCTGAAAACCGTCAAGCTGCCCTCCACCCTTCGGATGATCTATGATTCCGCCTTCGAAAACTGCGGGAACCTCAAAAAGATCGTGGGTGCCGGCAACGTTGGGACCGTCCACGCCGCCGCGTTCAAAAACTGCAAAAAGCTCGCCTCCTTCGCCCATATGGAAAGCATCACCTACATCATCGGCGACGCCTTTTACGGCTGCGGCTTTGAAACCCTGACGCTGGCCGGTACGCTGAGTATCGTCGGCCCCACGGGGGACATGGATTATTACGCCACATCCAACGCCTTCGCAAACTGCAAAAAGCTCAAGGACGTGACCTTCCTTTCCCTTAAGAAGTATCCCCGCCTGTGGATCGGCGGCGGCGCCTTCCGGGGCTGCACGGCGCTGGAAAGCGTGACCTTCCCGAAGAAGACCGCCGGCGTCCACCTCTTGCACCGGGCGTTTCAGGACTGCACAAAGCTGAACACGCTGAAAAACGTGGGGAAACTGAAAAGCATCAGCAACTTTGCCTTTGCCCGCTGTACGTCGCTGGAAAGCGTCGTTCTGCCCGAAGGGATCGAATACGTGGCCGAACAGCCCTTCAAGGGCTGCAAACGCCTGAAAACCCTTGACATCCGCTCCGAAGACATTGACCTTTTCGGCCGGAATTATTATTTGTACGGCGTGTACTATTACGGCGCAAACTATACGACAGAGGAGCTGTCCACCACGAATTTTGTGAAGTACCTGCCCAAAACATGTACCGTCCTTGTGCCGACGCTCGCCATGAAGCAGATCGCTCAGGCTCACGGCTGCACGGCGAAGCTGAAAATCAAGGCGGACGTGCCCGCGCCGAAAAAGCTGAAAGCGGCTTCGTCGGGCGGCACGGTCACGCTCAAATGGAGCGCCGTGCAGGGTGCGGACGGCTACCGCGTCTATGCCGTGAACGCCAAAACGGGCGCGCTGACGCCGCTGAAAACGCTCGCCGCGCCGACTGTTAAGGTCACGCTGAAAACGGGCGGCAAAGCCTTTGCCGTGAAAGCGTTTTGCGACATCGACGGCGACCGTTCGTGGAGCAAGCCGACCACCAATTGAATTTTAAAAAGGAGAATGTGCTATGAAGAAACTGATTTCACTGCTCTTGGCATTACTGGTCTGTGCAGCCTGCTTGCTGCCGACGTTTGCCGAAACAACGGAAACCGAAACGGAAACAACGACCGCCGCTGAAAACGCGGAAACGTCCGCTCCGGCGCCGACAGAACCCGACACCGCTGCAGCGTCCGACTGGACAACAACGGCCATTTATGCGGAAAGTCCGGCGCCGACGAGCGAAGAAACCCGGCCTGCCGCCGGTGAAACGGAAACAACGACCGCCGCGCCCGACGAAACGCAGGCGACGACTGTCCAGCCTACAGAGGAAGACGGCGATTCGTCTTTGCGGGAGTCGTATGAAACCTGGAAGGGCGACCGCGGCGACAACGCGCGTTATCACAGAGCCTACCGCAAGTTTTATGCGGCCGATCCCGACCTCACCATTGTAGATCACATGGTCTTCAAAAAGGTGGAAGCGACGCGTTGGAGCAAGGCGTACTATGCGCTGATCGACTATTTTGACACCGACGAAGCCGAAGCGACTGCCTTCGCGCTGCGCATTCCGAGCGAGATCAACGGTTTGCCGGTAGCTTTAGACTTGGCCGGCGATGACGACTATGTTGACGGCCTCTTTTATAACGGCTACCGTAACGACACGGTGCGTCTCGTGGTTCTGGAAGAGGGCTTCACCGGCGTGGCGTCCTATGCGTTCACGAACTTCACCGCTCTTTGGACCGTGAAAATCCCCAAAACGGTCACAGCCATCGGCTACGGTGCGTTCTGCGGCTGCAAAATGCTGCAAAAGATCGTCGGCGGCGAAAACATTGCGGAGGTTCGCTCCTTTGCGTTTGACGGCTGCGCACGGCTCGCGTCCTTCCCGCATATGGAAACGCTGAAAACCATTGAGGGCAACGCCTTTTCCGGCTGCGCGTTTAAAAAGCTGAATCTTTCCGGCGATCTCCGGCTATCCATCGGCGACGAGGACAACTACTCCGCGTGGAACGCCTTTGCCGATTGCAAAAACTTGAAAACCGTGACCTTCCTGGACGGCAGCGAAAAAAAGGGACTGCTGATCGGTATGGGCTCGTTTCGCGGCTGCACGTCGCTGAAAAGTGTGACGCTGCCGAAAAAGTGTTCGGATATTCAGCTTGACGACAGCGCGTTTTACGGCTGCACGTCGCTGAAAACGCTCGGCAATATGGACAAGGTCACCGAGATCGGGCGCTTTACGTTTGCAAACTGCACTTCTCTGACGTCTGTGACCCTGCCGGCAGGCATCAAAACCGTGACGCAGGACGCGTTCAAGGGCTGCAAGAATTTGAAAACGCTGGATTTGAAATCCACGGACATCGACCTGCTCAGCCGCACATTTTACAACGGCTGGAGCTATCCGGGCGACGATCAGGGCAAAACCACGACCAACTTTATCAAGCACATACCGAAGAAATGCACGGTCTATGTGGTGAACAAAGACATGAAGCTGGCTGTGAAAGCCCACGGCTGCCGCGGCACGGTGAAGATCAGGGTCGACGTCAAAGCGCCGAAGACCTTCAAGGCGGCAAAGCAGGGGAGCGCCGTGCGTCTGCAATGGAGCAAGGTCAAAAACGCCGACGGCTACCGCCTGTATGTCTATAACGCCAAAACAAAAACGTTTGAAAAATTGAAAACCGTGAAAGCGCCGATTCTGTCCGCAACCGTAAAAGCAAACGGAAAGACCTTCGCTGTTCGCGCGTTCCGTAAGGTGGACGGCGACGTTTCGTGGGGCGCTGCGGTGCGCTGCAAAAAATAAGCGGCGCGGGAAGTTTCTTTTTTGGAACCCTTGCATTCGGATGTTGCCGAACCGCAAGGGTTCTTTTTTGAAAAGGAAGCGGATTGATTTTCTTAAAAAAGTATTTAATTTACAATTTGTTCAATAAAAGAAATAAAAAAGCACAAGATTTCTATGTAACATGAATGTGATTCTTCCAACAGGAGTGTTCAACATGAAAAGATGCTTATCCTTGTTTCTTGCGTTTTTGCTGCTGCTTTCGGCCGCAGTTGTGCCGACCACAGCAGCCTATGAGTTCTCTGTCGATCTGCCGGTAATCAATATTCGCGGCAACGCACAGTCCATTGTGGATGAAGACGGCGTTGTGGTGTATGATTTTGACCCTTCGGAGGAAGCTATCAAAGCCTGTGCAAAGCGCGTGCTGCCGCTGCTGCTGAAAGGCTTTGTGACCAACAACTTTGACGAATACTACCGCGCGTTCGGCGAAGAGATGACAAAGATTTATTACCACTGCCAGCTCGATGAAAACGGCAATGCGCAGTGGGGCACCGGCATCGGCAAAGAGGCACAGGACTGGCTTGCGGAATGTATGCAGCATGACTGGGCAGATGAAAACGGCAGATATGCTGTCAGCGGCTGCACCTACAATTTTGACTGGCGGCTCGATCCGCTGGAAAGTGTGGACGGACTCAACGAATTCATCAACGCCATTCTTGTGAATTCCGGCAAGAACAAGGTGAACCTTTATTGCAACTGTCTGGGCGGCGAGCTGCTGCTGGCCTACCTTGCAAAGTACGGCGCAGACAAGATCAACGGGCTTGCTTTTACGGAAACTGTGGTCTTTGGCAGCGAGCTGGTGGATGAGACCTTTTCCGGAAGGATGAATATTGACCCGAACGCCGTTGTGCGTTTCATGGGTGACGAATTCATGGAGGATGAGCTGCGCGAAAACCCGGTGCTGCGCACGTTTTTGAATGAATCCATCATCCTCGCAAAGCAGACCGGTGTGCTGGACGGCGTGACAAAGCTGTTCATGCGCACGCTGTATGACAAGCTCTATGAGGGTCTGACGCCGGAGCTGTGCCTTGCGACCTTCGGCACCTGGCCGGGCTATTGGACGCTGGTGACAAAAGAGCATTATGCCGAAACGAAGCAGTTCATTTTCGGAAAGCCCGGCAGCGAACGCTATGAAAAATATGCCGGTCTGATTCAAAAGCTCGACAACTGGGACATGCAGGTGCGTCAACGCATTCCCGAACTGCTGCAGGGCGCGATGGAGAACGGCACCAAGCTCGGCATCACGGTGCGTTACGGTTCGCAGTTCCCGCCGGTGCTGCAATCGAACGACGCCAACGGTGACGTCTGGGTCTCCGCGAAAAATGCGTCGCTCGGCGCAACGGTGGCCGAGATCGGAACCACACTGCCGGAAAGCTACCGCGCAAGACGCACGGCGGAGGGCTTTGGCAAGTATCTTTCCCCGGACGGACAGATCGACGCTTCGACCTGTGCCTTTCCCGATCAGACATGGTTCGTCAAAGGCGAGCCGCATAACAACCACGGTGTGTACAGTGAACCGTTCTGGACGGCATTTTTCAATTACAACGGTATGCCGACAGTCGATTCGTTCCGGGAGTATCCGCAGTTCCTTGTGGCTGTGCGTACCAACCCGGGCACATCGAATACGGCAGCGTTTCTGTACCCGATGACGGAAGAAAATATGCATACGGAAACCTATGAGGTTGACGCAAAGGAAAAGACCTTCTTTGAAAAGCTCAAATTCTTCTTTGAGCACGTCAGGCTCTGGTTTGCTGCGCTCGTGAACCTGCTGAAAAAATAAACGTGTGTTTTGGGGGCTTTTGCTAAATGCAACAGCCCCCTTTTTGCGCAATGTCGTCAACTTAAGGCAAAGCCTTCCCCGCTTCAGCGGGGAAGGGGGACCGGCGAATGCCGGTGGAAGGGGTAAAAGAAGAAATATTTTCCTCTTCACCCCTTTCGTCAGCCTGCGGCTGCCACTTTCCCCGCTAAAGCGGGGACAGCTTAATCTGAGTTTTCTTAAGTTGACGACATTGCTCCTCTTGCGCCGTTTTGCTTTTGCAAAACGGCGCACCGGCGGCGGGCGGCCGTCCGTGCAGCGCACGGACGAGCAGGGCGCTTTTGCGCCCTGCGCCCTGCGCCTTCGGCGCAGGGCCGCCCGCCGCCTGACGCTGCGCGGCAAAGCTTTGCCGCGCAGCAGGAGCGCATGTGAAACCCTGCCATAGGAGCGAACTTAAACAAATCGCACACTGCCCCTCGTGTGCGATTCCGAAACGGAAAAATAAACGCCGCGCGTGCCTGATTCGCCGGCGCAGCCGCATCGGTTGGACTCGGACTGAAAAATGGAACAAAACGCCACTTTATTTTTCCAAATTCAAATAAAACAAAGAAAAATCCGCCGAAAAGGGCGGATTTTTTGATAATTTTACAATTCTATTCCGTTTTTCTCTTGACAAAGCTGTTTCTTTGTGCTAAAATATCAAAACCTATAATGCGGAATTATGCGCTGAGGAAAACTTCCTCTATAAGCATATTAGCATGGGCGGCGCAAAATGTCAAGAGATTTTTTGCAAAATCCCTGTCGGTGCCTGTCGCGGAAGCGGCGCGGCGGGTGCGGCAAATTTGAAAAATGGAGTGATTGGTTCAGATGGTTAACGTAACCGAAGTGAAGCTCGGCACCACCACAAGAAAGAGCTTCGGAAAGATCAGCGAGGTCATGCAGATGCCCAACCTGATCCAGGTGCAGAAGGATTCCTACAAATGGTTCCTCGATGTCGGTCTGAAGGAAGTGCTCCGCGATATGGCGGACATTACCGACTACACCGGCAACCTCGTGCTTTCCTTTGTGGATTACCACATGGAGAAGCGTGCAAAGTACAGCGTGCGCGAATGCAAGGAGCGCGATGTTTCCTATTCGGCGCCCATGCGTGTGACGGCACGGCTGTATAACAAGGAGACAGGCGAAGTCAAGGAAAGCGACGTCTATATGGGCGATTTCCCGCTCATGACGGAGTCCGGTACTTTCGTCATCAACGGCGCAGAGCGCGTCATCGTGTCGCAGCTTGTGCGTTCTCCGGGCGTGTACTACGGCATGAGCCACAACATCACCGGCAAAAAACTGTTCACCACCACCATCATTCCCAACCGCGGCGCATGGCTTGAATATGAGACCGATCAGAACGATCTGTTCTTCGTGCGCATCGACAAAAACAGAAAGATCCCCATCACCACCTTCATCCGTGCGCTGGGTCTTTCCTCCAACAACGACATCCGTGAATTCTTCGGTCTGGATGACCGCATTGAAGCGACGCTGGAAAAAGACAGCACGCAGAACAGTGAGGAAGCGCTGATCGAAGTCTATAAAAAGCTGCGTCCGGGCGAACCGCCGACACTGGCGAGCGCACAGAGCCATCTGGAAGGCCTGTTCTTTGAAGATCGCCGCTACGATCTTTCCCGTGTGGGCCGCTATAAATACAACAAAAAGCTCGGCATCGCCGAACGTATTC
>CADBBT010000038.1 GCA_902792985.1 Oscillospiraceae bacterium
CACGGAAATATGCAGCGATATGCATACGCCGCTCGGCGACCTGCCTTTCTCTTTCCGCTACGAGAACAGGGAAAAGCAGCGGTTTTTCATCCTCAATATCAACACGCGCTCCACCGCGGATCATGTGCTTCGGCACTATGCGAGAAGCGCGCAGTTTGCCGAACAGATCGAGTGGCTCGGCGGTAAAAAACTCCCGGCGTACGTTTACGGCCATCCCGCGCTGTACATGCAGTGCAAAGAGAACGAAGGCTCCATGGCTGTCGGTTTGTGGAATTTCTTTGCCGACGTCGCGTTATCTCCGGCTGTTCAACTCGGCAAAACTTATTCCGACGTCGAGTTCATCAACTGCGGCGGCAGACTCGAAGGAGACACGGTTTATCTGACGGATATTGCGCCGTTCGCCTTTGCGGGATTTGCGGTCACCTGATCGGACGATCCGCGGCGAATCGGGTGCCGGATCGATCGGATCGGTTTAAGAAGGGTGCGGTTTGTATCTGGCCCTTTGCCGCGGCCGTTGTTTTTCGTCGATCGCGGAAACGAACAGCGAAGAAACAGAATAAAAACGCCTTTTGTCACAACCTGAACTGCCCCAATTTGTACGGACAGCACAAAAAAGACCCTTATGACACAATATTAAGTTTTCAAGCAACGAACTGGCGCCGATATTCCACCGGTGTCAGTTTTGTTTTTAGCTGAATACGCTGGTAGTTGTAGAAGTAGATGTATTCACCTATGAGGAGGCGAGCCTCCTCATAGGTACGCGGCTTTGCACGGTAGATGCACTCTGTTTTCAGAATGGAGAAAAAGTTTTCTGCCAAAGCATTGTCATACGGGTTTCCACGTCTTGACATTGACGGCGTAATGCCGTATGATTGAGTCAGGCGGAAATATGCTTGCGATGTGTATTGAAAGCCTTGGTCACTGTGGAGCTGCAACTCTGCAGTGACATTTTCTTTTCTCCTGGCTTCTCTGATCGTACTCAAAACGAGGTGAATGTTTTGTTCCGTGCCGGTTTTGTAGGCGACGATACTGTTGTCATACAAATCCCGGATGACGGACAAATACAAGAATCCCTGTCCTGTCTTGATGTATGAAATATCTGTTACCCACTTTTGATTTGGCCGATCGGCATGGAAATCTCTGTTCAGAAGATTCGGGTATCTATGCAGGCAATCCCCGTAATGCTGATATTTCTTTCTTCGGACAACAGAAAGCAGATTGAACTTCTGCATCACACGTAGCACTGTCTTCGGATTACGGTGAATCCCTTGTCGGTCAAGCCATATCTGCACTCTCCGATACCCATAAGTCTGCCTGGCTTCCTGCTGACAGACTTTGATCTGCTCTGCCAGCGGCAGATCCCGATCTGGTATTTCCATCCGTTTCACGTAATCGTAATATCCGCTCCTGGAGACGTTGAAGAATCTGCACATTTCGCTTATTGAATATTTTTCTTTATGCCGATAGATGACAAGATATTTTACACTTGTCCTCGCTTCCTTTCTGTGAGCGAGAGAAAATCCCGCATCAATTCATTTTCCATTTCCAACGATTTGATCTTAGCATCTTTTCGGGCGATGATGAATCGCGTCACTACTTCTTTTCTGAACAAATTGAATACAAAAAGTAAAAAAGTTGATGTTTGAGATTAATGAAAAGGAATTATCTGTTAGTTTTTGGACTTAGAAAGCATTATAATATTAAGCTAAATTATGAAGCCTTTTTTATCTGTTCAGATAGTTAGAAATAGGACTTATAAATGATTTGATTGGAGGATTCTTTGAATGATTTCTTTGACAATTGGTGAATGGTTGAGTTCAAATCTATTCGATTGTGTTTCATTGATTCTTGCTGCAATCGGAGGTCTTTTTGCGCTTCATCAATGGAAAAAAAGCAATATCTATAAGAGAGGAGAAATTGTTGAAAAACTAATTAAAGCAGTCAGAGATGATGAAGATATTGCGACAATCATGGATGTGGTGGATTGGAACGATGGAATCGAATATGATGGAAAGTTTTATATTTCACAAACTGTTGAAAGAAGTGATTTGAATCAACTTGATGATGAAGAATTGTTCAAAAAAGTTGATAAGACATTAGCTCATTTTTCTTATATATGCTATTTGAGAAGTCAGAGGACACTAACGAAAGAAGACATGAAAGTATTTGCTTATGGGATCAAGAGATTAGCGGTAAATCCTCATATCGCAGATTATTTATATTCACTTTATCACTGGTCTACATCTATTGGCGTGCAGATGTCTTATATTTATCTAGTAGATTACTGTATTGAACAAGGTTATATCTATGCTGATTTCAAAAATATAACTTCAAATTATTATAGAAACTTTTTAAAGCTACCTAATGCTTATTTAGACAAGGAAAAGAACAAGCTACCAGTCTATACAGAATAAGATGAGAATTATAGGTCATTATTTCTGTCGTTTTGAGTGGTGCTTATTTAACAGGAGGTTAAAATGAATAGTATAAAAATTAAATTGATAATAGAATGTATTCTCTTTGCTGGGTCTATAGCTATAGCTATCTTGACGCATAACTCAGAGAAAGTCCCGAAAAAGAATCGGCAATGGATTGTAGGCGTTTCATTTATTATTGCATTCGCGACTTTTAGTGGCTCTTTCTTGATCAACCAGATTCCGGAACCAATTATCGATAGGGCTGCTGATTATTCGAAAATAATCTTGAGCACCGATGAAAAAATGACTATTGAATATAGGATGTCAACCAATGGAGATTCTAGCAATGACTGGATAAAATATGACGGTCCCTTTAAACTTGAAAAAAATGCTGTAATATATGCTAGAGCCAAAACGTTATTCTATAAAAGCAATCCAGTATATAGAGATGTATATGTATCAGAAGGCAAACTTGTATACTTTGGTCTGGCGGACAAACCAGGTGATACAATTATTGATATAACTGCGTCATATAATTATAAAGAAGCCGTAAAGAATAAAAGTGCCAGTAATCATTATGACGGGTACACTATAAAGAAAGAGGATATCCATATAACAGGGAGAGATATGAATGACAATGAAAAAGAAATAAAAGATTTCACATATTCTCCCAAAATGATTAAAGACGGAGAAAACATTATAACTATTGAATATCCTATTACTTCAGACTATACTCTTCAAACAAAATTAAAAGTTATCGGGAATGAACCAACATTAATTCGATTAAATGCAGAGTTTATTGGGAGAACCCTCTTTATCGATACTCCTTTAGACAATAATGATTTTGTTGTCTATGGAGTATACGAAGATGGAACATCCCAAGTTGTTGATGGTTATATGATTTCATCAGCGACGATCAAAGAAGGCGACAATAGAATCACTATTACAAAAGATGGCCTTTCAACTATGTTAGAAATAACTGGTGTAGATCGAGAAACAATAACAGAAAACGAGTCCGAGCCAAACAACGAAATAAAAACTGCAAACGAAATTGATGCGAATGTAAAATACTCAGGAACAATAAGAGACACAGATGATGTTGATTATTATAAGTTGCGGCTGAAAGAAAAAGGTAGCATCAAAATACTTTTTGCCCATCCCAAAATAGATGAAGATGGTGATTTTTGGTCGGTTTCACTTTTGAGTAAAGAAGAAACTGTAAGAGTTGGTATAAATGTTAAAGGCAAGGATGTTGAAACAACGTCCAGTCGAGCGAGGGTGACTCCCGGGGATTATTATGTTAAAGTATCAAAACAAAGGTTTTCAAATGAAAAATATACTATGACTCTTTTATTTGAACACGAAGATGAATCATATGAGACAGAGCCAAATGATAACTTAACAGATCAGGCCATGACAATTAATCTTGATAAAACATATACTGGTAATCTTACAAATGATGATGATATAGATTATTATAAGTTCAGTATTCAGGAAAAGAGAAAGGTGTCAGTATCTTTTACACATAATAAAACGAGCGGAAGCGATACATACTGGAATGTAACACTATTTGGTGATACAGATGGTTCAATACTAGAATTCAATTCATCTGGAGAAACTGCCAGTATACTGTCAGATAGTGTAAGATTACCAGCAGGTAACTACTATATCAAGGTTAAAGATTATAGATGGTCAGATATTGATTATACTTTTTGTGTTAATTCGGAAAAAGAGGGTAATGAAACAGAGAATGAAGATAATGGTGATTACAGTGCTGCAACAATAATGAGTTTAAACTCAAGCATTAGGGGAAATATACAGTCTGATAGGGACATAGATTTTTATTCCTTTGTTCTAAAAACCAGTTCTTCAATTACAATTTCCTTTTCCCATCGGTTAAGAGATAGCAATGACACATTTTGGAGGATAGAGTTGTATTCTGCCGAATCAAGCAATGCAATTAGAACTGATGATGATTACTCAACAATTAGTATCAATGGCGATTCCTCTGAAAGCATTTTGAGTAAATGGTCCTCTTTGTCTCCTGGAACATATTACATAAAAGTATTTAGCTATCAATATGATAATGAAGACTATTTAATCTCATTAAAAATGTAATTATGTATATTTGAATGACCCCCGAATTTTGAACATCAAGTGTTCAAATGCGAGGGTCATTCTTTTATGAAGATACAGAAGTGGTGCGGGATCGCGCCATTTTTTCTATACTGAATTCATTGAACATAAAAAGCCAAAATAGGTTAAAAACGGAGACCAAAACTATTAGTTTTTTATTCGAATCTCAAGTGTTCAATTACCTATTTGCGGAATCTTTTTGTTTACTGTAAAAAGCGGATTCATACGCATCTGGTGTTCGGTTCGACAAAACGTAGTGAGGACGTTTGCTTCTGTAAATGCTTATGTAATCATCTACTGCTTTTCGCAACCCACGTGTTGAATGCAGTTCGATTCGGGATCACTTTTCACTTTTTAGAAATTAAAAAAGACTCCATCAAAGAATTGTCATAAGGAACACCCGGATTAGAGAACGACTGCTTTGTGTCATGGCTTTTTAGGTAATTCATGGTTGATCCTTCTGAGCTTTATGTTAAGGACCTTATTGTGTCAGAATGCTTTTTGTTTGAAATGAGTGCTTTTGGTTCTAATAGCTTAAAAAATGTAAGTTAACTTGAAAAGCGATATAAACATTAGCCTAATTTAGGTTTTCTCAAAGAGGAGAGAAAATCTGTAAGAAACTAGCGAAAGAAGACATTAAATATTGTGAGCGAGAATCATATAGAAAAACAAGAGATTAATAATCTAAAGGAGAAAAAGAATGAACAAAGTGGATGTGATTGGTATTGGAGCCATCAACTTCGATTATATTTACACAAGTCCAAAAACAGACAACAAAGAGAATAAAAACAAAATTGATGATGGTGAAGAAAGCTTTATTAAACAACATGTGTTCGATGAGCGTATTGAAAAAATAGATGTATTTTCAACACAGTTGCACACACAAATTGGTGGGTCAAGTCTTTTAGCACTTAAAACACTTAAAAGTATGTGTTCACAATTAAAAACAGCATACGTAGGAGTTTATGGGCAAATTCCATCGTTCGCTAAAAACAAGAACCTTCCTCAAACTTCCGAGGAATTGAAAAACGAACTATCTGAATATATAGATGATACATCTTGGCTGTTTTATGAGAAAGAAATGAATACAGGATGTGCGTTGGTTAAACTATTCAAGAAGAAAAGGCAGTTTATTAATGTCTTACCTGGAGCAAACGATACATTATTAGAGCATATCGAGAAAAAAGGCAGAGATTTGTTTGTATCTTTTTTATCATCGGCGAAGTGGATTCATTTAACTTCGCTAGCAAGTGTTTATCAGTTTAAGGTTATATCTGAATGCATAAGAGAAGCAAAAGATATTAATCCAGCGCTTCAAGTTAGTGTTGATCCAGGATATGACTATACAAAGAATCATTGGAAAACATTAAAAAGTATCCTCCCGATCGCTAATTATTTATTCTTAAGTAGAACTGAGTTTTCAAATTTGACGCAGAATACGGGCTTATCTCTTCCGGCAAAAGCTACAGTGTTGGGAAAAGAATTGATTAATATAGATGCAAATCCTCAAATCATAATTATTAAAGGGAAAACAAATACAGTTTTATTAAGCCTAATAGAAAAGCATCCATTTATTCGAACATATCATCATAAAAAAATACCACTTTCGAGGATTAAAAACGATACTGGAGCTGGTGATGCTTTTGCTGGTGGATTTATTGCGGGAATGCTCTCCCCGGAAATGCTTTCTCACCAACCTGCTCCAATTGAACTGGCCATGATTGCCGCAAATACTCGTTTGAAAACCAAAGAATGGCCAACTGAATTTAAGCAAAATGCAATAGATTATTTTAGAAGGAACATGAAAGAAGAAGAGCAGAATAGGAAGCAGTTTTTTTACCACAAGCTTAAACTGTTAAAGAATCCGTTGCTTGATTTTATTATTGGGATTATAGTTGGTCTAGTAGTCCATTGGCTTTTGCAAATTATTGGATGAAGCATCAGTTGATTAAAAGAGCACCAGATTTTTTGCGACGATTAAAATCAATTCTCATAAAAACGCGTGTAAGATGCTGTCCAAATAACTGAATGACCCCGAAATCCGAACCTAAAGTGTTCAATTAACTGTTTTAAGAATCCTTATGTTTACTGAAGCGGACTGTCTCAGAGGCATAAATATTAGGCTCAACTCTTTTGGATATTTCAAAAGGCTGGATTTCCGTTACCCAATTACAAAAACAATCGGTCACCCAAGCGGGTGGCCGGTTGTTTTTTGTTTTTTCAACACGATTCTATCCGCGGCACCGTGGCTATGCAAAGCCGTGTGCCGCGGCTGTTATCTGTCGCAGGAAAAACAGTCCGGTGGACTGTTTTTCCGTCGCGATATAATGAGCTGCCGGCAGGCAGCGACAACCTCTTGAAGAGTGTCACAGGTTCGAGTCCTGTTTTTTCACGTCAAGCCCTGAACATCTTCCTTCCCCTCTCTTTCCTGTTCTTCTTTCCTACACAAAAATCCATAATCTGTCGCTGAACGTGTAATAACACAATATTTCTCCGTTCGAAACTTGACAAGCAGATGGGAAAAGCGCTATAATATTAAAAATCAGGCTTTCAGTGTCAGTCACCTTTTTTCGGGCGGCTGCCTTTTGCGGAAAGCACAATTAAGGTGGAAAAAACATGAATTCCAAAAACGTTCTTTACATCCTGAAGCGGATCGGCTTGGCGTTGTTGACGGTCTGGGTCGTCATCACCGTTACGTTTTTTGTGATGCATGCCGTTCCGGGCGGTCCGTTCCTCGGAGAAAAGGCGATCTCTGCATCTGCGATCAAAGCGCTTGAGACGAAGTACGGCATGGACAAGCCGCTGATGACACAGTACTTCACTTATCTGAAGGACATCGTCACACGCTTCGATTTCGGTCCCTCCATCAAACAGCGCGGACGCATGGTCATCGACGTGATCGGCGACGGCATGAAAACCAGCGCGAAGCTCGGTCTGGTTGCCGCGTTTGTTGCATTGATCATCGGCGTTGTGCTCGGCGCAATCGCTGCGCTGCGACGCAACCGGATCATTGATAAGGTGATCATGGTCTTGACGACAGCTTTTGTGTCGATGCCATCGTTTATCATGGGGGCGCTACTGCTCATTGTGTTTGTGGTGAAGCTGCGCTGGTTCCCCGGCAACGGCGCAACAAGCGGCGGCCTGGTGCTGCCGATCATCACGCTTTCGCTGTATCCGATGGCATACATCACCCGACTGACGCGCTCCTCTATGCTTGACGTGCTCGGCCAGGATTATATCCGCACCGCGCGTGCGAAGGGTGTTTCCAAATGGAAGATCATTTTCGGACACGCGATGAAAAACTCCCTGATCCCGGTCATCACCTATTTCGGCCCGATGATCGCCTACATCGTTACGGGTTCCATCGTGGTTGAGCAGATCTTCGCTGTGCCCGGGATCGGCCGCGCGTTTGTGCAGTGCATCATCAACCGCGATTATCCGATGATCATGGGCACTACGATCATCCTTGCGATTCTGATCGTGGTGATGAATATGGTCAGCGACATTTTGTATAAAGTGGTTGACCCGCGCATTAAATTTGATTAAGGAGGGGAGAGCAGTGAAAAAGAATCCGTTTTCTTTGCAGGTCAAGCTGGATGATTTTATTCCGGCGAGCGCGGACGAAAAGGCTTATATGGTGCAGATGCGTCCGTCCACGACTTTTTTTCGCGACGGTGTGAAGCGACTTGTGAAAAACAAGGTCGCGCTGGTGAGTTTCATCATCATCGTTGTCATTACCCTCTCTGCTATCCTGATCCCGATCTTCTGGCCCTACGGCTACGAGCAGATGCTCGGCGTCACCCCGGGTCGTCCCGTGGATTCTTCGTATAACAATCTTGCGCCGATGCATTACGGACGCACAGAGCAGGCAAAGATCGACGCCGGCGAAAAGGTGTTCCCGCACCTGTTCGGCACAGACTCCTCCGGGCGCGATTATTTCATCCGCATTGTTTACGGCACGCGTATCTCGTTGGCTGTCGGCTTTTTTGCAAGCATCATCGTGCTGATGATCGGCATCCTCGTGGGCAGTGTCGCCGGTTACATCGGCGGCAAGGTCGATCTGATCATCATGCGCATTGTGGATATCATTTATTCGCTGCCGGATATGCTGATGGTCATTTTGCTCGCCGCCGTGCTGCGTCAAACGCTTACGCCGCTGATTGCCGGCACTGTGCTGGAAAAGATCGGCTCGAACATCATCAGTCTGTTCATCGTGTTCGGCTTGCTGTATTGGGTCTCCATGTCGCGTCTGATCCGCGGCCAGATCCTTTCGCTGCGTGAGCAGGAATATGTCCTTGCCGCGCAGGCGACCGGTGCAAAGAGCGGCTGGATCATCCGCAAGCACCTGATCCCGAACTGCATCTCCGTGGTCATCATCTCCACCGCGCTGCAGATCCCGAACGCGATCTTCACCGAAAGTTACCTCTCTTTCCTCGGCCTTGGCGTCAACGCGCCCATGCCGTCACTCGGTTCGCTTGCGTCTGACGCACTCAACGGCATCAGCTCGTATCCGTTTCGTCTTGTCATTCCTGCCATCGTGATCTCGCTGATCGTGCTGTCGCTGAATCTGTTCGGCGACGGACTGCGCGACGCATTCGATCCGAAGCTGAACGCATAAGGGAGGTGCCGAAATGAGTTTACTGGAAGTTAAAAATCTGCAGACCTCCTTTTTCACGGACGCCGGTGAGGTGCGCGCCGTGAACGGTGTTTCCTTCTCGCTCGAACACGGCAAGGTGCTCGGCATCGTCGGCGAATCCGGCTCCGGCAAATCTGTGACCGCATATTCGATCATGCAGATCCTTGCCGATACCGGCAAGATCGTCGGCGGCTCGATCAAGCTTGACGGGCAGGAGCTCGTTGGCGCGGGAGAAAAAGTGATGCGCACCGTGCGCGGCAACAAGATCTCCATCATTTTCCAAGACCCCATGACCTCGCTGAACCCGACCTACACGATCGGCCACCAGCTCATGGAGGCGATCATGCTGCACACCGACCGCAACAAGCAGCAGGCGTATGAGCGCGCGGTGGAAATGCTCAGACTCGTGAACGTCAACGAGCCGGAGCGCCGCATGAAGCAGTATCCGCACGAGCATTCCGGCGGCATGCGGCAGCGCGTGATGATCGCGATGGCGCTTGCGTGCGAACCGGATATTCTGATTGCCGACGAGCCGACCACAGCACTGGACGTGACGATCCAGGCGCAGATCCTGGAGCTGATGCAGTCGCTGCAAAAGGAGCTGGGCATGGCGATCATCATGATTACGCACGACCTGGGTGTTGTGGCGCAGTTATGCGACGAAGTCATCGTTATGTATGCTGGTTCCATCTGCGAACAGGGCACGGCGGACGAGATCTTTTATAATCCCCGCCATGAATACACCAAAGGACTGATGCGCTCGATCCCGAGTGTGGATTCCGCAGGCACAAAACTGAAGCCGATCACCGGCACGCCGATCGACCTTCTGAACATGCCGAAGGGCTGCCCATTTGCGCCGCGGTGCGACGCAGCGATGAAGATCTGTATCCGGGAGCGCTGTGAACGGATGCAGATCAATGATAATCATGCAGCAGCCTGCTGGATGAACGTGAAAGAGGCGTTTGAAGCGCAGACAGGGGAGGAGGCGTAACGATGGCAGAAAAAAGAGCAGCACCGCTGGTCGATATCCGGCATCTGAAAAAGTATTTCAGCATCAATGTCGGCGCGTTTCAGACAAAGCCGCTGAAAGCCGTCGATGACGTGTCCTTTACCATTCAGAAGGGCGAGACCCTTGGTCTGGTCGGCGAATCCGGCTGCGGAAAAACGACAGTCGGCCGCACGATCTTGCAGCTTTACAAGCCCACGGCAGGCGAGATCTTCTATAACGGCCAGCCGGTCAAAACAAAGCACGACCTGAAGGACTTCCGCACAAAGGCGACGATGGTCTTTCAGGATCCGTATTCCTCGCTGAACCCGCGCATGACGGTCTCCGACATCATTGCCGAGCCGCTGGATGTGCACGGACTTTGCAAAACCAAGGAGGAGCGCCGCGAACGGGTGCTTGAGCTGATGGATTACGTCGGACTCAACAGTGAGCACGCCTCGCGCTATGCCCATGAGTTTTCCGGCGGTCAGCGGCAGCGTATCGGCATCGCCCGCTCGCTTGCCGTGAATCCGGAGTTCATCGTCTGCGATGAACCGGTCTCCGCGCTGGACGTTTCCATTCAGGCGCAGGTCATCAATATGTTTGACGAACTGCAGGATAAGCTGGGACTGACCTATCTGTTCATTGCCCACGACTTGCTTGTGGTGCGCCACATCAGCGACCGTATCGCTGTGATGTATCTCGGCAAAATGGTCGAGCTTGCGGATGCTAAGGAGATCTATGAGCACCCGCTGCATCCGTATTCAAAATCGCTGATCTCGGCGGTTCCCGTGCCTGATCCGAAGATCGCGCGCGCAAATGTCCGCATTGCGCTCAAAGGCGACATTCCCTCACCGCTGAACGCGCCGTCCGGCTGTCCGTTCCGCACCCGCTGCCAGTATGCCTGTGACAAGTGCGCCGAACGTATGCCGGAATTCAAAGAAGTTTCTGCCGGTCATTTTGTTGCCTGTCACCGCACGGCGGAAATCAACGATTAAGGTAATTAACCTGCATAGCAGGTAAAAATTTAAAGGAGGAACATCCACCATGAAAAAAGCACTTGCCATTTTGCTCTCGCTGGTTATGGTCGTTGCTCTGTTTGCTGCCTGCGGCGGCAACTCCAACAACGAGGCCGAACCCACGGGAACATCCGAAACCCCCGTCACCGGAAACACCGAGCAAATCAATGTTTGCATCGCGTCCGAGCCGGATCACATCGATCCTGCGCTGAACTCCGCTGTAGACGGCGCGACCCTCATTGCCCATCTGTTCAGCGGCCTTGCAAAATGGGACCAGAAAGATGACGGCAGCCTTGAGATCGTTGCCGACGCCGCAACGGAACTGACCGAAGGCGTCAAGAACGACGATGGCACCATCACCTACACCTACACCCTGCGCGACGGCCTGACATGGTCCGACGGTCAGCCGGTCACTGCGAATGACTTCGTCTTCGCTTGGAACCGTGCCGCTTCCAAGGAACTTGCCGCCGACTACGGCTACATGTTCGAGATCGTGGACGGCTATGAGGCGATGCAGAAGGAAGACGCGCCCGCCGATGCGAAGCTGAACGCAAAAGCGGTTGACGACAAGACCATCGAGGTCACCCTGACCACCGACGTTCCCTATTGGAACGAGCTGCTTGCCTTCCCGACCTACTTCCCCGTGCGTGAAGATGTGGTCGCCAACGAAGCTTGGGCAACCGAACCCGCAACCCTGATCTCCAACGGTCCCTACAAGATGACCGCCTGGGATCACAACAGCGTCATCACCCTGGAAAAGAACGACAACTTCATCGATGCGGACACCATCACCATGAAGAAGATCAACTTCTATCTGTCCGATGATCCGAACAACATGCTTGCCAACTTCCAAAACGGCGACTGGCAGCTGATCGACGATGTGCCGACCAACGAGATCGCCAACCTGAAGGCCAACTATCCCGACGAGTTCAAAGTGACCGGCCAGATCGGTACCTACTATGTCTGCTGGAACATCAATGAAGACATCCTGCCCGCCGGCGCTGAAGTGGAAGACGCAGAGAGCGCGAAGGAAGAGATCCGCTCCGCCATCGGTCTGCTGTTTGACCGCAACTACATTGTGGAAGAGATCTCCAAGGGCGGCGAAGTTCCGGCTTCGTCCTTCGTGGCAATGGGCCTGACGGACGCCGACGGCAGCGAGTTCTATAAGAACGCCGGCACCAACGACTTTGACGGTTACTATGACGTTTCCGCCGACGCCGTGCAGAGCAACTATGATACCGCAATCGAAACGCTCAAGAAGTACTATGACTTTGACG
This sequence comes from Oscillospiraceae bacterium, assembly GCA_902792985.1. GTDB lineage: Bacteria > Bacillota > Clostridia > Oscillospirales > Acutalibacteraceae > UBA6857. The sequence continues at coordinate 12,471 of CADBBT010000038.1, forward strand.
AAGCGACCGGCAAGTTCACCAACTTCCCGACCCTGACCTACCTCTACAACACCAATGAAAACCATAAGGCCATCGGTGAATACCTGCAGAGCGCACTGGACGGTGTGGGTATCAAGATCAACCTTGAGAACCAGGAATGGAACACCTTCCTGAACACCCGTAAGCAGGGCGATTTCTCCATCGCGCGCAACGGCTGGCTCGCAGACTACAATGATCCCATCTCCTTCCTTGATATGTGGACCTCTGCTTCCGGCAACAACGACGTTCAGTTCGGCAAGGGCGCCAGCAAGGATCTCAAGCACTACAGCCTGGATCTGACGCCGTTCGGCATGGAAGAAAAGGTTGAAAACGGTACCTGGGCTGAGACGTACGATGTGCTGATCGCGAAGATCAAGACCTGCACAGATACGGAGACCCGCTATAAGCTGATGCACGTTGCCGAGGATATGCTCATGGCGACAGGCTGCATCTGCCCGCTGTATTTCTACACTGATCTGTTCATGCTCAGCAAGAACGTCAACGGATTCTTCTCGAACCCGCTCGGCTACAAGTACTTCATGTACACCTCCATTGCTGAATAAGTGAACGGTTCAAAAACCGCATACTGACCTGCTGAGGCTGCCGCGTTTGCGGCAGCCTTTTTTGCCGGGGCACGGGAATCGTGCCCCGGCATCCCGGCGGCGAAACCGCGCGGCGCAGCCGCGCGAAAAAGGAGCGCGAAAGAGGTGTGCAAAAAAGCAGCTCGCGTGCAGCCGCGCTCCTTTTTGCCCCGCGCCCTGCGGGCGCGGGGAGTTTCGCCGCCGGGTGCATTAACGAAAAACGTCAAAGCGCTTGTGTTCAAGAATCCTCTGAAACGCAAGCACTTTTGCTTTTCTGACTGATCAGAGACCATTTACATGCATTGACTCGACGCTTTTTGCCCTTGTTGCACCAGCGTGAGAAAGAAAATGTCGTTTCCTTTGCAATGCAACAGCCCGCCTGTTCTTGTTTTTCTTTGGTTTGTTTCAAAAAAACTTTTGCAAAACCTCTTGACTTTTGTTAGCAATCGGAGTATATTATTGACAGTGATTAGCACTCAAACATAAAGAGTGCTAATTCCGAGCAAAAGATGTTGAAAGGAGCTGAAGGAAATGGAACTTGGAAAGCGCAAGGAAATGATCCTTGCCGCGATTGTGGAACAATACATCAAAACCGGCGAACCGGTCGGCTCCAAGTTTCTGATGACGGCGCTGCCGCTCTCCGTTTCCTCGGCAACGATCCGCAACGAGATGAGCGAGCTTGCGGAGCTCGGCTACCTTGACCAGCCGCACACTTCCGCCGGCCGGATCCCTTCGCAAAAGGGCTACCGCTACTATATCGACCGGCTGATGAGCCGCAGCGAACTGACCGCTGAGGAGCGCGAGACAGTTCGCAGCGAACTGGAACAGTGCGCGGGGAACCCCGAAAAGCTGCTTGTCAAAGCGGGGGAGCTGCTCGCACGCTTTACGGGCTGCACCGCGATCGCGACCACACCCACCGATGAGGGCGCAACCGTCCGCCGCGTGGAGATCGTGCCTGTCGGCACGCGCATCGCAATGATCGTGCTCATGACCTCAAGCGGTATTTTGAAAAACGGCGTGTGCCGCACCGATGTTCCGCTGACGGCAGACATGATCGAAAATTTCCATGCCATTGTGGACAGCACCTTCCTCGGCCGTCCGGTGACGGATATCGGCACAGTGATGATCCAAACGCTGGTCGCGTCACTCGGCGCAAACGCGCTGGCCATGAGTCCGCTGTTTGTGACGCTGGCCGACATTGCGGCGCAGGCGGTGCAGGCGCAAATCCATCTGGAGGGCGCGCAGAACTTGCTGCACCACCGGGAATTCACCGACAACGTGTTCGACATGATGCAGTTTTTGAACGAGGATGACAAGCTTGGCAGAGCGCTCGCCGCCGGAAAATCCAATCCGCTTTCTGTGAGCATCGGCAGTGAGAACCTGTTCCGCCAGATGGAAAACACAAGCATGATCGTCGGCCGCTACCGCATCCATGGACACAACGGCGGCGCGCTGGGCATCATCGGCCCCACGCGGCTCGATTATGCAAAGCTGATCCCGCGCATTGAATATCTGACCGAAGTTGTGAGCAAAATGCTCACGGATACTTTTGAAGAATAGGAGGCCAATCATGGCAAAAGACGAACAAACGCCGCTGCAGGAAACGGCGGTGCCGGAACCGGAAACCGACGCCGCAGAAACCGAAGGCGCTGAAACAGCGGATCCGGTCGCCGCGCTGGAGGCAGAGCTTGCCGCGGCAAAGGAAGCGCACATTCGCACCCTTGCGGAATACGATAACTACCGTAAACGTTCGACCCGCGAAAAGGAGGCGACCTACGGCGACGCAAAAGCCGCCGCGCTGAAAGAGCTGCTGCCGGTGCTGGATAATTTCGACCGCGCGCTTGCCGCGCCGGACGCCGACGCCGAAACGCTGCGCAAGGGACTGGAAATGATCTCCGGCAGTTTGCTGAACATCCTTGAAAAGCTCGGTGTGGAATCTTTCGGCGAAATCGGCGAAAGCTTTGACCCGAACATCCATAACGCTGTGATGCACATCGAAGATGACAGCAAGGGCGAAAACGAGATTGCCGCTGTTTTCAGCAAGGGTTACCGCCTCGGAGAACGCATCCTGCGGCCCGCAATGGTACAGGTGGCAAATTAACATACAGAATAACAAGTAACATAAGATTTGGAGGATATTATTATGGCAAAGATTATCGGTATTGACTTAGGTACAACAAACTCCTGCGTTGCAGTGATCGAAGGCGGCGAGCCCGTTGTGATCGCCAATGCGGAAGGCGCAAGAACCACACCGTCTGTTGTTGCGTTTGCAAAGAACGGTGAGCGCATGGTCGGTCAGGTCGCGAAACGTCAGGCGATCACCAACCCCGACCGCACGATTTCATCCATCAAGCGTCAAATGGGCTCCAACTATCATGTGACCATTGACGGCAAAAACTTCACCCCGCAGGAAATTTCCGCAATGATCCTGCAAAAGCTGAAAACAGACGCGGAAAGCTACCTCGGTGACAAGGTGACCGAAGCAGTCATCACCGTGCCGGCCTATTTCACCGACGCACAGCGTCAGGCGACCAAGGATGCGGGCAAGATCGCCGGCCTTGAGGTCAAGCGTATCATCAACGAACCGACGGCGGCAGCGCTTGCCTACGGCATTGACAAGGAAGAAGACCAGAAGGTCATGGTCTATGACCTCGGCGGCGGCACCTTCGACGTTTCCATCATCGAGATGGGCGACGGCGTGCAGGAAGTGCTTGCCACGGCAGGTAACAACCACCTCGGCGGCGACGATTTTGACCAGCGCATCATGGACTGGCTCGTGGCAGGCTTCAAGGCTGACCAGGGCATTGACCTGCGCGGCGACAAGATGGCGATGCAGCGCATCAAGGAAGCGGCGGAAAAAGCGAAGATCGAGCTTTCCGGCGTGACCTCTTCCACCATCTCCCTGCCGTATATCACAGCGGACGCGACCGGTCCGAAACATCTGGAGACCACACTCACCCGCGCAAAGTTCAACGAGCTGACTGCAGACCTTGTGGAAGCGACCATGGGTCCCGTCCGTCAGGCAATGAGCGATTCCGGTCTGAAGACCAGCGAGATCGACAAGATCCTCATGGTCGGCGGCTCCTCCCGTATCCCGGCTGTGAACGACGCCGTCAAGAAGTTTATCGGCAAAGAACCGTTCAAGGGCATCAACCCGGATGAATGCGTGGCCATCGGCGCCTCTCTGCAGGCAGGCGTGCTCGGCGGCGACGTCAAGGGTCTGCTGCTGCTCGACGTTACCCCGCTGTCCCTCGGTATCGAAACGATGGGCGGTGTGAACACCCGCGTGATCGAACGCAACACCACCATCCCCACCAAGAAGAGCCAGATCTTCTCCACTGCTGTGGACAACCAGCCGTCCGTGGAAATCCATGTGCTGCAGGGCGAACGTGAATTCGCCCGCGACAACAAGACGCTCGGCATCTTCTCGCTCGACGGCATCATGCCGGCCCGCCGCGGTGTGCCGCAGATCGAAGTGACCTTCGACATCGACGCCAACGGCATCGTCCACGTGTCCGCCAAGGATCTGGGCACCGGTAAGGAACAGAGCATCTCCATCACCGCGTCGTCCAATATGAGCAAGGAAGACATCGACAAGGCGGTCAAGGACGCCGAAAAGTTTGCCGAAGAGGACAAGAAGCGCCGCGAAGAAGTGGACACCCGCAACGAAGCGGACCAGATGGTCTATCAGTGCGAAAAGATCCTGTCTGAAGAAGGCGACAAGTTTGATGCAAACGACAAGGCCGATTTGCAAAGCAAGATCGACGCGCTCAAAAACGCGCTGAACGGTCAGGATATCAATCTCATCAAAAACGAAAAAGAAGCGTTGACCCAGGCGTTCTACAAGATTTCCGAAAAGCTCTATCAGCAGGCACAGCAGGCGCAGGGCGCCCAGGGCGGCCCGCAGGGCTTTGATCCGAACA
>CADBBT010000039.1 GCA_902792985.1 Oscillospiraceae bacterium
GCCTGAATCAGCGCGCGCGGGGTGAAGTACTGGCCGGCGCCGGATTTCACGTCTTCGGCGTTTTTCTGCAAAAGGCCCTCATAGATCTCGCCCTTGACGTCCGTTGACATGGACACCCACTTTTCGCGGTCGATCATCTGCACGATACGATAGAGGATCGCGGCGTTGCTGACTTTGTTGATCGCGCCGCGGAAGATCTGGCCGAGGATGCCTCCTTGTTCGCCGAGGGTTTCCAGCGTTGTTTTGTATTGCTCTTCCAGCGCGGCGCCGGTGAGCGTGTTCATGTCCGACCAGCCGCAGCCGACCGGAATGCCGGTCTGTTTGTTGTACGGCGGTTTTGCGTACTCATCCGACATTTTCAAAAAGATGAGATAGGTCAACTGCTCCAGATAATCGCCGTAGGACACGCCGTCGTCGCGCAGCGGGCCGCACATGCCCCAGACTTTGGAGATGATCGATGATGTTTGGTCAGGCATGGTTGTCCTCCTGTGTTCTTTCCAGTAGATCCATTAAATGGTCATGAACGGTGTAATAATAGCGCATATTCTTGGGACTATCCTCGTCAAATTCTTCATGCATAAAAACCTGAAGTTCATCTGCAGAGATTGCGAGCGGTTTAAACCTATAGCTGCCAACATCGGGCACCATTATAGCAATCGGAACTGCTTTTTCCTTTAGATAAGATAGTAGATTTAAGAAACTCTTAAATAATGCTTTATATTGATCTCGTTCATCTGAACTCACTTTATCGTAATAAAAGAAGTGCTTTAGAAAATGATATCCCAAAAAAATGTTGGATGGCTGTATATGTAAAAGAATAGGAAATCGTCGAGTTTTTTCCCGAAGTGTCGTCCAAACCATCATCAAGCGCCATTCACGTTCATAACTCCAAATGTTAGCTTTATTTAATGCAGAACATAAAACAGCTGCATCCATGGAGTAATCATAAATACTATGATTTGTATCGTTCATTAGATCGCTGACATAGATTGGTGTATCTGTATAAACAACAGGAAAAAGCATTTTTCGAATTTTGGCATCATCAGGCAATTGGTTGAAGTCATACTCAATGCACATTCCTTTATTCGAATCGGCATAATGTGCCCACATCAGTGTTGAAGTATTCTCTTCACAAAGGCATCCAACATAAGTGCCTAAATAATCAAGCTCCCGAAGCTGTAAACGAGATGTCTCTTTATAATAGTTTTTATATGGAGTTACAAATTGATCGTGATGTAAAACAGACTCCGGTAACCCCGCATTTACTCGGTGATACTCTAACTCTTGCCATTTTAATTCAGCCGCTCTCGTTCTTTCTTCATCTGTTCCGTACTGATGAATTGCGCCATCAAAGGCATCATTAAACTCTCCAATAGACGATAGAGTAAACGATTCGTTAATTATATCTTCTATCGAATATAGAGAAAGAGTTCGATATTTACAAAGCTTTGGAAAACGGGTCGGAAAACAATAGGTTTTCTTTGTGCTGCTGCTGATTCGATTAACAACAAACTGACGGAAATCGTGCTCCTGAACTAAATCAAAAAAAGTTAGCATTATAGCAACCCTATTCTTTCTTTATGGATTTCTTCAACAATATCATGTATCATAGCGCCAGTTGGATAAATCTGTCTCGGGTTCTCTGTAACAATATCTGCATAATACACAGGAGATCTTAGCAGTATTTCATCTTCAAGTGGAAGCGAGTTTTGATAACTTGGTCCACTCGCATAACTGTGAAATCTGTCACATGTATTCATAACCTCAATAAGGCTGATTCCATGTTCTTCTGCAAACCGAATTGCACCGCTTTGAAACCTTGCAGTAGTCATAAGTATACCTTTGTTACACCCGGTGTTTTGAAGTCTGCTGTTGAGCAATTCAACCCTCTCACGTTTAACTGCATTTTTATACTGTTTACATTCAACTAAAATTCTGATTTTGCTTTCACCGAAAATCGTATACTCTGCATAGATGTCGACTTGGTAATCACTGTCGTGAGCTTTGATTATCTTATTATGCGTAATAGAAAAGCTCGGGAGATTCTGCTCTTCTGCATATCCACGTAGTATTTCCAAACAACATTTTTCAAACTCGACAGGGGAGAGATCTTGAACGTCTTTCTGATAAAACTCTCTGATGTCCTTTCTTGCCATACTATACACCCACAACTTTCTTGAATCAGAATTTATAAAATAGTGCTACATTAAGCTAGGCGTGAAAGCATTGTTTCAACAGGATAGAGCAAATAGTTAAAAACTCACTCTTTAGCTTTCTCTTCAAAAGCATTCTTCAGAATACTAAGCTTAAATACTTCTGTTTGAAACAATGACTCTTCTAATCTGCGTCTAATAGAATCACAGGTTTCCATTTGTTCTTCGATTAGAGTGACTATTCTTTCTTGCTCGTTTTTGTCAACTGGATAAGACACCGGTAGCTTCTTAAGAATTGTCTGGCTTATATTGGGCTGAGCCCCCCCAATTCCTTGTTCAACTAAATCAGCCCTATGGAGGAGTAAATAATAATACAAGTACCTCAGATTCACTTTTTCATTCTCAAATATTGCACATACAGCTTGGTTGGTGCAGGCATCAATTCCAAGAAAGCCTAACTTACCAATCGTGGCGCCATATAGTGCAATAAGCAGAGTCCCTTTAGGGAAAACCTTCGCACTTGAATTGGCAACCCCTGCAGCTGTTAGTTTTATCTCAGTATCATAAATCGTTCCTCTGTCCAATTCACCTGAACGGACCCAAGGAATATCTCCTCCATAATACTCCGGGTGCTTCTTGCTGGGTGTCCCTCCGCTAGTTGTTTTTGCAATACTTCCGAGTTCTTCAACTAACCACGTACTCATTTTTCGCTGTACCCTCTTTTCAAGCAATTAATTCCACATTCATTTCCTGCAAAACAGCCTCATACTCTGCGCCGAACACGTCATAAAACCTGCCGAGACCGCCTTTGCGGTCAAACGGGCTGAGGTCAAGGTCTTCCGGCTCCACGCTGAGAGACACCGCAATGTGATCCTTGATCAGCCGCAGCCATTCCATCTGCTCGTCCGTGAAGTGCACGGAACCGGCGTTGCGCCGCAGCGTCCACTGCATGAAGTTGTAGTTCACCCGGTCTGCAAACGGAGAAAGGTTGTCGGCATAGCCCATCTCAAAGCGGATGATGGAGATCAGGTCGGTGAGCTGCGTCATCGTGCCGCGCCTGACCTTGTCGGGCTTCTGAATGGCATAGCAGTCCCATAGTCTCTCCACGGTAATGTGCTGCGCCTTCAGCTTTTCATACAGCGCCTTAAGCTGCGCAATCGCCATCGGCCGGTCTTTGTACCGCTGGTCATAGAGAATGCGCAGGGCAAGGATCTCGTCTTTGTTTTCTTCAATAAACGCGCGGAACGTGCTGATGACCCGCTCGGCGTTCGCCTGCTGGTCGGTGTCGTACCCGGCAAACAACACCGTGTCGAGGTTCACCGAGTCGATGACCTGCTCATGGCTGCGGCGCACGTTTTCGATGTAATCACGGACGTCGGGATCAAAGAACGGCTGCATGGCATCTTTGATGAGGGCTTCTTTTACCGCGTCCATGCGCTGCTGTTCGTCTTCGGTCGGTGTGTGATCATCGGACAAATCAACACCGGCTTTGCTGGAAACGATATCCATATCAAACGCGTCCAACAGCCGCTGGGCAACGTTGCCGGCGCTGCTGCCGACGGTTTCGGTAAACGCCGTGCGCTCTTTCGGGGACATCTGACTGTTCAGCCGGATCACACGGTTTGCCAGCGAGGTGAGCGTGTCTTCGTCCTTCGCGCCCATAGCGACGTTCAGCATGAGTTCCTTCATGCTGACGGAGGGCTTGCGTTCCAGCGTGCGCGTTTCGGTTTTCTTTGACTTGGTCACGCCGACGGCGTCCACGATCACAAAGTGATCTTTGTTTTCCGTTGCGGACGGAGAAACCTTTTGCAAATCGTCTTTGCCGAGCGTGCGGGTGCCGCGGCCTTTCATCTGCTCAAAATAGTTTCTGCTGCGCACGTCGCGCATGAAGATCAGGCATTCGATCGGCTTCACGTCGGTGCCGGTGGCGATCATGTCAACCGTCACGGCAATGCGGGGATTATAATCATTGCGAAAATTGCTGAGTACGGTTTCGGGCTTGTCGACCCGGCAAGTGATCTTTTGGCAAAACTCGTTGCCCTCACCGAATTCCTCACGCACGATCTGGATAATATCATCCGCGTGGCTGTCGGTTTTGGCAAAGATCAGCGTTTTCGGCACCTCGCGTCGGTGTGGGAACAACTGCGTGAACAGATTTTCTTTGAACGAGCGGATCACGGTGCGGATCTGGCTGGGGTTGACCACGTCGCGATCCATGCTGGAAGCGGTATAGTCGAGATCTTCATCCATCTGTTTCCAGCGCTTTGCACGGGTCAGACGGTCGCGGTACTCGATTTGCTGCTTCATGATATGCGCGCCGTTTTTGGTGACGTCGGTTTCAATCAGGAACACATCTTCGCCGACATTGACGCCGTCGATGATGGCCTGCTCCCGCGAATACTCGCTGACCACATTCTGATTGAAAAACGCAAAGGTACGCTTGTCCGGCGTTGCGGTCAAGCCGATGATAAAGGCGTCGAAATACTCCAGCACCTGATTCCAGACGTTGTAGATCGACCGGTGGCACTCATCGACGATGATGCAGTCGAAGAACTCCGGCGGGTACTTTTCGTTATAGACGACCTCTTTTGCGGCCTGCGTGTCGGCGCCGCTCAGTTCAAAGAGCGATTCATCCTCGGCGGATTCATCCATTTCCTCACCCTTGAGGATGGAATACATACGCTGAATGGTGCTGATGCAGATCTGCACATCGTTTGGGATATAGGAGCTGTTCAGACGGCGCACGCCGTAAAGCTGCGCAAACGAGCGGTTGTCGTCGTTCGGCGTATAGGCAAGGAACTCGCGTTCCGCCTGTTCGCCCAGCGATTTGGTGTCGACGAGGAACAGGATGCGTTTCATTTTGCCGAATTTCAAAAGGCGGTATGCCGCCGTGATTGCGGTGAACGTTTTGCCCGCGCCCGTTGCCATCTGCACCAGCGCTTTCGGGCGGTTTTCCGCAAAGGACTGGTCAAGATTCTGAATCGCGGTGATCTGACACTGGCGGAAGCCGGTCGTGTCGAAAGCGGGAAAGTGCTTCATGTGATTGCGAATGGTATCATCGGCGGCAAGCAGAGTCTGCAGGCTTTTCGGTCGGTGGAACGAAAACACACGCCGGGAGCGGTATTTGATATCGTTATAATCCGTGAACCGCGTGAGCTGTCCGGTGGCTTCATAAGCAAAGCGGATTTTGTAATCTGCAGTGATATACTTGAACGTACTGTTTGCATAGCGGCCGGACTGCTGTTCAACAGTGGTAATGCTTTCGCCGAGATCGTCTTTTTTCGCCTCAACCACGCCAACGGGTTTTCCGTCCACAAAAAGGGCATAGTCAACCGGCCCGGTGCTGGTCGGATACTCTCTGACCGCAACGCCGAGCGACGCCATCGGATTCACTTTTTTCAGATCCTGAATCACCCAGCCGGACATTTTAAGCCGGTCGTCGATTTGTTCTCGTGCCTGTTCTTCAGGTGTCATGGTATGCACCTCCGCGATTGAACGGTTTTCATATAATTTACCATATTACATTATAACTGAAACTGACAGATTTTTCAATCGTTTTTTATATGGCGGTCAAAATAAGAATCCCGCCGCTCAAAAGGCGCGGATTAACATTTTGCCAAACGGATAATTCAACAGGTTTATCGGAAATGGTTTGGTGAGCATATAGACTCTGCTTTATGCGTGAAAAGTCTTGTTTGTTTCTTTTGTTTGTGTTATAATTAAATGTAAATTTTTACAAGGAGGAAACACCTATGAAAAAATCGAACGCACTGCAAAAGACACTGGCGGTTGCCCTGACCGTTCTCATACTGTTGAGCGTGGCTCCGCTTTCAGCAATGGGCGACATTTTCCCGAAGCTTAATTTGGGTTTAAGTTTGAATGTGAGCGCCGTCTGTGAAAATGTTGTTTCAAGTGGCTCTTGCGGAAAACAAGGGGATAATGTTACTTGGACGATGTATGAGAATAAGACACTTGTATTAACCGGAAGAGGTGAAACTGCAGACTTTGATAATTATTACGAAGGGACTGGCCGTTGGAACAGCCCAAAAAGAGTAGTTATTGGAGAAGGAATTACAAAGCTTGGCAATTATATTTTTAACTGGACGCAAACACTTAACACTGTTTACTTGCCGGCAAGTTTGGTCAATTTGGGTTATTATGCTTTTGGAAGTTGTTCCTGTATCACGGACGTTTACTATGCTTCTTCCTCAGAAAAGTGGGCAGGTGTAAATAAAGGAACCAATAATGGATTTATTACCGCTGCAAACATTCACTATAATACGCAAGCGCCTTTTCCTTTTGGTCATGACTGGAGCACTTGGACAGACAACGGAGACGACAATCATATTCGCACTTGCAGCCGCTGTGCAATAGAAGAAACTGCTGCCCATGTTTGGAATGATGGCGTTGTGACCAAAGAGGCGACCTGCAAAGAGCAGGGCGCAAAACTGTTTACTTGTACAGTCTGTGATACTACGAAGACAGAACTGATCCCAATCGACCCTGAAAACCACTCAGACTATGGAACGCATCTTGAAAATGAAGCTCCTGCCAATTATCCGGAATATGGATACACCGGAGATGCCATCTGCAACGGTTGTGGTGCTGTGTTGACGACAGGCGAATCGATTTTTCCTGTTTTGGGACCATCCGAATCTGTGTGCTGTGTTGGCGATCGTATTCAATTTGGTTCTTACCCACAGACAGAAGTAGAAGAGACTGAGGCATTAAGTAGTGCAGCAAATGCTGCGACATGGAAAAGCTTCATCGTCGCTAGTACTACGGTGCGTTTCGCAGATTTTTCTTGTGACGGTGAAGAATACAGAGCGGTTGAGTCAGTAAAAAACAAAAATGGATATTCTATTGGCAATGTCTATTATTTCAGATATGAACCTTTGATTTGGCGTGTTTTGGATCCGGATCTCGGATTTGTTGTTTGTGAAAATATAATCGACTCACGGCCATTTCAATCCAAAGTGTCAGGAGATTATAATGGATCATATTCAGGGCAAAAGTACGCCAATGATTATTCTGTTTCTCAAATTCGATCTTGGCTAAACAGTACCTTTTATAACACAGCTTTCACAGACGAAGAAAAAGAATATATCAAAACTACAACGCTTGATAATAAAGCGTTTAGTGACGATTACAACTATACGAAATTTAACGCAGATTCCACGAATGACAAGGTTTTCTTATTGTCTTGGTTTGATGCAAAAAATCCAGACTATTGGTTTGAGAATCAGAATACTGATGAAAAAAGAGTGGCAAGTGGCACGGATTATGCAAAGTGTCAGGGCCTTGATGTCGGTAATAATGGTTGTTCATACTGGTGGTTGCGCACTGCTGGCCAAAACGCTGGTGCTGTTTGTAATGTTAATTATAACGGCGCTTTAGATCAATCTATCAATTACAGGAATGTTTCTAAAGAAAGTATGGGCGTACGTCCTGCTTGTAGATTGCAAACTTTGGAAATGGAACACAATTGGGACGCCGGTTTCGTGACAAAGGAAGCAACCTGCAAAGAAGAAGGTGAAACACTGTTCACCTGCACGGTCTGCGGCGCAACGAAGACAGAACCGATCGTTGTCGACCCGGCCAACCACGCCGACTACGGCACACACCTTGAAAATGCTTCTGCTGCAACCTGCCTCGAAGCGGGGTACACCGGCGACACGGTCTGCAACGGCTGTGGTGCGACGTTGGCAGTTGGCGAAACGATCGATCCCCTCGGCCCAAATGTCAAAATGCTGAATGTGCAAAAGATTTCTGACTGGCAAACGGTCTTTTCCGAAGATCCCCAGCTCCTGACATTCACTTATAAAGAAAACAAGGACGATGAATTCGTCTGGATCGCGCAAGTTACACCGACGCCCGGTCTAACGCAGTATCGCGTGACCGACACCCTTCCGGAAGGCGTTGAACTGGTCGACGTCAAGGTCATGCCCGGTCCTACTATAACCGCATGGAATTACGGAAAAACTGATTATCCGGGCACCCTGCTGACCATTGATGCTAACGGCGCGCTCTCCGGCGAGATCGGTAATCTTTGGATGTCCAGAACAGTCGCATCCGGCCAGCTTTCGACCGGCGCCGACGGCAGACAGGTGGTCGATATTACACTGACGGCGAACTCGGCGAATGCCGACTTGTTTAGCAATACGTTTTTCGTGGTCTACTACTGCAAGCTCTCCGAGGATGCCTGGCCCGCAAACGGCACTGTCCATCTCACGCTCAACAACACAGTCCACGTGGAATCGAACGGCGATGATTACGGCGAGGCAGACAACACCATCATCATCGACGCATCAAACACGCAGGACATCGTTGACAAAAGCGGCGATTGGGACAAAAACACCCATATGATCACCTATACGGTCGATATCAACCCGGGTGCCGAAAACCTTCTGACAAGCAACGGCGGCACGGTCGATCCCAACTGGCTGACATTTACCGATAAGCTTACTTATCAGGCAAAACAGGGAACCGGTACCGGTGAAGCGATCCTCAGCCTGAATTCCGTCAGACTTGAAGAAGAAGAAGCCGACGTTTGGACGCAGCTACAAGATATCCATTGGACCGCACACACAGAAACTGATTCTACAGATTCAAACGCAAAGCACGCTTACATCGAGATGAGAGTTCCCGACGAGAAGCACCTGCGTCTGACCTACAGTTACCATATCAACAGCTCCATGGCTGACGGTATCACACTTTCCAACTCCGCTACGGTGGAAGGCCACGAGGATGAGTCCGGAGACGACAACACCCATATCAGCGGTGAAGACTTCCAGACATCCGGTGAATCGACCTTTGAGGAATTCTGCCTCATCAAGATCGACCAGGAAAACGGAACGCCTCTGTCCGGCGCTGTGTTCACAGTGTACACCTGGGACGCCGTAAACGAAGAATGGTCCGCGCTCACAAAAACATATACAACAGATCAGTTTGGCAGGATTATCATTAAAGTGATCGACGAATACGAGAACGGAACCAAAGTATACCAAAAGGATACCGCCTATTGTATCATGGAAACCACCGCTCCTCCGGGATACATTCTTCCGATGAATCCGCAGCCCTTCTATTTCTGGTTCAGCGAAGAGAAAGACGCGCCGCCGAACGCACCGGCCGACTTCATGCTGACTGCCGCCGATATTTCGACCTCCAGCCGCAGAATTGAAGCTGAGAACATGTGCGAATATGTGAACACGTGCGACTCCGGCCACGACTGGGGCGACTGGACGGACAACGGCGACGGCAATCATAGCCGCATCTGCAAACGTGACAGTAGCCATGTGGAAACTGCGGTTCACGTCTGGAACGATGGCGTTGTGACGATTCAGCCGAAAGCCGAGACCCCGGGCGAAACGACCTACACCTGCACAGTTTGCGGCGCTGTGAAAATCGAGCCGATCCCTGCAATCGGTTGGACGGTCACCTTCATGGATGACAACGGTGATGCGCTTGGCACCCAGACCGGCGCAACGCTTGAAGAAGCCAAAGGCAAGCAGTCTGACCCGACCAAGGACGCCGACGCGCAGTATACCTATGCTTTCGATCACTGGGATCAGGTGAGCGCGAACGAGACGACCGGTGAAGCGGAGTTCGTTGCTGTCTACACCGAAACACTCAACAGCTATGAAGTCAAATTCGTTGACGAAAATGGCGACGTGCTCAAAACACAAACCGTGGCCTACAGCTCCAGCGCAACTGCCCCGGCAGATCCGGCAAAGGGCGACGACGAAAACAAACACTATGAATTTGCCGGCTGGGATCAGGACTTCTCCAACATCACAGGCAATCTGACCGTGACTGCGACGTATACCGGTGAAGCTCATGTTAGCAAGGAAGTTGTGACTGTTCCTGCAACCTGCGAGGGCGAGGGTACAAAGCAAATCGTCTGCGAAGTCTGCAACAGGCCGCTCGATACGCAAACCATTGATCCCCTCGGCCACGACTGGGGCGCATGGTCTGCCTCCGGTGAAAATCATACCCGTTCCTGCATGCGCGACGGCTGCAACGCTACGCAAACCGAAGCACACGCCTGGACAAAGATCGGAGAGACAAATGCCGATTGCACCAATGCGGGCAGCATCACCTGGCGCTGCGATGTCTGCAGCGCGCAGAAGACCGAAACGGTCGATCCGAACGGACATCAGCTCGTCAAGACCGAAGCAGTTACCGCAACCTGTCTGGAAGACGGCAACAGCGTGTATTACACCTGTTCTGTTTGCGGCAAGTTCTTCCCCGATGAAGCCGGACAGAACGAGATTGCGGAAAACAGTTGGGTCATCGGTGCCCTCGGCCATGATTGGGGTGACTGGACAAAGCTGAACGACAACGAGCATCAACGCGTCTGCAAGCGCGACGCGAGCCATAAGGAAACAGCCAATCACGTTTGGAACGACGGTGTTGTGACGAAGGAACCGACTTGTAAAGAGCAGGGCAGCAAACAGTTCACCTGCACGGTTTGCAACGCAACGAAGACAGAAACAATCGCTATTGATCCGGCCAACCATGCGGACTACGGCACGCACTTTGAAAATGCTGCCGACGCCACTTGCCTTGAAAAGGGCTACACCGGCGACACGGTCTGCAACGGCTGCGGCAAAACATTGACCGCGGGCGAAGATATCAGTCCCCTTGACCACGACTGGGGCGATTGGAAAACCACAACCGAACCCACAGTCTACAGCGGCGGAGAAGAGACCCGCATCTGTAAACGTGATCCTTCCCATAAAGAAACACGCGAAACGGATCCTTTGCCGTCCTTTGAAGTGACGTTCGTGGTCGGTGAAGAAACGGTGCAGACTGTTCGTGTGGCAAAGGGCGCAAAATTTGTGGAGGAACCGGATCTGACCGCCTATCAGCAGGACAATAAAACGGTTGTTTGGGAAGAATACACCCTGAACGATGAAGACATCACGATCCATGCCATTATTACGGAAATCGATCCGAACGAGGTCGCCGACGGAATCGACACGGAAAAAACCGTGGATCAGTTTGAAAACGGGAAAGCGACCATCACGCTTTCCGCTTCTTCACCGTCGCGTCTTGTGAAATTTGAATCTACTTCCACCAAGCCGGTGGACGTGATCATGGTGCTGGATCTTTCCGGCTCCATGGATGAGGAGATGGGTAATCAGGAAACAAAAATGCAGGCGCTGAAGGACTGCACGAACACTTTCCTGAATGCACTGAATAAAAACGCAGCAGCAACCGGCGCAGACCACCGCGTTGCCCTGGTCGGCTTCGCCAGCGGCGAAAAAGTCAGCGGATATTCTATGACGGCCTATCAGAACACCGGTCTGATCGTGACGCAGGACGGCGGCTTTGTGAGCTATAACGATCGCAGCATCAGCAACAGCTATGCGAAAGCGTGGATGCCGACAGGCGATGCGCTCGGCGTTGATGCACGGCTGGCGGCAGCGGTCAACGGTTTGACCGCCGGCGGCTCCACCAACACGCAGCTCGGCCTGAAGATGGCGCAGAACATTCTGTCAACGAGCAGCGGTGACGGCAGAGAAAAGATCGTTTTGCTCATCACAGACGGCGTGCCGACCGTGGCGGGCATCAAGGCGGATGAGATCCGTAGAGTCGCGCCGCTTGCCGTAACCTATGCGAACGAGATCAAAAATCTCGGTGTCAAGCTCTATACTGTGGGCGTTGATGCTGACGCAGATGAAAACGCCGCCTTTACAGCGGCGGCTGACGGCGTAAGCGTAAAGAACGGCACGACAACGTTTGACTTCAACCGCTTCCTGAACATCGTTTCTTCCAACTATCCGGGCGCCAAGGCAATGAATGACTATGGCACCAAACAAAACAGCGGTTACTATATGTCGGTGAACCACACGGATAAACTGAATGAAATCTTCGAGAAGGTTCTGTATTCATCCGTATACAAAAAACTGAACTTCCAGCGCTGCACGCTGGTTGACACCCTGAGCAAAGACTTCGTTCTGACCATGGAACAGGAGCAGGCGCTGAAAGACAACCTGGCACAGCAGTATAACCTTTCCGAAGCAAATGTCATGGTGCGGTGCAATGCCGACGGCACCACAACGCTGCGTATTGTCGGCGTACCTGCCGTGAAATGCACCGAGAACGGAAAGATCGTATACCGTGCAAGCGTGAGCTTTGAGGCTGCGCTCGCGAAGTATCAGGCCGGCGAATATGCAACCAATACGGAAGACGCCTATGTGGAAGTGGAAGGCGAAAGAGTAGCTGCTTTTGAGGTCCCGGAAAATGTGACACTGAATGCTGACCGCAATATCGTGGTGTTCACACTGAACGGAACGGTCTACCGCATTGAGGAAGGCAATCTCGGCGATGTGATCACTGCGCCGGTTTCAGGCCTTGCAAAGTGGAACATTCCCGAAGGAACGGAAATTGCAAACAGCTATACGGTATTTGAAGCTGACGAAATCAGCACCGATACTTACACCGTCACATGGAGCATCAACGGAACGCAGACCACAGACAGCTATCACTTCGGTGATGCGATCCAGGCACCGGAAGTTGCAGATCTTGACGATCTGGCCTTTGCCGGATTCATGCCCTGGGTCCCTGCTACGATGCCTGCGAGAAACATGACGTTCACAGCTACCTATGCGCCGAAGCATACTCACGCATTCGCGCAGACCGTTGTCGGCAACTGCAAAACCGACCTGCGAATCGTTAAAACCTGTGCCTGCGGAGAGACCGTTGTGGAAGCTCAGCCGGCACGTGAGCATCAGTTCAGCGCAGTCGTTGATGATCTGGAAGGCAACACCTTGACAGATATGCTGATTTGTTCCGTATGCGGCGCTTCCGAGCAGCATACACTGACCTTCCAGACTGTGAAATCGACATGGGGCGGAACAACAGTGCTGGATCTGTCATTGGAGAAGGCCGGTACAGTCATTCAGCCTGCCGCCGGCAGCACGATCAAGATCATGGTTCCGTGGACGAATCAGGGCTACACAAATACCAATGTCAGAGTCATCCGTGTGAATGAGCAGGGTGTACAGAAAACCTACACGGCAACCATCGAAAACGGTTATCTGGTTTTCTATGCGGATCACTTCAGCATTTATCTTGTTGAAGAGCTTGATTCGCAGGGTCAGGAGACAGAACCTGTCAGTTACAAAGCTGCAGTTTGCACACTGAACGGAACGCACGTTTACACCGACACGATCACACCACCGACCTGCAAGGAGAAAGGTTACACGACCCACACCTGCGCAAGCTGCGGTGACACCTATACCGATAATGAAACCGCGGTCGATTCCGCAAACCATGCAGCCTACGGCTCCCGCGTTGTAAACGGCAAAGCTGCAACCTGCAAAGCAGACGGCTACACCGGCGACACGGTCTGCAACGGCTGCGGAGCAACACTGCAAAAAGGTACGTTGATTTCCAAAGCCACAGCGCAGCATTCCCTGACCCACATCAACGCAAAAGCTGCTACCACCGAGGCCGAAGGCAACGTGGAGTATTACCACTGCAGTGTCTGCGGCATGAACTTCTCAGATGCGAGCGGAACAAAAGAACTGACAAAAGTTTCGACCGACAAGCTGCAAAAGCCGACCGAACCGGAAAAACCGGACAATAAGCCCAAGGGCGACTGCAAGTATTGCGGTGAAACGCATACCGGCCCGTTCGGCTGGCTGATCAAGATCATTCACAGCATTCTGGCGCTGTTCGGACTGCGAAAGTAAAACAACAACATGCAAAAGCGACGGGAGCGATCCTGCCGCTTTTTGTATCTCGAAAACCACGTGATAGCCTCCTTGTCTTGCTCTATTTATGCGTTTTTATTATGATTGCTACCCATTGCTGCACGTTTGGTATTTATTTGTGTCTTTATTTTGATTTGATGAGTTTTACCATATCGTATTAACTTGTCCCGACTTCATACGATATTTGGGCGGTTTTACGGGATTTGAAACAAAGCAGAATCTCGCTATATCAATTCAAGTCCCGTCTCTCGCACCATTTCGAGTGTTCATAACGGACTTCGTATGAACACTCGATTTTTTGTTGCTGTTTTGCAGATGACACGGGCTTTCGCCCATGCCATCTGCTTTTGTTTTACGCTGAAATCTGTGTCGGGATATACTCCACGGTCACGCCCTGACGGGTATCGGCCACATAGGTCTCGTTTGCGCGATCTTCCGGCAGCGCAAAGGTGTCGATGAAGCGGTAATGGATCACGATCCGCTGGGTGCGGCTTTTGCCCTTGCCCTCGGTTTCATGAACATCAATGTGGTCGATCAGCTCCCGCAGCAGGATCGGCGTCAAGACTTGCATCTCCATGAATTTGCGGATTGCACCGACAAAGTGATCTCGACCGACCTGCATGGATTCCATTCTTTTCAGCTCCTCCTGCGCGGCGGCGATCTTCGCTTTCAGATCCATGCGCTCCACCTCATACCGATGCGCCTGTTCCATATACCACTCGTCTGTCACCTTGCCGCTGACATTGTCCTCATACAGCTTTTCGTGCAGACTGCTGATTGTATTGCAGCGTTCGGTTGCCTTGCGGATGTCCCGGTTCAGCCGCTGCGTTTCAAACATCACGTCGCGGTTGGACTTTTCCGTCAGCAGATCGATGAAGGCGTCTTCGTCATCCTTCAGAAATGCTGCCAGCTTTTGCAGCTCCAGCTTCACGACCTGTTCGATGGCGTCGGCGCGGATATAGTGGCGGGTCTGACAGGTACCGCGGTAATCGCTCTTGTAGTTGGAACAACTGAAATAGTGGATGCTTTTGTTGTTCGTATTGGTGTGGAACCAAAGCTTTTTGCCGCAGTCGGCACAGTAGAGCAGCTCGCAAAACAGATTCTTTTCGGCGTTCTCCTTTTTCGGGGCGCGCCGTTTTGTTTTGCCGATCAGCTTCTGCACCTGCTCAAACACCTCTCGTTCGATGATCGGCTCATGGACGTTTTGGAAGATTACCCAGTTTTCTTCGGGATTCTCCTGCCGCTTCTTGTTCTTGAACGACTTGGAATACGTTTTGAAGTTGATGATGTCGCCGCAGTATTCCTGCTGCCGCAGAATTGAACCGATCGTAGTTTTGCTCCATTTATACGGGTTCGGCTGCTCCGTTCTGCCGGCACGTTTCAAACCCTTGCTGTGCCAGTAAGCCATTGGGTTCAGCACCTTCTCTTCTTCCAGAATCCGCGCGATGGTTTCGTTGCCCTTGCCGTCCAGCGCCATTTGAAAGATGCGCCGGACAACGTGTGCTGCATCGGGGTCAATGACCCAGCGCTTTTTGTTTTCCGGAGCTTTCATATACCCGTATGGCGGCTGCGACAGCGGTTCGCCGGAATTGCCGCGGATGCGGTGGGCAGAACGAACTTTTCTTGAGATGTCGCGGGCATACATTTCGTTCATCACGTTCCGAAACGGTGCAAGCTCGTTTTCGCCGTCCGCGCTGTCCACACAGTCGTTGATGGCGATGAAGCGGATGCCCGTGTCGGGGAAATAGGTGTCGGTGTAATAGCCGACCGTCAGATAATCCCTGCCGAGGCGGGACATATCCTTCACGATGATCGTGCCGATATAGCCCAGCTCGACGTCTTCCATCATCTTTTGAAAGCCCGGACGGTTGAAGTTCGTGCCGGTGTAGCCGTCGTCAATATAGAAACGGGTATTGGCGAAGCCATTTTCCTTGGCGTACTTTTTGAGCATCCGCTTCTGGTTGGCGACGGAATTGCTGTCGCCCTGTGTGCCGTCGTCCCGTGACAGGCGGCAGTAGAGCGCGGTCAGGCTCAGGTCGTTGCTTTTGCTTTTTGACTGCATAAATCCTCCTTCCCAGCAGTCAGTACATATTCAAGGCTCAGTATAGTACCGCTTTTGAAGTGTGTCAAATCTGCGAAGTTATTGTTCAAATAGTGCTTCAGCCGGTCGCGCAGCGTGGTTTTCTGCTTGACAGGTTGAAAAACGGCGTCCACCACATAGGTCACGCCGTTGATCTGATATGCTGCTGCCATCCGCTCACCTCGAATCCCGATCACGCTGACGTTTGAGAAAACGGGCATAGTGGTCGCAGGCACGGAACACAAACGCTTCCAGTTGCCGGTCTGTGGCTCTCGGCGCGAACCGCCGCAACGCGTCCAGCGGAAGTTTCAGCGTTTCTCTCTGATTTGGCTTTGATTCGGAAAGCAGCTCGCCGATTCGATCTTCACGGAGCTGGCCGGTACTGTATTCCTTGTGCATCCGTACCGCCTGCGCATAGGACGGTGTACAGTCCAGCGCCTCCATGTCGGACAAAAGGCTTCTTTGCAGAGACTCATCCAAATACGAAAGCTCGACGCCGACGGAAAAGGCGATTTTGCCTTCGTCCATCATATCCAAAAGCGGCGGGATGAGATGTGTCAGACGAATATACCGCTTGACAACATCTTTACTGATTCCGTCTTGCTCTGCAATTCTTTCAGTTGTCAACTTCGGTGCGATTCGCTCCGAAGTTAAATCTGACCGATAGCCCTGCCGTTTCATGGCGTCGTGCTTCAATTTGTATGCAAAGGCACGTTCAGACGGGAGAATGTGATCTCGGTGCAGATTGCAGTCCACAAGCAGAATGGCGGCCTCATCCCGATTGATGGGATGAATAAAGGCAGGGACTTCTGTAAGCCCTGCCTTTTGCGTGCGCTGCTCGTAATCTGCGGTGTCCGGAAATCACTTCATATTCATCCACAGTGTTTTCTAGCGGTCTGACAAGAAGCGGTTCTGCGATGCCTTGTGTTTGGATGCTCTCAACGAGTTGGTTCATTTCTTCGTTGTCCCGTACTTTGAAGGGATGTCCTTCAAACGGGTGCAGTTTGTTGATTTGAATATTTGTTACTTTCATAGCTTATCTACTCCTATCATAATTCATATTTCTTTGTTTTGTGTAAGCTTGAATTTCAAGGTCGCGCTCCAGAACCATCATTTTCAGAAGCTCCGGTGCGCGGTGTTCGATGCGTTCCGCGATTTTGTTCTGTTTTCGCAGCGGTGTAAGCTGCTTTGTGATGTTTTTCGCCTGCTGTTTCAGCGCCGATTTCTCGTTTGGGTCCGAACAGCGCCGAAGCTTGTTGCGAATCTTCCGGCGATCCGCTTCCAGTGCCTTGATCTGCGCTTCCAGATCGTCGTGGAAATCATAAAGCTCCTGCATAGACGAAATCTTGTTGTCTATGAGGAGCCTGTATTCCTGTTCGATTTTCGGCGCTTCGGTGATCAGCTTGCGCAGCCCCGGCGTTTGGGGCGTATAGTCGTTTCGTTCCCTTGCCAGCTGGATCAGCAGCATGAGGATCAGAAACAGGATCACAATCATCAGCGCGGCAACTCCACCAGCTGTGTAGGTCTGCGGCAGTTCGTAATTCCGCCGTTTGAGTTCTTTGCTGACCGGCTGGATCGGCGGCTTGTAAATGGGGTGGTCGAGCATATAGAAGCCGACACGGTTGATGGAGCTGTAGCCCCACAGCTTGTGGCCGTCCAGCTCTTTCATCAGCCGTTCCTTGGTAAAGCCGAGTTTGTCAATACGGACGGCGCGATCCCAGTCAACGGCGCGAACCGTCCAGTGCGCGTGGTTGGGATTGAAGTCGCAAACATATCCCAAAGCGTTCATGCGGCGATTCAGGTCTTGCAAAGAGTACGCTTCCCGCAAGCAGCGTTCCAGATCTTCACGCAGGATGTCACGATGCGTCTTGCCGCCGCTCTTGTGAATCCAGTAGGAGCCCTTTTCGCCGCCATAGAACGGTGCGTTCTGCAAAACAGATTTGCCGTATTCCTGACAAACCGCGTCGGAGACCTCGCGCAGACGCCGGTGATCCTTGATTTGATTGCGGTATTTTTTGCCTGTCACGAACGACGAACTATTCCAGCAGAAATGATTGTGCAGGTTATCCGTGTTAAGATGGGTTGTGACAACGACCTCATACTGATCTCCCCACATGCGCCTTGCAGTTTCCACTCCGATCCTGTGCGCTTCCTCCGGCGCAACCTCTCCGGCAGCGAAGCTCTGAAAGCCGTGGTAGCCGACGATCTTGCCCGTTTCATGAAAGCGCCGCTTGGTACGCATCATATATTCATACGCTTTCTGTTTCGGACAGTTGATCGCGCTGACATACATCGTCCGATCTGTTTTGTCACTGTTCTCGACATAGCGCAGCGCCTGCCACAGATCGTCGTCCAAAAACCTCCGGTCAACGGTCTTATCCGGGTTTTCGGCGTAGGCGATGGTTTCCTTCAGATGATTGTAGACCGGCCAGAATCCAGTGGTCGCCATACTCAATCATCTCCTACATCAGAAAAGCAGTCTGCCAGCGTCTGCTCTTCTTCGCGCAACGTTTCTTCCGATGGCGGCGAGCCCTCAAAGAGGCGGCTGTAGATCTGATCGAGTACCTCAAGCAATCTCTGTTCGGCTTCGGCAGACAGTTTCCTGTTGGAAACCTCACAAAGTTTCTTGTAAAGGTTCAGATACGCGCCAAGGTTCAAAGCTTTCGGTTCAAAGCCCAGCGCCCGCTGCAAAAGATAATCGCCCTGCTTCAGCCCGCAGGCTTTCGCGTTCTTTTTGATCTGTTCGCGCTGCTTTTGGTTGCA
Source organism: Oscillospiraceae bacterium (assembly GCA_902792985.1). Lineage (GTDB taxonomy): Bacteria > Bacillota > Clostridia > Oscillospirales > Acutalibacteraceae > UBA6857. Next base: position 18,720 of record CADBBT010000039.1, read on the forward strand.
TTGGAAGTACATGCCTGTCATTCTTTCTGACATTGCATCAGTCCTTTCATAGTGTTATTGGGGTCTTAGGGGCGGCGCCCCTAAAGAAAGCCGACTGCGGCGGCGCGGCAAAATATATTATTTTGCCCTGCTCGTTACGGTATGAGACGCGGTTTTCGGGCTGCAATGGTTCATCTTTCCCGCGTCTCTGCCGTGCAAAAAGGCGATGTGCCGGTTGCCGTAGTCAGGTGCGGGTTCATCTGTGCCACTTTGGCTCAAACAAATAGGACAAAATTGCCTTTTGAGCCAAAACCGGCGGGGGTTGGCTCACCCGAACATCTCCAGTGCGGACAGTACACTTGCAGCATTTGCTGCCTTCTGTTCCTCGCTCAAAGACTGTTCCTCAGCAGGTAAAACGGCAGGGGTTGCAACAGACAGCCCCTGCAACTCTTCTTTGAATACCTGCCGGATATCATCCAGCGAGAAATCATAGGATTTTCCTTGCCGCCTTATCTGCTCCAAAACTGCGTTCACAATAAAGCGATTACGGGATTTGCGGTCGGTGTCTGACAGTTCTTGCAAAAAACGCACTGCCTCGGCTTCCTCATCATTGTGCAGGTCGAACCGCACGTTCAAACGGTAAACGTCCTTGTTCATACGTTATCCGCTGCCCGCAGTTGGAGATCAGCCATATACTCGTACCCCTTGGCTGCGGCACAGATGTCGTCCACGAAGGTGACGCGATCCTTGTTGACCTTGTAAAAGTGCTTCACAAGGCAGGCCCCGCCGCCGGTCAGATAGAGCTTCATAGTGTTCTCGTCGTAGCCGTGCTCCCGCAGGCGTCGGAAAATGTCTGCCACATAGGCGGTTGCTGTTGCTTTGATGAGCTTCAAGTCATCTTTCGCAATGTCGGCGGTGCCGTTGATAAGGATCTCATCAATGATAGCGTCGTTCAGCTCGCGGCGGGTTTGACGCATGAATTCCTCCCGGATAGCAAGCGTACATTGATAGGTACCGAACTTCTCTGTATACATCTTGCCGGACAACGGATTCCCGTTGACGATATACAGCACGTTCATAGTACCGTTGCCGATGTCGGCAATCAGGTTGACTCCTTTCAGCTCCGAAGCAAACGGCGCGATTGCGGCATAGCCCTGTGGATAGATCCGAACATCAGAGATGCGAATAGTGTAGTCCACTTTCCGATAGGTGAAGTGGATGTCACCATCCCGCAGGAGATAGCTTTTGAACGTTTCTTTCTGCATGGTCATCCAGGTCAGCGGAAGGCCGACAGCGAGAATAACGTCCGCTTCGGTCATCTCCGTTGTTTTCAACTCTTTGGCAATGGCGACCAGTGTCAGAAGGAAGTAATCCTCATCCAGTTGCTTTTCGGGCAGAAACTCCTTGTGCCCTTCGCCGATGAGATAATACTTGCCGCCATAGACCAGCATATCCCTGGTGAACAGCGGTTCGGAATCGTAGGCGGTGATTCCGGCGCGAAAACAGTGATTCGCGGTTTTGATGTTGCCGTATCCCGTGTCCACGGCAACGATCACTTTGTCTTGATACAGTTTCATGTGTTGATTAATTCCTTTCTTTGAAATATGGATAAAAGAATATGCCCCTGTTTTACCTGCGGAGCGGCAGGGCGAGGCGTCAAATTGGTTGCGGTTGGTTTGCGGTGTAATTCATAGACTTCATCCTTTCTGCCTTTCGGCGTGTATTTTTTTGAAGCAGCGAAACAAGCTGCTATGTATTCTTTCTGTTATATATATAATGCCGCGATTCTTCAAAAAGCTTGGTTTCGGCATGACAGGCCCAAAATCGTTCCCATGACAAAATCGGCGCATAAAGAAAAGACGCCCGATAAAAAGAGCGTCTTTCTCCATAAGTATACCGACACTTATTGCGGCAAATTATTCCATTTCTCTGAAAAAAGTTTTGAAAAAGTGGGCGTAGTGTTTTTTCTGTCTCTACATATATTATACCGCATTTTTCAAAAAACCGTGTTTTTTGCATGACAGACGAAAAATCGAAACCATGACAAAAACATATCTGCTTTACTTCTCTCACCTATTTAATACCCACTTTTTCAAAAAACCGTACTTTTTCCGTTACAGGCGAAAAATCGCACCCGTTACAAAAAAGAAAAAGACGCCCAAATGAATGAGCGTCATACGGTGAAAACACGGTCCGGGAATGGATCAACAAAGAAAAGCTGCGATATTTGGATTGTATTGTCGGATGGCGGATTCCGAAAACGTGGCTTCTTCAGTTCTTGTGTTCTGATTACTGTAATAAAATTACTCGAAAAACGCAGCGACATTTATCCTATATAGCTGAGATGCTGCGCCTATACGCATAAAAATGGAGGTGCAAAAATGTCAATGAAATTTATTGAAAACCTTTTCTTCGGCAACGTCGATCCACAGACGCGAGCGGTGAAACCCGGAAGCCGCGCGGACAAGCTGAGAATTTACATTACGGATCACTTACCGGAAATAGAAAACGCCCTGCAAGATGAACAACGCAGCTTACTCAACAAAATCCTTGACGCACAGGGTGAGCTGGATACGATCTCGGAGCTGGACAGCTTCATCGTCGGTTTTCGCCTCGGCGCGGCGTTTACGTACGATACGTTCGTGAATACGGACACCCCGTACCGCGACCTGACCGAAAAACTGTAACCCGCACATTCGACTTGCCTCCGCTTCTTTGGTAGAATGAAAGCGCCAAAGGAACGGAGGTTTAATATCGGTGACGAGGACTTTACACGGCTGCTGCCGGAGAATTGCAAAGGAGCGTATGAGAATTGCAAAGGCGTGATGCCGCGCTGTATTTACATCATTTATGCCGCGCTGTATTTACATCATTTATTACTTGCTTTGCGCGGGAAAGTGTGATAGAATATAATATCTATAAAATGCAAGGAGCAATACGCATGCAGATATCAACAGAAAAAGAAAACAGCAAGCTTACCGTTACGGTTTCCGGAAGAATTGACACCGTCACCGCTCCCGAACTGGAAAAATACGCGCTTGACCATATGGAAGGTATCACCGAGATGGCGCTGGATTTAGCCGATGTGGAATATGTTTCATCGGCAGGTCTCCGCGCGCTCCTTCAAATCCATAAGGATATGAGCAAACAAGGCAAACTGAAGCTGTTAAATATCAACACTGCTGTGAAGGAAATCTTTGGTATGATAGGCTTTTCACGCATTTTTACCATCGAATAATACAATGGATAAAAAGAAGCTCTCAAGAAACAATCTGGCGTTCAATATCGTCAGTGCCGTGCTGCTTCTGATTTTTGTATTCAGTATTATTGTCAGTCTGATAGGGTCCAACATTTTAACGGAAAATGTGAACCGGTCCTACGGGGATGCGGCATACGCAGTTGCGGATATGGGCTTATCCATGGTCAACGGCAATCATATCGACAGGTATCTGAAAAACGGCGAGAGCGACGAGGAGTGGCAGGAAACCACCCGTCAGCTTCAGACGCTATGCGACCGGATGCAAGTGACGATGATTTACGTCATCTGCCTTGATACCTCCGATTATGAAAGCTATACGACCGTTTTTCACGTGGTGGGAAGCGACAATGACGGTTACGAGCCGTTGTCCCTCGGGCAGGTCAAAACGTACTCAAACGACTCGTTCAAAAAAGAGTTTGAGGTTCTGTATGCGGACGATAATATCGAAAACTCAACCCTGATCGGCGCTGCGGAACTGCACGGCGATAAATCCTATATCACCAGCGTGCATCCCGTCAGGGATGACAGCGGAAAGATAACGGCCATGCTTTGCGCACAGGTGCCAGTTACCGATATGCATACCAGAGTGAAATATTTTGCCAGAATTGCCGTTGCGGCGATTGTTCTGGCAGCTCTCGTGGTCATCGCCTACACGAAATATATCCGCAAGAATATTGCGGGACCGATCGGGCGGGTGTCCGCGGAAACAAAGCGCTTTGCCGCGGAAAACACCAAAGGCGAGCCGCTGAACATTGTCACCAGAATTAACGAGATTTCAAACCTGAGCCACTCCGTTGACGAAATGGAAAAGGAGATGCTGGCATATATTGAAAATCTCACCGCCGTGACAGCGGAGAAAGAGCGCGTCAGCACGGAGCTTTCCGTGGCAAAAAGGATTCAGGAAGACGCCGTTCCGCACGTTTTTCCCGCATTCCCGGAAAGAAAAGATTTTGACGTTTTTGCCTTTATGAAGCCTGCCAAGGAGGTCGGCGGCGACTTTTATAACTATTTTCTGATTGACGGCGACCACCTCGCGCTTGTGATGGCAGATGTTTCCGGCAAGGGCATTCCCGCCGCGCTCTTTATGATGGTGACGAACCTCTTGATCAGCGACAGAACGCGCCTGGGCGGTACGCCTGCCGAAATCATCGAATATGTGAACGACACCGTCTGCTCCAATAATGAAGCGGGGATGTTTGTAACGGTATGGTTCGGTATTCTGGAGCTCTCCACGGGAAAGATTACCGCCTGCAACGCAGGTCACGACGATCCCGCCGTTTACCGCAGGGGCGGCGCTTTTGAACTGGTAAAAACCGATCACGATATTGCCGTCGGCGCGGTGGGCGGACTGCCGTACACCGACTATGAAATTCAACTGAATCAGGGCGATAAACTGTTTCTTTATACCGACGGCGTGCCCGAAGCTACCGACAAGGATTTGAAGATGCTGTCGCTTGACGGAATGGTTGACGTGCTGAATGCGCATAAGGATGAAACGCCGCAGAACATTCTTGAGGGCGTCTATGGGGGCGTTAACGAATTTGTTGCCGATGCGCCGCAGTTTGACGATATCACGATGCTCTGCCTGGAGCTGAAAGAGGATGAAACCAAAAACGGCGGTACGCCTGCAGAGGAAGCGCTGTGATTCTTGTGAATTTACTTGTGATATAATAAACAGTCGAAAACTTATCATCTGACGATTTCAGTAAAACAAAATGTCTGAAAGGGGTTTTGCAAATGTATTTGATCTTATCCATTATATTGACAGTTTGCGCCGCCATCGGCTTCGGTTACGGACTGTTCCGATTTTTCAGGGAGGACGAAGCGCTGTATGTGCGAATGATTGTGTTTGCTGTCGGCAGCGCGATGTTCGGACGGCTGATAGAAACCTTGCAGCTCCTGGTAAACGGGCAGATCAGCGGAAGCTTTCATATAGGCATGCTCGGTACGGCAGGAAGTTTTTTGTTTCTGTTCAGCGCCAACTACGGGCAAATGGATTCCCTTGTTGACGACGGCTCAAAGCAGTTCCGCAAAACAAGAATCATCGCACTGATTGCACCGATCGTTATGATCGCAATGTGGGGCGTTCTTGCTTCAAAAGGATTTACGGCAAAAACCGCGATCATCGGAATCGAAACGTTGATTATCGCCATGGCGGCCTATTATCATCTGAAGCACATTATTATAAAGGACGTTGATTTCGGTCTGATTCGTGTGATACGCAACTACAATATTCTTGCTCTTGTTTATGCGTTTCTTTGTATGGCGGAAATCCTGATCAAGAGCTTCCATCTGTCTTTTGTATTTGTGATCATTGTATACGTCTTACAATGCGCAGTTATGCTGGCATTTGTTCCCGTGCTTGAAAGGGGCGTGAATAAATGGACAATTTAAGTTATGTGATTTATGTCTGTCTGACCGTGTCCATCGGTCTTATGCTTCCTCTTATGGAGAAGAAAACGCGCAGAGTTATGGTTTTTATGCTCCTGGGCGTTTCGGCTTGCCTTTTTGTATCAGAGATCAACAGTATTCTTCTCAGCGGCTTTGGCGGCGATTATTACTATGTGACTACGAATATTACGCCTCTTACGGAAGAAATCGTGAAAGCGCTTCCGATTCTCTACTATGCCGTTGTGATTTCGGATGACCGCCGGGCGCTGACAATGAATGCTTTTGCTGTGGGCGTAGGCTTTGCCGTGCTTGAAAACTTAGTGCTTCTCGTGCAGAACATTGACAGCGTATCCGTTCTTTGGGCGCTCGCAAGGGGGTTCGGTTCAGGTCTGGTGCACGGTATTTGCACGGTTGCGGTCGGCTTCGGTATTTCCTATATCAAAAAGCGCCGCAAGCTTTTTTATTGCGGGACCTTTGCTTTGCTTGCGACCGCTGCTTCATACCACGCACTATTCAATATTCTGGTTCAGTCGAAGTATCAGTATCTGGGGATCCTACTCCCTGTGATAACGTATATTTCTATCATTTTACTGGCAAAGAACAGATTAAAAAAACTTCATCAATGAGGAGTTAACTCATGAATACGAAACACTTGCTTCGGCGTATTCTGTCGGTTCTGACCGCCTTTTTTCTTGCGGCGGCAACGGTGATTCCGATGGTCGTTCCCGTATATGCCCAAAACTCGCGTTTTATATCCGAGGTAATGCTTGCTGCGGGAGAGGCTGCCGCCGAAAATCTTGAAAAAGACGGATGGTCCGTTATGATGACGGGGCTTAACAGGGACGTCAGCGCCGATCGGCAGGTCTATCTTGCCTATAAAACGAATACAGGCGACCCGATTACCAATGTGATGATTGCAAATGACGCGGGTGAGTCCCTTATCGATCATAACGGCATATCTTATGATCGTGCAAGTGAGACCGATGTTGATGAAGGCGTCGGCGGAGGCGCGGGCTGTTTATACTATACCCGAGACAAAAAAGCGGGTACGCCGCTTGTGGGCTTCGATATTCTGCGCAGCAAGGAGGAGCCGCTTTATCCCATTACCAACGACGGCGCCGAAATCGTAAGAACCGTAGAAGGTGTCCCTGCCGATCTGGAAATGGCGGCTGAAAAGAGCGTTATCTATCTTGCGCAGATCCGTGACGGTATCGTCCGCCCGTATATCAGCGAAATCGGCGTTGTCACGTTTATACCGCTTGCGAGCGCGGATATCATTACTATGTTGACGGAGATATCGACGGCTCCGACGATACCTATACCCTTCTTGTTTATAAACGCACCGCAGACGTGAACCAGGCTGTGACAAATATCACGGCTGTTTCCGCCGATGCGGTAAAAGAGATGGAGGAACGGCAGATTCTTGACGATGCGGCTTCTTCAACCGATTTAACGGGCGACGCGATCGGTATTTCGGGCGTTGAATATGTCCGCGTTTCCAAAAATCCGATCGAAGCCCAAAAGCCTTATTATCTTTATCAGACGAAAAATACAAGCGCGGGCAATCCCGTTTCAATGCTCTATAAAGAAACGCTTGAAGAAGCGCAGAATTTCATTTTAGGCACGTGGGCGCAGGAATATTTCTTCTCGGACGACGCGGCGACAAACGCTGCCGCCTTCAGCGCAAACGAGAATCTTTATTCCGAGCTTTGTGACGACCTTACGGTCTGCACCAAGCTTCCCGTTCAGTATCTTGACGGTATTCCGTCCGTAAAGACTGCGGAGCCTGCTGCAGAGAAAACGACGAGTGAAGGAATTGAAGAAACTACCGTAGAATCAACTGAAATTCGAGATGGTATGTCGGATGCAACGCAATACGCCACAGAAGAAAACGTTGCGGAAACAGCAATGGAAACGACACAGACAACTGCCGAGGCGCTTGCGGAAG
>CADBBT010000040.1 GCA_902792985.1 Oscillospiraceae bacterium
GGGCGTCGATATTGCGAGCTTTTCCGCGCACAAGATCCACGGGATAAAGGGCAGCGGAGCGCTGTACGTTAAGAACGGACTTCACATTCCGCCCTTCATCTACGGCGGAGGCCAGGAGAAGAACTTCAGGTCCGGAACTGAGAACGTGCCGGGAATAGCAGCTTTCGGAGCTGCGGCGGAGGAACTGACCACGAAAGTGTTCCCCTGCGAAGAGGAAAGTCTCCCGGAAGTGAAGGCGTGGCTGGAAGAACAGCGCACGGCGTTTTTTGCTTAGGTATCCACTGATTCATTCGGATATGAAAACCTTGACAGTAAATTTCACACACCGCGTGAATCACCGGACACTTAGATCTTGAAGGAGGTCATGTACTTATGGAACTGACAAAAGAACAACAGGCGATTCTTGACGGCGCAAAGGGCGAAACCATGGCGAAGGTCATGCGCACGCTGGTCAACTACGGCGAAGTTTTCGGCGCGCAGAAAATGGTGCCCGTTACCGCTCGCTACGGTCATCTTGTGCTTTCGTTCGGACTGACGTTTCTCGGCCCGGTGTTTGATCTGTTTCAAAAGCTGATCGACGAGGGCTGCCTTTCCGGACAAAAATTCACCTGTGACCCGCGTCCCTACGACAAAAACGTGCCGCAGTCGGTGCTGCAAAAGGGCGTCGCAAAGTTCGTGTTCGGCAAGCAGTCCCGCTATGAAAAGCAGCTTGAACAGCTCGGCATCCTCGGCGAAGACTCCTACACCTGCACCTGCTATCTTGACGAGATCGGCAACACGCCGAAGCAGGGCGATGTGCTTTCCTGGGCGGAATCCTCCGCAGTGGTGTATGCAAACTCCGTTCTCGGTGCGCGCTGCAACCGAAATTCCGGCATCATTGAGCTGTTCGGTTCCGTGGCGGGCTTTGTGCCGTATTTCGGCCTTTTGACCGATGAGGGCAGAAAAGCGGACTGGATCGTGGAGCTGAAGACCACAAAAATGCCCGACGCGCAGATCCTCGGTTCCGCCATCGGTATGAAGGTGATGGAGGACGTGCCCTATGTCAAGGGGCTGGACGCCTACCTCGGCACAGAGCTGACCGACAAAGCAAAGACCTATCTTAAAGATTTCGGCGCGGCCACAGCGTCTAACGGCGCGGTCGGTCTGTATCATATTGAAAACCTCACGCCCGAAGCAAAACAGCAGGGCGAAGACCTGATCAAGCCCGGCGCAAAGGTGTATGTGATTGACGATGCGGAGCTGGAACGGGTGAAAAACGGCTATCCGTGCATCTGGAAGAACAAGGACGCAGCGCCGAAGCTTTGCTTCCTCGGCTGCCCGCACATGACGCTGGAACAGATCAAGGACTGGACGGAAAAGCTGGAAGCCGGACTCAAAGCGGCAGGCAACGAAAAAGTGCTTGTGCCGACCGTGTTCACGACTTCGACCGGCGTTTTGAAAAAGCTGAACGAAACGCCGTATGCCGCGCGGCTGAAAAAGATCGGCGTGATCGTCAGCTATATCTGTCCGCTGATGTTCATGGATAATCCTTTGTGGCAGTCGCAGCCGGTGATCACCAGCTCGAACAAGCTGCGCACCTATACGACGGCACGTTTTTATTCCAACGACGAGATCCTTTCCATTCTTACAAAGGAGGGCAAATGAGATGACAAAGACATTCAAAGGCCGCGTGATCGCGCCGGGAGAAGTCACCGCTGAAGCGGTCGTCACAAAGCAGGGCTTCAATACCCTTGCAAGCATGCAGATGATGTTCATCCAGCCCAAAACGAAGTGCGTCGATCAGAGCAATCCCGACATCTATAAAAAGGTGCTGCAGGGCAAAGCGCTGTGTTTGCCGCAGACCATCGGCTCCACCACGGGCGGCATGTTCCTGTATTCCGCTGTGAAAAGCGGAAAAGCGCCCGCGTGTCTGCTGTTTTCCAAAGAGATCGATTCGCTTGCCGCCGCCGGCGCCGTGCTTGCCGATGTGTGGTCGGAAAACGATAAAATGCCAACGATCGACCGCCTTGGCGACGAATTTTTGGAATATGTCCGCGACGGAGATAAAATTTCCGTAAAATCGGACGGTACAGTGCTTGTGGAGCGTTGACAAAGCACGGAGAAATGTTGTATAATAAATCGTTTTGAAACACACTTCAATTTCAGGAGGTTCATATTATGGTCAGAGCAATTGTGGGCGCCAACTGGGGCGATGAGGGCAAGGGCAAAATCACAGATATGTTTGCCGCGCAGTCCGACATCGTTGTCCGTTTTCAGGGCGGCGCCAACGCAGGACATACGATCATCAACAACTACGGCAGATTTGCGCTGCATCAGCTTCCGAGCGGCGTTTGCTATCCGCATGTGACAAACGTCATCGGCAACGGCGTTGCGCTGGACATTGAAAAGCTGTTCAAAGAGGTGCAAAGCGTGCTGGACGGCGGCGTACCCGAGGTCAACCTCAAAATTTCCGAACGCTGCCAGATCATGATGCCCTATCATGTGTTGCTCGACACTTATGAGGAAGAGCGTCTTGCGGCGAACGCCTTCGGTTCCACCAAGAGCGGCATCGCGCCGTTTTATTCCGACAAGTACGCCAAGATCGGTTTCCAGATCTGTGAACTGTTCGACGAGGATTACCTGCGTGAAAAGCTCACCCGTGTGCTGGAAGTCAAGAACCTGATCCTCGAAAATGTCTATCACAAACCGCAGCTCTCTGTGGACGAGATGTTCGCAAAGCTGATGCAGTACCGTGAGATGGTCGCGCCCTATGTCTGCGACACCGGAAAGCTCATCCGCGACGCGCTCAAAGAAGGCAAGACCGTTTTGCTGGAAGGTCAGCTCGGCTCTTTGAAGGATCCCGACCACGGCATTTATCCGATGGTCACATCCTCTTCCACGCTCGCCGGTTACGGCGCGATCGGTGCCGGCATTCCGCCGTATGAGATCAAGAACGTCACGGTCATCACAAAGGCATATTCGTCTGCGGTCGGCGCGGGCGAGTTTGTCAGTGAAATCTTCGGCGACGAGGCGCAGGAGATGCGTCTGCACGGCGGCGACAAGGGTGAATTCGGCGCAACGACGGGCAGACCCCGCCGCATGGGCTGGTTCGACTGCGTTGCAACGCGTTACGGCTGCGAGGTGCAGGGAGCGACGGAGGTCGTTTTGACCGCGCTGGACTGCCTGTCCTATCTTGACAAGATCAGCCTTTGCGTAGGTTACGAGATCGACGGCGTTGTTACAAAGGATTTCCCTGTCACGCCGCTGCTGAAAAAGGCAAAGCCCGTGCTGGTCACGCTTGACGGCTGGAAGTGCGACATCCGCGGCATCAAGGAGTTTGATAAGCTGCCTAAACAGGCGCAGGATTATGTCAACTTCATTGAAAAAGAGATCGGCGCGCACATCGCGTATGTTTCCAACGGCCCGAAACGCGAAGAGATCATCAAACGATAAGTGTTTTATCAAAGGAATCGGTCTGCGATCGGTTCCTTTTAAAAATTGTCAATGACGCAAAAAAAGCGCTCGTTTTTCTTGACCTGTTCGCGCTTTTGTGCTATACTTTCCCTAATTTAATACTACAGGAGGAATTCAAATGACAGAGATCAACCGCCCCGATTCCATGGTGCGTATTACCACACCCGAACTTGCTAACGCATTCATCGAAGAACAACTTGCCGCGCTGAAGGCACAAATCGGCAACAAGAAAGTCCTGCTTGCGCTGTCCGGCGGTGTGGACTCCTCAGTGGTCGCCGCGCTGCTCATCAAAGCGATCGGACAAAACCTGGTCTGCGTCCATGTCAACCACGGGCTTCTGCGCAAGGGTGAACCCGAACAGGTCATCAAGGTGTTCAAGGAAGAACTCGGCGCAAACCTCATCTATGTTGACGCGACCGACCGTTTTCTTGATAAGCTTGCCGGTGTGGAAGATCCGGAGACCAAGCGTAAGATCATCGGCGGCGAGTTCATCGAAGTGTTTGCCGAAGAGGCAAGAAAACTTGACGGCATTGAATTCCTGGCACAGGGAACCATCTGGCCGGACATCCTTGAAAGTGAGGCCGGCATCAAGGCGCACCACAATGCGGGCGGTCTGCCGGACGATCTTAAGTTTGAGCTTGTGGAGCCGGTGCGCATCCTCTTTAAGGATGAGGTGCGTGTGGTCGGCAAAGCGCTCGGCCTGCCCGATAACATGGTATTCCGTCAGCCGTTCCCGGGTCCCGGTCTGGGCGTGCGCTGTGTCGGCGCTATCACGCGCGACCGTTTGGAAGCTGTGCGTGAATCCGACGCGATCGTGCGCGAAGAGTTCGCAAAATGGGGACTCGAAGGCAAAGTGTGGCAGTACTTCACAGTTGTACCCGATTTCAAATCTACCGGCGTGAAAGACGGCAAACGTACCTTCAGTTGGCCATGTGTCATCCGCGCAATCAACACCACCGACGTGATGGAAGTCACAACGGAGCACCTGCCTGCGGAGCTGATCGACCTTTTGGTCAAGAGAATCACCACCGAGGTTGCCGGCATCAACCGCGTGCTGATCGATTACACCCCGAAGCCGCCGGCCACGGTGGAGTGGGAATAAGGAGATCGCTGTTCCTCTCGCTGCTTCAACATGTAAATAAAAACCTCTCAAGCCTTGTGCTGCTTCGGTGGCATGAGGCTTGCCTGCTTTTCTGCGCAAAAAGCAGGGTTGACATTTGGCAAAAAAAGGTATACAATCGAGAAAACAAAGAAAGGAGTCAATTCTTATGAAAAAAGCTTTATCCATTCTTTTGGCGCTGTGCGTGCTGCTTGCAAGTGTGCTTGCGCTTGCCGGCTGCGGCAAAAAAGAATCATTGACCATCGCTGTTCCGAACGACACCACAAACGAGGCGCGTGCGCTGATTTTGCTGCAGGAAAACGGCATCATCAAACTGAAGGATGACGCCGGCATCACCGCCACGATCAACGACATCACCGAAAATCCGCTGAACATTACGTTCAAAGAAGTGGAAGCCGCGCAGATCCCGAGCGTTCTGCCGGATGTGGACTATGCGATCATCAACTCCAACTATGCCATCGCCGCCGGCATGAAACCCGCGGAGCAGTCCCTTTTGATTGAGGGCGCGTACTCGGCGTATTCCAACATCGTTGCTGTGAAGAGCGGTAACGAAACCAATGACAACATCAAAGCGCTTGTTGCCGCCTTGAAGAGCCAGAAGGTTGCCGATTACATCCGCGACAGCTATGACGGCGCTGTGATCTCCGTTGTGGAAAATCCCGGCGACGGCTTTGATCCGACGGTGGACTATGACGCACTCAAGGGTACGGAGATCTCTGTTGCCGCGTCTCCCGCACCGCACGCCGAAATCCTTGAAATTGCAAAGGCGATCCTTGCTGAACGTGAGATCTCGCTGAAAATTATTGAATTTACGGATTATGTTCAGCCGAACATGGTTGTTGACAGCGGCGAAGTGGACGCAAACTACTTCCAGCATTTCCCGTATCTCGATGATTTCAACAACGAGCAGGGCACCGACCTTGTGAACGCCGCCGACATCCATGTGGAGCCGATGGGCCTTTACGGCGGACGTCAGACCACGATCGACGCGCTGAACGTTCAGTGATCTATTTAATCAAGTTGAGCTGTCGCTTTTGCGGCAGCTTTTTTCTTCTTGCGCGGAAAATCACCTGCACGTTTTTCACGCAAAGGCTTGCACTGCGGAGCGCTTTCGATTATAATAGGAGCAACGGATTATAAAAGAGGAGAAGTTTATGATCGAACTGGTTCATCTGCATAAAACCTTTGAAACGGCAGACGGCACCGTGGAGGCGCTGAAGGATATCAACCTGTCCATCGCGGACGGTGACATTTTCGGCATCATCGGTATGAGCGGCGCCGGAAAAAGCACACTTGTGCGCTGCATCAATATGCTGGAGCGTCCCACCTCCGGCAACGTGATCGTCGGCGGCGAAGATATGGCGGCCATGTCTCCGGCAAAATTGCGCGAAAAACGGCGCAGCATCACCATGATCTTTCAGCAGTTCAATCTGCTCATGCAGCGCACCTGCCTGAAAAACGTCTGCTTCCCGATGGAGCTGGAAGGCGTCGGCAAAAAGGAAGCGCGCAAAAAGGCGATGGAGCTGCTTTCGCTCGTCGGTCTGCCCGATAAAGCAAAATCCTATCCCGCGCAGCTTTCCGGCGGTCAGCAGCAGCGTGTTGCGATTGCGCGCGCACTGGCAACAAATCCGCAGGTACTGCTGTGCGACGAAGCGACCAGCGCGCTCGATCCGAATACGACGCACGCGATCCTGGAGCTGATTCGTGACATCAACCAAAAGCTCGGCATCACCGTTGTGGTCATCACGCACCAGATGAGCGTGGTGGAGGATATCTGTAACCGCGTGGCCATTTTGGACGAGGGGCGCGTGGTCGAGCAGGGGAATGTGAAGGATGTGTTTGCAAATCCGCAGTCGGCCGCCGCAAAAAAGCTTGTTTTCCCGAACGGCGAAGAAACTGTGCTGCCGCCGGGCAAGGGCGAAACACGCTTGCGCGTGCTGTTCAACGGTTCAAATACAGCAGATCTGCCGCTGATTGCGACGATGGCGGCACAGCACGGTGTGCTTGCAAAAATTCTCGGCGCAAGCACGCGTTCGCTCGGTGCGCAGGCGTTTGGCGAAATGCTGATCTCTGTGCCGGATGCGGACGCGGAAAAAGCGCTGACCTTCCTGCGCTCGGCGGAAGGCATTGTCGTGGAGGAGGTATAGGGAGATGTTCAGTAATCTGTTTACGCCGCAGGCGGTCGAAGAGGCGCTTTTGATCTTGAAAACGCAGATTCCGCTTGCCATTTGGGAAACGGTCTATGTGACCGTGCTGTCCACAGCCTTTGCAATCGTGCTCGGTCTTCCGCTGGGCGTGCTGCTTGTGGTCGGCGAAAAAAACGGCGTTTTGCCGCTGCCGAAGGGTCTGATGCACGCGCTGGGCGTTGTCATCAACCTGTTGCGCTCCATTCCGTTTTTGATTTTGATGATCATGGTCTTTCCGCTCACGCGTCTGATCGTCGGCACCACCGTCGGCACCGTCGCGTCCATCGTGCCGTTGGTCATCGCCGCGTTTCCGTTTGTGGCGCGACTGGTGGAAAGCAGTCTGCGCGAGGTGAACCCCAACATCATTGAAGCGGCGCAGAGCATGGGCGCCACACCGCTGCAGATCATCTGCAAGGTGATGATCCCCGAAAGCATCCCGTCGCTGATCTCCAACGCGACGATTGCCATCACGACCATCCTCGGTTATTCCGCCATGAGCGGCATCATCGGCGGCGGCGGTCTGGGCAAGATCGCGATCAACTACGGTTACTACCGCTACAAATTCCTTGTGATGCTCATCGCGGTGATTCTGCTGATCCTTTTGGTTCAGATCTTCCAAAGCGTCGGCACACGCATCGCTGTGAAGAGCGACAAGCGGTTGAAATAAGAAGGAGTTGACTTTTATGAAACGAGCGAAAACCATCCTTTGTCTGCTGCTTTCCGTGCTGCTGCTGTTCGGCGTCATGCCGTCGGCGTTTGCGGCGATTCCGGAAAAAGAGTTCACCGGAAAATGCGGCACATACGCATTTTACGCGCTCAGCCTGACCACCGGCGAGCTTCGCATTTATCCAGGCGGCGGCGCAAAATCCGCCAATATGAGCGATTTTGAACAGGGTACATCGCCCTTCTTTGAAAACGAGGCGATCAAATCGGTTTTGATCTCTCCGTGGATCAACAACATTGGCAGCTTTGCCTTTGAAGGCTGCGCGAATCTCGAACGCGTTTCCGTGCCGTTTACGGTTTCGAAAATCGGTGCAAACGCGTTTGACGGCTGCGACAAAGCGACGTTCAGCTTTGACGGTACCGCGCGGCAGTGGAGCGGCGTTACATTCGGCGAAGGCAACGACTGGAAAGACGATGCGGCGCGTGTGACGTTCTTGCAGCAGTCGCTGGAAGCTGTTTCCGCTTCCTTCCCGACACCCTTCGCAGGGGAAGCCGTGCAGCTTGAGCAGCTCTTGAGCGTCGGCAACAGCGAACAGTATGCCGCGCAGGTGATCGGTGTGACGCGCAAAACAGACGATGGCGTTGTCCGGCTGAAGGGCGGCGATGTGCTGCAGGCGGATACCGCATATACGTTTGAGATCATGTTTTATCCGCAGGACGGTTTCGCGCTGGAGGACGACACGGTCTTTACCGTCAACGATCAGGTGCTCGCGTCACAATACGGCACGGTCTCTCTGACGGTAGTGCCGAAACTGCCTCCGAAAACCGGAACGCTGAAAATGCTCGCGTATAACGTTTCCGGCATTCCCGTGATCGGCGATTTCCAGGGCAGCACGTTTACCACGACGGTCGACCGCGCAAAGAAGCTCGGTTCGCTGCTGAACACCATGTATGTTGATTTTATCAGCGTTGAGGAGGATTTCAACGGTCACCCCTATCTCGCGGACGAGATGTCGAATTACCCCTACCGCTCCTATACCAGCGGCGGTCTTGCGCAGGGACAGGGTCTGAACGTGTTCTCTCCGCATCGGCTGTATAACATTGACCGCGTGAAATGGGAGTTTGAATACGGAACCGTTTCCGGCTCCTGCGACGCACTTTCCAACAAGGGATTTCTATACAGTCTGTTGGAGCTTGCGCCCGGTGTGTATATCAACGTGATCACGGTGCATTGCGACGCCGGGTATGAGCCGCTTTCCGTCAAAGCGCGTGCCACAAATTTCAGGCAGCTTGCGGAATATATCAACACAAACCTGAACGACGGACGCGCGCTGATCGTGCAGGGCGATTTCAACTTCAAATTCAAGCGCAAGCTGGCAGATGACCTTGTCAACAATCTGCTTGTGCCGACCGGTCTGAAGGACGTTTGGACCGAGGTCTGCAACAACGGTCTGACCGATGTGAACGATCCGGCGTTTTTGCTGAATGATGAAGGCGACAATCTCGACCGTGTGCTGTATCGCAGCGGCGAGTATATGCAGCTCACGCCGGTTTCCAAAACCGTTCCGCCGCTCACCGGAAAGAACGGCGAACGCTATACCGACCACGATCCGATGTTGACGGAGTTCACCTATACTGTGAACGCCATTGAGCCGAAGCCGCAAACGTTGACCATTCCCACACCGGAAAACGAGGCGCTGCTCGCGCTCAAAGAGGCGCTTTGGACGCTCGTGCGCGTGGTGCAGGCTGTGCTCGGACTGGTGGAGCTTCCCTATCTGATCGGGCAGGGTGTGGAGCTGCTCATCAACGGTAAAATGCCGTAAAACAAAACAAACAACACAACGCCGCCGGGATCCGTGTGGAACCGGCGGCATTGTTCTGCGCAAAACGCTTTTGAACCTGCGGCAGCGGGCGTGGTGAGCACCGTCATGCAGGCGGGCGGAAAGTGCAGGCGGATCTGCGCGAGCATTTTGAAGCGCGATTGTATACTAAAAAAGCCGCAGGCTTCCAAACGGAAACCTGCGGTTCTTTGATAAGCGGTTTAGAACAGACCCTTGATCAGATCAACGAGTTTTTCAAAGACCATTTTGAGCAGTTTGAAAATGCTGAAGCCGGTCTTTGTGGCAGTGCCAACAGCGTCGTTGTTGCCGTAAATACGAATGGCGGTGTAGCCGACGCCGTCGGTGTAGCAAAGCTTATACGTCTGAATGGCGATCTTTCCGTCCTCACCCTTCACGCCGATGGCAAGGCTGGAGGCGTACTTGTTGGAATTCGGGATCGTCAGCACATAGCCGTCCATGGAATAGTTGCTGATTTTTTTGCCGTCAAGAAGGACATAGTCCACTTTGTCGAATCTGGCAAGGTCGACCACGATGTCCATGGTGACGTCTCTTTCTTCCAGAACGCCGAGGATCTGACGTGCGATGTAATCGTGACCCTTCTGGCTGGGATGCGTGCCGACAAAGGCGTTATCCTTGAAATCGCCGAGCAGCGCCCAGTCGTTTTCCGTGGCATAGGGTTCGGTGTTGCGGATGTCCGCGAACTTCACGTTGTCGCCGAATTCCTTTTCCCACTTGGCATAGCAGGCGTTCATGGATTCGGTGATGCCGGAGATGATCGAGCCCAGAGGAATGGTGTCGTCATCGGTGATTCTGAGCTGGTTGACCACGTTGAACGAGCCGACCATAACGATCGTGGCGTCCGGATTCCACTCCTGCAGCGTCTTGATGAGCACGGGATAATACTTTTTCCAGTATTCGAAGCCGAAGGACATTTGCTTGACAGCCACTTCCAGCGTGTTCTTGATCGCCTCCGGGCTGCTCAGATCAAGCTGTGCGCCATCTGCAAGAAGACCGCCCTCGGTGGCAATGCGATAGGTGCGATAGAAAATGTCGCACATACCGAGCTCGACTGTGATGAGGTTCGCTTTTTTCACAACGTCCTTGATCGCGCCGCTCTTGCCTGCGCCGCCGCGTTCCGCAGCAACTTCAGCATAGGTTTCACCGTCGCGTGCGCCGGGGAAGGACTCTTCCATGCCGAAATATTCAAGCACATCCTTGTAGTACGAATAGCTCAAATCCTTGTCGGAAAAACCGTCGTCGTCAATGCCCATGAGGTCAAGAACAACAGCAGTGGTCAGACCGGGATAGCAAACCGGGAAGAAGGTCGCGCCTTCGTCTGCCATGTTGTACGGTGCGTTGCAGCCGATGGCCTGAGAAATCAGGGTCGGATATGCGCCCTGGACGTTGCGCATATAATAATAGTCGTACTGTCCGCCCGGGCCTTCGCCTTCAGGCAGGGGATTGCCGTTTTCATCGAGATAGAAGCCTTCGGAACCGCAGCCGCGGCCGATGCTGTCACCGAACGCGACATAGGCGCCTTCGGTGCCGTACTGCCTCACGTTCTTTGCCGTTGCCGCACCGGCGGGCAGCACAAAGCACGAGAAAACCAGCAGAAGTGTTAAGGTAAGTGCGAGTGTGTTTCTGAGTTTTTTCTTCATGATGATCCTCCTTATGATTGATGTATGGTTTTTGTATCTTCTATCCTTTGCAGGAAGAATTCACGTTTTTCCTCGTTGTCGAGAGAGTGCACAGGCTTGACCTGTGCCGCAGAGGCTCCGCGTTCAATGCAGCGGGCTGCCCATGCTTCGTGGGTGCCGGGCTTCTGATGGCGGATGATCATGCGGCCGATGAAGGATTTTTGCCGCTGGCTGGGATAGCGTTTGTTGCAATGACCCATATAACCTTCCAGCTCGTCGATGCAGCCGTCCCAGTCGATGTCGGCATCGCTTTCCACCACAAGCGCATAGCGGTTCGGCATCACGCTGTCGTCCTGATAAAACAGCCAGTTGTCGAGGGCGATGCCGTGATTCTTTGCGAACATTTCGATGGTGTTGCGCGCATCCTCTTCGCTGAATTTTTCGCCGGCAACGTTGAACAGCTGACCCTTGCGATAGACGAAGGAGATCAGCGGGCAGCGGTTGCGGAAACCCTTGACCTCGATCACGTCTTTCAGGTGATAGCGGTAAAGGCCGGCCTGCGTGGTGATGAGCATCTCATATTTCTTGCCCTGCTCCAGCTCGTCAAGCGTGAGCGTTTCCTTGCCCTTTTTGCGGTCCTCCTCGTCGGCGGGGATGAACTCAAAGAAGCAGCTGTCCGTCAAAAGCTGCATATCCGTCGTTTCCAGCTCGGTCACGGCAGCGATCAGGCCTTCCGAAGCGCCGTAGATGGAATAATCGAATGGGATGCCTTTGGAAAATGTGCGCACATAATCGGCGGCGGGCTTGAACGAGGCGTTGCCGATGCTGCAAAGCACGGTCAGGTGCGGCCAGATGCGGCGCAGCAGCGTTTCATCAAAGCCCTGCTCAAACTGTTTGCGCAAATACGCGGCGCGCTCCGGCATCGGCTTGATCAGTGTGGAAAGCTCCCGGCGAAGTTCGGGCTTCATTTCGATGGTGTCGCTGATCGTGCCTTTTTCAATGTCATCCACGATCACGCGCCAGTTCTTTTGCAGATAAGCGAGCTGGCTGACGTTGACGCTGAAGAACACGGAGAAGATGAAGGTCACATCCTCATCTGCCAGCGCGAAGCGATAGATGTTATAGACATAGTCGCCGTCATGAACGTCAAAGAGGTTTTTGGTCGGTACCGTCAGGATATACGGATAAAACATGCCGTACTCCCGCGCGCCGATCTCGGCGATGTTGCTGCACGGCAGTCCGTTCGGCAGACATTCATTCGTCGCCGGGGAAAGGAACACGCCGCGGCCGGGGTGATAATGCTTTCCCTGCTTTTCAAGCTCCTGTGCACCGAGCGCAAGCGCGCGCGTCCAGGTATATTTCACATACGCTTTCAGCGACGCCTTGGTTGCCGGAATGTATTTCGGCACGCCGGAGGAACCGGAGGTGCGCGAATAGCCGAGAATCTCGGAGGTTGTCAGCAGATTTTTTTCGCCATTCTTTGTGCGCTCAATATAGGGCGCGAAATCTTCATAACCGGAAATGGGCACGCGCTGTTTGAACTCCGCAATGGTTTTGATCTCGCCGAACCCGTGTGCTTTGCCGTATTCGGTGTCACGGTTGTCGTGCAAAATCTTCATCAGCAGCGCGCGGTTTTCCCGCATCGGCGCGTGCGAAGAACGCTCGAGATGCCGCAGACTCATTTTGCCCTTAAGAACCATCAGCCGCATTGCAGCGCTAGTAAGTGGATTGTGCATGATCATCAGTCCTTTGTTCGTTTGAGATGTTCATATCTCTTCAAAATAACTATAGCACGTTTGGCGGGTGAATGCAAGTGGAAAAAAGTAAAATTATTCTCAAAACGCGCGCGGCGACCGCTAATTTCCTGCCGGACAAAAACTGCGTTCAGGAATTACCATTTATAATGCACTGAAAGTGAGCAAGAATAACTATTGCAAACGCGAAAAGTTTGACGAAAAGGAGGAGAAACCATGGCAAAGAACAATCAGAGCTCCGTTCCCGGTGCGCAGAGCGCGCTTGACAGATTTAAGATGGAAGCTGCGGCGGAAGTCGGCGTCAATCTGAAAAACGGTTACAACGGCGATCTCACATCTCGCGAAGCCGGTTCCATCGGCGGTCAGATGGTGAAGAAGATGATCGATTCCTATGAACGCAACATGAAATAACACACAAAAAAGAAGAGAGGGGGCAAACGCCTCCTCATTTTTTGTTTCAGGTTTGCTGCGAACCGCGCAATCTATGGCTTTGCAGAGGACGGCAAAGCGGCGGTCAAAATCATCGTTCGTGAAGCGCAGGACGCGGACGTCGATCGCTTCAATGGCATTTTTGCGCGCGGTGTCATATTGCTGGAAATCCTCTTGGCTGTTTCATAGAGTCACCGATCCTATAATTGCAGATGAAAACGGAAAATGCAGGCGTTTTTCCTAACGCACTGCAACTGTGCAATATACACAAAAGAAGGTATTGAAAATTCTCCATGTGATTATGAAAAAGATAATTGACGGTTTTTTCGATACCATATATAATAAATATGTATAAGTAGGGGCGTACTGCGCTCAAAATCGGTTGTTATACATGAAAAGGAGGTCTTTATTCATGAAGGGGAAGACTGGTAAGATTGCAAGACACGGACGGCGTTTGCTGTCGGTGTTCTTGAGCGTGCTCATGCTGATGAGCGCGTGGGCGATTGTTTCGCCGGATATGTTCCCGAAGGCGGAAGCGGCGACGGCAGGGAATTATTACATTCAATTTAATGCTCAAATCAAGTTTTCTAGTAGTTGGAGATGTTCAAAGTTGAATAATACCTTCGAAGGTGGATGGGATGGTGATACAAATGATAGTGCTGGTGTTGTAGTTCGTTATAAGTCTAATAATGGTACTGGCAACCAAGCTGATCAAACTGTTGACCTACATGGCTGGTTTGACAATACAAGTAATACTTCTTGGACATCAAAATCAACTAGTGTTACTGTACCTGGTTTCCCAATAGGATTCTATATATGTCTTAATCAAAATGACTTCGGAGTGGGTGGTGGTACAACCTACTTAAAAATGACTAGTATTAAGATAGGGCCTGATTCAAGTAATCTTACTGAAATCTGGACTGGTTCTACAGAATTAGCTAGTACCAATCAAACAAAAAAACAAACTATTTCAAAATCTTGGGATGACCCCTATGCTAATTCAATGTCCTCTGGTGCTGCAATTTCCGGTGCTTCTTCATTGACGATCCCTAAAACAGGTGCATCAGATTTAACCTCAAATTATACGAACAGCGGTACCGTTAAAGATCAATATGGTGTAGACTGGTATCAAGATTTAGTGTACTATCTTGCATCTTCCGAGCCACAGTCTGTGGATGATGTATCTGATTCTTTTTCTTCTTCCAAAGCTTCTATTGGAGGAACTGGAACTTTAACATTGAAGTCTGCTTGTCAAATTGCAGGAACAACGAATTCAGTGGATGCTTGGGTTTGTGCAAAACGAGGGAATGCATGGCTGAAAAAGAAAGTCACATTTAACGACCCACAATATACTGTTACCTTCCAAAACGCGACAGGTGGAACTGCAAAAACGCAGAATGTCTACTACGGTTGTGCTGCCACTGCTCCTTCAAATCCTGCAAAAGATTCCGATGCTACCAACCACTATACATTCAGCAGTTGGGACACCGCTTTTAATAATGTCACAACCGATTTGACAGTGAAGCCAACTTATACTTCTGCAGCGCATACACCCAGTGGTTGGAAAACGGATGCAAACCAACACTGGAAGCAATGTACGGTTTGCTCTTACATCACAACCGCCAAAGCGAACCACAGCTATGGCAGTTGGAGCACTGACACGGCAACTTGTACATCAGGCGGCTCTCATTACCGCGACTGCACAACGTGTTCTTACAGACAGACGGCAAGCACCTCTGCCCTCGGTCATAACCCGACCAAAATTGCTGCCGTTGCTGCAACATGTACCACAGCCGGTAACAACGAATACTACAAATGTACAAGATGTAACAAATATTTCACTACACAGGCTTGTACAACGGAAACAACAGTAGCAGCGCAGACGATTGCTGCCCTCGGCCACGATTTCACCGGCGCATATCAGAACGTGTCCGACGGTAAACATAATCGAAAATGCTCTCGCTGCAACGAGTATGGCATGAACGGTACAGTCGGCGCAACCGAAAACTGCTCCGGCGGCACCGCAAACTGCGTAGACAAAGCGGTTTGTACAAAATGTACCACCGCTTACGGCAACATCGACCCCAGCAACCATAAGAGCACCGAAAACCGCGCGGCTGTGGCAGCAACGTGTGAAACGGCAGGTCTCAATGCCGGCACCTATTGCACGGCTTGTAGTACTTGGGTTACCGGAGGAACGACCATTCCTGCCCTTGGGCATAACTATGCCGGTGAATACCGTGCGCTTTCCGATAATAAACACGACCGCCTTTGCACAAAAGGCTGCGGCACTTATGGTATCGGTTCTACAAAGGGCGGCAGTGAAGATTGTACGGCAGCTTCCGCATGGAGCAAGGATGCTTCCGGTCACTGGAAGACATGTGCACATTGTACAAATATTGTTGTTGCAAAAGCAGACCACAATAAGAGCGGCTGGGTCGTCACCGACGGCACAAAGCACTGGAAAACTTGTACGACCTGTTCGTATTCTCCGCTTGACGAAGCAAACCATAACTGGCAATGGGTGACAGATCAAGCTGCGACTTGCACAGCAAAGGGCAAAAAACACGAAGAATGCACTATCTGCCATAAAACAAGAAACGAAAACACCGAAATCGACATGATCGAGCACACCTGGGTCGAGACTGTCGACGAAGATCATCTTGTTTCTGCAGCAAACTGCGTTGACAAAGCAGTCTATCATAAGTACTGCTCCGTCTGCGGTGCGAACCACCCGACAGATACTTTTGAAGCCGGCGCAGTGAACGCTAACAACCACAAAACGACCGAAAACCGCGCGGCTGTTGATGCAACCTGCACAGCTGGCGGCTACACCGCAGGCGTATACTGCACGGCTTGCGAAAAATGGGTGAGCGGCCATGAGACGGTTCCTGCGAAAGGTCATGATTTTTCCGGTGCATATCAGAACGTGTCCGAAGGAAAGCACAACCGCAAATGCTCCCGCTGCGATGCTTACGGTATGAATGGCACAGTCGGTGCAACGGAAGACTGCTCCGGCGGCACCGCAAACTGCGTTGACAAAGCG
>CADBBT010000041.1 GCA_902792985.1 Oscillospiraceae bacterium
CGCCGCCGCCCTTTGCGCCGAACGCACTGCGCAGCCTGCCGCACACTGCGCCGACATCCGTGCCTGTTTTGGAGATGATCACAAACTGCCGCGGCTGCGCCAAACTGAACACAGCGGCAAACGTTTCGGCCTTTTCGGCCAGAGCGTCCGCATAAAAACGCAGGGTGTCCATGTCCGCGTCAAGAAACTCTGTAAAGCACCGCTGCGGCGCCGCGGCGTTGACGCGTGCTGCCAGCATTTCGCGCTGCAAACCGACCAGACGGAACGCAAGCGCTTCTTTTTCGGTTTTCATTTTTTGCGCGAAGTGCAGCGTCTCGCTCTGCCTGCACGAAAGCAAACGGCTGACGCCGGCGTTCTCCTGCAGCTTCTTTCGGCTGTCGCGCAGCGCACGCGCGCCGCAAAGGATCGAAAGGCGGGTACCGGCGCGATGCTTTTCTGCCGAAATGATCCGGAATTGTCCGATCTCGCCGGTGCGTTTGACATGCGGCGCGCAGCACGCGCACACATCCACGCCGGGGATCTCCACGATGCGCAAGGGGCCGTCGATCTCCTTTTTGCTGCGGTACTGCAGTGTGAGAAGCGCCGTCTCATCCGGGTAAAACACATGGATCTCGATGTTCTTCCAGATTGCTTCGTTGACAAGGTCTTCAACTTTACATAGCTCGTTTTCCGTAAAACAACCGTCAAAATCCACAGTCACACCGCTTTCGGAAAGGTGAAAACCGACATTGTTATAGCCGTAGCGGTTGTGGACGATGCCGGACAGCAAATGCTCGCCGGAATGCTGCTGCATATCGGAAAACCGCTTCTCCCAGTCCACTTTTCCATAAATTGCGACCCCTTTTTGGAACTTTTGCACATTTTCCTCGGAGTTTTCAACAAAATGCAGGATGCGACCCTCCTGTATTTCCACGTTTTCCACATAGGCTTCTCCAAGCATTCCCCGGTCAGAGGTCTGTCCGCCGCCCTCCGGGAAGAACGCAGTGCGGTCCAGCTCCACCGCAAGCTTGCCGTCAGCACTGTAAAGTTCAAATACTTTACAGTCGAACTCGATCACGCTGCTGTCAAGATCATACAGCCTCTCTGTCATATCTGCTCCTTTTCCGGAACACGTTCTTGTGTTCCATAAAAAACGGGGCCGCAAAGCCCCGTTCAGATTGTTTGTTGTTACGCCTGGATGCCGAGCTGCGAGAACAGCGCGTCCATTGCGAGGGATTTGAAGATGTTCTGGAAGAAGGCAACGATCTTATTCCAGATGTTGCGGAAGGTAACGCTCGCCTTGGTGTAGATGCTCGCGATCACGTTCTCCTTTTCCGGCGCATGGCGGACGATCGAAGAAGAAACGATGGTGCGTGCGCCAAGACCGTAGATAAGGTCGGCGCCGAAGATCGTTGTGGTATCGTTGCCGTAAACCTCCAGATTATGCGACGCGGCATTGGAGATCGTCAGCGGGTCGGACAGCACGGCGGAAAAACCGACATAGCCGTTATCGATGCATTCGCCGACCGCCAGCAACGGCACAAGGGTGTTCAGCGCGGCGCGTCCGCCGGCAGCCTGCACGGCAGAGAGCACGCTCTTTTCAGCGGAGACCACGGTCGCGGTCTTGGCAACGCCCATGAGCTTGAGCGTGTTGACGAGGTTGTTGATGTTTTTGATGATGATCTGCTGGCTTTCGTCGCTGCCGCCGTTGATCGTGAGCACGAGCTTCAGATTATAGAGGTTCGCCACGGTGATCGCCTGACGCAGCGTCGGGATCTTTTCGTTCGGATAGTTGGCAACACCGTTGCCGCCGGTGATGGTCAGTTCGTTGAGGTCGGCCACCGTCGTGGTGTAGACCGTGCCGCTCGCGCCGGTCATCGGACGCAGGGACACGCCGGAGATGCAGACCCATTCACCGTCAAGGGTGGGCTGGATGTCAAGCTCTACACCGTCACAGCCGCAGCGTCCGGCCAGAGAGATCGCGGCAAGGGTATTTGCCGGTGCGCAGGCGGAAAGGCCGCGATAGGCGATCAGCTTGACCGCGTTCGGGTCTATTTTTTTGGAATCGGAAAGCAGCACGGCGCCGGCGGGCAGATCCGCAGCAAAGGCTGTCGTTGCGAAAAGCATCAGCAGTGCGAGCAGTAAAGCGAGGATTCTTGTGGTTTTTTTCATATGAATTCTTCCTTTCATTTCAGTTTGTGGATAAACAAGCCGCTGAGCAGCTTGGGTTCAAACCAGGTGGATTTCGGCGGCATCACGCGCCCGGCGTCGGCGATGGCCATCAATTCATCGAGCGACGTGGGATACATTGCAAACGCGGCGCGCATATCTTCGCTGCAGCGTTTTTCCAGCTCGCCCAGTCCGCGGATCCCGCCGACAAAGTCGATGCGCTGATCGGTGCGCGGATCGTCGATGCCGAAGATCGGCGCGATACAGTTTGTCTGCAAGATGGAAACATCCAGCGACGCAACAGGATCCTGTTCGTCAAACGTGCCGTCCTTCGCGGTCAAAACGTACCATGCCCCGTCGAGCAGCAGACCAAACTCATGCCTTCTTTGCGGCCGATACGGCGCAGTCGGCGCAGGAGCGACGTTGAACGACTGCCGCAGCTTTTCAAAAAACGCCTCTGTGGTCAGTCCGTTCAGATCGCGCAGCACGCGATTGTAATCCATGATGGCAAGCTCGTCCTTGGGGAACACAACGGCGAGGAAGAAGTTGAACTCCTCCGTGCCGTCAAAATCGGGCTTTTCCTTCCGGCGCTTTTGACCCACGCGCACCGCCGAAGCACAGCGGTGGTGACCGTCGGCGATGTAAAGGCTTTCCACACGCGCAAACGCCGCCTGCAGCGTTTCGCAGACCGAAGGATCGTCCACAACCCAGACGGTGTTGCCGATGCCGTCGTCCGTCACAAAATCATAAACGGGCGCGTGCTTGTTTTGCCAGTCGGCAATCGCAGTCTTGACCGTGTCGCTCTCACGGTAGGCCAAAAAGATCGGCCCGGTGTTCGCGTCGCAGTAGTCCACATGGTTCACGCGGTCCTCCTCTTTGTCGGCGCGGGTAAACTCATGCTTTTTGATAACGTTTCCCAAATAATCGTCGATGCTCGCGCAGCCGACCAATCCGGTTTGGCTGCGGCCGTCCATGATCTGGCGATAGATGTAAAAGCAGGGCGCAGCGTCCTGCACACAGACGCCGTTTCGCTCCAATGCGTCCAGATTTTCGCGCGCCTTCAAATAGACCGCCCTGTCATAGGGGTCGATGTCCGGCGAAAGGTCAATCTCGGCTTTGTCCACATGCAAAAACGAAAACGGCTTGCCCTGTACTGCCCGACGCGCCTCGTCGCTGTTCATCACATCATAAGGCAGCGCGGCGACCGCAGCAGCGTGCTCCGGCGTGGGACGCAGGGCGCAAAACGGTCGAAAAACAGCCATTGAAAACACCTCTTTCCAAAAAGTCATATATATTCTTTATTGTAATCGCAACCCCGCAGTTTGTCAACCGGCAAGGCGATGCATAAACAAAAACTTTTTGTAAATAATAGCGCTGAGGTGAAAATGATGTCTGTTTCCAATGAAGATTACGCGGCCATGACCAACCGCGCCGCGCCGCCCTCACCGTTGGCGCTCGATTGCCTGAAAGCGTTTCTGGTCGGCGGCGGTGTGTGCTGCTTTGCCCAAGCAATCACCGAGGCGCTTGTGCTGCTGCGCCTTTCCCGCGAGGACGCAAAGCTGCTTGCGATGATGACGCTCATCGTGCTCACGGCCATTCTCACGGCTGCCGGTGTGTTTGACCGGCTGGCAAAGCACGCGGGCGCAGGGCTGGCGGTGCCCATCACGGGCTTTGCAAATTCCGTGGTCTCCCCCGCTCTGGAATTCAAGAGCGAGGGCTATATCCTCGGCACGGCAGCGCAGATGTTTTCGATTGCAGGGCCGGTGATCGTTTTCGGCTGCTCAAGCGCGTCGCTGTACGGGCTGATCTATTTCTTTTTGGCAGGGAGGCGCTGAGATGGCAACACGACTTGGCAAGCGCACGCTGCAACTGGAAACGCGCCCGCGCATTCTTGCTTCTGCCGGCGTTGCGGGAAAACGTGAAGCCCAGGGGCCGCTCGGCAGCAGATTCGACCGCATTTTTGACGACACGACCCTCGGCGAAGCGTCTTGGGAAAAAGCGGAAAGTAAGCTCCTGCTCTCGGCGGCGCAGTGTGCGCTGGACAAAGCAAAGCTGCAGCCGTCCGATGTTCAAGCGGCCTTCGCCGGCGATCTGCAAAGCCAGTGCACGTCGGCGGTGTTCGGTCTGCGCTCTCTGGGCATCCCCTACTGCGGGATTTTCGGCGCTTGCTCCACCATGGCCGAAGGGCTGCTTCTGGCGGCGCTGGCCATTGAAAGCGGCGGCTTTTCCGTGACGATGGCCGCAACGAGCTCGCATTTTTGCACAGCGGAACGGCAGTTCCGGCATCCGCTGGAATACGGCGGTCAGCGCACCCCCACGGCACAATGGACAGTCACCGGCGCAGGCGCCGCCCTGCTTGCACGTCAAGCGGACGCAGGCGCGCCCTATATCGACAAGGTGCAGCTCGGCACGATGGTCGATCTCGGTGTGAAAGACGCGGGGAACATGGGCGCGGCGATGGCGCCGGCAGCAAAAAAGACGATTGCCGATTTTTTGCACGACACCGGAACGACCCCGGCGGATTACGATCTGATTCTCACGGGCGACCTCGGCGAAGTCGGCAGCACACTGCTGTGCGAGCTGATGCAGCGCGAGGAAGGGATCGATCTTTCGCAAAAGCAGCGCGACTGCGGACTGTTGATCTTTGACCGCGAAAAGCAGGACGTCCACGCCGGCGGCTCCGGCTGCGGCTGCAGCGCAAGCGTGCTTTGCGCCGATATCTGTCGCGCGCTGCGGGAAGACACGCTGCAATCGGTGCTGTTTGTTGCCACAGGCGCGCTGATGAGCGCGGTCTCCTCCAAGCAGGGCGAAAGCATTCCCGGCATTGCGCACGCGGTACTTTTGAAGAAAGGAGAACCCCAATGAAACTGATGAAATGTTTGATGTATGTGCTCGAATGCAAAAAAATTCTCGGCATCGCAAAGGTGCTGACCACAAGCGTGACGATCCTCGTTTTGGCCTGCACGGCGGCAAAGATGTTTTTGCTCAAGGGCGTTGACGCAAAAAAGATCGGCAAGGCGCTGAAAAAGGTGATCAAATGAGCGTGGTACTGACCCTTTGCAAGGCCTTTCTCGTCGGCGGTCTGCTGTGTGTGATCGGGCAGGTGCTGATTGACAAAACGAACCTCACCCCGGCGAAGATTCTCGTGCTCTATGTGCTCGCGGGCGTTGTGCTCGGCGCAGTCGGCGTCTATGCGCCCTTGGCGGAGTTTGCCGGTGCGGGCGCAACCGTGCCGCTGACGGGCTTCGGGTTCAATCTTGCAAAATCGACCGCCGAAGCAGTAAACGAGCGCGGACTTTGGGGCGCGTTGGAGGGACCGCTTTCCGCGGCGAGCGTGGGCGTCATGACGGCGGTGCTCAGCGCGCTGGTCGTGAGTGTGTTTGCGCGTTCGAAAGATAAATAGCTGTTAGCCGTTAGCCGTTAGCTGTCAGCGGACAGAGAAACCCCGCCGTGGATGTATTCCGCGGCGGGGTGGTGTTTTCTGTTGCTTATTTGCGCAGACCGAACAGTGCGAGGATGCTGTGGAAGAAGCCGATCAGGACACCAGGGAAGCCGGTATGGGTGCCGCCGCAATAACGGCAGGAACCGCTTTGCTGGGGCTGAGGCTGCGGCGCCGGATTTGTCGGTTGAGTCGGGTTGGTGGGATTGATTGGGTCTGTTGGATTTGTTGGGTCTATCGGTTCCTCTACATCCTTGATGTGCACACCACAACGTGTGCAATTGCCGGCAGCATCCGGAGCAGTATGTTCGAGGGCAGAGATGATGCTTCCGGTGGAAAGCGTCTTGCCGCAAGAAACGCAAACGGTGTCACCTGTGTAGCCCGCATTCAGACAGTCAGCCGCTTTTGCATTCTCAATCTTTATTGTGTTGTGGTTACAACTCCATGTTGCGGTAATCATATCGGTGACATTATTGGTTGCACCGAAGGTATATGTAGCCGCTGCTGTCGTAGAAGACAGTTTGCCGTTAGTTCCGCTCCGTGTCCATCCGGTAAATGTATAACCACTGCGTGTCGGCACCGGAATCGCTTTGGTGGTGTTATAATTTTGTTTGAATGTCTGAACCGATGCCGAACTGTTCCATGTGCCACCGTAGGGATCAACTTTGAGCGTGCTGGAATTGGTGGTGAAATTAAGATAAATAGTATTAGATCCGTTCATAGTTCCTTTGATTACGCCGGATTTTACACCATTATATGTATGACCTGTAGTTGCTTTAATATCTTTAATTTCAAAAGCTGTTCCACAACTAATCAGATTTGCCCAATCAGTTATATCGTTTAAATAAAGTTTTCCATCAAAATAAAGATCAAACGTCCCATAGCTTCCTAAACTGCCACTGTTGCTGCCATCTAGATATCCATTAACGTCAAAAGCATAATTTCCTAAAAAGATGTCCGGTGCAGACTGATTTGAACTATTACCCATATTATCATACGCATAAACATGAGTGATATACTGTCCATCTTCATTATTGTGATCAGACTTCTTGATCGTACAGCTAACCGAATTTCCGGAAGGAGTTACCCACTGCCAAAGCAAATCGTCTTGTCCGTTTTTAGGTGTCCATGTAGCAAATCCAACACTTGAAACACCTATATTGTCACTGACATTGCAAGTTACAATGTAGCCACCGGAAACGTGCTTGAAACTGATGTTCGAAATCGTTGGTGAAATTTCATCGACATCATAAACAATTCGATCTGTAGTAATTTTTCCATTCGTTCCATATACATAAAAGTCACAAACAAAACTTTTTGCTCCGCTGTCGTGGTTGCTGTGAGGGACATCATAGTAGTATATTGTTCCATGTGGTCCTCCTACAGAGCAATCATACCACCTCAAATCAGACTGGCTTCCAACAGACCAAACTGCTAAACTCACGTGATCAATTGCAACTACGCTCGGGTCGACAACACAATTTGGACGAAATGAAGTGCGATCAGATAGCGTATAATCTAAATATGTATACTCAATTCTAGGCATGTTTGGATTTGGATTGTCAAATCTTGGACTTGACAGCAAATAAGAAAAATTGTATTTTCCAAACATACTTGCGCTTTTGGAAATTGTATTGTCCCATTTAATTCCACAAGAACGCACTTTCGTTCCACCGGAATAATTGCCGTTGCCATTACAGTCAACAAACGTAATCGTATTACCGGATACACTTTGTACGAAAATAGTATGTCCTGAACCACTGGTATTACCGTATTGCACAATATCACCAGCTTTGACATTGGAAATAGAGTTCACCTGAGGCCAGTTTTTCCAGCTTCCTCCAAACACACTATCCGCAATTAGGCGAGCAAAGCCCCAGCACTGGTGTCCGCCGTCATAATAAGCTGTCCATGTGCTATAGTTTGGGTATTGACTTCTCAATGTGCTTAATCTAGAATTGAAATCACTTTCTGTAATTGCTTCTGCTTCCATCACCGGCACGGCGCACACCAGCATCATTAAAGCGAGAATAATAGACAAGATTTGTTTGACTTTTTTCATGTTTGACTTCCCCTTTCGGAAATAGAATAGATTTTTCAGACAACAAAAAATGCGTCCAAGAAGGACGCACAAAAAGTGCAATCCCACTTGTCGCCAAACAAAAGTAGTCTATCAGCCATACACACAGGAAGGTCACGCATAGACAGATTGCACTTTTTTACAAACTGCGCGTGAAGCCCTGTGTGTTCGCAGGGTAAAAAAATATGTATGGATAATTTCCACTTTTGTTTGGCACCTTCACTCTATCACATTTCCTGCAAATAGTCAAGCGCCTGCGTCAAAAAAAGGGCGGCCACCGGCCGCCCTTACAAATTCTGATGTTGATTGCGCGGCTGCGGTTTCACATCCCGCCCACCGGCAAATTTCATTGCGAATTGCGAATTATTCCTCGTCTTCCGCTTCGTCTTCGTCCTCGTCGTCTTCCATCTCGATCTCGAACTCAAGCGTTTCGCCGCAGCACGGGCATTCCACCTGACCGTCGTCGTCGATGTCGTCAAGGTCGATGCAAATGTTTTCGCCGCAGGCTGGGCAGGTCACTTCGATGCAGTCGTCGTCATCGCAGCAATCGCAGTCGTCGTCGCAGCAATCGCATTCATCGTCGTCGATGTCATACACAAAGTCTTCCACATCGCCGAGATCCTCGTCGATCTCTTCAATGTAGTCGTTCAGCGTGTCCACATCGTCTTCCAGACCGCTGATCTCGTCGGCGATCACTTCCAGCGTGTCAAGCACAGCGGCAAGAAGTTTGCCTTCTTTTTTATCGGTATCGATGTCAAGGCCTTCCATGAGACCCTTCAGATAAGCAACTTTTTCACTCACAGACATGGTTATGTTCCTTTCTGCGCTTATGCGCGGCCAAGATATTCGCCGGTTCTGGTGTCGACCTGGATCATTTCGCCCTCATCGATGAAGAGCGGCACTTTGATCTCTGCGCCGGTTTCCAGGGTGGCGGGTTTGGTGGTGTTGGTTGCGGTGTCGCCCTTGAAGCCGGGATCGGTCTTGGTGACCTGAAGCTCCACAAAGTTGGGCGGTTCCACACCGAAGACCTTGCCCTTATAGGACAAAATCTTGCAGGTCATGTTCTCTTTCACAAACTTGAAACTGTCCGGCAGATCCGCCTGATTGATGGGGATCATGTCATAAGTCTCGTTGTCCATGAAATAATACAGATCGCCGTCGCTGTAGGAATAATCCATATCCTTGCGCTCAATGTAAGCCGTGGGGAACTTCGCTGTGGGGTTGTAGCTCTTTTCCACCACTGCGCCGGTGATGACGTTCTTGGTCTTGGTTCTGACAAACGCAGCGCCTTTGCCGGGCTTCACATGCTGAAATTCCACAACCTGCAGCACGTTGCCTTCTTCTTCAAAGGTGACGCCGTTTCTGAAATCGCCTGCTGAAATCATAGTAGTATCCTCCGTGTTCTAAGTTTACTTTAATAATGTATCATAAAACCGGCCTTTTTGCAAGTGTTTTTTTCAACTTCCTGCAGGAAAACCGACCCAAAGATGACTTTTTTCTTAAAAATGCGGCGCGGTTCTTCTTTTTTTGCGCAATTTATGCTATGATAAGAGCATCAAGACGAAAAGGACGATGCTTCATGAAGAAATGCTTTGTGTTTGCCGGGCTGATTCTGGCTTTGCTGGGTCTGCTCTGCGCATGCGGCAGCCAGCCGCTGGAAGAGGTTTCCGAGATTTCTACCACGGAAACGACCACCGAGGCCGACCCCATTGTGCGTGTGATGTTTCCCGAAGGCTACACCGCTGTTGAAATTGCGGAAAAGCTTGAAAACAGCGGCGTTTGTGCGGCGGCGGATTTCATGGCGGCGGTCAAGGACGCCGACACAGTAAAAAACAGCTATTCCTTCCTGTCCGACGTTGACTTTTCCGAGCGCGCCTTTGCGCTGGAAGGGTATGTGTTTCCCGACACCTATGACTTTTACCGCGGAGAGAGCGCCCAAAAGGCCCTTTCGCGCTTTTTGAACAACATGAACGCCAAGCTCACCGAAGAGCGCAAAGCCCGCGCAAAAGAACTGGGCTACACGATGGATGAGATCCTCACCCTTGCGTCGATCATTCAGGAGGAATGCGGTGATCCGAGCGAGATGGCAAACGTCTCCTCTGTGATGCACAACCGGCTGGAAAGCCCGGATTACGGGATGCTGCAGTGCGACGTGACGATCCATTACGTCAACGACCGCATCACCGATTCGCCCTATCTTTCCGGCGACACGTCGGTCTTTGCAGCGCGCTACAACACCTATAAGGTGCGCGGTCTGCCTGTGGGCGCGATCTGCTGCCCCGGCATCGACGCCATTGACGCAGCCCTGTATCCGGCGGAATCGAATAACTTCTTCTTTGTCACCGCCGCGGACATGAACTATTATTATGCCGAGACGTAAGTCGGTAGCTGTTAGCTGTTAGCTGTTAGTCGGTAGTCGATAGAAAATAGAAAAACCGCAGGGGCGGACATTTGCCCCTGCTTGGTCAAACATAATTTGAACCCCGCCGCGGAAACGATTCCGCGGCGGGGCTGTTCATTGATACTGAACATATTAACATATTTAGCGCAGTGCATCTGCAGCAGCATTGATTCTGCTGATAGAATCCCGGAGATCATTGGATTCCTGTACTGCCCTGTTGTAGTTATCTTCTGCAATCTGCACCATCTTATTGGTACGTTCTGACTCTTTTTTATATGGGTCTTCTCCGCAAGCACAAAGAACAAAAGCCAAAATCAATAAGAGCATAAAGATAACACCTTTTTTCATCAAAGACCACCCCATCATACTTTGATTTCATTACTGATTCCAAGGCATATGTCATTCTCATCAAATAGTAATGCAATATGATAACCCGTTGATTGCCATTGACGCAATGTTTTTCCGTCACCCATAGCAGATATAGCACTCGGTTGTCCACAGGCTTTCACAATTTCGTCAAGTGTTTTTCCTGCAATCACACCGTTTGTGTCTTTTGTAAGCATAGAAAACCGTGTCTGAAGCATTGTTCCCGGAGCTTTAACCAATGCGTGTATAATGAGATACAGTATGAGTCCACCAATCAACGGTCCAACAAAATACAAAAACTCCATTCTTTTTTCCCTCCCTTCTTCTTGAAATAGGGCGAAAAAAAATGCGCCCCTGCAAGAACAGAGGCGCTAAAAAATGCTTTTCTCTGTTTTTGCTGCGACACAAAAAATCTAAGATTTCAGTTTATCAAATCAAACGGAAATACGAGAAAGCACTTTTTTAAAGTCACTTTCCCTTTGATATGACAAACCTGATATGATTCTTTACGAAAAACTCGCTTAGATTTTTTATGTCGCACCTTTACTCTACCACATCTCCCCTGAAAAATCAAGCACTTACACATAAAAAACAGGCGGCCAGCGGCCGCCCAACTATTGACTAATGACTATTGACTAACGACTATTTTACACATTAAACAGGAAATGTACAATGTCGCCGTCCTTCATCACATACTCCTTGCCCTCGGAGCGGACAAGGCCTTTTTCACGCGCGGCGGCGAGAGAGCCGCATTCCATCAGGTGGTCAAACGTGACGACCTCGGCGCGGATGAAGCCACGTTCAAAGTCGGAATGGATCTTGCCGGCGGCCTGTGGCGCTTTTGTGCCGTTTTTGATCGTCCAGGCACGCACCTCCGGCTGACCGGCGGTGAGATAGGAGATCAGGCCGAGCAAGTGATAGGAGCGCTGAATGAGCAGATCCAAACCGCCCTGCTCGATGCCGAGATCGGCAAGGAACATTTCGCGGTCCTCCTTGGAAAGCGAAGAGATCTCCGCTTCCAGCTCCGCACAGATGGGCAGCACCTCGCTGCCTTCGGATTCGGCGATCTTGCAGACCGCCTGATAGTTTTCGTTGGTCTCGATGCCGTTGGTGAAATCCTCTTCGCTCAGATTGCAGGCATAGATCACGGGCTTTGCCGTCAGAAGGCAGGCCTCATCCAGGATCGCCTGTTCGTTTTCGTCGCAATCAAGCGTGCGCGCCGGCTGCTCGTTTTCCAGCGCGGCTTTCACACGCTTCAAAAATTCCAGCGTGGCGGCAAGCGATTTGTCGCCCTTGAGCGCCTTGCTCGTGCGGTCGATGCGGCGGTCGATCATTTCAAGATCGGAGAGGATCAGCTCAAGGTTGATGGTTTCAATGTCGCGTTTGGCGTTCACACTGCCGTCCACATGGATGATGTCGTCATTCTCAAAGCAGCGCACCACATGAACGATGGCGTCCACCTCGCGGATGTGCGAGAGGAATTTGTTGCCAAGCCCCTCACCCTTGGATGCACCCTTGACCAGACCGGCAATGTCCACAAATTCCACCGTGGCCGGGGTGATCTTCACAGGATGGTACATCTCTGCGAGCGCGTCGATGCGCTTGTCGGGCACAGCGACCACACCGACGTTCGGCTCAATGGTGCAAAAAGCATAGTTCGCAGACTGGGCGCCCGCGTTAGTGATGGCGTTGAACAGGGTGCTTTTGCCGACATTCGGCAGCCCCACGATTCCGAGTTTCATAGTCTATATCCTTTCTTTTGCGTCGTCTTTGCTTACGCGGTCGCCACAGTGAGCGCCTGCTCCAGATCGGCGAGTATATCCTCCACATCCTCAAGACCGACGGAAAGACGGATCAGATCGGGCTTGACGCCGCACTCCTCAAGCTGGGTGTCGGTGAGCTGGCGGTGTGTTGTGGACGCCGGATGCAACACACAGGTGCGCGCGTCTGCCACATGGGTCACGATGTTGCAAAGACGCAGCGCATCCATGAATTTGGTTGCCGCTGCACGGCCACCCTTCACACCGAAAGAGATCACGCCGGAGGTGCCGTGCGGCATATATTTTTGCGCTTTTGCGTATTCCGGATCAGCGGGCAGACCGGGGAAAGAGACCCAGGAGACTTTTTCGTTCTTTTGCAGATATTCAGCGACCGCCTGCGCGTTTTCGCAGTGCTTTTTCACCCGCAGCGGCAGCGTTTCCAAACCGAGGTTCAGCAAAAACGCATTGTGCGGCGAGGGGATGGAACCGAGATCGCGCATAAGCTGTGCCACGCATTTGGTGATAAACGCCGCCTTGCCGAAGCGTTCGGTGTAGGTCACGCCGTGATAGGATTCGTCCGGCGTTGTCAGCCCGGGAAACTTGTCGTTTTGCGTCCAGTCAAAATTGCCGGAATCGACGATGACGCCGCCGACCTGGGTCGCGTGGCCGTCCATGTATTTGGTGGTAGAATGGGTCACGATGTCAGCGCCGAATTCAAACGGGCGGCAGTTGACGGGCGTCGGGAACGTGTTATCCACGATCAGCGGCACGCCGTGACGGTGCGCCGCGACGGCAAAGCGTTCAATGTCAAACACGTTCAGCGACGGGTTGGAAAGCGTTTCGCCGAACACAGCTTTGGTGTTTGCGCAAAAGGCGGCTTCCAGCGTTTCTTCGTCGCAATCGGGCGAAACGAAGGTAAAATCGATGCCAAAGCGGCGCAGCGTAACATTGAACAGATTGAACGTGCCGCCGTAGATCGCTGTGGAAGCAACAACGTGATCGCCCGCCGAGCAAAGATTCAGCACGGCGAACAGATTCGCCGCCTGACCGGAAGAGGTCAAAACGCCGGCCACGCCGCCCTCGAGCGCTGCGATCTTTGCTGCAACGGCGTCGTTTGTCGGGTTGGCAAGGCGGGTATAAAAGTAGCCGTCCGCCTCCAGATCGAACAGTGCGCCCATCGCGTCGCTGCTCTCATATTTATAGGTCGTACTTTGCACAATCGGCAGCGCGATGGGTTCGCCGTTTTTCGGTGTATAGCCTGCGCGCAGGCATTTTGTTGCAAGTCCCAAGTCCTGCATAAAGATCGCCTCATTTCATCAAAAATCAAATAAGTATTTGTATTATAGCACGCTTTGCGGAGAATGTCCAATCTTTTTTTCATCAAACGGCAAAAAGCGCAAAAAAAGGCCGCGGAAGAATCCACGGCCTTTGTATAATTGTTGTTTGTGCTTTGCTGTTATGCTGCTGTGATCCAGCGGGTGAACATCTCAAACAGCTCGGTCAGCCACGCGAACAGCTTCGACAGGAAGTCGCCGGCAATCTTTTTGCCGCCATCAGACGGAGTGTCGGGCGTTTCCGGAGTTTCCGGAGTAACCGGGGTTTCTTCGGGTTCCAGCGCGGGAATCGGGAAGGTCTTGGTCGCGGTGATCGCCACGCCGTTGTAATCGGCAGTCGCAGTCGCGGTCTTTACGCCTTCAACGCCGACCTGCGGTGCAGTTGTTTCTTCAGCGGTCACAGTCGCGTCAAGATAGACAACGCCAACGCCCTTCACGGGAGCAATTGCAACAGAAGCGGTGTTTTCATCGGTCCAGGTCCAGTTCAGCGTGCTGATGCACGGCCAGATCACCTCTGCGGAAACAGGCGTTGAATTGCTGGTTTTTTCAGCGAAAGGCAACACATTCGTCATTTCATAGGTCATTCCGTGTTCTGAAACGGTTTGCGTCATTTTGATCTGGAACAAACTCTCTTCATCGGGATTGACAAACAAGGTTGCGCCGTCGAAGTAGTGGGCATAATAATCCGTCGTCTCCGCCTTATAGTCCTCGATCATCTGGTCGACCTGTGCATTCACATAGGCCCAGACTTGCTCATCGTTCTCAAAAACGATCGTTTCGTTGTCTCTGGTCGTGTACGTAATGGGGTATGATTTCAAGGTTGCCGGGAAAGAGCTGGAATCCCTCGTGATTTGATCGAACACCCAATCGCGCTGCGCATCCATGAATTCCAACTGTTCTTCATCGATTTTGGGAGCGGGCGTTGTACCATTCAGGAAATAGCCGCCGTCAGCAGCCGCAGCGGCAGACACAGCCACCGGCTGCCATTCAATGCCGTATTCAGAGAAGGTTTCTTCGATCTCTTTGGGAATGCCTGTCAACTCATCGCCATCGATCTCCGCTTTCAGCCAGCTCCAGGTAGAACTGAAGTTCGCGTCATAATACCAAGTGGCATTCTCATACGTTGCAAACTCCGCTGCAGCATCTGCTGCGGCCTGCGCATAAGACTCGGGATATTCTTCCTGAATATAGGCAATACCATAGGACGAAAGATCATACCAATCGGTAAAACCGAGTTCGGGATGCGCAGCCATCACCTTTCTGAAGAGAATGCTCCATGCATCCTGAATCGTGTAAAAACCGGTCATGCCCCAACTCGGATCTGCCTCATAGGCCTCCTGAAGGGCTTCCGACCAAAGCTCGGGATACAACGCCGCCAGCTTTTCGCAGGCAACGACCGAAAGATTGTTGAACCTCGGCGGGTCAGACGGAGACCAGTTGGGATCCTTCGGCGTAACATAGTTGCACAGGTTCTGATAAAGGAACATCTCAATGGAGGCTTCTTTGAAGGAATCAAGGTCAACGTACAGGTCACCCTTAGCCAGTTCATCACCGCTGGTCTTGATCTGCACCCAGTTGGGTTCGCCGTCTTCCGCGTTTGCCGCAACCGCAAACGCGGACAACAGCATCAGCACAGACAGCAAAACGGATAAGATTCTTTTTGCGCTTTTCATAAATATGCACTCCTTTGCATAAATTTTCTTTATTATAGCATATCCACTGCGGGAAAACAAGCTTTTTTTAATTGCGTTTATTTAATATTTGTTTATTTTTTGTTCATCTTTTTTTAACTTTTCTATTGTCTTTTTTAGGTTTCTCTGCTATAATGGGGAAAACAGAGAGGAGTTGAACGCTATGACCACTCAGAACCGCAGCCAATTCTATTTGACGAACAGTCTGCGCCGCTGTGCCCGCTATGATACGATATTTTACGGTGCTTACGCCGGCGCGGGGGCAACCTTTGATATGCGCGTGCGTTTTGACCTCAAACAAAAGATCAACACCGCAAAGCTGCAAAAAGCCGCCGATAAAGCGCTGCGCGCCTATCCGGAGTTTGCCGTGCGCCCCGTGTTGCATGAAGGCCGCGTCTGCTACGAGAAAAATGACGCGCATGTTAAACTTGCGCCCGACGACGGAAAACGTCTGTATTTCGGCACAGAGGACACCAACGGCTATCTGTTCGTGTTCCTTTACGGCGAGCGCCATCTGTCGTTTTCGATCTTTCACAGCCAGACCGACGCCCACGGGATGATCGCTTTTCTTGTCACTGTAATGTGGAACTATCTTATCGCCATGTTCCCGCCCGCGCGTCTGATCGGCACAAAGATGTTCACCCGGCACGGCATCCGCGCCGACGACAGCCTGTTTTTCACCATGGACGACACAGAGCGCTTTGATCCGCTGACGGAATTCGCCCGTCCCGGCAACATGGTGCAGCCGGTCGATGTGGAGCGGTTGTTCCGCTTTCCGCCGGAGGACGCGCCCAAGGACTGTCCGACCTGTCATCTGGTCAACCTTGAAATCTCCAACGAAGCGTTTCTCGCAAAAGTGAAAGAGCTCGGCACCACCTTTGCGCCGTTACTTGCGGCGCTGACCGCCGAAGCGATCCGCGGCTGCTATGATGTGGGCGACCGCGATGTCGTTGTCATCACCACTGCCGACGGACGCCGTGTGGTTCCCTCCAACACGCTGGGAAACCTCGCGTATAATGTCTATCTTCCCGTTACGCCCAAAACTGCCGAACTCCCTCTGAAGGCGCAGTGTGAGGAGCTCGCCGAACACATGGCCAGGCAGCGCACGGAAGAGCATGTGCGCGCCATGTTCCAGGACATTTTGCGCCAGTGCGACGAGATCGACGCCATGGGCGACATTGACAAGGTCAACGCCTTTTTGACCGGCCCCGAGGGGCTCGCCAACTCGATGACCGGCATCGGCACCGTCTTTTTGACCTACCCCGGCCGCATCACGAACAACCCCATCTCCGGCATTTTGCTGGACGGACTCAGCCCGGGCATCCTCGCCGCCGAGCGCGCCATTGACGTTTATGCGCACCGGGATTCCCTCATCATTCAATTTTCGCAAAAGGGCGACGACCCGTCGCTGATCGAATCCATGCGCCGCACACTGGAAAAGCACGGCCTTGCCGTCAAAATGCAAGACCTCGGCCGCACGACGCAAAACGTGTTTGACTTTGCAAAGATCAAGCGGGTTTAGTCGAAAGTCGTTAGTCGTTAGCTCAAAGAAAAAACGCCCGTCGTGGAAGTTCACGGCGGGCGTTGGCATATTCGGTGATTCTTTTTGCGATCGAGCAGAGCAAGGACGGTGTTACAGATCAATCCAGACAGTTTTCAGATCTTTATATAATCTGCATTTTATCGCTGTAAACTTTAAGACACAAAAATCAGGATCGGTTTTGCCTTTCTTATAGAACATTGTATCTCCGGTACGCCAGATCTCGTCTTTGATGCTTTGCTGCGTCAACACTTCCATTGTTCCAATAAGCATAACGCCGGTATAACTGAAGCGTCCCCGTTTATAAAAATACACGCTCGCTTTCCCATTTGCGCTATATTGTGCGACCCGCAAAGATGAAGTATTTGTTGTAAAATAAAAATCATTGCCGTCAATTTTTCGCGGCGCAAGCATCGCTTTTGTGTTGGGAAAACCGTCTTCGTCAACAGATGAGATCATCGCAGTTTTTTGCTCCTTGATGAAATCAAATACTTGTTCCTTCGTCATAACAAAGCCTCCGTAAACACTGATTTTTGTCTTGTTCATTATAAGCGAAAGGAATGTTAACCGTCTTGTCGGCTGTATCAGCCGATGCTGCGGTCCTCTTTTACCTCTTCCGTCCGCGGGAAAACAGCATAATCGGCTCGTGTCAGATACCAGAACAAACCGGCAGCGATCAGAAACGTGATCCCCCATGAAAGCGGATAGGAAACATATAAAAACGGCAGTGTTCTTCGCATCGGCAAGAAAAAGAACACCCAAATCAAACGCAGTCCGCAGGCGCCGAACAGGGAAACGAGCATAATCTGAAAAGATCGTCCCAAGCCGCGCACGGCGCCGCAGGTCACATCAAGCAAGCAGCAAAAAACGAAAAACGGCATGATCAGTGCCATCCGCTGTGAACCGACAGCTATGACAGCCGGATCCGTTGAAAACAGCGAAACGATCCCGGCGCGGAAAATCCATCCGAGCGTTTGAAGTGTAATGGCCGCAACAGCAGCGCTTGCAGCCGAAATGAGCCAGATCCGCCGCAGATGCGCTTTCTTTTTTGCGCCGACATTTTGTGAAATGAACGTCATTGCAGCCTGGGCAAAGCCGTTTGTTGCCGTGTAGATATAGGAATCATAATTGGATCCGGCGGATATTCCGGCCATCGCATCCGATCCGAAGGCATTGACATTTGATTGAATGATGACGTTGGATATGGAAAACAGCGCGTTCTGCAGCCCGGCCGGAACACCGATTCTAAGGATCTCTCGCAATTCATATTTTGAAAGACGGAAAGATCCGAGTTCCAGCCGCACGTCAAGCTTCGTTTTCAGTAAATAGCGAACAGCCAACACCGCCGTGAGATACTGCGAAGAGATCGTTGCGATTGCAACGCCCGCAACACCCCAGCGCAGCACAACAACAGAAAAAAGATTCAGCGCGATATTGACAAACCCCGATGCGGCAAGATAGCGCAGCGGCCGCCTTGTGTCGCCCGTTGCACGGATCACGGCAGCGCCGAAATTAAAAATCATCGATCCGGGCGCACCCATAAAGTAAATGCGCACATAAAGCGTAGAGAGATCGATGGTATCTGTCGGCGCCTGCATCCAGCGCAGCAGAAGCGGCGAAAGCGGAATGCCGATGCCCGCGATCAAAAAACCGCAAAGCACACTCAGGCACATAGCGGTCTTTACGGAACGCCGCGTACCTTCTTTGTCTTTTGCTCCGATCATTCGCGCAGTAAGTACGCCTGCGCCCATTGACAGACCGGTAAACAGATTCACGATCAAGCCGATCATCGACCCGGTGGAACCGACAGCAGCCAGTGCCGTTTTCCCCGCAAAGCGGCCGACAACCGCAGTGTCTGCCGTGTTATAAACGATTTGCAGCAGGCCGGTCAGCGTGACAGGCACAGCAAACATAAGGATCTTTTTAAAAAACGGTCTTTCTGTCATATTGACCGCCGGTTTACGATTCATTGTTTCCGATCATCCCCTTTTTCCTTTTCTGTAGGTTACATTCCCGCGCGGCGCATATCTTGATGAAACCGGCGAACCATCTGCGGCAGGTACCAATGAATGCGGCTGCCGGTGATGATATAGGTATAAACCTCATGGTAGAGGGCATAGAATGCGGTTTTTAAGTCGCAGTTCTTTGAAACGGGGTATTTTCGCTTATATGTCTCATAAAGCCCGAACCGGTTTCCGGTCAGGTTGCGCATCTGGAACAGTTCATATTCCGGATCCGCCCACTTGCTCTCAAGCGGGTCGATGATTGCCGTCACGTTCAGTTTTTTGTCAGACATGATATTCATCACATTCAGATCCCCGTGGATCAGGCATGCATGTTCCACCGGTTCTTCAAAGATGGCATCAAAGCTTTTCATGCCGCGCTCCATCGCCCTCAGCGCATAGCCCTCAAGCGCGCCCGCCTTGTTCATCCTACGGGCTTCCTCCAGCACTTCAAGAGCAAAGGGTCTGTAAAAATCAAGCCAGTTGTCATAAACGGCGTCACCGATCAGTCCGAAATTGTCGTTTGTCTGCGTGTGCCAACGGTGAACAGCGGTCGTCACCTCGTCGGCAAAGCGCGCCTTTGCCCGCTTTGAGCAAAGGAGCTTGCTGAAATCCGTAAAGCAATTGGTGCCTTCCACCTTTTCCATGCAAAGAAAGTCCATTGGGATTTCTTTTGTTTCGAAAAAAGTGAAATACACCTTCGGCACCTTTATCACGCTGTTCCGCGCCAGCATTTGCAGTTCGGACGCCTCACGTCCGCACAGTTCTCCGCAGCGAAAGCCCTTCATGATGACCGTAGTCGGTGATCGATCGATCGTTGCCGCATACACGAAACCGAAGGAACCGCCGCCGATGAAACGAAGCTCCTTCACCGCGCAGGACCATTCCCGTTCCAACACGGTTTTTGCATAATATTGCGCTTCTTTTACAGAAACAGGGCGCTTGTTTTTTTGCTCCATCCCAAGACACCTCTTCGTTCCGATTTCTCGTTTGCTTTATCCTTTTTCTATTATATTCAGAACGCGTGGATTTTTCAATCCTCAAATGCGAAAAAGTGCAGGCGTCTGCGCTGCCCGAAGAGGCGTGCAGATTTTTTATTCTTTAGACAAAAACGCTCACCGCATCGATTGTGCAGTAAGCGCTTTTATGGAGCGGATGACGGGGCGCGGGTGTCCGGTGGACACCTCTGCGCAGCAGAAGCGCCGACCGAGGCGGCAGCCGAGAACTCGAACCCGCAGACTGAGATTCTTCCAAACGAAAAACACTCACCGCATCGAATGTGCAGTAAGCGCTTTTATGGAGCGGATGACGGGGCTCGAACCCGCTACCTCCACCTTGGCAAGGTGGCGCTCTACCAGATGAGCTACATCCGCAAAATGGTGCTTCCGGTCGGAATCGAACCAACGACACGTGGATTTTCAGTCCACTGCTCTACCAACTGAGCTACAGAAGCATAAAATGGCGACCCGGAACGGGCTCGAACCGTCGACCTCTAGCGTGACAGGCTAGCGTTCTAACCAACTGAACTACCGGGCCATTTCGTGGTGGGAACAACAGGGCTCGAACCTGTGACCCTCTGCTTGTAAGGCAGATGCTCTCCCAGCTGAGCTATGCTCCCACATCCTGCCGCTCTCTCGCGGCGACTCATATACTATATACGAAAAATATGCGTTTGTCAAGCATTTTTCAAAACTTTTTTCAAGTTTTTTTGCAATGCGGCGACAGGACGAAAAACGGTCAGTTTTGCAAAAGATCCTCCGGCACGGCAGCAATATCCGCGTCGATGCAGATCGACCGCTCCCGCAGCACCTCGGGCGTATACGCTTCGCCGCGATTGATGCACGCAGAAGTCGCGTCCTCTGCGCGCAGGATATTGACAAAGACTATTCGATCCGCTAAAATAAAAGCAGAATTTACAAAACGGCACCCCGGTGTGCTTTGGAGGTTGTTTCATGAAAGCAAACAAAGGACTGCTTTTTCTCATCGCAGCAATGCTCGTGCTGCTGCTCATTCCCGCGCTCGGCGCAGACGCCGACCCGAGCGAAGAATCCCCGACCGGCACGTCTGAGGTAATTGTGCAGACGCCGCAGGACGAAGAAACGCACAACTGGATTCTTACCGAAAACGACGGCGCCTCCTGCTCTGTTCGGGGAACACTGACTTACACCTGCACCGATTGCGGAAAAACGCGTGTGGT
Organism: Oscillospiraceae bacterium; assembly: GCA_902792985.1. Lineage (GTDB taxonomy): Bacteria > Bacillota > Clostridia > Oscillospirales > Acutalibacteraceae > UBA6857. The sequence continues at coordinate 20,960 of CADBBT010000041.1, forward strand.
ACAGGATGTGACGGAGCCCGGCACACATCTGCACACCGAAACCGTTACCGCCGTGCCCGCAAGCTGCGGAAAGCGCGGTGTTTCCGAAGGTGTGCGGTGCAGCGATTGCGGCGCGATCCTTTCCGGCTTTGACCCGCTGCCCGCGCTGCGGCACAGTTGGGTGTGCACCGTTCGGCCGGCCACGCTGAAGCGCGACGGCAAGCGCAGCTATGTCTGTGAAAACTGCGGTGCAAAAACGCAAAAGCCGATCACCCGCATTGCGTCCGTGACGCTTTCCGAAACGGCGATCGCGAAGGACGGCAGCAAACATACGCCCGCTGTGACAGTCAAAGACGCAAACGGAAAAACGCTGAAAAAAGGCGTGGCATTCACCGTTGCCTATGACCCGGGACGCAAGCATTTCGGCACCTATGCGGTCACAGTCACATTTCAGGGCAACTACGCCGGCAGCAAAACGCTGCGCTTCACCATCGGGCTGGATGTGCCGCAAAGCATTGAAAAGACGAACGTCGGCGCAACGATTGCCACGCTTTCGTGGAACCGCGTCCGCTACGCGACCGGCTACCTGCTGTATTACGCAGCGGAAAAAGGAGGCCCCTACACACGCTTTGCCGAAACTGCCGCGCGCAGCTACAACATCAGCAATCTGCAGCAGTGCACCCGCTATTATTTCAAGATCAAGGCCATCCGCCGTGAAACGGACCGTCTGATCAGCGGTCCGGCATCCGCTCCCTGTGCGCTGCGAACCGCAAAGCAGCAGCTTTCGTCCGCCGGGCGCATTCTTGTGGAGATCACGCCGGAAAACCGTCTGCTCGCCGTTGTGAACCACAGCCGCGAAATTCCGGCAAGCTATCAGCCGAAGCTGGCGGCGCTCAGCGAAAAGGGCAAATACATGGACTGGGAGGCCGCGGCCGCATTTGAAACCATGCGCGCAGACGCAAAACAGGAGGGCATCACACTGAACGCGTATTCGCCCTACCGTTCCTACGCGCACCAGAAAGCCAGTATGGAATCCATCATCCGTGACCGCCAGTCGTGGGGCAACAGCCGCAGCCGCGCCGAGGAGCTTGCGCTGCAGGTGGTTTTGCCGCCCGGCACGAGCGAACACAACCTCGGCCTTGCGGTGGATATCTCTTCGACCGCACAGACGTTCAAAACCACGCGTGCCTATCGGTGGCTGCTGAAAAACGGGCAAAACTACGGCTTTATCCTGCGCTATCCCGATGGCAAACAGGATGTGACCGGCATCTCGTTTGAACCGTGGCACTGGCGTTTTGTCGGCGTTGACAACGCGAAAAAAATCAAAAAAAGCGGCCTGACGCTGGAGGAATACACCGCAACGCTGACCGCACCGTATTAAGCATCCCACAAAAGAGCGCTTTCTTCAGAAACATCTGAAGGAAAAGCGCTCTTTTTGTTTTATTCATGCAGCGCATACTGCTGCGCAAAAGACTCATACGCCGCGCAAAAGTCCTTGTCGTCCCCCATATGCAGCGCGCGTGTGTAATCATGCGCCTGCACGCTGCTGTCATGCAGCTCGATGGTGGCCAGCGCGATGTTTGAACAGTGGTCGGAGATGCGCTCAAAATTCGTCAGCAGATCGTTGAACACAAAGCCCTGCTCCACCGTACACTCGCCGCGCTGCAGCCGCTCGACATGGCGGCGCTTCATCTCGCCGATCAGCTCGTCGATCCGTTCCTCAAGCGGCTCCACAAGCTTTGTGGCATCCAGATCATCTGTTTCAAACGCGTGCACCGTGATATGCAAAATCTCGTTCACGGCGTTCGTGAGCACGGTCAGGTCCTCCCGCTTTCCGCAAGGTTCAGCGCATGGTCTGACAAACGTTCCAGATCGGTCAGCGCGCGCAGGTTCTTTGCCACAGCGGCATTCTGCACTTTTGTCAGTTCGGTGCGCGTGAGCTTCATCAGATAGGCGCTCAGCTTGTCCTCATACAGATCCACTGTGTCCTCCATTGTTGCCACAGCGGCAAACCCGTCCTCGGAATATGCGTCGAGCAGCTTGATCGCTTTGCTCACGGAGTTGCGCGAAAGCTTCGCCATATCGCCGATCGCCAAACGCACCTGTTCCACAGCAAGGGTGGGGTGGCTCAAAAAGCGCTCTTCCAACCGCAGCGCAGGTTCATTTTGCGGCCGGGCTTTTTCTTTCACCAGCAGCGTGACCAGCGCTTCGATCGCGCGGTAAAACGGCATCAGAAGCACCGTCATCGCCACACGCAGCGCGCTGTTGACCGCCGCAACGGAAAACGGCGACACCGTAAGATCGAGAAACGAAAACGAAACCGCGGCATTTAGTGCATAAAACACCGCCGCAAGCACACCGACGCCCAGCGTGCTCGCCACCGGATACACCAGCGCAGCGCGTTTGCCTTCCACCCCCGCGCCCAGCGCCGAAAGCAGCACCGGTGCCGAAGCGCCGATCGCGATGCCCATCAGCAGCGGCAGCGCCTCGCGCACGCTCATGACACCTGTGACGGCCAACGCCTGCACGATGCCCACAGCGGCGCTTGCGCTTTGCAGCACGGCCGTAAAGACTGTGCCGACAAGGATGCCGAGCAGCGGATTCGAAAGCCTCGAGAGCATCCCCGTGAACCAGGGCGCGCTGCCCAGCGGGCTGACAGCCGCGCTCATGGCGCTCATGCCGAACATCAGCACGGAAAAGCCCATCAAAATGTCGCCGACGTGACGCTTGGTCATGGATTTTGTGAACATGCGCAAAAAGATGCCGACCACGGCGACCATTCCGGTCAACGTCGCCGTGGAAAGCAGACTTTTCCATCCGTCCGCGCCATCGAGATATCCCAGGCAGATGACCCAGCCGGTCACGCTTGTGCCGAGGATGGCGCCGAGGATCACGCCGATGCTCTGACGCACCTTCATCATACCGGAATTGACAAAGCCGACCACCATGACCGAAGTCGCACAGGAGGACTGGATCACGGCTGTGACGCCCGTACCCAGCAGCAGTCCGCGCAAAGGCGTGCCGGAAAGCCGATACAAAATCAGCTCCAGCCGGTTGCCCGCCACGCGCTTGAGCCCGTCCCCCATTGTGGTCATGCCGAATAAAAACAGTGCCACGCCGCCCAGCAGCGAGATCACCTGTGGAATCGTCATAAAATCCGCTCCTTCATGCCCGGCACACCGCCGAAACAAAACGATCTCGCTCATAGTGTACCACAAAACAAACGGACAATCAAGGGAAAGGAAAAAGAGGAAACGCTGCCCCATATCAAAACCGGCGACGTGGATTACTTTTTTTGCTGCAAAACACTGAAACAGTTTGTTTTTTTCTCCCGAAAATGATATAATACATATACAAAAGTTTTTGATCAGATTTACAAAGGAGATAATAGAGATGTCTGCCGTAAAAACGATACTCAAAGCCGGCGTCGGCGCTGCAGCCGCAGTGATGGGTGCAGGGGCGCTGGTGTATGAATGCGCGCTGAACACAAAGCTGAACAGCTTTTTCGTTGATTTGTTTGATCACCGCAGCGATGTAAAACAGGAGACTCAATCCGAGGACTGTGCCTGTCCGCGTGAACCAGGCTGGTTTGACCGCCACAAAGGTGACGATCATGTAATCACCACAGAAGCAACCGGTCGGATCCACGCATACATCATCCCGGCGGAGAAACCTTCACACAAATGGGCGATCCTCTGCCACGGCTACAACTCCGATCCGGCGTCCGTCGGCGTCTTTGCGGAACATTACCGTCCGCTGGGCTATCACTGCATCTGTCCCTCGCTGCGCGGCTGGGGCAACGATGAAAAACGATATTGCACGATGGGCTTTCACGACAAGGATATTCTGCGCGCATGGATAGACTACGTTGTGAAAGAGGATAGTGACGCCGAGATCCTTTTGCACGGGTATTCTATGGGTGCCGTGACCGTAATGCTTGCCACCGGCGAAAAGCTGCCGCCGCAGGTGAAGGCGGCTGTTTGCGACTGCGGTTTTACAAGCTGCTGGGAACAGTATGCGAATGTGATAAAGCTTTATACAAAGCTCCCGGCGTTTCCGCTGCTTTATGCCGTGAATGCGACGTCCATACTGCGCGGAAACTTTGACATCCGCAAAAACGTGCCGATCGACGCCGTTCGGCGAAGCGTTACCCCCACGGTGTTTTTGCATGGAACGGCGGATAACTTTGTGCCGTTTTCCATGATGGACCGGCTCTATGAAGCCTGTGCCGCACCGAAGGCGAAACAGGCGATCGAAGGCGCGGATCACGCGCAGTCGGTCTATGTCGACCCGGCGCTGTACTGGAAAACGGTAGACAATTTTTTGAAGGATAAGATAGGAAGCAAAACAACGGAGAACGCTCTGGCAGGAAGCACCTGACGGTATTCCTAACAGCGAAGCAGAAAAAAACGCACTGACCCGAACACCGAGAAACAGGAGGTATCTGAATGAAAGTGAATCAACCCTTGCCCGGCAAAGGCGGGAACCGCTATGTGCCCTATGAAAAGCGTACCGGCGAGAGCTCCCCGGTTTTCTTTACCCGCGACCTTTCGGAAGAGGGGCTGAAAAAGATTTTTGACAAAGTGAGCTCCGTGCTCTGCGGAAAAGTTGCCGTAAAACTGCACACCGGCGAGGCCGAAGGACCGAACATCATCCCACGCCCCTGGGTAAAGGAGCTCTTTGCTTCCCGTTTGCCCAATGCAGCGATCATTGAGACAAACACCTATTACAAAGGCAGCCGCTACACCACAGAGGACCACCGCAAAACACTGGAGATCAACGGCTGGACTTTTTGTCCGGTGGATATCACAGACAGCGAGGGCGTGGCCGCCCTTCCCGTCAAGGGCGGCAAATGGTTTGAAGAAATGCATGTCGGCAAAAGCATGCTCGGCTATGACTCTATGCTGGTGCTGACACATTTCAAAGGTCACACGATGGGCGGCTTCGGCGGCAGCAACAAGAACATCGGCATCGGCTGTGCCGACGGACGGATCGGAAAAGCAGAGATCCACACGGCTGCGGGCTCTGATAATATGTGGAGCATTGCCGAGGAGGAGTTGATGGAGCGCATCAGCGAAAGCACCAAGGCGACCGTTGATTATTTTGCGCCGCACATCTGCTTTATCAATGTCATGCGCAACATGTCTGTTTCCTGCGATTGCGAAGGCACCGAAGCGGAACCTGTTGTCACGCCCGATGTCGGCATTCTGGCGTCGCTGGATGTTCTGGCCGTTGACAACGCCTGCGTGGACCTGATCTATCATTTGCCCAACGGCGGCGGTGAAGCCCTCATTTCGCGCGTTGAAACACGCCACGGCCTGCGCCAGCTCAGTTATATGAAAGAGCTCGGCATGGGCAACGACCGCTATACGCTGATCGACATTGACAACGAAGACACCGTCATCACCGCCGCGCAGGCGGTCAAAGATGTGGATCCGGAATGGACGCCGGACCGCTACAACACGTTTTGGGGCCGCAACAAACATTGCTGACCACAGCCTGAACAAAAACAACCGTTGCCCCGCTGCGGATTTTTCCGCGGCGGGGCAACGCAGTGTTCAATGACTTCGATGATGTTTTCAAACACGTCGGCTTTGCACGCAAGGCTCGATCCTTGCCTCAGCAAATCCGATGCACTCCCGTCCGAGCAGCGGGTTGGCAGTGTTGCGGGCGTTGAAATAAAGGCGCAGAACGTCACCGGAGCGGACGAGATGGCTTGCATAGACAAACTGGCTCATCCAGCTTTTGTCGTAGCGCGGCTCGATGAGCGTTTTTTCAAACCGAAAGCATAGCCCGTCATCCGACGAAAGCAGCAGGATCGCGGATGCGCTTTTTCCGTCTTTTTCAAAGATCCCGTTCTGGATCCCGATGAAGCAGTCGCGGAGCCTGTAAACCTTCAGGCAGCCGGAGCAGAGGTTGAGAAAGGGGTCGTTTCTGTCAGGCGAAAGGATCGGGTCGGGTGCGGCACGATAGCCCGAAAGCAGATCGTCGCTTTCGGCGTAACTGACGTAGGTCGGCTCGCAGAAGCCGCAGTCCCGGATGAACGTCAGACCGCAGGAATAATAAAGGCGGTTGACGTTTCCGACCCTCAGCAGATAGGGGTTGGAAAGAGAAATACCGCGCGCGCTTTCCTCAAAGTGCCTTGTGTGGCGGAGCACAGGCTTCGGCGCCGACCATTCTTTGAGGTCGCGGCTTTCGACCGCAAAAATTTCACTGTTCCATTTCGCCGCGCCGATGAGGTTCAGCGCGTTGAAACCAAGCGGCCTCGTCCGCTCAAAAAACAGCACATAACGGCCGTCGATAAAGTTGATGTTCGGGCGCATTGCCCGCGAAAGGAGCTTTTTCCCTTTTGTAAAGGCAACGCCGTCGTCGGAAACGGCTTCCCGAATGCCGAAGGTTGTATGGAAGAAGAGATGCCACTTGCCGTCCGGAGTTTCCGCAGGGAGAAGCAGTGATGGGTCGGCAACGACAAACGAGCCGCCGAACGGCCGCAGAACAGGCATAGGGCGAAGATTGAACGATGCGCTTTTGAGTTGCGACAGCGAGAGTGACTGCATATTATCCATCTCCAAGAATGATATCCGGCACAGCGGCTTCATCGACCCACGACGGGTCTTACATTTTCTCGGCAGTGTCGTGCCGGCTTTTTCTGCGCAGGGCCGGTTTCCTTTTGCAATTTTGGGAACAGCTTTTATGTCGGGGTACGCTTCACCGCGTCCCTTACAGCGTAATAGGCGGCCTTCGGCTCGCCGTTTGCGTCGGTAATTCCCCGAACGGATTTATAAGGACAATCCAACCGCCCGCAGTACGGGCATTGCCCGTAGTCCTTCCAACTGAATATAAAGAATCCGGCGAGGCAATCCGTTTCCTTCAGGAGCGGCAGAAGCTGCCGAAAGAATTCCGCCTGCCCCTCCTGCGTGTGCGGAATACCGGGGACAGAGCAGTCGAGATGTCCGTAGAAATGCTTTGCGATTTCGTGGAATATGGCGTTGCTCTGCGCTGCAGGATCGGGATATTTTGTCAGGATATATGATCTCAGCGCGTTCGGAAGCTTTGCAATGAAATTCACAATGTCCGCGCGAACCGCCGCCTCCGAGCTGTAGCCGTAGCTTGCCAAAATCGCCGCGCGCTCCTGTGCGGTCGTTTGCCTGCCCGCGCTCGCATAACCGAATTCCGTCAACATGACCGGCTTGCCTGTCAGCTCGTTGACCTTCCGGATGTCTGAAACGTAATCCTGAAGACTTCCGTTGCTCAATGTGCCGTAGTAAAGATCAATACCCACATAATCCATATAGGGCAAATACGGCTGCATGAGCCGGTGCAGCTCTTCGTAGACTCCCGCGGAATTGTAACCGACGAGCAGATCGCCCTTGATTTCGCTGATTGCCTGCGCCTGTATGCCAACGAATTTTGCCGCCTGTTCCAGCGTCAGAGGCATTGTGAAAGAGGCAACGCCCATTTCATTGGAAATTTGCAGGCCGCCGATCACGCTGCGCAGGTCATTGAGAAGAAACACTGCGATCTCTTTTGTTCGCTCGGCGTTTTCTTCTGCCGAGGGGTCAAACCCGCCGATGTTGAAATAATACTTCGGATACGGCGTGATCGCCAAGACCTTGATACCCTGTTCGGCAAAGCCCTGCGCCCTGTTTTTGAACGCTGTGTACGCGGCGCTTATGCTGCCGTCCTTGTTGTAGGGGTAGGGTATATCAAAGCGCACCCAGTCGAGACCGGCGTCCTTTAACATCGCATAATCATCGTTCGGGTGGCAAACGCCGCAGATACACGCGCGTGCAGGCTCTTGCGGCTCGACGACAGGCGGCTGCTTGTTTCCCCCTGCGCCGAAAAAACCGAAAATGGATGAAAAAAACATGGAAATTGCCATAAACACTGATGTGAGCCAATTCCAAATAGCCATCTTTGCTCCTTCTTTCTGCAAAATGCTTTCATAAAACGGATTTTCCATACCTCTGTTCCCGAAGAGCGTTTTTTCGCAACTCATTTCGAGCCGGAACGCCTCATCCGGACGCTGCAAAGGCGCCTCAGCACAGGCAAACCTTTTCACAAAAGGCTACACTTTTCAGAAAAACTGTTTTTATTATAATATAATCATGTTGGGATTGCAAGATTCTGCGGCGAAAACGGCACGCAGATCGCCAAACGCGCCGCACAGCGTGAGCTGCTCAATGTCATCGTTCAAAAACCGGCGATCTGTGACAAGCGTCTTTTCGGGCGCGGCGGCAACAAGCCGGCCGTCGATCTCCAGCTTCGGCCACGCGATCGGGATCCGCGTCTGCGGGTCGGACAAACAGTAGATCAGCGCGGCGTTTTCGCCGGTATAAAGGGTGTAACGGTCGGATCGAAACAATAACGCCTGCATGGTGCTTCTCCTTGCACTGCAATGTCTTGGAGATCTGCGGACGTTTTATTGTAACATCCTCGACCGCTTTTAGGAAAAGCTGAATCTTTGATCAAACTTAACAGTTTTTTTCGTATCTGAACAGAAACAAAGCTTGAAAACTTGCATTTTCGGCGCCTTCTATGTATAATCAATTCGTCGGCTGCGTTTCAATGCAGAAATATCAGCCGATGAAAACGATCCTGCGCTTCACGGAGGAAGAAAGATGCGTTCTTTGTATGAAAAAATCGTGGCGTTTATTCTGTCCGTCCTTGCCTTTTTCGGGCTGTTCAGGCCTTCCGCTGCCGAACCTCCTGCGACTGAGCCTGACGTGCAAATCATAACCCATCACCATATGTCGGTCGACATTTCCTCGAAAGGCGTAATCGAGCGGGCCTATTGCACAGACGAAAACTGCACGGAGTCTGTTGAGGTGGGCATCACTCTGCCGATGAAACATACGTTGCGCGGTTCGTTCGACTGCTCCGACGAAAACTACAGAATGATCGATAATTCAACGGTTTTTGTCTACAACACAACCGACTTTGACGGCTATATGGACGAGATGAAAAACCTCGGCTGCGAATTGGTTCGCACATATTCGCTGGGGAATAATCGTTATGCCTTGATGAAACATCCGTATTTTACCGTCTACGTCTCTCTGCTGTGTGCCGAAGGTCAGCTTCGCGTGAACATCGGCAGAAGCGACGAACTCGCTCCCCCGCAAATGACCGGCGCCGCGTCAGGTGAAACAGCCCCGAAGCTGTGGCAGCTCAGCATTGACAATGAAGCTGCAAAACAGAACGGCGGAATGGGGTACATCCTTCAGCTTTCCGACGGTAGTTACATCATTGTTGACGGCGGATATGAAACAGACGCCGACGCAGAAGCCATTTTTGACGTTCTTACCCAAAACAATCCATCCGACTGTGAAAAGCCGGTGATTGCCGCATGGTTTATTACGCATCAGCACAGTGACCGCTACGGTGCATTTTACCGATTTACAAGGAATTATAAGGATGCCGTTGAGGTGAAAGCGTTTTACTGCAATTTGCCATATCGGGATTTCGATGATATCCATCCGCAGAACTGCAAAAATTTAGAAGGTGTGATGGCGTCATGGCCAGGCGCTGTGTTATACAGAAAACTGCACAGCGGCATGCGCTTTCGCATCTGCAATGCTGATGTTGCGGTCATTTGCACTTTTGAAGATATTTATCCGTTTGACCTGAGTGACGGAAACGACACGTCTCTTGTCTTTCAGGTCTCGCTTGGCGGGCAGCGCATCCTGTTTACCGGTGATGCGGAATACGGCGAGAGCGATCGCATGAAGTATCTTGACGCTTCTGTTTTGCAATCGGATTTTCTCCAGTATCCCCACCACGGGTTCGACAAACAATGCAAAGAGGATTTTTATGAGAAAGTGAATCCTGCCGTTGTTCTCTGGCCGATGCCTTTTGTCAATCATATCACCTCAGGGACGGTTTTCGATTGGAGATATGAAACGCGAGCCGAAAATGCGTGGGTGAAGAACGCGGAATGCGTGAAGAAAATCGTGGTCAACGACGAAGGGCTGACTTGCTTTGATCTTCCCTACACGCCTGAAGGCGAAAGAATCTGTGACTATGCGAGCTTGACCGGGACTTGACGGTATTGCAAACAGCCTGTTCAATGCAAACAGCGTTGCTCAAAAGGCGCAAATCAGGAATGTAAGAAAACGATCCTGTTCTCACGGCATTTTCAAGCAGATCACATAAGAAAAAGCGGCGATATCGAGCATCATGTCCGATGTCGGCGTTTTTCTTTGCCTTTAGGTTCCCGCTGATTAACTCGGTGTGTGAAGATTGGGGAAGAAGCTTTCCGTCAAGGCTTGCATGTCCGAGTTGATCAGCGGGTACTTAGGTTTCGTTCGATGTCTTTGCGGCCGCTTTTTGTTTCTTCCCCAAAAGCATCCCGCGAAAGAACTGCCTGAACAGACAGGGAGCTGCAAAAAGCAGGCGCGCCGGGCGTTGGGACTTGCAATCATTAGCGTTTTGTGTATAATAAAATCAATTGATAAATGGAACTTTGGGATGAATGCTATGAACAGGAAAAGCGTCATACTTGGCTGGCCGAAAATCGTTTTCGGGCTGCTTGTGTTTTCATTGGGCGTTCACTTGACCATCCGCGCAAATCTCGGGCTTGCTCCGTGGGACTGTCTGGGCATGGGGATCTCCTATCACACGCCTTTGAATTATGGGCTTGCCATGACGTCAATGAGCGTGATCATCCTGCTCATTGACGTGTTGCTGAAGGAAAAAATCGGGTTCGGAACGATCATTGACGCCCTTCTCACCGGCAATTTCGTGCAGATGTTCAACGATATCGACCCGTTCCCGGAAACGAAAAACATTTTCATCGGCATCCTGATCATTGTCGGCGGCCTTGCGCTCATGGCGATCGGGCAGTTCTTTTATATGTCGTCTGCACAGTGCTGCGGACCGAGAGACGCTCTGCTTGTCGGACTGGGCAAGCGGCTGCGGCGTCTGCCGATCGGAATGGTCCAGATCCTTCTTTGGGGGACAGTGCTGCTGATCGGCTGGCTGCTGGGAGGTCCGATCGGGATCGGAACGCTTGTCAGCACCTTCGGTTCGGGAATCGTCATGCAGCTCATCTATACGATCATTCGCTTCGAACCGCGAAATGTTGCCCATAAGAGCGTTGCCGAAACCGTGAAGCTGCTGCGCTCAAGATGATGCCGGCCGTTCGGCAGCGTTTGCGGATCACATAAAGTAAAACAATCGTGGCTGTTGCATTTAGTGTATCAAACCTGTTCCACCGTGAAACAAGAGTTGCGTCAAAACAATGACAAATAATGACCCAAAACAATGACACAAAACTTTTGGAATAAAAAAAGAATCTCGAAAGTCCTTATAAATAAAGGATTTTCGAGATTTCTGCTGGTGCGAGTGTTCATAACGGACTTCACAAAAACAAAAAGCGCCTGTGCAATCAGTACTTATTCATTCTATTTCACACAATTGGAATTGTCAAGAGATTCATATAATAACCCGCACATTCGACAAAACTCCTTGCACTTGGTAGAATAAGGCTAAGAAATGCAATCAAAGAGTATGTTCACTATTACAATTCTAAAAGGCCGCACTCCATCATAAGTTATCGAACACCTGACGCTTTCGAATCGGAATATTTCAAGCGTCATGCGACTTTTTAAATTTATAAACCGAACAATGATGGTTCGAATTACAAATAATTTTTATTTCCTGCACATATTTTGAGCTGTTTCGTAAACTGTGTTCGATTAGCGATGTTTACGAGAAGCCGCGTAAACACAGGGATTGCAAGAAAAAACCACCCCTCAATCGAACACGAATGGTTCTATTTTTGAAGAGTGATCAATGGATACAATGCAACCATTTTCCGTGAAACTTTGCGCTATATGGTAAACCTTTGCACGATGAATCCAAATCCTTTGCACGACAGCCTTTTCGCATTTGCACTATATAAATTATAAAATAAGGTCAAAAAAAAGACATTACTTTGATGTTGTGATATAATATTCTCATATCCTTTTGGGAGGTTACATGATGAAAAAGCTAATTTCAATTATATTAGCCTGTATTTTGCTCGTTACAGTTTTCAGCGGGTGCAATAAAATCGGAGGCAGCCAAAAAACAATATTCATCTATATGTGCGGCTCAAATCTGGAAACAAAGCAGGGGCTTGCGGGAAAGAATATCGATGAGATCCTGCAGGCGGACATCGGAAGAGACATGAACGTCGTGATTGAAACGGGCGGCGCTCAGACCTGGCGTTCTCACGGTATTGATAACAGCGCGATCCAACGCTATGAGGTGAAGGACGGCAAGCTGAAGCTCCTTGACACCCTTCCGCAGGCGAATATGGGGGAGCCGGAAACGCTGACCGATTTTCTTGCCTGGGGACAGAAGGAATATAAGAGCGAAAAGAATATGTTGGTCCTTTGGGACCACGGCGGCGGCTCGGCAAAGGGCGTTTGCTTTGATGAAAATTATTCCTTTGATTCCTTATCGCTGACGGAATTGAAGAGTGCGCTTGACGCAGCCAAGCTGAATGGTAAGTTTGATTTTATCTCCTTTGACGCCTGCCTGATGGCAACCATCGAAGTCGTTTCGGTCATGAAGGATTACGCTGACTATATGATTGCTTCCGAAGAGATTATTCCCGGCGGCGGTATGGACTACAAAGCGGTTTGCGAATCCTTTGCTTCTGACGGTGAGAGTGAAGCTATCGGCAAAAAAATCTGCGACGCGTTTATGGATAAATGCAAAAAAACAGGCAAGGATATCTATTCCACACTGTCGCTCATCAATTTAGCCAACGCCGAGAGCTTGGTGGAGCACTTTGACAATTGCGCCGCCTATATGAACAGAATGTCGAAAACGAAAAATTATTTTTCCCGCATTATGGCCGCCGCAAAAAGATGTGAAAAATTCGGCATTGAAAATACCTTTGACGGCAGCGCCAATATGGTCGATTTGGGCGATTTCTTCGGTGAAGCGTGGGATAATCATATCATCGAGGGAGAAGACGATATTTATTTATCGCTTTTGGATGCAATTGACAAAGCGGTGCCGTATACCGTAAACAGCGGTGAACGCAGTAACAGGGGCGTATCCTTCTACTATCCCATTACCTACGACAAAGCGGAGGTGGAGGATTACGTGGCGCTCAGCGTCAGCGAGGAGTACAGTGAATTTCTAAAGAATCATTATTGCGACGTGCCTGAAGTTCCGATTGAATTTACGGATAAGGGAAGCATCAGCGAAAACGGAGCATTTTCCATTTCGCTTACCAAGGAGAGCTACGCCTACCTTGCCGCCATTGATTTTATGCTCTTTACAACCGACAGCGACGGCACGCGTCATATTCTTTGCACCAATAATGATATTGACAAGGATTATGACAATATGAATTTCAAGAGCAATTTCAGAGGCGTTACGCTTGCGCTTTGCGGTCACAGGATGTACTGCTCCCCGCTCAGCAACACAACTGACTTTCTCACCTTTGAAACTCCCGTAATTATCAATTCCAACGCGGAACAGTTTAAGGATACCGATAAAGCCACACTGCAATATAACTTCTTCTGGGACGAAAACGAATTCAACAACGGTCACTATATGATGGCGGGAATTCATAAATATCCGGACGAAAACGGTATTCCCGATAATTTTATTTATCAGCTTGAATCGGACGTAACGCTGAAGGTGCTCACTGAAAGAGTTGTTAAGGACGGTAAAACGGAAGATATTTACAGCGAGGAATTTGAGGTCGGCGAGCTGTATGACGAGGAGAACCCGGCGGTAACCGAAATGCCGCTTGACGGAGAGGATTACCAATACGTATTCCTTGCGACGGATATTTTCGGCAACGTTTATTATTCGGATACGGCGACGATGAAAATGAAGTATACCTATGACGAGCTTCTTGAAAATCCCCTGCCGGACAGAACGCCTGCGGCGGAGATCACGAACATCGAGCCGTATATCGACGACTGATCTTTTTGACGCCGGAACAGAAAAACGCGCCCGCCGAAGGAAGCATTCCAACGGCGGACGCTGTTTTTAAATCGGATTTCCCGGTCTGCGGTACGGATCGGAACCGCGTCGGGATCTCATGCGGCGGGAGAGATCAGTAAAGCTCAAAAAAGCTGTAATCAATATACTGTTGTTCGCTGTTATTGATCATTCTGCCGTTGTTGATCCCCACCATATATATTTTTTGATCTGTGCTGACAGAGGAGTCCTGGGGGCGGATATAGTTGCCCCACAGAAGGACGATCCCGAAATTGGCAGATCTCTCCATGCACGTAACAAGGCTGTCTACGCTCGGGATGCCGGCGCTCCTGAGTTCGTCCTGCAGCGACCTGCCGTTCATCCTGGAGAGGAACGCGTTTACCTCTTCGCTCGTCCAGTTTCTGTAATATCCGGGGGTAGAGCTCCTGTCGCGCAGCGCGTACGGCCAATCTACCTTCTCCATAAAGCTATGCTCCTTACTGTTCCAGACGCGGACTCTCTTGCCGAGCACATAGCTGAAGGGATAATACGACGGATCCTCCCCTACGCGCACATGGACGCCTTTGTCCGCCTCGTCGCAGTGCATATAGAGCTTTCGGGAATCATACACATACGTGCCCTGATTCAGATCGCCGTTCGCGCCGCCGTCAAGGGAGATCGTGTTTTCGCCTTTCGAATCGAAATAGAGACCGGTAACCGCTTTTTCGGCGTTTTGGTCCTTATAATAATACAGGAAAAGCGATTTGGTTTTGTTTGTCCCGTTCGTATTCAGATCGCCGTGTTTCCCCGTAAAGTCGCTGTAGCCCATGCATGGAACGATCGCGGCGCCGTTATAGCTGTCGCCTTTGTATTCGTCCGTCAGAAGGAAGCCGGTAATGGCATTGTCGGCGTCCGTGGTCGTTTTATACCCGAGGAAGATCTTCATGCCGCCGTTTCCTTCATTCAGATTCTGGTTCACCATCGTGTAACCCTTGCCGGTGATCTCTCTCTGAATTTTGGAGGTGTTGTTGTTCGAGCCGATCAGCATCACATCGCTGATAAACGTTCCCTCGGCCTTCACAAATTCTTCGCCCGGAACAACCTTGATCTCGCTGGCCTGATGTCCGATATCCTCGAGTGATTGCAGCGTCTCCATCGCGTTGCTATAGTCCTGTATGATCGTTTTGGCGTTCGGGTTTTCCGGATCTACGCCTGCATCGTAACGAATGGCAAGCGTAGCGTACGCCTTGATAAGCGTCGTTTCCGCGTATACTCTCTGCGCAAGTCTGAAAGCAAAGGCCTGAGAGTCGAAATTATACTTATAGCTGCACGCTTCATTATAAAGGCAGATCGGATTGCTGTCGTTCGCCCTTTCAAGCATTCCGGTAACGGATTCGTATTTGGTCTTTAATGTGTTGCAATCATCAAGAAAGCTGGAATAAACCAGGTTATCAGGTTTTGCATTGCTGAGAATATATTCGATAAGAACATGATTATATGCACTCGCTTCCTCATCCGTCATATTCTCCCAATCGATATTTGCGTATTTTTCGTCCGTCTTCGCTAAATCCTTTCTGGCACGGTCATAGACATAGCTGACATCTCTGATTTTTTTGTTCAACAGCTCCATGTCGCTGTTATAAGTACTGAGCTTGTTCTGGATATCTCTTTCAACCAGACCTTTGATATCTTCTCTCAGTGTTTCGATCTGCTGCGAGATCTGGTCAAGCTTTGCGTTGATCCCTGCAAGTTCTCTCAGCAGCCTTGCTTGATCGCTTTCGAGAACGCCGGCAGCTTCGAGTATGGATTTGCCGATGGAGTAAACCTGTCCGGCAACGCCGCCCCAGTATTTAATGCATCCGAACGTGGTATTCTTGCCCCGCGTGTATTTCTGTATCTCAAGCAGGGTAT
Organism: Oscillospiraceae bacterium; assembly: GCA_902792985.1. Classification (GTDB taxonomy): domain Bacteria; phylum Bacillota; class Clostridia; order Oscillospirales; family Acutalibacteraceae; genus UBA6857. The sequence goes on from CADBBT010000041.1 coordinate 36,779, forward strand.
CCGCATTCAAGGTGACCGCTTTCCCAAGCGTTTCGCCGGAATAGTCGCGGGTACAGGAAGCCTCCTTCGAGGTCTTATCGCCCCAGGCGTTTATGAGCGCGCCTGCGGCAAGCGTAACGGTGCCGTTCATTTTGAAGGTTTCCGTTGTCTGCCCGTTTGCGGGGACGGAGAGGATCAGGGTGGCAAGCGTATCGCTGTCAACCGTAACGGATTCCGCCTTGGCGTCTTTAAAATCATCGGCAAAGCTGACGGCGTCGGCCTTGAGATCCTTATCAAAAGTACCGTTGTCGGCATAGATTTTCAGCGTGATTTTAAGATCGTCGCCGTCCGCATCAACATAATCAAATACGGGATAGAAGCTTGCTTGCGTAACCGCCACGGTGGTTTCATAATCGCCGAGCTTCATTGCTTTTCCGCCCACAGTATCGGCAAAATCATTCACGCTGTTAACGCCGTCTGCTGAAACTGTGAGTTTAACGGTACTGTCGTCTGCCTTTTCCGCAGCCTCAACGGTAGCGCCGTCAATTTTAATATTATCCTTTGTTAAGGCGTTAATGTCAACAACGCCGTAAACCTTAAGGTCAGCATTGATTTTGCCGTTTTCAAATTTCAGCGTTGAAACGTCAATATTGACGGTGGCAAGCTGAATATCAACCTTAGAAGTTACGTCGGCGTAGCCATCCTTAATGCCGCTGGGTTTTACATTGACAGAGCCCCACTGATATGCGCCCGCTTCATTTCTGACAGGTGAGCCTTTCAGCTGAACGGTAAGGTTTTTCTCAGAAGAGGAAACGCTTTCAATCTTCATATCCGAGAAGGCGTTATCAAGATAAATATCCTTTTCGCTGATACCGTCCTCAAAGGTGCTGCCGTCAATGGCAAGCGTTACCTTTGCCTGCGTTGCGTCGGAAACAACGTTTTCAACATCAGGAGTTAAGGTGATTTCAGGAAATTCCACTTCAACACTTGCTGTGTTGTCATCGCCTTCTACGCCCTTAAACAGAACGATATAGCTGCCGGTTGCGCGTTCATCCGCTTTGTCGTCCGTAAAGGTGATTTCACAGCTTTTCCGACCCGCCGCTTCCACGCGATCTACCTTCGCGGAAAGCGGATAAGCGTCTTCAATTTTGATTTCTTCCGTCGTTTCTGTTGCTGCGTCGGCGGCGGCTTCTTCTGTTGCGGCCTCCGTGCTTTCCGCCTCTGCGGCTTCGGGATCGACAGTCAGGTCGAGATACCTGACCTCAACATTATCCGCGGCAACGCCCGAAAGGTCAACCTTTTTGGAGCTTACCGTCGTGGTATACTGACCGCTTTTGGAGTATTTGACTGCGGTAGCGGTAATCGCAGCCGTTTCTTCCTTGTCTGATTTTCCGCAGCCTGCAAATGTACCTACTACCAGTACCACTGCAAGAAGCAGAGAAATCACTCGTTTCATTGTTTTTGCCATATGTGTTCCTCGCTTTCTTTATGACAAATATTTTTCGTTAATAATATAACATATCGTACAATAAATGTCCAACAAAATGAAGGAAACAAGTTGTAAACATTTTATGTTATATATTCCTATATGTAGCACAAGCGTCTTTATCGATATCATTTGCCCAGATGATTTCATGTCCAGCTTGGGAAAGACCCAAGTCTAATCCACCGGCACCACTAAAGAGAGATACTGTTCGCCTTGATTCTTGCAGGGCTTTCTTTTTTGTTGCTTTTTTATCTGTGCGGGACCGGTACCAACTTTCACACTAACATGAACCTCCTGAAAATAAGTCAAATTATTTTAACACATCAGATCGCATTCTTCAAGTGTGTTTTTATCTGTTTTTATCTGCGCCTGTACAGTCGTCAATGATGGATGTTGCCGCCGTTGATGGTGATATTGCCCTCGGCGTCCACGTA
>CADBBT010000042.1:0-18200 GCA_902792985.1 Oscillospiraceae bacterium
TGCGCCGCATTGGCGGTGATCAGGATATCGCTGCACACGTCCAGTGTAAAGGACGCTTCTCCGGCGGCGCTCAGCGCCAGCGCATGTCTTTCGCCTGCCGGATCGCCCTTCGCGTCGGTTTCGACCCAAACGATCCCCTTGATTTCGTCCGAAGCGGGAACGCCGACCTCGATCGTATCTCCGTAAACCGCGGTATCGGCGGCGTTTCCATTGACCCGAACCGTGATTGGATTGTCGAAACGGATCTGATATTCGTTTTTCCGGAACGTGGCATAGACTGCGACGTTGCCGGACTGCGGCATGGTGAACGTATGCGTCAGGGACAGTCCCTTTCCGTCGGCCTCATTTTGCACATACACCGTTTCTCCGTTCGAGCGCATCCATATCTTCGTCAGGCGGCAGCCCGTGTCGGGCGCGGCAGTCACCGTAACGGTTGTGCCGGGTACGGCATAAGCGGCGTTTGCTGAAGCGGAGCCGTTGTCCGAATCCACGATCACAATATCGTTCGCCATCTGATAGGTCGCGGTCAGGACTGTATCGGCGTTGATGGTGATCCGATCGCCGAAGGCGTATGTCGCCCCGCCGGTCGCCCAGCCGGTCTGCATAGCTCCGTGCTCCTCGCATTCGGTGAACATCGCATCCGGAAGCAGATAGCTCAGGCCCCGACCGATCACGACCGGTTCAGCAGATCCGCTGTAATCGCCGGGATTAAACGCGACGGTCACGCCCTGCCAGCCGCAGACGGTACAGACCTGATCTTCGCCGAAGGTGTGGGGCGCAAGATCGTTTTCGTTATAGGAAGCGGCGCAGCAGGGGCAAGCGCTGACACAGTGACCTTCCGGCGTTCCGTTATAGGTCGCCCCTTCATGCGCGCAGGGTTCAACTTTTACATAATAAGTATTCCAGGATGTGCTGACTCTGGCGTCCTTTTGTACAGTGGCCATGGTCTCCTCACTGTTTCCCGAGGAAACCTTCAGGTTGTCGCCGAGATTCAGCGTACCGTTGGTTCTGTCGGTATCATGGCCGTGACCGAAGGCGTGCGCCTCGTCGCCGCCGCCAACGGCAAGAACGGTGCTGTTCTCAATGGTGACGTCGGCGCCCGCGCCTTCATCGCCGCCGCCGATGCCCGCGCCGCGGTAATCGGCGGAGTAAACCAGCTGACTGAGCGCGGTAAGAATCGCGCTTGCGATTATGCCGGAAACAGGCGACTCGATCCCATAGCCGCTGCCGGAGCCCTCCAATTGGATTGTCTCGCCGCGTGAATCGACCGGACCGTGTTCAACATACCAGTTATAATCTATGCTGCCGCCGAATGCGTCGACCACGCTGTTTTTGATCGTGACCTTGCCGCCGTCCGCGTCGTTGCCGCCGCCGATGCCCGCGCCTTTTCTGGAGGAGGCGGCGAAGACGTAGCTGTTGCTGATCTCTATGTTGCCGCCGGCATTTTTGATGTGGCTGTCCTCCCATGTGCCCTGGGTACCGATGCCCGCGCCGTCAACGGAGGTCGCAACAACATAGGCGTCGGAGATCTTGATGGTGCCGGTGCCCGCGCCTTTCGTTCTGCCCGAGCCGATGCCTGCGCCGATGCCGGTGGAATAGGCGAATACCGCGCCGCCGGAAATGATGACCTCATCTTCGTTCCAGCAGCTGATCGCCGCGCCGTTTTCGGTTTCGGTCGGATTGGGGTCGGTTTTGGCGGTCACGATACCGCCGCTGATATATTTTGAGCCGCACTTGGGAATATCGACCGTGGGCTGCCAGGGCGTCGCTTCCTTGGTACATCTGCCGCCGCCGATCCCGTCGGCCCATGCGCCCGCCTGCGCGAACACGTTGCCGCCGGAAATATACACATCGTTTCCGTCGCCGTCCGCGCCGCCGCCGATGCCCGCGCCGCAGATGCCGCCGTAGGCCTTGACATCGCCGCCGGAAATATAGATCGCGTTATCCTGGTCGCCTTCTTCGCCGCCGCCGATGCCCGCGCCGTGCTTGCCCGTGTCGTCATCATATCCGCCCGCTTTGGCAACCACCGTGCCGCCGCTGATCCGGATCACGCCGTTGCCGCGGTTCTGACCGCCGCCGATGCCCGCACCGACGCCGCCGCCGATGGCTTCAACCTCGCCGCCGGTGATGGCAATGGATCGCCAATCGCGGCTGTTTTCTCCGCCGCCGATGCCCGCCGCGTCGTCGCCGCCCTGCGCATAGATGACGCCGCCGTTGATCACAATGGAAGCACCCGTGCATTCGCTGGACTTTCCGCCGCCGATGCCTGCACCGCCGCCGTCACCGCTGCCGCCGTCGCCGCCGATCGCACGGACCTCACCGCCGTTGATGGTGATCACGGAGCCGTTGTTTTTTTTGTTCTTTTCGCCGTCGCCGATGCCCGCGCCGCCGCAATTTCCTGCGGCGCCCACGACACCGCCGTTGATGGTAACGGACTGAAAGCCGCTGTCTTCGTCATAGCCGCCGCCGATGCCCGCGCCGTCTTCGCCGTGGGCCTGCACAACGCCGCTGTTGATCACGATATGCCCGCCGACGGCGCCCTCCTTGTTTTCGGTCACGTAAATTCCGCCCTTGACGCTCAGCCTGAGGTTGTCGCGGATGATCAGGCTCACGTCTCCCCGCACAGTGATCCCGTGGTCGATCGCAGTGTTACGTCCGAGGTTCGGCGATACATAGGCGCCGGTCGTGTACCAGGTCGTTCCGTATTCGCCGCCCACGAGCTCGTAGGTATCGCTGTTGATCTCGATGGGGTTGTAGACCCGGCTCTCAGAACCGTCCGCTTCCAGAAAAACGATCTGCTCAAAATCCGCGAACGCCTGCATCCCGCTGCCGAAGCAGGAAACCAACATGATCAACGTCAATGCAGCGCTGATCGTTTTTTTCAGTTTCAGATTCATGAATCACTGCCTCCCAACTGTTTGATCCGTAAAAACCGATCATTACCTCTTTTCATTATACCGTGTTTTCTCCTTGTTGACAAGCATCAAATAAAGCAAATTCGGTTTTTTGGGAAAAATCAATATGGATCCGGCGTACAATTTTTCGTTTTTTTGCTGGTATTATTGCTGCTTTTGTGCTACAATGTTCAAATCGTAATGCGCTATGAACTTGGCAACATGGACAGATATTCCATGGCCGCGAACGGTACGACAATGGAAAACGCGTCCTTTTTCAAAGCGACATTGACTGAGACGGTGGATGCCGCACGATTGCTGAACGCTGTGAAAACCGCACTGCAGTATCATCCGCTCTTCGGATGCAAAATGATGTATGACAAAAGGTATTACCTTGAGGATAACGACAATCCGGAGATCCTTCTTTTTCATACCGACACGGAAAACCGGCCCAAGGAATTCGGAAAAAACACCAACGGCTATCTGTTTCAGATCTGCTACAATGAAAACACCGTTTCGCTGGAATGGTGCCATGCCGTCACGGACGGAAGAGGAGCCATCCGCTTTTTCTCTACCATCCTGGACGCCTATTTCGGCGTGGAACTGCCGGCGGTTCCGGCGGAGTTCCCGTTGGCGCTCGGCTATGAAAGCGTTTACGATCAGAGCGTAAAGCCCCTCGGACAGATCAAACAGCCGAACGGCTTTCATGCAAGAGATATGAAGTCGATCAAAAACGGATATAAATGCACAAGTCACGTTTTGAAAGTGCAGACCGCCGACGTACTGCGTGTTGCGAAAAAAAGCGACGCGACGCCGACCGCCATCCTTGTGCCGCTGTTTTGCCGGGCGATCCGCGAGCATCTGCCGGACAAAGCGAAAAACCGCAACGTTTCCTGCAACATCATGGTAGATTGCCGCGCGCCGATGCAGATGGACACCATGCACAACTTTATGAATATGAAGCTGATCACCTATCAGGACAAGTTTGATTCCTACGATCTGCCGAAGCTCGGCACGGTCTACAGAGCAATGCTTGATTTATATGTGCAGCCGGAAAACATCATCTGGTCGTGCACGCAGATGATCGATTCCACCGACTTTTTATATAAGATGCGTCCGCTCGCCTTACAGAAAGCGGTCATGAAAAATGTGGCGAAGATCCTGAAGAAAACGATGAACAATACCGCGTTCACCTATCTCGGAAGAGTTCCCTTTTCCGACGAGGTCAAACGCCATCTTCTGGATTTCAATTTCCGTTCCTGGCCGGATATCGGATACTGCGTGATGGCGGCGGCGGATCTGAACGGAACGCTGATCCTTGACGTGTGCGAGAATTACGCGGACAAAGGCGTTGTCGGTTCGTTCCTTCGCATCTGCAAAGAATTCGGCATGGACATCAAGGAAACGCAGGTCACTGTTTTTGAACAGGCAAACGTCAGGTTATAACATCAATCGTCAGGAAACAGAGAAAACCGCACGGGATCGGTCTACGCCGGTTGAGCTATGCCGTGTCCCGTCAATTCCCGACCGCAATGAAAGACTCTGCCGCAATGCAGAGATCCGACAGCAGTTTGCGCAAAGAATCCGGGTCGGAATCTAAAGAAAAGACGCTTTCGGCAGCGACGATCTGTGAAAGCGTCTTCTTTTTGTGGATGTCTTTGCATCGTCTGTTTTGCAGCGGACCCTTTTTCAACGCCTGAAGGCACCGAAAAAGCCCACCGAAGCTGCCTGCTTCCGTGGGCTTTTGCGCGTTTTGAAGGAACCGTGATCGCTTCCGGGAACCGGGTTGCGGCGTGAAGGGAACAGTTTGGCGGACTGATTTTTGCGGCGAGAGCAGTGGCTGTGCCGCGAGGATCCGCAGTTTGAAGGCAAAAAAACAACCCCGCCCAAACGGACGAGGTTGGAGAAACAGCAAATTGTTATCTCTTGGAGAACTGCGGTGCACGGCGAGCGCCTTTGAGACCGTATTTCTTTCTCTCTTTCATTCTCGGGTCGCGGGTCAGCAGGCCGGCCTTCTTGAGGGTCGGACGCAGCGCTTCGTCATACTGCAGGAGCGCTCTGGACAGACCGTGACGGATGGCGCCTGCCTGGCCGGTCACGCCGCCGCCGGTAACACGGCAGACGATGTCGAATTTTTCGGTCAGACCGGTCAGCGTGAGCGGCTGACGGACGATCAGTTTGAGGGTTTCAAGACCAAAGTAATCGTCGATCTCGCGATCATTGATGATGATCTTGCCGGTGCCGGCATAAACGCGAACTCTTGCGATGGATTTTTTTCTACGGCCGGTGCCATAGAAGAACGGTGTTGTTTCATACATGTTACGTTACCTCCCTCTTAAAGTTCAATCGTTTCCGGCTTCTGTGCCGCGTGGTTGTGTTCAGCGCCGGCATAAACGCGCAGTCTGGTCAGCGCCTGACGGCCGATCGTTGTGTCGGGGATCATACCTTTGACAGCCTTGGTCATCACGAATTCCGGCTTCTTCTCCATGAGGGTGCTGTACTTGACCTTCTTCATGTTGCCGATGTAACCGGTGTGATGATAATACATTTTCTGTTCGAGCTTTTTGCCGGTCAGAACAGCTTTATCAGCGTTGATGATGATGACATGGTCGCCGCAGTCCATGTGCGGAACAAAGGTCGGCTTGTGCTTGCCTCTGAGCAGCTCGGCAGCTTTGGCAGCCACATGACCGAGACGTTTGCCTTCGGCGTCGATCACATACCATTTGCGGCTGATGTCGCCGGCTTTGGGCATTGTAGTAGACATAGTGGGTTCCTCCATTACAAATTATTGCGCATAAGCGCTCTACTCAAATTGCTCGGATAGTTTAGCACAAAGCGCCCGGCTTGTCAAGAGTCTTTTCGGAATTTTTTAATTTAGATTTCGCTCTCTTTGATTTTCTTTTGTTTTCTCGTTTTTTCTTTTGTTTTCTGACGTGCGATTTTCAAAACTGCACCGTCAAAAGCGCGGAAAATAAAAGGCGGCGGCCGCAACGCGCTTCGGTTTGTCAAAAACAATATCGAGCCTGGAGGTGCGGATCGTTGGGAAAGGACAGATCGCCTTGTGACCGATCGTCGTGCCGCGAAAGACCGTGACCGGTTCGCCGTAGGGGTGCGGATAGGCGCGGATCTCAAAGGAAGCGATCCCGCTGTCCGGTGTGATGGTCTCCGAGAGCACGAGATGGTTGACGAGCTGCGTTTTGAGCTTGATCGTCAGGGTCGCGCCGGTCTGCTTCTGTTTGCTCGGCAGCGCATTTGAAAAACAGCGTTTGACACACGCGCCGAAATCCAGCAGCGCCTGTTTGTCGCGTTCTGGCAAAAGCCCGCGCCGGTCGGGGCTGACGTTCAACAGCAGATTCGCGCCGCGGCCGACGGAGTAATAGTACAGCCCCATCAGCTCGTCGAGCGTTTTGACCGTGTCCGCATCGCTTTCGCTGAAGAACCAGCTTGTGTCGCGCATCCGGCAGTCACATTCCGCCGGCAAAAACCGCGCCGATTCCATCTCGTCCTTCTCTTCGGTGCGCACGGAAAAATCCAGCGCGCTGACCGTCAGCGGGTTCGGGCTGGGCGCAACGCCGGATTCGTTCCCCACCCAGCGCGTATCGGGGTCCCACATGTTGAACAGCAAAATCTGCGGCTGCAGGGTGCGGATGGCGCGCACGATACGCTGCGTGTCATAGGTGTGTCCTTCACTGCCGCAGCCGTCAAACCAAAGGTAGTCGATCTTGCCGTACTGCGTCAGCAGCTCTGTGATCTGCGCGATGAAATAATCGTCATAGGCCTTCGCGTCGGTCTGCGCGGAGCCGAACTGCGCCGGGGAATAATACAGGCCGACCTTGAGCCCGTATCTGCGGCACGCGTCGGTGAATTCGCGCACAACGTCGCCCTTGCCGCCGCGCCAGGGCGTGTGTTTGACAGAATACTCCGTATAGGCGGACGGCCAGTTGGCGAAGCCGTCGTGATGCTTGCACACGAGCACGGCATAGCGCGCGCCGGCGTCGCTCGCGGCTTTCAGCCATTCGCCGCAGTCAAGCTCCTTCGGGTCGAACGCGTCAAGGGACATCGGCTTTCCGTCCCAGTCGGCGTGGCCCTCATAGAAGGTGCGGATGCCGAAATGGAAGAACACGCCGAATTCCCAGCGCAGAAAATCGAGTTGTTCGGGTTTGATGTTTGTCATAGTGTCTCCTTTTGAGCTGTTAGCTGTTAGCTGTTAGCTGTTAGTCGTTAGCCGTTAGCTGTTAGTCGTTAGTCGAGGGATTAAGGGATTAAGGGATGCTGTCAGGAAACAGGGGCAGAGAGCAGAGGGCAAGATGGGTTTGCTTTTATAGACAGGTAGTTGTCTGTAAACATCAGCCATTGCAAAATGTACTCTGCAAAAAAGATAGAGTTTTCTGCTTCCACATCAAGATTCATTTATAAACGAAGTGTTTTATCACGAACCTTACGGCAAAAGACAACTTATCTTGCCCTCAACTCCTCAGCCCCTCAATCCCTTAATCCCTTAATCCCTTATTCCCTCTCCAATTCCACATTCCAAATTCCACATTCCAAATTCCACATTCCCACCGCCCTCCAAACGCAGCGATCGCAACAGAAGCCTTGCCCTGTTGCGATCCGTCTTTTCTTCAAATGCTCACTATCTGCGCCAAAACGGCTGCAGCAGCGCGTCTGCAAATGCACTGCCGCTTTCCGGCTCTGCCGCACAAAGCAGCGCGCAAAACGGCAAAGTCAGCGCAATGCAGAGTATTACTGCAAGGACCCGTTTCATGCTTTCAGTGCAATGCCGAGCTCGTCGAGCTGGGCGGTATCCACATTTGCCGGGCACTCCGTCATCGGCTCGCTTGCGTTCTGCACCTTCGGATAAGCGACCACGTCGCGCAGGGTGTCCAAACGCAGCATCTGCATGCAAAGACGGTCCAGACCCAGACCGATGCCGCCGTGCGGCGGTGCGCCGTATTTGAACGCGTCGGTGAGGAAGCCGAACTTCTGATACGCCTCCTCGTCGGACAGGCCGAGCAGGGAGAAGATGCGCTTTTGCAGCACGGGGTCGGTGATGCGGATGGAGCCGCTGGCGAGCTCGATGCCGTTGAGCACAAGGTCATACGCCGTTGCGCGCACATTGGCCTTGTCGCTTTCCAGATACGGCAGGCATTCCTCCAGCGGGGCGGTGAACGGGTGATGCATCGCCACAAACTGGCCGAGCTCCTCGTCCCAGTCAAAGAACGGGAATTCCACGATCCACAGCAGGTTGTACTTGTCCTGCGGGACGATGTCGAGCTTTTTGGCAACGCTTTGACGCAGCGCGCCGAGCACCGGCAGTGTCACACGCTCCTTGTCGGCGATGATGAGCACCACATCGCCGGGCTTTGCATCCGCTTTCGCGGTCACAGCGGCCATTTCCTCTTCGCTCAGGAATTTTGCAAACGAGGATGCGATCGTGCCGTCTTCGGCGTAGCGCGCCCAGGCAATGCCTTTGGCGCCGATGCCCTTGACGAATTCCACGAGCTTGTCGATCTCTTTGCGCGTGAGCACGCTGTAGGCGCCCTTGGCGGTGATGCCGCACACGCGGGCACCGGAGGCCACAGCGCCGGAGAACACGCCGAAGCCGCAGTCCTTAACTTCTTCGGCAAGGTCAAAAATTTCCATGCCGTAGCGCGTGTCGGGCTTGTCGGAGCCGTAGCGTTCCATCGCGTCCTTATAAGTCAGACGCGGCAGCGGAAGCTGCACATCGACGTTCAGAATCTCTTTGAACAGCCGCGCCATAAAGCCTTCGATCATGGACAGCACGTCCTCCATCTGCACAAAGCTCATTTCCACGTCGATCTGCGTGAATTCCGGCTGCCGGTCGGCGCGCAGGTCCTCGTCGCGAAAGCACCGGGCAATCTGCATATAGCGGTCAAAGCCGGCAACCATGGAAAGCTGCTTGTAAAGCTGGGGCGACTGCGGCAGCGCATAGAAGCTGCCCTTGTGAATGCGCGAGGGCACCAGGAAGTCGCGTGCGCCCTCGGGCGTGGATTTGATGAGCATCGGCGTCTCAATTTCGATGAAGCCGTTTTCGTCAAAATAGTCGCGCGTGACCTTCGTGATCTTGTGGCGCAGCAAAATGTTGCGCTGCAGATCCGGGCGGCGCAGGTCAAGATAGCGGTATTTCAGTCTGGTCAGCTCGCTCGTCGGGCAGTTTTCAATGATCTCGAACGGCGGCGTCTCGCTTTCGCCGAGAATGCGCAGATCGTCCACGGCGATCTCGATCTCACCCGTGGGGATGTCCATGTTTTTGGAAGAGCGCTCGCGCACCTTGCCGTGCGCCATCAGCACATATTCGCTGCGCACGGTGAACGCCTTGTCAAAAACGTCCTTTGCCGTCGCATCGTCAAAGGCAAGCTGCACAATGCCCGTGCGGTCACGCAGATCGACGAAGATCAGCGCGCCGAGGTTGCGCTGGCGCTGCACCCAGCCGCAGACGACCACATCGCGGTCAATATCCTTTGCGGCGAGCGTGCCGCAGTAATCGGTTCGTTTGAGTCCTGTCATCAAGTCCATGGTTGTGCTTCCTTTCAGTTGTTATTAAAAATGGCATCTAAATCAATGTTCGTATCAAAACCGAGATCCTCCATCTCCTTGAGCTGCGCGCTGATGGAGATGCGCATAAAGTCGCCCTCGAACGAATCCAGCGTCACATCGGTCTGTTCGCCGGAATCCATGTTTTTGAGCACGGCCTTGCCGCTTTCCAGTTCGCTGTCGCCGAGCACAAGGGTGAACGCCGCACCGATCTTGTTGGCATATTTCATCTGCGCTTTCACGCTGCGGCCGACCACGTCAAATTCCGCGTGCACGCCCTCCTGCCGCAGCGCCGCGGCGATCTGCGCCGCCTTTTGCGTGGCGTTTTCGCCCATCGAAGCGATGTAAAGGCTGCACTTGTCCGCTTCCGGGAAGGGCAGAGACTGGCTTTCCATCAGCAGCATCAGCCGTTCCAGACCGAGACCGAAGCCGAGCGCCGGGGTGTGCGGGCCGCCGATCTCTTCCACAAGGCCGTCATAGCGGCCGCCGCCGCAGACAGTGCCCTGCGCGCCGATGGATGTGGAGACGAATTCAAACACCGTGCGGCTGTAATAATCCAGTCCGCGCACGATGGAGGGGTTGACCGCAAAGGGGATGTTCATCTGCCGCAAATAGTTTTGCACCGCCTCAAAATGCGCGCGGCAGTCGTCGCACAGAAAGTCTGTGACCTTGGGCGCTCCTTTGGCGATCTCGCCGCACGCGGGCACCTTGCAGTCAAGGATGCGCATCGGGTTGCGGTCGAGCCGGTCCAGACAGGTCGGGCAAAGCTCGGCCTTGTGCTCGCTGAAATAATCGTGCAGCGCCTTGTGGTAATCCTTGCGGCAGTCCTTGCAGCCGATGGAGTTGAGCTCCAGCCGCAGATCACGCACGCCGAGGAAGTCGAACAACTGCTTTGCCAGCGCGATGACCTCCGCGTCGGCGGCCGGAGACGCGGTGCCGAAGCATTCCACGCCGAACTGGTGGAATTCGCGCAGACGGCCGGCCTGCGGCTTTTCATAGCGGTAGCACGAGGTCAGATAGCACAGCTTCTGCGGCATCGGCTCGTTGAACAGACCGTGTTCCAGGAACATGCGCACCACACCGGCGGTGCCTTCCGGGCGCAGCGTGATCGAGCGGTCGCCCTTGTCGAGGAAGGTGTACATCTCTTTTTGCACAACATCGGTCGTGTCGCCCACGCCGCGCTGAAACAGCTCGGTATGTTCAAACACAGGCGTGCGCACCTCACGGAAGCCGAAGTTTTCGGCGACCTCCAGCGCGCTCTGCTCGAGAAAACGCCACTTGTGGCTCTCCTGCGGCAGCACGTCCTGCGTGCCCTTGATGGCTTTGGTTAACATTGGCATAAATCTAAGAACCCCCTTCGGGAAATGTGGAATGTGAAATGTGGAATGTGGAATTGAATTCGCAATGCGTAATGTGTAATGCGTAATTGAGGTCGCGAATCTATGTAGATGCGAAAACCAAGTCCGCGCCGCGACGGAAAAAGCGGTCAGCGCACCGTGCGGCGATTATATGATGCACGCTTCAAGGCGCACTTTTAAACAAGCGCGAACCTGACTTGCCCTCCCCTCTGGGGAGGGTGGCAGCCGTAAGGCTGACGGGTGAGGTTTGACAATCAACGAACGTATCGTATCCCCGCGTTTCCAGCCGCGGAGCAAACGTTCATTTTTACACGAAAGAACATCCGCGACCTCAATTGCAAATTGCGAATTGCGAATTGCTAATTAAATCAAACCACGCTTCCCAACAGTTGCACATAGGAAAACAGCATTTTCACCAGCGCGGTGAGCAGATTGAACGGGTAGGATACAATGGACGAAACAAGCGTCGTGTCATACTTTGTGGGCGTGCTCACGCGTTCTTCGGTCTTCAGCAGGGCAAAACGGTCCACTTCCGTCACCTCGCGGGTCTCGTCGTCCACACAATAGGCTTTGTAAACGAGCTTGTTCCCGTCGGTTTCCACTGCGGCAAAGCAGCCGCCGAGGTCACTGGTGGAAAACGCCGTTTCGGCAACGTCCAGAATCGGCGGCATCGCGCGTTCGTTGACCGCGTAGCGCTTCGTGCCCGCCGTGGAGGGCAAGGCATACACCGTGCCGGCCGCGTTCTTCAAAAAGTCGAGCGTCTCGCCGTGAAATTCGGCTTGCACCGTCTGCGTTTCCATCGCCTTTTCGCCGCGCACGGGCTTTGTGCGCAGATACATATGATCGTGGCCGGAGAGGATCAGATCGATCCCCAGCTTGTCCACCAGCGGCAGCAGATCGTTGCGTAATATGACAGTGTCGGGTTTATTGATATTCTTTCCCGCGGAATACAGCGAGCGGTGCATCAGTACGACCTTCCACTGCGCCTTTGCGCCGGAAACGTCGTTGAAAAACCAGTTGCGCTGCGCCTGACTCATCGGGTACATATCGTTGGTGTTCAAAACGGTGAAATGGATGTTGCCCCAGTCGAAGGAATAGTAGACCCCCTCCAGACTGCGGTTGTCGGAGGTATCCAGGCAGAACATCGACGGGAAAGAGAAGGTGTTGAGCTTGTTGGTGATGTTGCCGTCGTGGTTGCCGGCAACGGGCACATGGGTCATCCGATTGTTCGCAAAGGAAAATTGCTCGAAATACCAGTCCCATTCCTCGTTCGTGTTGTCGTTGACATAGTCGCCGAGGTTGACGCAGAATTCCGCGTCCGGCAGCACGTCCAGCCCCGCCGCCACGGTCTGCGCCGCGTGGCGGAAATGATCGATCGAGCCCGCCTGCACATCGGCGAGCACAAGGAACGGCACGGCGTCGTCGCCGTCGTCCGTCAAGAACGAGCACGCCTCGCTCCACACATCGGCAGCCTTATTGCCCACGCGGTAGGTGTAGCTTGTGCCCTTTTCCAGCCCGGTCACAGCGACATGATGGCTGAAGCGGCCGCGATAGCGCGTCGCCTTGCCACTATAGGTTTCAGCGGCGGAAAAATCGCCGGAAAAATCGGCCGTTTTCAAAATCTGCACGTCGCTGCCGCCTTTTTCATCCGTAAACCATGAAAAGCCGCGCCCGTCGCTGCCGTATACACAGCAGGACACGCGCGAAATCTCGCCGGCCGCCGCAGCGCAGACGGAAAACGCGCCGAGCAGCAGCAACACAGCAAAAACCAAACAAAGAAAACGTCGAAGCATATAGCAGGAATTCCTTTCCGGTCTTGCGCTTTGCGCAATGATTGTCGCGGGATGCGTTCGTTTTAAAAGAAGATGCACACCGCGGCAGTGTATGCGGCCTACGGTACGGCCGCCGATCATGTTGGAAACCGCAAGGCGCGCACGGGGCGGCGGGACGGACCGTGCGACGCACGGTCCGAAAACGAAGCGGCGCTTCGTTTTCCGCGCGGCATCCGCCGCGCGGTCCCGCCGCCTGCCTGCGCACGGCGAACGCCGTGCGCAAATCGTTCCGAAACGTGCGCACTGAAAAGCATTCTTTTCCGCAGCAAAAAGCGTGTCACGCACAAAAATGCGCGCCCCTTTCCCTCTTTTTCCGGTTCCGAAAAAGGGTCACAACCGATCCCGGTGCGACCCTCTCGATTCAGTTTTTCGGGTTGACAATGTCGCGCCAGTCGAGGTCGCCGCGCTCCAGCGCGTGGATGAGCGCTTCGGCAGTGGCGATATTCGTTGCAACGGGAACATTGTGGACGTCGCACAGCCGCAGGAGGTTCGCCTCGTTCGGCTGGCCGGAATCCGGTTTGAGCGGATCACGGAAAATCAGGACAAGATCGATTTCGTTGCAGGCAATGCGAGAGGCGACCTGTTCTTCGCCGCCCTGCGCGCCCGAAAGAAAGCTGGTGATGGAAAGTCCGGTCGCTTCACTGACGATTTTGCCGGTGGTGCCGGTGGCGCACAGATTGTGGCCGCTGAGGGTGCCGCAGTATGCGATGCAAAACTGGACCATCAATTCCTTTCTTGCATCATGGGCAATGAGTGCAATATTCATTCGTTTTTCTCCTTTGGGACGCCGGAGCATCCAAGTTCCTTATTATTATCATAACAAATCTTTGTCAAGAAAGCAAGACAAATAAAAGAAAAACGGCAAATTCAACAAAAAACTATTTTCCTTTTCGGTATTTAAGCGAAGATCAGCGGGATGTTTTCCCCTTCCAGCCGTCCGGCGATGCAGTTCAGCGGCAAAAACGAGATCGCGTCCGGGGAAAAGAAGCCCGGTTTCATTGCGGCATAGCGCAGTGCGCGGTCCTCCGGCACGATGCCGATCAGCTGCACTTCGCTGCGGTCGATCACGTCGTCGATATTCAGCAGCAGCCCGCGGCGGATGTCACGTTTGACGGCACGGTTGAGGATCAGGCGGCACTCTTTTACGCCGCGCGTTTCCATCTCCTGCGCGGCGCGGCATGCCGAACGCACCGACGCGGGGTCGGGCAAAGCAACAACGATGCCCTCCCTTGCTCCGGCGCACGCGAGTGAAAACCCGGTGCCGATCCCGGCGGGCGCGTCATAGATCAAAATGTCAAACTGCTGGGCGTAGCCGTGCATCATATCGCGCACCTGCGCCGGTGTAAATGTGCCGTAATCCGTCGGACACGGCAGCAGGGAGATCGCGCCGGCGCTGAGCACGGCGTCGTTCGGTTCGCAGTTTTTGTTCAGCACGTCGCCCCAGTCGTAAACGACGCGGTCGGCAACGCCGAGCAGCAGATCCGCGCAGCGCAGATCGTCAAAATCGACCAGCAGCACCCGTTTGCCCCGCCGCGCAAAAGCGAGCGAGAGCGCGAGCGCGAGCGTGGTTTTTCCAACGCCGCCTTTGCCGGACGCAACAACAATGCGTTTCGCCATAAAGGGCACCTCCGATGTTTTTTCAGGGTTTACTTGAGCAGCACTTCGTCGGAATCGTCCGCCGCTGCCGCCGGTTTGTGGGAGAAATAGTATTCCATGATGCTGGAGGCGACCGGCGCGGTGGAACCGCCGGAACCGGCGCCCTCGATCACGACCGCAATGGCGATCTCGGGGTTTTCAAACGGCGCAAAGGTCATGATCAAGCCGTTGTAGGTATCCACTTTTGCGCCGCCGATCCATTTTTCGACCGTTGTTGTACCGGTCTTTGCGGCCACGTCCACGGGCACCTTGGAAAAGTCCGCGTAGCTGTATTTGCCGACATAGAGCATGCCGCGCTGCACAAGATCCCAGTTTTCTTCTTCAAAATCCGCGTGCGCGAGCACCTCGGTCTGCGACTGCAGATGCGTTTCGGAAAAATCGGACGACATGATGGATTTCACCAGATGGGCGCGGTAGCGCACGCCGCGGTTGGCGATCATGGAAACATAGGAGCAAAGCTGAATGGGCGTAAACTGGTTGTCGCCGTGGCCGATGCCGGCCTGGATCGTCAGACCCGGCGTCCAAAGCTCGCCGCGCGAGGTGCGGAACTGATAGGAATCCACGGTGCCCTCGGCCTCCACAAGCTCAACGCCGGTCTTTTCGCCGAGGCCGAAGATCGTGAAATAGCGGTTGAGCTTTTCAATGCCGAGCAGACGCGCCGTTTCATAAAAGAAGATGTTGCAGCTGTGATACAGGGCGTTGACCACGTTCTGCCCGCCGTGGAAGCCCGTGCAGCCGGGCTGGTAGTCGGAGAAATAGCGATATTTGCCGCCGCAGAAGATGTAGGTGTCCTTGGTGATCACACCCTCCTGCAGGCCGGCCATCGCCACGCAGGGCTTGATCGTGGAACCCGGGGTGTAGGTACTGCGCAGCGCGCGGTTCCAAAGCGGTTTTGCGCTTGAAAGGTTGAGCTTTGCGGAGTTTTTGTTGTAGGTGTCAAGGTTGAAGGTCGGATAGCTCGCGCAGGCCAGCACATCGTTGTTCTTGGTATCCATCACGACCACGGCGCCCGAGCGCACGTTGCCGCGCACGGCCTGCTGTTCCAAAATCAGCTTTCTCAGCGCGTTCTGCGCTGTTTTTTGCAGATCGCGGTCGATCGTGAGGATCACGGTGTCGCCCTGCTGCGGACGGACGGTATAGGTTTCGCTCGTGTTGCCGTCGCGGTCCACGGTGATGACCTTTTCGCCCGCCGTGCCGCGCAGATAGCTTTCCAGCGTATATTCCAGGCCGCTCTTGCCGATCAGGTCGTTTTTGCCGTAGCCTTCGTCCTTTTTCGCCTCATATTCCGACGGGCTGATGGCGCCCACGATGCCGAGCAGATGCGGCGCGATGGTGCCGTCCACATATTCGCGCTGCGCTTCGATCTGCACATCCACGCCCGGGAAGATGTCGCTGCGCTCCTTGACGGCGGCAACAAGCTCCTGCGGCACGTCATAGGCGAACACATAGGGCGTTGCGGTGTTGAAGCCCTCCTTGTGCATGGAGTAATAGACCGAGGCGATGTTGCGCGCGTCGGGCAGGCTGTAGTTTCCGAGATCATAGCGTTCCACCAGCGCGGCGAAGCAGTCCTGCGCCGTGGCGTAGGGGTTCATATGCAAAAAGGCCTTGCTTTTCAGATAGCTGACCTCGTTGTCCTTGTCTTTGACGAACACCGGCGTGCCGTCGCTTTTGATGCGCAGCGGCAGATTGTCGGTCCAGTCGGCGTCCTTATAGGCGGAAAACAGGCGGATGAGCGAAAGGATGATCTCATTGCGGCGCGCACTTTCCTTTCCGGGCGGGAAGAGGTTGTAGTTGAACACGATCGTGCGCACCTGCCGGTTCGTGACCAGCAGATTGCCGTTGCGGTCGCGGATCTCACCGCGCAGCGCCTCCACAGGCACTGTCACAGTCTGCGCAGCGGTCTGCCGCGCCTGTTTTGCCTGCACGACCTGCACATAATAAAGGCGCACAAGAAACACCGCGATCGCCAGGGCGATGAGCGCCATGACCGCAGAGGTTCTCCGTCGGTTATACGGTTTTCGCATGAAATCACCACCTTGTTTTGAGAGAGTGAAGGGGGGGAGTTGAGAGTGGAGAGTAGGCAGGGAACAGGGAATAAGGGAATAAGGGAATAAGGGAATAAGGGATTGAGGGATTGAGGGATTGAGGGATTGAGGGATTGAGGGGGTGAGGGAAGAGTGGAGTTTGGAGAGTGGAGAGTGGAGAGTGAAGTGTGGAGAGTGGAGAGATGCACCGCATCGTTTCTCCTGCGACCTCAATTCCGAATTCCGAATTATTCGCTTTGCAAATTTCGCACCGCCTTTGCCGCGCCGTAGCAAAGCGGCGAGACGGCGAGCGTATACAGCAAGGTCGGCAGCGCATGGTGCAGCAGCAGTATGCCGCTGCGGTCGGTCCCGGTCAAAAAGCGGAAGAAGAACCACTGTGCAAGCAGCAGCAGCGCGAGCGCACAAAAACAAAGCAGCAAAAACGATTTGAGGTTCACGCGCAGCAAAAACGAGCACAGCGCCCCGCAGACAAAGCAGATCAAACACAGTGCGGCGGCGTAGAAACCGTCGGCGGACGCAGACGCATAATCCCACAACGCACCGGCAAACACGCCGAACAGCATTGCGATCACGCTGCCCTCAAACATGGCGATCGCCACGCTCATCGGCAGCAACAGCAGCAGCGACGCGCCCCCGAACACGGGCAGCAGGCCGCGTGTATGCTGCAAAAGGGCAGCGAGCACCAGGAGCAATGCGAACATTGCCCGCCGTTTTGCCAGTTGCCGGTCAAAGGTAAAGCGTCTCATAAGGTTCCTCAGTCGGCAGGCTGCTCGATCCCCTGCCCTTTGAATTCGGTGATGATGAACACGTCCTCGAGCGACGCGTAATCCGCCGCGGGCTCCAGCACCGCGTAAGCGGTCAGATCAACGTCGCTTTCCAAAATCTGCGACACTGTGCCGATGAGCAGGCCCTTCGGATACAGGCCGCCCACGCCGGAGGTGACGACCAGCGCGCCGGGCATGACCTGGGTGCTGCGTTCCAGTCCGCGCAGCATACATTTGCCGTTTTCGCTCTGGTAGGTGTCGGTCGTAACAAAGCCGCCCTCGCGCGTTTTGCTTTCCAGCGCGCCGACGTTGACCGTCGGATTCAGCAGCGTATGCACAACGCAGTCGGCCGGATTGACTTTTTTGACGATGCCCACAAGATGTCCCTCGGAGATCACCGGGTCGCCGAGCGCAACGTCGTCGCTGCTGCCCTGATCGAGCACGAGCGACGTGAACCTCCCGCCCCTGTCGGTGCCGATGACGTTTGCCGGCAGCAGTGTGAAATCGCTGTGCTGCTTTTTCACCTCAAGCGCCTTCTCATACGAGCGCAGCTTCTTTTTTGTTTCGCCGTAATCGATGAGCTGGTTCTCATAGTCCGCGAGCTTTGCGCGCAGCTCCTCGTTTTCGTTTTTCAGCGTGCTTGCCGAAGCGAAGGATGAAGAAAACCAGTGCGCCTTTTCGCTGAGTGTGCTGCTCACCTTCTGCAGCGGCGTGAACACCACGGAAACCACCTTGCTCAGCGGCGAGGTCCGGGCGTGTCCGACCGCGGCAAGCAAAACGCCGACCAGCAGCGCCGCAAAGACGAACAAAAAGATCTTCACTTGTGTACTTTTCAAAAACTTTCGCATAAGAAAAACTCCTTGTGCAGGCTTCTCCGTCTGCGTTTCGCAAATTGAGAATAATTTGCAATTCGCAATGCGCAATTCGCAATGCGCGCGGATGTATATGGGTGATAAAACATCGTGTGCGCCGCGAAGAAGCGTTGATGACTGACTTGTATTGAATTGCAAATCTAACCAGACCTCTTCGGGCATTGAGAAGGCAGCATCTGCGGGGGAAGCGTGCGGACGAGCGGCAGTTTGTTCCACACGAAAGT
>CADBBT010000042.1:18280-27457 GCA_902792985.1 Oscillospiraceae bacterium
CAGACCTCTTCGGGCATTGAGAAGGCAGCATCTGCGGGGGAAGCGTGCGGACGAGCGGCAGTTTGTTCCACACGAAAGTCAACCCGCAAGAATCATTGCGCATTGCGCATTGCGCATTGCGAATTGCGCGATCGCGCTCTCGCGAATCAGATCCGCTTTCCGACCTTTTCCAGACTGTCGGATTCCAGATAGATGCCCGCGCCGTCCGCAACGCAGTCCAGCGGCGCGTCGGCAACGATGACCGGCATCCCCGTCTCCTCGCGGATGCGTTTGTCCAGTCCGCGCAGCAGCGCGCCGCCGCCGGTGAGGGTGATGCCGTGGTCGATGATATCCGCCGAAAGCTCGGGCGGTGTTTTTTCCAGCGTGGCCTTGATCGCGTCGAGGATCTGGCTGATGGGGTCGTCCAGCGCTTCGCGCACCTCTTCGCTCGTGAGCGTCACGCTTTTGGGCAAACCGTCGATCAGGTTGCGTCCCTTGACCTCCATCTTGCCCTCGCCTTCATACGGCACGGCGGAACCGATCTTGATCTTGATCTCCTCGGCGGTGCGTTCGCCGACAAGCAGATTGTACTTTTTCTTGACATACTGCACGATGGCGGAATCGAGCGTGTCGCCCGCCACGCGCACGGAGCGCGATGTGACGATATCGCCCAGCGCGATCACGGCAACCTCCGCCGTGCCGCCGCCGATGTCCACCACCATGGAACCGATCGCTTCGCTCACGGGCAGTCCCGCGCCGATCGCGGCCGCCATCGGCTCTTCGATCAAACTGACATATTTTGCGCCGGCCTCCAGTGCAACGTCGTGCACGTTGCGGCGTTCGACCTCTGTGACGCCGGAGGGAATGCAGATCACGACCCGCGCCTTGGCAAACAGCGACGTGCCCATCGCTGTTTGGATAAACTTGCGCAGCATTTCGGCCGTGATGTCGAAATCGGCGATCACGCCGTCGCGCAGCGGACGCATGGCGGTGATGGAGCCGGGCGTGCGGCCGATCATCTCTTTGGCCTGGTTCCCCACGGCAACCACCTTTGCCGGCTTGCTGCTGACACTGATCGCGGCCACAGAGGGCTCACGCATAACGATGCCCTTGCCCTTCACGAACACAAGGGTGTTGGCGGTGCCGAGATCGATGGCGATATCTTGTGAAAATAACATAACGGTTCTCCTTGCTGCGTTTCGCCGAGCGAAAACGCCGATGATGGTCGTTGATATTTTATTATAGCGCATTGTGCAAAAAGATGCAAGCCGGAAAATTTGGAATGTGGAATGTGGAATGTGGAATGTGAAATTAAGGGACGCCGCCTGCGGCGATGCGTCAAAGCGCTTGCGCGCAATTCGCAATTTGCAATTCGCAATGCGCAATGAATGGACGCCACGCTGCGCGTGATGCGTCAAAGCGCTTGCGCGCAATTCGCAATTCGCAATTCGCAATTCGCAATTCGCAATTCGCAATGAAGGGACGCCACGCTGCGCGTGATGCGTCAAATGTGTTCGGAAAAGCTGCGAAAAAGATTCAATGATAGCCTATGATTATAAAATATATGATTTTCGGATTATCAGCCAAAGCGCACTTTTCGTCGCGGAGACAACCGATTTTTTATTTTCACTATACCCGCGACCTCAATTGCGAATTTCGAATTGCCAATTGCGAATTAAAATCCCCCGCGACCGCAATTGCGAATTGCGAATTGCAAATTGCGAATTATAATCCCCCGCGACCGCAATTCCGAATTCCGAATTATGCGCGCCAGCGCCTTGACGCATCGCGCTTTGCGCGGCGTCCCGCAATTCCACATTCCAAATTCCACATTCCAAATTATGCGCTCCGCGCATCCGCCGCAGCGCGGCGTCCATTCATTCCGAATCCATGATTCCGAAAGTCGCTTCACTCCGCTTCCTCAACAAACCGCTGCGGAAGGGTCACAAACGTGTGATAGCCGTTGCCGAAGTAGCAAAAACGCACACCGTCCTGCGTGCGCACCCAGGGGGATGCGTAGATCTGCTGGGCGATCGTCGCCTCGGCGTCATTCAGCGCGGGCAGTACAGAAGCTGCAGAGGGCGCGCTTGTTTCCGTTGAATCGCCCGGTGCGGTCACATCCTGCGATGCCGTCGGCGCATAGGGGTCAAAGCTGTCGGTCGCGTCTGTCGCATCTGTCACATCGACCGGCGGGGTGACGCTCAGGAGCGAGACGAGTTCTTCTTCGCTCGCGCCGGCAAAAATGCGGTACAGCAGCGACTGATACAGTTCATAATCGCCGCTGAACACATCGTCGCGCCGCAAAAACGCGCCCGACGCGGTGTCGATCGTTGTGCCGGAATAGGTGATCGTCGGCATCACAAAGCCGACGGCGGAAACAGCTTCGCCTTCCGCTTCGGCCTCGGCGGTTTCGTCTGCCGTCTCCGTCTGCTGCGCCTTGCGTGCTTTGGCGGCGGCAGCGGCCTGATATTCGGTCAGCTCGTCCAAAATCGAAAGCGTGCCATCCGCGTTATAGGTCACGGTGGAGACCATGTAGGTGTAGCTCGGCAGCATCCGCTTGTCATAATCGCGCTTGACAAAGTCGTTGTAGCTGTCGTTGGCCGTGGCCGCAAGGTCGTTATAGGATTTGAGCATCTGCGCGTAAAGCGCGTTGACCGTCTTTGCGGTCTCGTTCGCTTCGTCGGTGAAATACGGGTAATCCAGAACGTATTTTGCAACCAGCGTTTTGTCGGCGGCCACAGCGGAGATCTCCTCGTGGCGCATCTCATAGTTCAGCATGGTTGTCTGCGCGGCCACGCGGCTGCCGTCTTCGCGGAACAGCGGTTCGGGCGAAAGCTCCGAAAGGGTCCAGCCGTCCTCCGCGGCGTCGGCGCTGCGGCTGACGATGGCATAGACCACGTTGATCTCGCTCAGATCGGCCAGCGCGATGTAGTAACTGCCGTCTTCGGTGTGCTGCGCCTTGGAAATGTGCACTTCGGGCGACGGGTCGCCGGCGGGCTCCGCTTCGGCAAAGAAATAGTACGCGCCGTCATAGTAGTAATAGCGGCTGTTGTTGCCGCTGCCCGGCAGCGATACGCCAAACTGTTCGGCAAGGGCGTTCAGGTCTTTTTCGTCAATGCGGTAATAGCTGAACGCGCCGGTTTCGTCAACAAAGCGGTTCAGCGGATCGGGCGTTTCGGTCACACGGGTCGGCTGCCCGAAGGAGGCGGCATAGAGGTTGTTGGTCTGATTGAGATCCAGCAGCTCGAAGAACGCGCCCACGCCGAACGTTTTGGGCGAAAACGCCCGGTCATACAGCGGCGCATAGGCCGAAAGGAAGGAGAGCACCTCCTGCTTTTCGTCGTCGGTCAAAACACTCAGCGACACCGGCTCCAGGCCGCTGTTGCTGCTGTCGAACAGCGTTGTGGTCAACCGCACGCCGAGCAGCGCCACAAGCGCAAGCAGACACACGCACACGATCGCCGTCAGCGCATGGCGGCTGCGGCGGGCTGCAGGTGTTTCGGCCGGACGGCGCGGCGGCACCGGCGCTCTTCCGGAAGAGACGTCGAGATACGGCTGCGGCACACGGCCGTCGGAAATGAACGGGCGGCGCAGCACAGCGTCGGACGCGTCGGTCACATGCGGCGCGGCAGCAGGTGCGCTGTAGGAGGAGACGTCCTCAAACGCATCGGGCGCGGCGGTGTTCGGTTCCGTTGAAGCATCTGCCCCGGTTTCGGGCGCAATGATCTCCGGTTCGGAAAGCTCGTCCGTGTCCGCGGCGGGAACGGCCTTCGGCGCAGGGGCAGCGGCGGCGAGTTTTGCATCCGCCTGCTCCAGCAGCTCCTGCAATTCCTGCTCGTGCGAGGGCAGCGTCACTTTGAAATTCTGCACGCCGAGCGCACCGGCGTCCATTTTTGTGCCGCAGCGCGGACAGACGTTCACGCCGTCGTCCAGTTTTAATCCGCAATGTTTACAAAACATAATTGTCAGTCCCCTGTTTTTTTATTTGGAGTGAAATGCGCAAGGCGCACTTTAGAATTCGCAATGCGCAATGCGCAAAATTTGGAATTTGGAATGTGGAATGTGGAATGTGGAATGAATGGACGCCACGCTGCGCGTGATGCGTCTGTCAAACCTCACCCGTCAGCCTTACGGCTGCCACCCTCCCCGCCTTCGGGGAGGGCAAGATAAGCGCTCTTTTACCGCGAGATTCGTTATAAAATGCTTCGCTTTTAAATGAAGCTTGATGTGGCATAGAGCATTATCTATTTTGTAAAGTTCATTCTGCATTGGATGGTGCTTACAAACATTTTTATGACAACCTATCTATAAAAGCGAACCCAACTTGCCCTCCCCGAGGGCGGGGAGGGTGGCAGCCGCAGGCTGACGGGTGAGGTTTGAAAGGCGGGGAGGGTGGCAGCCGCTTCCCTGACGGGTGAGGTTTGACAATCGACAACCGTTCCGTTTCGCCGCACTTTTCGTCGCGGAGAAAACGCTCATTTCATAAACAGTAAACCCGCGACCTCAATTGCGAATTGCGAATTGCGAATTAATTCCACATTCCACATTCCAAATTCCAAATTATTATTCTAAGTATTCCAGCACTTCGTCAATGTGCTCGATCTCGGCGACGGTCGCTTTGCCCAGGCCCTTGCCTTTGAAATCGCCGTAGTTCATGCGGATGGCATACATCCCGGCGCCGAGCGCACCGTCGATGTCGTTGACCGGATGGTCGCCGACAAACAGCACCTGCCGGTTTTCAAGTCCCAGCCGCCGCGCGGCCTCGTCAAAGATGCGCCGGTCGGGTTTATACACGCCGATATCGCCGGAGACGACCACCACGTCGAACAGATCGCGGATGCCGGCGGTGTCCAGCTTGATGTTTTGCAGCGAAGAGACGCCGTTCGTCACCGCGCCGAGCAAATAGCCGCGCCGCTTCAGCTCCTTCAGCGTTTCCACAGCCCCGGGCAGCAGCACGATGTATTTGCCGAAATCAAGGTTGAACGAATCATAAAGCTCCTGCAGCGGCGGATGGTTTTCCCAGCCCCACAGGGCGATCAGCTCCGGGAAATAGACCTCGCGGTCCTTATAGCCGCCGTCCACGAGCGCTTCCATCTCGTCGAGCTTTTGCAGCCGCTCTTTTTCGCCGATCTTCGGGAAATAGCGGGTCAGAAACGCTTCGCAATACAGGCGGTACGCGCCCTTTCGGCTTTGCAGCGTATCGTCAAAATCAAAAAAGACGGCTTTCACATTCAGCGTTTGTTTCATGGTTTGTCGTTTGTCCTTTCAAAAACGTCCTTTGCCGCGCACACGTCGGCGGCAATGCCCTGTTTCAGCGCCTCCAGCGTGCCGAAATTTGTTTCGTCGCGCAAAAACTGCAGCAGATGCACCTCAAGCGTCTGCCCGTACAGATCGCCGGAAAAGCCGAGGATGTGCGTTTCGCTGCGCAGGTCCGGCGTGCCGATCGTCGGCCGCACCCCGATGTTCGTAACCGCAGGATACCACACGTTCTTTAAGCAGACCTTTGAGGCGTAAACGCCGCGCCGAAGCTGCACAAACTGCGGCGGAAAGCTCTGGTTCGCGGTCGGAAAACCGAGGATCCGCCCGCGCTTGTCGCCGCCGATCACGTCAAACGCATAGGAAAACGGCCGGCCGAGCATCGCGTTTGCCGCGCAAACCTCGCCTGTTTCCAAAAGCAGCCGGATGCGTGTGGACGACACCGGCGCACCGTCGAACAAAACGTCGGGCGCAATTTGTACCCGGATCCCGCACGCGGATGCGAGCGTCTGCAGCGTCTGTACGTTCCCCGCGGCTTGTTTTCCAAACCGGTAGTTGTTGCCGCAGCACAGCGCCGCCGGAGAAAGCGACGAGCGCACCGTTTCCAGAAACGCTTGCGGCGAAAGGTCGCGCAGCGCTTCGAACGAGACGATCTCGAGCGAAAAACCGAGCTGCCGCAGCCGGCGGCGTTTTTCGTCCTCGGTCATCAGCAGCGGCGGACAAACACCGGTGAGCACTTCCTTCGGGTGCCGGTCAAACAGCAGCACCGCAGGCGTGAGCCCCTGTGCGTTTGCGCAGTCAAGCGCCGTTTGCAGCACCGCCAGATGGCCGCGGTGCAGGCCGTCAAAATTTCCGAGTGCAAGAACACGTTGAGTCATAGGCGTAATGTGGTAAGAAGTGGGTAGGGATTGAGGGATTGAGGGATTGAGGGAAGAGTGAAGAGTGTTGAAGGGATGCTGTTAGCTGTTAGCTGTTAGCCGTTAGCTGTTAGCGGACAGAGAAGCCCCGCCGTGGCTTTTTCAATTCGAAATTCGAAATTCGGAACGGAAGTCGCGGGTTTAAGCGTGCATGGAAAGAACGCGCGCGCCGCGACAATGCGTGCGGCGATACGGTACGATCGTTGATGAGCTGCATTTGTTTTGAGGCGAACACAGCGGAAAACGCGAACTGATCTTGCCCTCCCCTCTGGGGAGGGTGGCATCGCGCAGCGAACGCAGATGAAAAACGCGCACGCAAATTTGCGCGATGACGGGTGAGGTCGTAAACCGCAAAGCGAACATAAAAGCAAAGCATCCACCGCAACCGCTTCTTTCGGTGAAAAGCAAAAACCGTCACCGTTTCGTTGGGATGAACGGCGTAAACCATTCCCCTTTCCGTTTTGTTATCATCTTCCGCAGCTTTGGCTTGCTCGTTTCGGAGCCTCCGGCGGGTCCATTCTTTCTCTTTCTCTTGCGAAAGAGAAAGAATAGACGAAGAAAGAGAAAGCCGCTTTGTGAGATGTTGACGTGGAACCGCACGATATGGGAAAGTCTCGCGTTACATGCCCTTTCAGCTTCGGCTTTTATCTGCGGAATTGTAAATCAACCGTTTTTCTTTTTCAGCAGCTTAGCAAAGTGTCGGAAAGAAGGCGAAAGGTGCGGAAAAAGCGAAAGAAAACGAATCGTTGAAACTGTAGTAAAAAAGATTGAAATCCGGGTCAGAACCGGCAAAATGAACCAGACTTTGCACACGAAAAAGGAGCCACTCTCCCCTTGCGGCGCAAGGGAAGCCGCAAACGCGGACCGCGAAAAGTGCACGCATTTTCAGACCACAGCCGGACCCTTGCAGCACCGCTGTCGGTCAACGGGCGCACACTATATAGAAAGAAGAAAGATAGATCTTAGACGTAGATCTTAACGCGCGCACACACGCGCGTGAGAGAGCAATGAATAAAAATTAAAAATTATTAAGATTTCCCCATTTGTCGCGTGTTTTGCGCGACAAAACGGCGTTTCCGGCCTTATTATGGAGGGATCTTTTTATGGAATACCGTTGGTTCAAACTCAGCAGAGAGATTTTTGAAGATGGCGTGCTGTTTCACGACCTTGCGACGCTCGCCGTCTGGTGTTATCTCTGCGCCCATGCCGCA
This sequence comes from Oscillospiraceae bacterium, assembly GCA_902792985.1. Taxonomy (GTDB): domain Bacteria; phylum Bacillota; class Clostridia; order Oscillospirales; family Acutalibacteraceae; genus UBA6857. The sequence continues at coordinate 25,644 of CADBBT010000042.1, forward strand.
TTCAAGGAACGCGCCGTTGTTTTTGCCGGAAAACCCATCACCCTGCAGCCCGGACAGCTCATCACCGGGCGGCGGGAAATTGCGCGTGTCACCGGCGTTGACCCGTCCAAGGTGGAGCGTGTGCTGCATCTGTTTGAGGAAGCCGGGCGCATTGAGCAGCGCACCTGCACGCAAAACCGGCTCATCACCGTTCACGACGGGTTGAACACCGGCGCGCCGCAGCAAACGCCGCCTGCCGCGCCGCAGCGCAAAAAGAGCAGTTTTCCGCAAACGGAACGCCGCAAACCGGCTGTGCGCACCGCTGCCAAAAGTCAGCAAAACCGTCCGCGTGTGTTCTCGTCAGACGCGTCCTACGACATGCCCGATTATCTGCAGTACGGGCTGGACAAGCTGCGCAATTATCAGCCGAAAAACGGAGATTAATTTGGAATGTGAAATGTGGAATGTGGAATTGAAGTCGCGGGTTTCGTAGTTATAAAATGAGCGCTTCCTCCGCGGTGAAAAGTGCGGTTTGTTTGACAATCCGTAAATTATATTTTTTTCAATCATACGGTTTCATTTCAGCATTGCGAATTGCGAATTATGCGTTTTAGCGCATCCGACGCATCGCGCACCGCGCGGCGTCCCACAATTCCAAATTCCAAATTCCACATTCCAAATTTTCCGCAATTCCACATTCCAAATTTTCCGCAATTCCGAATTCCGAATGATGCGCGCAAGCGCATTACTTGCTCATGATCTTCTTTGGCAGCAGCTCCTGTGCCGCTTCGCCAACGCCGAGGAACGCCCCCTGCGGGGAAAAAACGCTGTAAAGCGCCGCGTCTGTCAGGCCGCCGAGTCTTGAAAGATCGAGTGCGCCGCCGTTGGAAAAGCGCACCGCCTGTTTTTCGCTGACCGTGAGCGCGGGAAAGCCCAGCAGCCGCTCGATCGGCAAAACCGCCGTTTCAACTGTGCCGTTTTGCGCCATCGCTTCCAGCGCCGGAAAATCAAAGCTTTGCGCAAGCGTCAGACCGTGCGCCGCCGTTCTGCAAAGCGCCGTCATGACCGCGCCGCAGCCGAGCGCTTCGCCGAGATCGGAGATCAGCGAACGGATATACGTCCCTGCCGAGCAGGTCACGTCAATGGTATAGGTATGGGCGTCGTCGTCCGCCCCGGTGAGCGCAAGGCGGCTGATCGTCACCTCTCGCGGCTGACGTTCCACTTCCACGCCCTGCCGCGCGAGCGCATACAGGCGCACGCCGTCCTTTTGCAGCGCCGAATACATCGGCGGCACCTGCAAAATTTTTCCGCGAAAAGCGTCCAGCGCCGCTTCCACAGCAAAAGCATCACACGTCACGGGGCGCGTTTGCAGCGTTTTTCCCGTGATATCGAGCGTGTCGGTCGTCTCGCCCAGGCGAAACGCGGCGCGATAGGATTTTTCGTGGGAGGGGATCAGCTCAATGAAGCGCGTTGCCGCGCCGAGCGCAACGGTCAGCACGCCGGTCGCCATCGGATCAAGCGTGCCGGTGTGGCCGCTCTTTTTTGCGCCGGTCAGTCTGCGCACCTTTGCAGCCGCAACGAAGGACGTGAGCCCTTCCGGCTTGTTTAAGCAAATAAATCCGTTTAACATATAAGGAAGGAGAGAAGTTTAAAATTGAACGGGCGGAAAAGCAATTCGGAATTGTGGGGCGTGGCGCAGAGCGCGATGCGTCGGTCAAGCCTCACCCGTCAGCCTGCGGCTGCCACCCTCCCCGCCTTCGGGGAGGGCAAGATAAGCGCTCTTTTACCGCGAGATTCGTTATAAAATGCTTCGCTTTTAAATGAAGCTTGATGTG
>CADBBT010000043.1 GCA_902792985.1 Oscillospiraceae bacterium
TAAATTTTCCGTCATTTTGCACAGAAATCGCTTGCAAACCGTCAGGTTGGCTGCGCGATTTCTGTTACATCTGACGAAAAATTTCCTCGCCAATCTTTACACATCGAATTAATCAGCGGGTACCTAACGACTAATGTCTATTGACTAATGACTATTGACTAATGACTATTGACTAATGACTATTGACTAATGACTATTGACTAATGACTATTGACTAATGACTATTGACTAATGACTACTGTCGTTCGACTACCGACTTTCGATTTTCACCGCAAAATACGCCTGCTCTTTTCCGCAAACCGGGCAGGATTGCGGCGCGCCGTTGCCGTAATGCTCATGGCCGCAGGACGTGCAGACCCAGGTTTCGGCGTCGCGCTTTTGAAACACCTCCCTCGCGCTCATCGTGTCAAACAGCGCCTGAAAGCGCTGTTCGTGGCTCTGTTCAATGCGCGCAACGTCCTCAAACAGCGCCGCAATGCTTTCGAACCCCTCCTGACGCGCGGTCTCGGCAAATTCCGGATACATTTCGGTCCATTCGTGATGCTCGCCGCCGCAGGCGTTTTGCAGATTGTCCTGCGTTTCGCCCGCGCCGCCGGCCAGCAGCCGCCACCACAGCGCGGCATGCTCTTTTTCGTTGTCGGCGGTCTTGGTGAAAACGCCGGCGATCTCCTCAAAGCCGTCCTGCTTCGCTTTTTCTGAAAAGAAGTCATACTTGCTTCTGGCCTGGCATTCGCCCGCAAAAGCGGTGAGCAAATTGAGTTCGGTTTTGCTTCCTTTGAGTTCCATTGGAATACCTCCTTGAAAAAAATAGCTTGAAAATTGAAAAATTCCCGCAATCCAGTGGAAATTATTTTCAGTATGTGCTATACTAAGCATAGTTATGCGTAAATATCAGTGTAAAATACTTTTTTTCAGGGGGAACCATTCTTGACAAAGGAACTCAACGGTCTGACCATCAACTATACCTGCGAGGGCGAAGGCGACCTTGTGCTGCTGCTGCACGGCTGGGGCGCAAACATCAAGCTGTTCGCCGATACGATCTCGCTGCTCAAACAAAAATACAAGGTGCTCGCGCTCGATCTGCCCGGCCACGGCGAAAGTCAGGAGCCGCCCGAAGCGTGGGACGTGGACGCCTATGTGGACTTTGTGCTGGACTTTTTGAAGGATTATTCGTTTGAAAAAATCACACTGCTCGGCCATTCGTTCGGCGGGCGCGTCATCATCAAGCTGTGCGCGCGCGAACTGCCGTTTACGGTGGAAAAGGTGATCCTTGTGGACGCCGCCGGGGTCAAACCCGAAAAAACGCCGCTGCGCCGCGCAAAGGAAGGCGTTTACAGCGCTGTGAAGCATGTGGTGAAAAAGGATACGATGGAAAAAATGTTCCCGCATCTGATGGAATCCATGCGCCGCCGCAGCGGTTCGGCAGATTACAACGCCGCGTCGCCCGTGATGCGCGAGACGCTTGTCAAGGTCGTCAACGAGGACCTGTGCGATCTGATGCCGTGTGTGAAATGCCCGACGCTTTTGATCTGGGGCACAGCCGACACCGCCACGCCGCTTTCTGACGGACAGACGATGGAAAAGCTGATGCCGGAAAGCGCGCTCGTCACCTTTGAGGGCGCGGGACACTTTTCGTTTTTGGAGCAGCCGCAGCGCTTTTTGCGTGTGATCGCTTCGTTTATGAACATTTCGTGAGGGGGTAGCGCCATGACTTTTTCGCTTTTTCTGCTTTGCGTGATCACGTTCGGTGTGGTCGAAATGCTCTCCATTCTGGACTCCATGCACTATTTCCAGCTCAACTCCTACCGCTTTGACACCCATTTCAAATGGATGCGCCAAAACAGCTTCCGTGCGCTGCCGCACAATATGCTTGCGGTGCTGATGCTGGTGGTCGCGCTCATCCCGTTCAATGTCGACCTCAAGCTGTTTTTCTGCTTTTTGCTGCTTTGCATCGCCATTCCCTTTGAATGGCCGCGCAAGGGCAAGAAGCCGCTTGTCTATACCCCGCGCGTCAAGCGTATGTTTGTGACGATCGCTCTGCTTTGCGCCGCCGCGATCATTGTCAGCGCCGCCATCACATTCCCGCGGCACCGGGAGACGATTGCGCTGTGCGTGCTGCTGGGTCTGTATCTCATCAGCAGATACATGGTTTTGATCGCGAACCTTATCAACAAGCCGATCGAGCTCGGGATCAACGCCTATTATACGCGCGACGCAAAGCGGCTGCTTGCCGCCTGCGATGATCTGACCATCATCGGCATCACCGGCAGCTACGGCAAAACAAGCGTGAAGTATTTTCTCAACACGCTCCTGCGCGCAAAATATAATGTGCTCATGACGCCGGAAAGCTATAACACGCCGATGGGCGTTGTGAAAACGATCCGTACATCTTTGCGCGCTACGCACGAGATCTTCATCTGTGAAATGGGCGCAAAATGGGTCGGCGACATCAAGGAGCTGTGCGATATCGTACATCCGCAGCACGGTGTGATCACTTCGATCGGCCCGCAGCATCTCGAATCCTTCAAAACGCTTGACGCGGTGAAAAACACCAAGTTTGAGCTTGCAGACGCGCTGCCGGCGGACGGGATGCTCTTTCTCAACGGCGACGACGAAAACATCCGTGACCACGGCTGCAGCCGTCCGTGCATCCGCTATTCGCTCGGCGGCGAAGGCGACTATGTTGCAACGGACGTTTCGGTCTCCGACCGCGGCACGACCTTCACCGTGATTGCGCCGAACGGCGAAAGCGAACGTTTTTCCACGCGTCTGCTCGGCCGCCACAATGTGCTGAACATTACCGGCGCAATCGCCGTCAGCCATAAACTCGGCATCCCCCTGCGTGAACTGAAGGGGCAGGTGCGCAAGCTCGAAGGTGTGCCGCACCGTTTGGAGCTGAGCGAAAAGAACGGCTGCACGATCATCGACGACGCCTACAACTCGAACCCGTCCGGCACCAAGGCCGCGCTGGATACCTTTGCGCTGTTTGACGGCTACAAGATTCTCGTCACGCCCGGCATGGTCGAGCTCGGCGAAAAGCAGGAGGAGCTCAACCGAGAATTCGGCAAGAATGCCGCCGCGGTCTGCGACTTTGTTGCGCTTGTCGGCCAAAAGCAGGCAAAGCCGATCAAGGCGGGTCTGCTTGACGCCGGATTTGACGAATCGAAGATTTTTGTTGCGGATTCCATCGGGGAGGCGCTCACGCGCGTGTATGCGCTGGCTTCGGGCGATCGGAAAAAGGTCATTTTGCTTGAAAACGACCTGCCCGACAACTATTAAGAGGAGGGGACTGCTATGAAGATCAAAGTCGGCGTTATTTTCGGCGGAAAAAGTGTGGAGCATGAGATCTCCATCATCTCCGCTATTCAGGCGATCCAGAGCATCGACCAAAAAAAATATGACGTGATCCCCATCTATGTAACCAAGGACAATAAGTTTTATACCGGTTATGAGATCGGCCAGATCGAAAGCTATACCGATCTGCCGCATCTGCTGAAGATCAGCCGCCGCGTCATCCTCATCAACGACGAGGGGCGCGTGAAGATCTTTGCCTATCCGTTCAAGTCCATGCGCAAGAGCTATGTGGATTATATCGACATCGCATTTCCGATCGTGCACGGCACAAATGTCGAGGACGGCACGCTGCAGGGCTATCTCAAGATGCTGAACATCCCCTATGTGGGCTGCGATGTGCTCTCGTCCGCGGTCGGCATGGACAAATATGTGATGAAGACCGTGCTCAAGGACAACGGCATCCCCGTGCTGGACTGCAAGTGCTACACGGCGAAGCAGTACGACCGCGACAACGAGGCCGTTGTGAACGAGATCGAAGCGCGCATCGGCTATCCCGTCATCGTCAAGCCTGTGAACCTCGGCTCGTCGATCGGCATCAGCAAGGCGAACGACCGCGCAAAGCTCTTTGACGCGCTCGATACCGCGTTCTGCTACGCGCAGAAGGTGCTGGTGGAGATGGCGGTGCAAAACCTCAAAGAGATCAACTGTGCTGTACTCGGCGATTATGAAAGCGCGCGCGCCTCGGAATGTGAGGAGCCGATCAACGCAGATGAGATCCTGTCGTTCAAAGACAAATACATCGGCGACGGCAGCGGCGGCGCAAAGGGCGCCAAAGGCGGCTCAAAAGGCGCAAAGGGCGCAAAAAGCGGCGGCAGCAAAGGCATGGCGACGCTCAAGCGCAAAATTCCGGCGGATATCACGCCCGAACAAAAGGCGACGATCCAGGACATGGCCGTGCGGGCGTTTCAATGTTTGGGCTGCTCCGGCGTGTCACGCATCGACTTTATGATGGACACGAAGAGCGGTAATATCTGGCTCAACGAGATCAACACCATTCCCGGTTCGCTTTCGTTCTATCTTTGGGAGCCGATCGGCGTGCCGTATGAAAAGCTCATCAACGAAATGCTTTCGCTGTCGCTCAAACGCGAGCGCGAAAACGAGGATATCACCTATGCGTTCGATTCCAACGTCCTGCAGGGTGTGTCTTTCGGCGGCGCAAAGGGCTCCAAGGGCGCCAAGCGGTAAAGATTAAACTGACAAAGAAAAAGATGACAGGTTTTTGCACGCTGTCATCTTTTTTTGTTCTTTTGTGTGCTGTGAAGGAAAATCAACCGAGCAGCGACCGATACTGATAGGCTCTGACATAGTCTATGACGAAATCGGTGGGTTCTGCGTCACTTTGCAGTGCGTCTCCCGCCCAACTTGCTCCGGCAACGCCGTTGGCTCCGCCGACCTCTGCGGTCAAAAGCAGATATTCCGGCACGCGGGACGTTCCGCCGAAAGAGGAGCGACCGGTTTCAACACCGTTGATATAGAACACATATTCCGTTTCGTTCCACGAAACGCCGTAGGTGTTGAACTCCTCATACGGGTCGTTTGCTTCGATGAACGGCGTTGCAACATTTTCAGACTGCTCCTCTTTGCCGTAGCCGTCAATATGCAGGTTCGTCGTCACAACATTCACATTGTCGCTGAGCTTATAGTGATAGTTGGGCGATTCAAACACATCGATCTCCGCGCCGTCTGTGCCGCCGTTTCCGATCGTATGGCTGAAGTCCTGCGGCAGCATCCAGAAGGCGGACCACATGCCGACGCCCTTTGGAAGAATGCAGCGCACTTCAAAATAGCCGTAGGTTTGTTCAAACAGGCCCGTTGTACAGAGCCCGCAGCTATACCAGCCGGCCTTGCCGCCCTTGTAGCCGTTCGGATAATACTTTGTTGCAATGTTCAAAGTTCCGTCTTTTACGGTTGCAAAATCTGTGTGCCACCAGCCGCCCTGACGGACGACCGACGTTTCTGTGCCGCAGCGAAAGCCGGTCCATTTCGAGGCGTCCAGCGTGTCGCCGTCAAAATCATCGTACCATACCAGCGAATAATCATCCATGCAGATCACTGTGGGATTTTCCGGGGCGGGAATGACTGTCGGCTGCGCGGGCTTTGCTGCCGGAGACGAAAACAGCCCCGCGATCAGCAGAAAGATGGATTGAAAAAAAGCAATGATCGGCTTGAAAAAGTTTGTGATCGACATCGGGAACACATCCTGTCTTTGGTTTCTTATTTCTATGATATAAAAATCAAGTGATCCTGTCAAGGGGCAGGTCGGGCTTTTGGAAAACAGAGGCAAAGGGCTTGTCGTTTTGGCCTGAAAAAGAAAGAAAAAAAGACCTCTCTGTCCGGCTGGACAAAAGAGGTCTTTGCTGGTGATCCATCGGAGATTCGAACTCCGGACACCTTGATTAAAAGTCAAGTGCTCTGCCGGCTGAGCTAATGGATCATCTCAACAGCTCAAATATAATAGCGTATTTCCACTCAAATGTCAAGCCTTTTTTTTGATTTTCTTCTTTTTTTGTGACAAACGGAATTTCCGCTTCCAAACAGCTTGCACAGCCGGACAAACAGTGCTATACTTCTTACAATATAGTATTCGGAGGTAGGCAAAATGGCGAACTTTATTCTTTCCGCGTTCAGTGATGAGTGCGGCGAAGCGGCGTTGTCCGGGCAGATCGCTGCCTGCAGGGCGAACGGGATCACCCACATGGAGCTGCGCGGCTTCGGCAAAGAGATGAACATCAACAAGCTCCCCGCGTCTGCAGCAAAGGAGATGCGCCGCGAACTGGACGACAGCGGTATGCGCGTCGGCTCCATCGGTTCAGGCTACGGCAAGATCAATATCAAAGAGGATTTCGCACCGCATTTTGAAGCGTTCAAGCGCACGATCGAGGTGGCAAACATCTTCTCTGCGCCGTATATCCGGCTGTTCAGCTTTTATTTTGACGCCGAGGACGACCACGCAGCCAACCGTGAACGCGTGCTCGCACAGGTGCAGGCCATGGCGGATTACGCATACGCGAACGGCGTGCTCGCGTGCCACGAAAACGAAAAGGGCATCTACGGCGACACGGCCGACCGCTGTTTGGATCTGCTGCAAAACTGCAGCCATCTGCGCGGCGTTTTCGATCCGGCAAACTTTGTCCAGTGCGGCGAAGACACGCTGCGTGCGTTCGAACTGCTTGAACCCTACACGGAGTATCTGCATATGAAGGACGCACTGTTTGCCGATGCTTCCGTTGTGCCCGTCGGTGAAGGCGACGGCAATGTGAAAGCGATCCTGACCGCCGTTTCCAAGCGCACGGGCGACGTGATGCTCACGCTTGAGCCGCATCTGCAGGTGTTCGACGGTCTGCAAAACCTTGAAACCGGCGGCGAAACCAAACGCGCGATGCCCAAGGGCGCCTATGAGAGCCACGCGGCGTCCTTCAAGGCGGCATCCGACGCGCTGCACGCGCTGCTGCGGGAGATCGGCGCATGAGAGCAGTGGTGATCGGCTGCGGCAACATCTCGCGCGTACATCTTGCGGCGCTGGACGCGATGGAGGACGTGACGCTTGTTGCGGTCGCGGACTGTGTGGCGGCGCGCGCCGAAAAAGCGGCAAAGCAGCACGGCTGCCGCGCATATACGGATTATATTACTATGCTTGACGAAGAGCGTCCCGACACGGTGCATATCTGCACGCCGCATTATCTGCATGTGGACATGGCGTGCGAAGCGCTGCGGCGTGGCTGCAATGTTCTTTGCGAAAAGCCCTGCGCCATCAGCGCAGACGGGCTTGCGCGGCTGCGACAGGCGCAGAAGGAAAGCGGCAAACAATGCGGCGTTTGCTTTCAAAACCGCTACAACGCCGGGGTCAAGCTTGCAAAAGAGCTGCTGTCCTCTTCGGCATACGGAAAACTGCAGGCGGCAGCCGCCCATGTGCTTTGGTGCCGCGGCGCGGATTACTACAGTGACGAATGGCACGGCAAAAAAGCCACCGAGGGCGGCGGCGTGCTTGTCAATCAGTCGATCCACACCGTGGATCTTCTGCGCTATCTCATCGGCGCGGATATGCAGTCCTGCACGGCGCACATCTCCAACGACCACCTGCAGGGCGTGATCGATGTGGAAGATACCGCGCTGGTGCGCATGGTCTATGCGAACGGTATCACGGCGCAGATGGACGCGACCGTTGCATTTTCCCGCAACGCGAGCGTGCAGATCGACCTGTTTTGCGAAAAGGGCAACCTGCATCTTGAGGGCGCGGAGCTTTATGCGTTTTCGAATGACGGCCGGGTGGAAAAGCTGACCGGCAAGGTGCAGAACGCCACGGTCGGCAAGGATTATTGGGGCGGGGGACATCCCGCGCTGTTCCGTGATTTTTATTCCTGCGTGCGCGAAGAAAAACCGTTTTCGATCGACTTCTTTGAAGGCGGCAAAGCGACCGAGGATTTTTTGCGTTTTTATGCTGCCGCAGGCAGAAACTGAGGTTTGCCGCGCTGTGCATTCTGCATGAAGCGACAGGCAATTTGACCAAAAAACTCTTATTGTTTTTTATTGACTTTTTATGTCAAAATGTAGTACAATAAGCTCTACCCTGATTTTTATCGGGAGTCCTTGAATCAAACGATCCGCGCAAAAGGAGGTGCGTCTGCAGTGGACGGTGACAGTTCCCCTAAGGGGCGACGAACGAACAAAAACCAAACGCAGACGCCGTGCTCCTGAGCATTCCGGGCGTGTTCTTTGGCGTCTGCACCGAAGAAAGACGGTGAGCCAATGAATGAAACATTGTATGAAGAACTGACCGCGCTTTTGGAGAGCAAGGATTATCCCGCCTTGCGCGCGCGGCTGCGTGAAATGGCATATCCCGACATCGCTGAATTCATCATGAGTCTGGATGACGACCAGCGGCTGGTCAAAGCCTTCCGCATCCTCCCCAAAGACAGCTCCGCCGACGTGTTCGCATACCTCGATTCCGACGCCCAGCAGACGATCGTGGAAAAGATCACGGACAAGGAAGTGGAGCGGCTGATCGATGACCTTTACGTGGACGACGCCGTGGACTTTCTGGAGGAAGTTCCCGCCAACGTGGTGCGCAAGGTGCTTGCCAACACGGACAAGGAGACCCGCGAGATCATCAACCGCTTTTTGGAATATCCCGACAATTCCGCCGGCTCTGCCATGACGATCGAAATGGTGGAGCTGCACGACGACTGGACGGTCGGTGAGGCGATCAAAAACATTCGCCGTACCGGTGTGGATAAGGAAACGATCTACACCTGCTACTGCATCGACCGCGGCCGCCATCTGGTCGGCACGATCCCGCTGCGGCGATTGATCCTCAACGACGAGGACACGCCCTTGCGTGACATCATGTCCGACGACGAACAGCTCATTTCCGTTTCCACCCTCGACGACCAGGAGCAAGTCGCCGCCATCGCAAAAAAGTACGACCTTCTGAGTGTGCCTGTGGTCGACAAGGAACATCGCCTGGTCGGTATCATCACGATCGACGACATCGTGGACATCATCGATGAAGAGGCCACGGAAGACTTTGAAAAGATGGCGTTGCTGCGCCCGTCCGAGGACGAATATCTGAAAACAAACGTCTTTGTGCTGGCGAAGAACCGCATCGTGTGGCTGCTGGTGCTGATGGTCTCCGCCACCTTCACCGGACAGATCATTGAGGGCTTTGAGGCAAAGCTCGCCACCATCGCCGGACTGACCGCCTGCATCCCGATGCTGATGGACACGGGCGGCAACGCCGGCAACCAGGTCTCCACACTGATCATCCGCGGTCTCGCACTCGGCGAGATCCAGATCAAGGATTATTTCCGCGTGCTGTGGAAGGAGATCCGCGTTTCGGTCATGGTCGGCATCACGCTGTCGCTTGCCAACGCGGCGCGCATGTTTTTGCTGCGCTTCATCATCGGCGGCGACACCTCCAACGGCGTGATCCTTGTGGTGTGTCTTGCAATCGTTGCGGCCGTCATGGTGGCAAAGATCATCGGCTGCACTTTGCCGATCATTGCAAAGCTGCTGCATCTTGACCCGGCGCTGATGGCCGGTCCCATGATCACCACGATGGTCGACGCGATCTCGCTGCTGATCTATTTTTCCATCGCGAACGCGCTCATCTGACGCGATTGCGCAATTCGGAATTGCGGTCGCGGGGAACGGTCAAGCAACCTGTTCGTGCCTTCCGCGACGGGAAGGGCGTTTCACTTTTTCTTCCGTAAATTATATAGTTCAACTTTTCTTTAACATTTCTTTGGCGCATCGCCGCAGGCGGCGCCCCATAATTCTGAATTCATCATTCCGAATTCTGAATTTGAAATTCGAATTCGAATCTCGAATGCGAATTTTCAAAAGGAGGTATCTCGATTGGCAAAACAAACTCCAACCGCAGAAAAAACAAAGGAACCGAAGCAAAAGGGCAACCTGAAACGCTATTTCGGTTTTATCAAGGGCTATTGGATCCTCACGCTCATGACGCCGGTGATGGTGTTCGTGGACGTTGTGATCGGTCTGCAGCTCGTAAAGATCATGGGCAACCTGGTGGACTACATCTACCTTGCCGACACACCCGACTTTTCCATGCACACGCTGCACATGAAGCTGCTGGAAATGCTCGGCTTCTGCCTTCTGACGCTGATCGTCGGCTACATCTCTTCGCGCTGCTCGTCCATCGCCACGATGGGCTTTGGCGCCAATATGCGTTCGGCGCTGTTCAACAAGATTCAGGATCTTTCCTTTGAAAACATCGACAAGATCAAGGTCGGCTCGCTCATCACGCGCATGATCTCCGACACCTCGCGCATCCAGTCGCTGTTTTCCAATATCATCGTGATCTTCATCAAAGGCCCGTTCACGTTGATTATGGCGCTGAAATACGCGCTGGATATCAGCCGCACCATGTCGCGCATCTTCTATGCCGCGATCCCGGCGATCGCGCTGATCCTGGTCGTGCTGGGCAAAAAGGCTGTGCCGCTGTTCAAGGAAATGCTCAAGCGCACCGACGATTTCAACGGCACGCTGCGCGGCAACATCAACGGCATTCGCGTGGTCAAGTCCTTTGTGCGCGAAGAATATGAAAAAACGCGCTTCCAGAAGATCATCGACCTTGTGGCCGACGCGAACATCCGCGCGCAGACGCTGGTCATCTTCATTTCTCCGTTCATCATGATCGTCATGTACGCGTGCTCGATCTTCACGATGCTTTACGGCAGCAATGTCATCATCAGCGATAAATTCGCAGGTGTGACCGACGGACTGACGATCGGTCAGCTCACCGCTTTTGTCCCATGATCGTGGCGCGTGCGTCCATCACCCGTGTCAACGAGGTGTTCAACGAAGAACCCGCCATCAACGACAACGACGGCGATCCGGAACTGACTGTCAAAAACGGTTCCGTGGAATTCAGAAACGTCAGCTTCAAATACAGCGAAGAGGCCGAGAAGAACATTCTTGAAAACATCAACCTGACTGTGAAGGAAGGCGAGATGCTCGGCATCATCGGCGCGACCGGCAGCGCAAAATCCACGCTGGTCAACCTGATCCCGCGTCTGTATGACGCGACCGAGGGCGAAGTGCTTGTCGGCGGCGAAAACGTCAAACATTACAAGTTCAAGAATCTGCGCGAGGGCGTGTCCGTTGTGCTGCAGCAAACCATGCTGTTCTCCGGCACGATCGCCGAAAACATCCGCTGGGGCAAGATGGACGCCACGGATGAAGAGGTCATCGCGGCCGCAAAAGCAGCCCAGGCGCACGATTTCATTATGGAAAAAGAAAACGGCTACGATACCGAGCTCGGTCACGGCGGCAACACCGTTTCCGGCGGCCAGCGGCAGCGTCTTTGCATGGCGCGCGCCTTCATCAAAAAGCCGAAGGTGCTCATTTTGGATGACTCCACCAGCGCCGTGGACACCGCGACCGACGCGCAGGTGCGTGCCGAGCTGCGTTCCGACGCGTTCAAGGACATCACCAAGATCATCATCGCTCAGCGCATTACCTCCATCATGGACGCTGACCGCATTATCATCCTCGATGACGGCAAGATCTGCGGCATGGGTACGCATGACGAGCTGGTCAAGAACAATGAGATCTATCAGGAGATCTTCGTATCTCAGCAGGAAGGGGTGTTGGCACAATGAGCGAAAAGAACAAAGCGTTTGAAGAGCAGCATCCGTCCGAAGTGAAGGATGCAACTGTGACCGATGCTCCCGTGAAGGACGAAACCGTCATTGACACCCCGGTAAAGGACGAAAGCGTTACCGAAACACCCGTAAAGGACGACGCCGACGTTTCAGACGACAAGCAGAAAAAGGCAAAGGGCGGCAGAGCGCGCCGTGCGCGTCCTGTGAAGGAACTGACGCCCGAAGAGCTGGAAGAAAAGAAAAAGAAAGAAAAGAACAAGCCCAAAGACGTCAAAAAGGCGGCCAAGCGCCTGATCTCCTATATCACCGTCCACAAGCGCAGACTGATCATCGTTGCGATCTGTGTGGTTTTGTCCACCGCCATCGGTACCGTTGCCGCGCTGCTGATGCAGCCGATCTACGACACGCTGGAGCAGGTGGTCGTCAAGGGCAACATGGACAAACACTCCGCCATGTCGGTCATCATCCGTTACATTGTTTTCATGGCGATCGCCAACCTGCTTTCCGCAACGATGTCGATCATCTACACCAAGCTGATGCTGCACGTCACAGTCGATACGGTGCGCACGCTGCGCCGCGATCTGTTCAACCATCTGCAGTATCTGCCTGTCAGCTATTTTGACAAGCACAAGACCGGCGAGATCATGAGCCGATTCACCAGCGACGTCGGCCGTATCAACGACCTTGTCAACGACAGCTTTCCGACGATCATTTCCTCCTCCATTCAGGCGATCATGACGCTGTCCATCATGCTGTATTACAGCTGGAAGATCACGCTTACGCTGACCGTCGCGGTCGTGCTGATGGTGCTGGTCGTCGTCGGCATCACAAACATCTGCTCGCCGCTGTTCAAAAAGCACCAGAAGGCCATGGCGGAATGCAACGGCTATATGGAAGAGTACATCCGCGGCATCAAGGCCGTCAAGGTGTTCTGCTTTGAAGACCGCAGCAAGGCGCGCTTCAATGAGCTGAACGAAAACTACCGGAAGATCGGCGTCAAAGCGAACATCATCGGCGGCTTCATGGGCCCCATCGTTTCCATGATCGCCCGCGTGAACTACGCGATCTCCGTCTCTCTCGGCGTCGGCATGGTGCTCAAGGGCAAAATGTCCGTCGCAAACCTGATCGTTTATCTGAACTACGCCTCCGGCTACGGCGGCCCGGTGATCTCCATTGCCGGCTGCTACAGCTCGCTGATCTCGGCGCTGGCCGGTGCGGAACGCATTTTTGAAGTGCTCGACACGCCCTTTGAAGAGGACGGCGGCAACGTCACGCTCGCTAAGGTCGTCAAGGGCATCATGGGCTATGAGGAAGACGAGGAAAACGGCGAACTCGCCTGGAAGGTGCCGCAGGAAGACGGCAGCGCCGCCTATGTGCCTGTGAAGTGCGAGGTGGACATCAAAGATCTGACCTTCGCCTATGAGGAAGGGCACAACGTCATCAAGCATGTGACAACCCACGCCGAAAGCGGCAAAAAGCTTGCCTTTGTCGGTTCCACGGGTGCGGGCAAAACGACCATCACGAACCTCATCAACCGCTTCTATGAAGTGGAGGAGGGCGAGATCACCATTGACGGCATCAACATCAAGAACATCAAGAAGGGCGCGCTGCGCTCGTCTATGGCGTTCGTGTTGCAGGATGCACGTCTGTTTGCCGGAACGATCGCCGAAAACATCCGCTACGGCAAGCTTGACGCGACCGATGAAGAGGTCGTTGCGGCGGCAAAACTCGCCAACGCGCACTCTTTCATTGAAAAGCTGCCGGAGGGCTATGAGACCAGTCTGCGCGCCGACGGCGTGAATATCAGCCAGGGACAGGGGCAGTTGCTCAACATTGCGCGCGCCGCGGTGTCCAACCGTCCGCTGCTGGTGCTGGATGAAGCGACAAGCAGCGTGGATACGCGCACGGAGCGCCAGATTGAAAAGGGCATGGATCAGCTCATGGACGGCAAGACCGTGCTGGTCATCGCGCACCGTCTGTCCACTGTGCGCAACTCGCAGAACATTGTGGTGCTGGAGGACGGCGAAATCATTGAGCACGGCGACCATCAAAGCCTGATCGATTTCGGCGGCAAGTATTACCAGCTTTACACAGGTATGTTTGAAATGACCTGATGCAGGCATACGGCGGATGGTTTTTGCATCTGCTGTAATACAAGTATTTTCAGAGGGGGCTGTTCAGGCTTGAACAACCGTTATTACAGAACCTTTGCGCAGATCGACCTCGGCGCGATCACGGAAAACTTTGATGCGCTGCGCGCCGCGTTGCCGCAAAACGTCAAGGTGCTTTCCATCGTGAAAGCCGACGCCTACGGGCACGGCGCGGTCGCCGTTGCGCATGAGCTGCAGTCGCGCACAGATTTTTTCGCTGTTTCGGCGGTGGATGAAGGCGTGGAACTGCGGCAGGCGGGGATCCAAAAACCGATTCTCATCCTTTCTTACACCGACCCGCGCGAATATGATTTGCTGCTTTCGCACGATATTCGCGCAACGCTTTATAACCTTGACGAGGCAAAGCTGCTTTCTGAGCGCGCGCTCGAGCTGGGCAAACGCGCCACGGTGCACATCGCCGTGGACACCGGCATGGGACGCATCGGCTTTCCCGTGTGCGAAGACGCCGCCGACTGTGTGCGCGAAATCTGTGCGCTGCCGGGGCTGCAGGTGGAGGGCATTTTCAGCCACTACGCCACTGCCGACTGCGCCGACAAAACCGAAGCGCACAAGCAGACCGCGCGGTTTGACGCCTTCCTTGCCATGCTGGAGCGCCGCGGTGTGCATATTCCGATTCGCCACATCTGCAACAGCGCCGGCGCCATGGAATTTGACCGCCTCTACGATATGGTGCGTCTTGGCATCGCGCTGTACGGGCTGTATCCGTCCGACGAGGTCGACCACGAAAAAGTGAAGCTGCGCCCCGCCATGCAGGTGTTCAGCCATGTGATCCATGTCAAAACCGTGGAACCGGGCACCGCCATCGGCTACGGCCGCGCCTATATCGCGCCGGAGCGCCGCAGGATCGCCACAGTCAGCATCGGTTATGCCGACGGTTTTAACCGCGCGTTTACCGGTTGCGGGAGCGTGCTGGTCGGCGGCATCGAAGCGCCGGTGGTCGGCAAGGTCTGCATGGATCAGATCATGGTCGACGTGACCGGGGCGGGGGATGTGAAACCCGGCGATCCGGTCATCATCCTCGGCACCGACGGCACGCACACCCTCACAGCGGACGGAATCGGCGCAAAAATCGGCTCGTTCGGCTATGAGGTGATCTGCAATTTCATGCCGCGCGTACACCGCGTTTATGTGAACGGGACGCAGGATCTTTAAAAAATGTTGCAGCTTTTGGTGCAAGTTAACACAAAATTAACGCGGTCTTAAGAATTTGACCGCGTTTTTTCGATGAACGGGCTTGATTTTTTTTAAAAAAGATGGTATGCTTATTAAGCTAAAAATAAAATGGCTTATTGCCACGAAAGAAGGAGAATGTTTCATGAAAAAAACTTTCATCAAATCGCTCTCGCTCCTGCTGGCTGCGCTCATGCTGATGACCGCGCTGCCGATGGGTGTGTTTGCGGCAGATCATGTCCATAGCTATAATTGGGTCCCTGCAAAGGATGCGACAGCGACCGCACACGGTAATATCGGTTATTATGCTTGCTCTTGCGGCAAATGCTTTGCAACTGCGGGCGGTTCCGAGATTCCGGCGAGCAGCGTGATCGTTCACAACTTTGACAAGTGGGCAGCTTCCGGCTCTGAACACCGCAAAAGCGAAGCGACTTGTCAGAAAAAAGCAGTCTATTACAAAAAGTGCACAGTGTGCGATACGTACAGCGAAACCGAAACATTTGAGATTGGTTCAACCATTCCTCATACTCCGGAAGACGAACTGGAATGGACAGTTCCTGCCGGTGCCGATTGCACAAAGGCAGCGTTTACCCGTACCAAGAACTGCCTGATGTGCGGTACTCCTGTGAAGACTGAAACAATTGCTGTTGGCTCTCATGATCTCAAACTTGTGCCGGCAGAAGCTGCAACCTGCAAAAAGGCCGGTCATGAAAACGGTGAGCAGTGCACAAAGTGCCAAAAGTGGACATGGGGCGGCGCAACGATTGCGAAGAAAGATCATAACATGGTTGTTGTGAAGGGCGAAGAAGCCATCGCTGCAACTTGCACTCAGCCGGGAAGAACTGCCGGTATGAACTGCCAGTATTGCGGCGAGCAGTACAAAAAGCCTGAAGCGACTCCGGCACTTGGTCATAACTATCAGAAGGTCACCAAGAGAGACGTTACCTGCATGGAAGACGGTTACACCGAAGATGGCGAGCTTTGCCTGCGCTGCGGCCTGGTCGTGAAGCCGGACAAATATTTCGGTCAGACCAACGCCATCGTCGTGAAGGCTCCCGGTAAGCATATTTATAACTATAAAGCATATACCGCTGCTGCAATTTCTCACGAAGGCTGCAAAGAGCACTGGGAATGCACTGCAACCAAGGGCGTGACCGAATACTTCATCCGTCCGACCAAGAAAGACACTGCCGGCAATGATGTGTGGATTCTGGTGACTGACAAAGAAGCAGAAAACTACACGCTGAACGACGGCACCTATGTCTATCAGCAGGTCACCAAGAGCGACGTTATCACCGATGCGCTTCCGCACAATCACTCCTGGAAAGTGAACAAAGACAAGAGCGTGCCGAAGACCTGCCTCAAGGACGGCAAGGAAGTCACCTATTGTGAGATCTGCGGTAAAGAGATCGAGACCACGCTGACTGCGACCGGCCATCAGTATGAATGGGTCGTGACCAAGGAATCCACCTGCAAAGAGAAGGGCAGAATGGTTCAGCAGTGCAAGGTTTGCAAAACGACCAACCAGTCCACAGAGCTTGACCTTGCTGCGCACGATATGAAGCTGACCGAAAAAGCGGACTGCACCAAGGGCGGCAACGCTGTGTATAAATGCGCAGTTTGCGGCTATACGGAGACAAAAGCGGTTCCGAAGCGCGACAGCCATAAAGACGACAACCACGACGGTTATTGCGACGAATGCGGCACCCAGTTCTGCACCTGCCTGTGCCACAACGATAAATGGTATGGCAAGATCCTGTACTTCTTCGTGAAGATCTGGTGGCAGTATTTCGGCATCAAAGAGAAATGTGAATGCGGCGTCGTTCACTATACGAAGACCCAGACCAACGTGGTCCCGAACGTGACCTGACAACAAGTTCAATCAAAAGCGCTGTGCTGCCTGCACGGCGCTTTTTTGCGCCCAAAAAGCGGATTTTTTTATATTATTTTGCGATGTGGACAAACAAAGTAAAAATGTCGCCTCTTTGCATTTATAAGAAAAGAATCTGGATTTGACTTATATATAATAGTATAGAAGCGCGCAATTTGTTTTCGGCGCCGCAAGGTCAACTTTTTCAGAGTGATATAATATAATAGTATATGTGCGCATGAGGGAATTCACGGCGGCGCAAAAAGGCTTTTTGAAAAACCGGCGTGAAAAACCCGGGGCTTCCCCGGCACTATTGCAGCATGGAAGGAACCGCGAAGTTTTGGTGAATTGTCTCAAAAAGTTTATAAAAAGTGTGTTATTTAAAACGTATTATACGAGAAACGTGAAAAAGTGCCTAAAAAAGACCGCTTTTTTTAAAGCAGCAAACCGGAGGACGCCGAACAAATAGAATCAAAAAAACCGAAGAAAAATGTATAGACCGCTGTACCGGCGGTCAATTCTCTTTTTGGGGAAAAGTTCCGTGGATTCCGGCGCGAAAAAGCACAGTTTTTTTGGAAGAAAAAACGGGCGAAATTTGACACGCAGACGCGCCGGAGGAAGGGGAGTGAAAAACGATTCACGAAGAATCAAAAGCCTGAAATTCTGGCAAAAATCAGCCCGAAAAAGCGCTTTTGAGAATTTGGGGGTTGACAAAAATTGAAAAGCCTGTTATAATAACCAACGTTGTGTTCAATGTGCACAAAAACGACCCGTTTCAACTGGGCAAAAAGACAAATGAAATTGACTTTCCATCCATCGAGTCCTTTTCCGAAAACAACCGTACGGTTGTAATCTTAAAGTGAGGTGATGACATGAAGAAGGCTAATAAGGCGTTCAAGTTCCTTGCGCTTTCTCTGTTCTTTTCTCTCCTTTTGACAGTGGCTGTTTCAGCTTCTGCACCGCGCGCAACTGCCGCGAACGCCACGTCTAAGGAGTCCCAGGTGTTTTCTTATCTGACGCAAAACATCGGCTTCAACCCTGCCGCCGCCTGCGGCATCATGTCCAACATTGAGCACGAATCCGAGTTCAACCCCGCACTGGTGATCATCGACAGCAACGGCTTGCCCTCCGGCGGCCTTTGCCAATGGAACGGCGGACGCTTCCGCAACCTCATGAGCTTTTGCAACAACAACGGCTATGATTATCTGAGCATCACCGGCCAGCTTGCTTATCTCAAGCACGAGCTGCAGAAAAGCGAATTCAAAAAAATCTACAACTATATGCGTTCCGTTCCCAACACACAAAACGGCGCATACGACGCTGGTTACTACTGGTGCTACTATTTTGAAGTGCCGTCCAACCGCGCCGCCCGTTCCGCCAGCCGTGGCGCAGCAGCGGTGAACACCTACTGGCCGAACTTCTGTGTCAACGACATCTCCGCAATTGTTCCGTCCTCCAAGGCGGACAACAAAACGCTGGACCTTGACCGGCTGGTCAACATCAACTGGAACAAGGCGAGCGGCAACTACACCGGTTACGGTGTGTATATCGCCAAAAAGACCGGCGACGACTTTGACTGGGAAAACGCAATCGCAATTCCCGTCGGTGCGCAGGAGCGCCGTGTGACGCTTGATCTTTCCAAGCTTGGTCTGGGCCGCTTTGCAGTGCGCGTGTTTGCGTATAACGCCGCGAACGGCTTTATGGGCGACTGTGACAACACGATCAAGTTCAACGTCGAATGCCTGGAACACCGTTTCGTTACAACGAAGGTCGTTGAGCCGACATTCACAACGCCCGGCAAAAAAGTCATGGTCTGTGAAAAATGCGGCGAAAAACAGACGATCACCACAAAGAAGCTTTCGATCGATGCGTTTGAGCGCGGCAAGATCAGCGGCTTTGATGTGACGGAAAAAACTGCCGACACCGTGACTGTCGTCTGGGACGCCTTCCGCGGCGCGCAGGGCTATCGCATTTATCAGCTTGTGAATGACGAATGGGTCAAGCTGCGCCGTATGGAAGCAGACGAGCTGACCTGCACGATCAAGAATCTTAAGGCGGGTACCCGCTACACGTTCAAGGTTGCCGCGTTTGCCAAAAACGGCAGCGACACGGTCTACTGCGACGGCAGCGAGCTTTCCGTGTATACGCGTCCGACAGGCGTAAAGCTGACGGACATCGACAACGGCCAGGGAAAAGTCTGGCTGCAGTGGACCGCAAGCAAGAAGGCTGAGGGCTATTCCGTGTTTGCTTCCACAAACGCGAACAGCGGTTTTGAAGAAGTCCGCACGGTTTCAAGCGGAAAGACTGAGACCTCTGTCAACAATCTCACGTCCGGGGTGCGCTATTATTTCTATGTGTGCACCTACATAACCAACGCAAAGGGCAACAAGATCTACTCCGATCCGTCCAATGTGATGTTTGCGGTCGTGAAATAAAGAGCAGCATTGAAAGAGCGAGCGCCGCGACGAATGTCGCGGCGCTTTTTTGCAGATGCTTGTGCGGCGGTCGGGCCGGCCGCGCGAAGCGCGGCCATGCAGGGGCGCCGAACGCGGGCTTTTCGAAATATGCTGCTGTGGTGCGCCCCTGCCGCGCAGCTTGCTGCGCGGGCCCGCCCGCCGGCGTTCTTTTCAGACGGCGGAGAGGATATGCAGGTTGCGCACTTCGGGGTCGGTGATGCGGTCATTGACCGCATAGGCATGCCGCTCAAGGTCGCCGCAGGTTTGCGTGGTGAGCGCTTGTTTCTGCAGTGCGGCAATGACTGCGGCGGCAACGGCTTCGATCTCTGCGGCCGCTGTGTCGTCGTCTGCTTTTGTGAGCAGTTGCAGCAGGTTTGGTTCAAGGTCGGAAAGCAGCGGCAGATCCCGCAGGGCGCGGAATTGCCATTTGTAAAACGGCAGGTAGGTGCGGTTGAGCAAAAAGATCGCGTGCAGTGCCGCGCGCACGAATTCGCCGCGCGCGAGTGCCGCCGCGCCGGGCTCGCCATGCAGCAGGCAGCGTTTGTAGTTGTACTGTCCGCTCTGCGCCATCAGAAGCAGCGTGCCTGCCAGTTTTTTCAGCCGTACGTCTTCGGGCATCTGCGAGAGTCGTTCGCGCACGGCGGTGAACGCGCCGCAGTCATCGCGGAACACTTTACCGTTCGTCGCTTCGGCAAGATAAAACTCCGGCACTTGCAGCCACTGCGCGACCGTCAGCTTTCCGTCCGCCGCGCCGACCTTTGCGGCGAAGAATTCATCCATGCGCAAAACGCCGTGGCGGTTGCCGCCGACCGGGGAGAGCGGTGCACGGGTAAAGCCGAGAAACTCCTTTGGGAGCTTTACATAGGCGCGCTCAAGCAAAAACGCCGTGCGGCGGTCGATCACGTCTTCGCCGGGAAGAAACAGGCAGAATCCGGGTTCGAAATCGTGATCCCGCGAAATTTCGTCGTCAAAGCCGAAGCATTCCGATCCGCTTCCGCAAAGACCGACGGCGATGATCTCTTCAAACGGCGCAAACTGCGTGTGCAGCATCGGCGCGCCATAAGTTTCATAAAACTTTTGTGACAGCTCAAGTCCCTTCATAGATGCTCCTTGCGCGTGAAAGCAGCGCGTCATGCACGGCAAAGTAGCCGTAATATCCGAAAGTGGGCGCGCATTTTTCACAGACAAACGCGTAGTAGCCGTCGTGCGGCAGCGTGTCGCTGTCCAGCAGCGCCTGTGCCTGATCGAGGCAGTCGAGGATGGCGTCGTTGCCGTCCACAAGGCCGATCTGCGCTTCGATGCGGTTCGCTTCGTTGAGCAGCGTGATCGCTGCGTCACCGGCACGGCGGGGGTCGTCTTTCGTCAGCGCGAATGCTTTGTCATACATCGCCTTCGCTTCGTCGTATCGACCGAGGTCCGTGAGCAGCAGCCCCATGTTGTTGTAAAGTCCGGGCAGGCGCTCGTCGTCCGGCGCAAGCCCGGCTTCATAGATCGCCTTTGCCTTTTCAAACAGCGGCAGCCCCTTTGCCGCGTCGCCGAACGCTTTATAGACTGTGCCGGCGTTGAGCAGCGCCGTTGCGCCTGTGACGTTTTCCGTCATACCGAGCTGTTCGGCAAGCGCGAGGGTGTCCGCGGCGGCTTTCAACGCCGCATCCTTCAGTGCGAGCTTGCGCGCAAGGCCCATCCATTCGTTGGTGAGTGTGAACTGTCCGCGCGCGTCGTGTCCTGCCTTGGCCTCTTCGATCCAGTAAAGCAGGTGCCGTTTGGCGCTTTCCGTGTCATTGTGATCCAGAAACGCGTCGAGCTTTTCCAGAATACGCCCGACGGGAACTGCCTGCACATGGGCCTGTTCACTGTTCGGGTCTATGTCGCAGATCAGGCAGCGCGGCTCTGTGTAATCTTCTTTCTCCAAAAATGGGCTCATATCGATCGCCTCCTGCCTCTCATTATAGCGAAAACGCCCGGCGTTGACAAGGGGTTTCAAAAAATCATCGGCTGCAGTTGCTCGCTTTGCAGGGCAGCCTCAACAGCGGCCTGCGTCTTGGAAAAATCACAGACGCAGGAGCGTGCCTTGTGGGTCGGCGCGTCCTGGGAAAGCGGAATGAAAAAGATGCCGCGCCGCGCGAGCAGCGTGCCGATGCTTGCCGCCGAGCCTTCGAGCGCGTCGTTGGTGGAAACGCCGAGCAGCACCGATCGGCCGGCGCGCAGCTGCGATTTGACGGCAAGCGTGACCGGCGTGTCATAGATGCCGGCGGCGAGTTTGCCGAGCGTGTTGCCCGTGCAAGGGGAAACGATCAGCAGATCGCACAGCTTTTTCGGGCCGATCGGTTCCACAGCCGTCAGCGTCTGCAGTACGGTGTGGCCGGTCAGATCCTCCATGCGCGCAATGAAATCCTGCGCTTTGCCGAAGCGCGTGTCGGTCTGCGCGGCATGAAACGAAAGGATCGGCAGTGCGGCATAACCCTCTTTTACAAGGGTCTGCAGTTGCGCAAGGCTTTTTTCAAAGGTGCAGAACGAACCGGTCATGGCGTAGCCAAGGGTCGCTTTGTTCAATCGATCACCTCCCCGTGGCCGCGTCGGGTTCCAACAGAACGAGCATCGCTTTCGCGCACCCGGCAGCGCAAAACTTTCCAGGCAGCGCCCCGGCCGGAATATGGTGCAGCCCGAGCGCGCGCACATCCTCCTGCGCGGCGCCGAACGGCGCAGACGCCAGTTCGATGAACAGCGTCCCTGCGGAAAAGCGAGAGAGCGTCTGCGCGGAAAAGATCCTTGCGGGCACTGTGTTGAAAACGGCGGCGGTCTGCGGCGGCAAAGACGAAAGTTCGACGGCATCGCAGCCGGAAAGCCGCGCCTCGGTGCGCTGTGTTTCGTTTCGCGCTGCAACGGTAACGCGGCAGCCGACGTCTTTCAAAAGTGTGGCTGTTGCCTTTCCGACTCTGCCGTAACCCGTCACGAGCACGGGCAGGTTTTGCAGCGGCTCGCCGGTGTGTTCCAACAGCAGCCGCAGTGCACCCTGCGCTGTGAACGCCGCATTCTTCAGTACGAATGCCTCGTCCTTCAAAAAATCGACCGCTGTCGCGCCTGCTTCTTCGATCGCTTCGCAAATCGCTTCGGAAAACCCGCCGCCGAACACACGCTGGCCCTTTTGCAGCGCAGAAAGCACATCCGAAACCAAAATGCACGCTTCGCCGCTGCCGGAAAGATGCACGCCGTCGCGGCTGACCGGAACAGGCAGCACAACCGTTTGTGCGTTTGCGATCTCCGCTTTCAGCGCATCCGCCGAGCGGCAGGCGCTCAGATGGACGGCTGATTTTCCGCGCCGGTGCAGCAGATGCAGCAGCGCACGCGCACGCGCGTCTCCGGCAAGCAAAACGATGTTCTCTTCCATGGAATCCCTCCTTCGACTCACACGCCATTGTATGCCCGACGCCGCCGCTTTGTGCGATGTGAAAAGAATTGGTGAAAAAGGTGTTTACAGAAACGCAAAAATGCGATATAATAATATAACTACCAAAGTAAAGAAGGAATCTTCATGAAGACGATCGATCAACTGCTGACGCAGGTCAAAACGGTGCATTTCATCGGCATCGGCGGTTCCGGCATGTGCCCGCTGGCGGAAATTCTGCTTTCCTGGGGCTATACCGTGCAGGGCTCCGACAACAACACCGGCGACAACATTGACCATCTGCGCGCGCTGGGCTGCAAGGTCATCCTCGGCCAGAAGGCGGAAAACCTGCAGGGCGCGGACATGATCATCTATACTGCGGCGATCCTGCCCGATAACGAGGAACTGCTTGCGGCAAAAAGCAGCGGCATCCCGACTTTTGAACGCGCGGCGCTGTTCGGCGCGATCACCCGCCGCTATCAAAACTGCATCGGTGTGTGCGGCACCCACGGCAAGACGACGACCACGGCGATGCTCACACAGGTTCTGCTCTCTGCCGGCAAAGATGTCGGCGCGGTCATCGGCGGTGTTCTGCCGCTGATCGGCTCACACGGCAGAGCGGGGGATAACGATACGCTTGTGTGCGAGGCATGCGAATACAAGGACCATTATCTGGAACTTTCGCCTTCGGTCGCGGTGATCCTCAACGTGGACGAGGACCATCTCGAATATTTCAAAAACCTCGATAATATCATCGCCTCCTTCCGCAAGTTTTCCGCTTTGACGAGCCGCACGCTGATCTATAACGGCGACGACGCGAACACAAGAAAAGCCGTGGAAGGGCTGGACAAGGAAAAGATCACCTTCGGCCTGGACAAGAGCAACGACTACAGCGCTGCGAACATCACCTATGAACGCGGAGCGTTTGCCGGCTTCGATGTGCTTTACAGGGGCGAAACCGTGGCGCACCTGCAGCTGAAGATCCCCGGCAAGCACAACATCTTCAACGCGCTTGCCGCTTTTGCCGCCGCCGTGAACGCCGGTGTGTCCTATGCGGACTGCGAAAAGGGGATCGGCGCATTCGCCGGCGCGGGCAGACGCTTTGAAATCCTTGCCGAGATCGACGGCATCACGATCGCCGACGATTACGCCCACCACCCGAATGAGCTACAGGCAACGCTTTCCTCTGTGATGCAGATGGGCTACCATACAGTGTGGGCGGTGTTCCAGCCGTTCACCTATTCGCGCACAAAGATCCTGTTTGACGATTTCGTGCGCGTGCTGCAGATCCCCGACCGCTGTGTTATGACCGAGATCATGGGCTCGCGCGAGGTGAACACCTACGGCATCTATACAAAGGACCTTGCCGCAAAGATCCCCGGCTCCGTCTGGTTCAACACCTTTGAGGAAGTCGTGGATTACACGCTCGCGCACGCCGAAAAGGGCGATCTCATCATCACGCTGGGCTGCGGCGACATTTACAAGGCCGCGAAGATGATGAAGGCACGGCTCGAAAAAAAGTAAAAATTTCCGCGCGTCACCATGTATCTTTTGCGGATGCATGGTGATACTATGTTCAGCGGAGAAAAAAACGGCGATTCAAAAGGCGATGGCTCCTTTGACGCCCATCCGCAAGGCGCAGACCGGCGCGAAGCTGCAAACGCAGTTCTTCGTTCCCCTTCTGTTCTTTGCAAAGCGTTTGCAGCTTCTCCGCACAAAAAAGGGGAGAGCAGAACGCTCTCCCTGCAAATACGGCAGGCGCCGTATGAAAAATAGTGCCGGGGAACAGCCTCGGCACAAATGCGTTTTCCTTTTCAAAACTTTTTTCAATCCGTGCGGTGCGGCTGTGTTTGTGCAAAAGCGCTTGACAAAGCCGCCGAAAACGGATATAATATAAATACAAGAGAGCTATCCGATAGACGGTTAGCCCCGAAACGTTATGAAATTAACCGCTTCGTTCTGCTAAAATCGGGCGGTTAATTTTTTACTGCTAAAATGATTGCAAGAATCAGCGTTAATGCGATAATCGTTGCAAATTCCATTTCGCATCATCCTCCCAAACAAGTCTCGAGAGGACGTGAACCCTCTCGGAAATGAAAGGGACTAACCGCCTACCGTTTATGTAGATAACTCTCAGGGACGCCGAAGCACCGTTGTTATCTTAGCAAACTTGTCAAAAAATGTCAAGCGCTGTCGTTCGGCGCTACGCTTTGCCGGGAAGAGATGATTGCAAATAAAACTTTTTTCAAAAAAACCTTGCATTTTACGTTTGTCTGTGCTATAATGCAACGGATAACGCACAGAAGGGGTCAGTCTGCCCTGTTCGCGGCAAAAACCGCGCGGCAGTCCTTGCCTTTCCGGAGGTTACAAACATTTTTAAGGAGGATATAACCATGGCAGTTGTATCAATGAAGCAGCTTCTTGAAGCCGGTGTGCATTTCGGCCACCAGACAAGACGCTGGAACCCGAAAATGGCGGAGTACATTTTCACAGAAAGAAACGGCATCTACATCATCGACCTGCAGAAGACCGTTCGCAAGCTTGACGAAGCGTATAACTTTGTCCGCGAACTGTCCGAAAACGGCGGCACGCTGCTGTTTGTCGGCACAAAGAAGCAGGCAATGGACTCCATCCGCGAAGAAGCGGCCCGCTGCGACATGCCCTATGTCAACGCTCGCTGGCTCGGCGGCATGCTGACCAACTTCGGCACGATCCAAAAGAGAATCCGCCGCTTGGCTCAGCTCAAGCAGATGGAAACCGACGGCACCTTTGCAATGCTTCCGAAGAAGGAAGTCATCAAGCTGCAGCTCGAGATCGAAAAGCTTGAAAAATTCATGGGCGGCATCACCGGCATGAAGAAGCAGCCGGATGCTCTGTTCATCGTTGACCCGCGCAAAGAGCGCATTGCTGTTGCGGAAGCGCACAAGCTCGGCATCCCCATCATCGCCATTGTGGACACGAACTGTGACCCGGACGAAGTGGACTATGTCATCCCCGGCAACGACAATGGCCGATGCGATCATCGAAGGCAGACAGGGCGAATCCAACGCCCCGGCAGCAGAAGCTGCTCCGGCAGAAGAAGCAGCCGCTGAATAAGGAGGAACAACTATGGCAGCATTTACCGCAAAAGATGTTCAGGCGCTGCGCGAAAAGACCGGCGTCGGCATGATGGAATGCAAAAAAGCCCTCGTGGAAGCCGAAGGCGATATGGAAAAGGCCAACGAGATCCTCAAGGAAAGAGGACTTGCGACCCAGCAGAAGAAATCTTCCCGCGTTGCCGCAGAAGGCGTTGTTGTTGCGTATAACGACAAGGCGAACAAGGTCGGCGTGCTTGTGGAAGTCAACTGCGAGACCGACTTCGTTGCGAAGAACCCGCAGTTTGTGGAACTTGCAAACAAAATCGCGAAGACCGTCGCTGATAAGGACCCGGCAGACGTTGACGCGTTGCTGAAGGAAACCGTTTCCGGCGAAGATGCAACGGTTGAGGCCGCTGTGCAGGAACTCTTCCTTGCCATCCGCGAAAACATGAAGGTCCGCCGCTTTGCCCGTGTGGAAGGCATTGTTGAAACCTACATCCATGCCGGCGGTTCCGTTGGCGTGATGGTGCAGTTCGACACCGATGACGCGACCGCAGCGAAGGACGAATTTGTTGCGATGGGCAAGAACATTGCCATGCAGATCGCGGCGATGAGCCCCGAATATCTCAGCGAAAGCGACATTTCCGCTGAAGAGCTTGCGAAGATGAAGAACATCACCGTTGAGAGCGCGCTCAACAAGCCCGACTCTCTGCCGAAGCCGCTTCTGAAGAAGGTGTTCGACAAGGTGCTTGCCGACAAGTCTTGGAGCGACGAAGACGTTGCCGCTTATGAAGAGCAGAAGAACAACAAGTTCCTGTTCAACTTCCTTTCCAAGGAAGGCATTGCGAAGCTCGCTGAAGTTGCTGTTTCCCTGAAGGAAACCTTCGTGAACGATGTGATCTTCGGCAAAGCCGTGGACGGCCGCGTTGCGAAGCAGATCAAGGAGATCTGCCTGCTGAACCAGCCGTTTGTGCGCACCGATCTGTTCGACGGCAATGTTGCCGGCTATGTGGCCGATGTTGCCAAGAAGCTCGGCGCAGACATCAAAGTCACCGGCTTCACCCGCTTCCAGCGCGGCGAAGGCATTGAGAAGAAGGCCGACAACTTTGCGGCTGAAATCGCAAGCATGGTGAAATAAGCGAACAAGAAGTAACAAGACCGCTCCGAAAGGGGCGGTTTTTGCTTTGCCTCACCCTTCTGCCTTCGGCTGCCTTCAAACCTCACCCGTCAGCCTTCGGCTGCCACCCTCCCCGCCTTCGGGGAGGGCAAGGTAGGTTCGCTTTTAGAGGATAGTTCGTCATGAACTAGTTTGTTAATCACTTTGAATGTACCTTGCAAATTAATAACAGCCTCTTTTTATTTCAAGGCTCTCATCTTAAGGGCGCAAGGTTTAATAACGAACCTCGCGGCAAAAGACAACTTATCTTGCCCTCCCCGAATGCGGGGAGGGGGGACCGCACGCCGAAAGGCGTGTGGTGGGTGAGGTGTGACGGGCGAGATTTGATCCGGAATCTGCTTGATTCTGTAAAACGGATTTGTTATACTTGTTTCGGTGATCCTTATGAAAAATATCAGACATGGACTTTTGACAGAGCGGGCGCAGGAGCTGCGCAAGAATGCAACAGAACAAGAGAATCGGCTTTGGTATGTGTTTCTGCGAAAATATCCGGTACAATTTCGCCGTCAGGTTCCGATTGACCGTTATATTGTTGATTTTGTTTGTTCAAAAGCAAAAATGATTTTGGAACTGGACGGTTCCCAACACTATACCGATACAGCTCGTGATTATGATCGGGAACGGGATGAAGTTCTGGAATCCTGCGGCTACCAAGTGTTTCGCATTCCGAATATTGAAATTGACCGCAATTTTACGGGCGTCTGTGAATGGATCGACAAAACGGTAAAGGAGCGAACGAAAAGCAATAGTTAAGCTTTCAGTGAGCGTTGCCTTCACACCTCACCCACCACACGCCTTTCGGCTGCCTTCAAACCTCACCCGTCAGCCTTCGGCTGCCTTCAAACCTCACCCGTCAGCCTTCGGCTGCCACCCTCCCCGCCTTCGGGGAGGGCAAGGAAAGTGGTCTTTTTGCCGCAAGGTTCGTTATAAAACGCTTGTTGCCTACAGGCTTTTTTATGACTACCTATCTATAAAAGCGAACCTAACTTGCCCTCCCCGAAGGCGGGGAGGGGGGACCGCACGCCGAAAGGCGTGTGGTGGGTGAGGTGTGACGGGTGAGGTTTGAAGGCAGCCGAAAGGCGTGTGGTGGGTGAGGTGTGAGCTTTGAAAAAATTTCCCATATATATAGACAAATTAAAAAAAATATGCTAAACTGTAAATAACTTATCAAAAAGGGGTTGACAGGCGTGGCGGCGAATGCGACAATGGCTTTAGCAAGCAAGCAAGCAAGCAAGCAAGCAAGCAAGCAAGCAAGCAAGCAAGCAAGCAAGCAAGCAAGCAAGCAAGCAAGCCGTAACTCTGTCCTTTTTGAATCACCTTTGAAAACCCGGCTGTAACAAGGCGTGTGCTTTGTTGCGGCCGTTTTTTAATTTCAAAAATCATGCCTGTGTGCATAAGCAGGCAAAAAGGAGGTAACCTTATGCAAAAAACTATCATCCGTAAACCCATCAGCATCCTGCTTTCGCTGCTGCTGGTGCTGTCCGTCTTCGGCGGCATGGCGTTCACCGCTTCTGCGGTCGCTACCGGCACGTACGGCAATGCAACCTGGACGCTGGACGACAACGGCCTTCTGACCGTGTCCGGCACCGGCGAGTTTGCGCCGAGCTTTGATAGTACTTTTAGCAAGCAAATCAAGTCTGTTGTGATCGGCGACGGCATTTCTGGAATCGGCAAAGAAACTTTCAAATACTGCAACAAAATGGAGTCCATTGAAATTGGCAACGGCATAACAGAGATCCCGCCTCAGGAATTCATAAATGGCTGGAGCCTGACAAGCGTAAAGCTTGGCAAGAACGTGCGCTCCATTGGTGCCAATAACGATAATTTTACGAACCGTTTGACTCAGACCGTGGCCGATGAGACCGGATATACGGTATCCGTCGAAGGTTTTCTGAAGGGCACCGGCAACTATGCCGGCCAGATGTTCAAGGCAGTTGTGAAAAAGAACGGCGAAGTCGTTCCCGGCCCGTTTCTGATTAAGTGGTCAGTGGATTCGACTCTTGATAACTTTAGTTCTATCAATCTTCGTGCAACGAGACCAGCGCCGTACTTTGCAACCAACAGCGATCCGTATTATAATTATGGCCCTTATGGTTATGCTGAGTCTCGGATTCACACGATGAAATGCGACGTTTTCCGCGTTACCGAAGACGGCAAAGGTATTGAAAAACTCTGTTCCGGTTCAAAATCCGGCCTGATCAATTATAAAGATAACCGGTCTTCTTGGGATAATTATGAATTGATAAATTCAACCGAATTCATTTCCACGATTCTTTTTGTCGGCAACACCTCAGACAACATGAAGACCACGATCGGCAAAGCGGGATTTGCCCATGTGGAGTGTGAGAACGTCTATATCAACATTGATACAAACCGTGTCACGCAAGCCATTGACGGTGTTCTGAGGATGACGAATACCACAAACAAGACGTTCGAAGCGATAAATCCCGGCGTCGTTGATGTTCCCTATACCATCTATACAGACAGATGCGACGCGCACAAAACGCAGTTTACAGCCGCCTCACCCCTGAATGCGAGTGTCAGATATATCGTGTTGAACAAGCCGACCGTGGAGCCGGCAACGAAAAGCTTGACCTTTAATTTCCCCGAGCTGCCCGACCTTGGCGACAACGAGCTGACCATTACATTGAACGGCGAAACCAAGACCGTGCCCACAGACAGCGGTCGCGTGACCTTTACCGGTCTGAATCCCGAAACGAACTATCCCTATACTCTGCTGGCAGGCAACGCGGAAAGAGGCTACGCGTATGCGGAAGACAACGCCGCAACGCTTCCCGCCCCAGAGACGTTTACCGTCAACGTCAAAAAACTGACCGGCGAAACGTACGTCGCGGAAGTGACGGGCGAGACCACGGTCGCGGAACTGAAAGAGCTGCTGGCCGATCCGGCGGGGATCCCCGCCGCCCAGCAGCGGATCATTTTCGCGGGCCGGGAGCTGGAGGACGAGAAAGCGCTCAGCGAATACAATGTCCAGAGCGGATCCACGCTGTATCTGATCGGCAAAGTCCCGCCGCACGAACACAGCTTCAACTATGCTGCTGAGGGTGCGACCCTGACCGCCACCTGCCAGAACGCAGACTGCGATCTGACGGACAACGCCGTTTCCTTCACGATCAACGCCCCCGCAAAGACCAGATACAGCGACGGCAAATCCGCAGCCGCAACGCTCACCGGCGTTGACGCGTTCAACGAAGCCACGGGCAAAACCGTTTCCGCCGACGACATCGTGTATTTCAAGGGCGACCAGCAGCTTGACGCCGCCCCCGAAAACGCCGGCACCTACGAAGCGCGCATCACTGTGGAAGGCGAAACCGCCGTTGTGGAATACACCATTGACAAAGCGGACCCGGATTATACCGTTCCCACCGATCTGACTGCCACCTACGGCGACACGCTGGGAAGCATTGAACTGCCCACAGGCTGGCGCTGGAAAGACCGCAGCACCTCCGTCGGCAATGTTGGCGAAAAGACCTTCAAGGCGACCTTCATCCCGACCGACACCGAGAACTACAACATCGTGGAAGTGGACGTGACCGTGACCGTCGGCAAGGCGAACCCGAACTATGAAATCCCCGCAGACCTGACCGCAACCGTCGGCGGCACACTGGCAGACGTGACCCTTCCCAACGGCTGGACCTGGCAGGAGATCAGCACGCCCCTTGACGCTGTTGGCGAAAAGACCTT
>CADBBT010000044.1 GCA_902792985.1 Oscillospiraceae bacterium
AAAGCAAATGCAAGCAGCGCCGAAACGGCACCCGGCGGGGCGGGACCCTGCGATTGCCCCGGGGCAATCGCAGGCGGCGGCGCACCGTTCGTAAAAAGGTCGGGACGTGCGCTGCAGTCTTATGCCGTCGTTCCGGACCAGACACGCGCTCCCGCGCCCCGGCGCCGTGCGCAGCACGGCGCGTCCCGCCCCGCCGGGTGCCGTTTCGGTGCGCTGCGCGATCATCCGTCAAAAAAACAGCGGCGTTTTCAAAAACGTCGCTGTTGCTGATCAAGAGAATGTTTCGTTACACGTCATACACGCCGAGCACCGCAATGCCGATCATGACCACCACAATGCAGGCGTACTGCTTCGCCGTCAGCTTTTCCTTGAGGAAGATGCGCGAGAGGATCATTGATACCACACTGTAGCACGCGACCATCGGCGCGGCAACGATCGCTTCGTCGCTCATGGCGTAAACGTAGGTGAACTGGCCAAGCGTTTCAAAGATCGCCGCAACCGTGCGCGCACCCTGACGCTTGATGGGCATCTTTTCCTTTTTGATGAAACGCATATAGACGAACAGGACCACGGCAACGATCAAAAACGTCAGCTCGTAAGACGTGTTCGCGACTGCTTCCAGCGTTTCTTCCGTCACATCGCGCAGCGGAGTGGTTGCCACATCGTCAAGGTAATACGCGTCAAAGAAGGTGCCCAGCGCGTCGATCACGCAGTAAATGATCGGCATGAAGAACGCGATAAAGCCGATGCGATATTTCTCATCCCCTGCAGCACGCAGCGCGTCGGCCTGCTTTTTTTCGATCAGGCCCAGCAGGAAAATGGCGATGTAGATCACCGCAACGGCGGCAATGAGCGGCAGCTCCATGCGCTGATGCAGGAAGATCGCGCAAAGGATACAGACCACCGCGCCGGACGTGTTTTGGATCGGCGAGGAGATGGAAAGCTCCAGATAGCGCAGTCCGAAATACCCCACGGTCATGGAAAGAATGTACATTGCTGAGACCGGCAGATACAGCACGAGGTTGATCGGGTTGTATCCGATGCCGCCGAAGATCAGCGTATAGATGGCATGAGCGCCCATGACGACACCGACCATCACCGAGGTTTTCAGGTGGCTGTATCGGTCGTTTTCATCCGCGCCTTTTTTGTAAAACAGATCCGCTGCACCCCAGGCGAGCATGGTGATCAGCGAAAAAGCAAACCAGTTCATTTTGTTCCTTCCTTCATTGCTTGATATAAGAAATCACGGTATTTTTTGCCACAAAAAAAGCTCCGGATGGAGCTTTTTCGTTTGGTTCAATCTGTCTTTTTAGTCTTCCACACCGAAGATGGCGAAGATAACTTTAAAGAGATTCGAGAACACTTCGGAGAGCTTACCCATGACATTGGTGAACACGTTGGTGAAGATGTTCTTGGCTTTTGCGGGAACAACCTCCACAGGCCCCTGATCCTGCTTCTGCGCTTTTGCACCGCAGTAAACACAGTCACAATCGGGGTTCGTTTCATTGCAAAGGCACGGGAAGAAACCGGTGCACTCCTTGCAGCATTTGAAACCGCTGTAATGTCCCTCATTGTTTCTGGCGCATTTTGTCAGCGCCGTGTTGTCGAGGTAGTCGCACTGCAGGCAGCATCTGCAGGAATACAGACCGATGGTGCCGGTCGCTTCATCATAAGATGTGTGCGGCTGTCCGCAGAACTCGCAGAGGTTTTCGCTGAGCTCAACGCGCGTATCATCCGCAAAAACAACGAACGAAACGGCAAACGTGAAGACAAGCATCAATGTCGCAAGCAGCAGAGCTATTGTTTTTTTCATGAATATCGCCTCCTGCAATTGGAGAGAATCGTAAAGGTCAAATCAAAGTGATGATCGCAGCGGCAGTTCCCGGAGGAAGTTCGGTTTCGGGATCCAGACCGAAAGCTTCAGCGACCGTTTTAACAAGTTCGTCGGAATCGATCAGACCGAACTTCAGGCCGAGTTTCACGAAAACTTTCACGAGCTTGAGCACGATCTTGCCAACCTTCAGCACAGCCTTTGCGGGTGCGACCGGAATGTCCTGGATCTGCTCGAGCACGTCAGTGTCTTCTTTTGCAGGTTCTTCTGCTGTGTTGTCGGCGCCTTCGTCCTGGTTGTCAGTAGGCGTCGCATCGGGCGTTTCCCCTGCGGGATCCTGAGGTCCTCCCACTGGTACGGGATCATCCGTATCGTTGCCTGCAGCAAACGCAACTGTTGCAACAGAGAAAAGCATCAAAAGCGCAAGGAACAGAGAAATGACTTTTTTCATAAGATATACCTCCTTATTTTGTAGTTTAAGTATATAACGATTTTCCGCTTTTGTCAATCTTTTTTTGATTTATCCACATTTGTCTTAAAAAATTCCGTTTCTTTTGGGCAATGCATACAAAAACTCAGGACTCCGCTTTCTTTTCAAAGCCGTCGCGGATCAGTTCATCGAGCTGCTCCTTCTCTTTTTCGTCAAGCAGACGATACCAGATCAGCACCCTGCGCTCATCCTTCGGAAGCTGCGCGATCGGATCCGCCGCAGCAGAAAGCATCTTTGCGCCCTGCCTGCGAATGAGCTCCGGACGGTTGTCCTCCACGCCGAGCAGATACCCCACCGTAACATTATAAATGCGCGCGAGCTTGCAAAGTCTGAGCGGCGAAGGCATGGTCTTGCCGATCTCATAATAGGTGTAGGCCGTGCGGTCAATGCCGAGCGCATCTGCCAGCTCTTGCTGTGTCAGTTTATGCTCTTTGCGGATCTCCCGCAGGCGTTCTGCCAAGTTCATGTTGCTTCCTCCTGTGCACCTTTTTGTTCTTTTTGCTGAAAATGCGCGGTGATCTGCTGTGCGTCGCGGCGGCTGATGCCGGGCACGGCAGCGAGCGTATCCTCATCGGCCTCCTTGATCTTTGCGATGGTTTTGAAGGTCTTGAGCAGCAGCTTCGCCTTTTTTTCACCGATGCCGGGAATGTCGGTCAACGTGGTCGAAACCGTACGCCTGGTGTGCTTTTGTTTGTGGTAACCGATGGAAAAGCGGTGGACCTCCTCCTGGATGGTGGAAACCAGGGTGAACACACGCCGCCCGTCCTTGATTTCGATCTCCTCACCGCCGCCTGTGATGGCGCGGGTGCGGTGCTTGTTGTCCTTGACCATGCCGAACACGGGCACATCCAGTCCGAACGCTTCGATCACCGGCAAAACGGCGTTCACCTGTCCCCTGCCGCCGTCGAGCAAGATCAGATCCGGCAGTCGGCCAAAGCCTTCCCCGGTCTCCTGTTCCTCCATATAGCGGTTAAAACGGCGCGAGAGCACCTCGCGCATGGAGCCGTAATCATCCTGACCGGAAAAACCCTTGATCGCAAATTTCCGATAGGCGCTTTTCAGCGGACGCGCATTTTTGAACACGACCATACCGGCAACATTGTCCGCACCGGCGGTGTGTGAGATATCGTAGGATTCGATATATTCCGGCAGTTTCGGGAGCGAAAGCATCTGCTGCAGCTCGTCAAGGACCGTGGTCTGGTTCCCCTTGCGGCCGAAATAATCGCCGAGCTTTACGCTCGCGTTGTTGTGACACATCTGCACAAGATGCAGCCCCTCCCCTTTTTGCGGGATGAGCAGCTCCGTTTTCTTCCCGCGCTTTTCTTCCAGGAAACGCAGCAGCAGCGCTTCGTTTTCGATCTCACCGTCCACCAGAATGCGCGGCGGCACCTCGCGCTCCATGCTGTAAAACGAAAGCAGCAGGGTGTGGCGCATCTGTTCAAGCGTGTCGTCGATATCCACGATGAAGTGCTCTGTGGCGCACAGCAGACCGTTTCGAAAACAAAGCACGGCAAGGCAGGCCTTGTCGTTTTGCACCGAAAGGGCGAACACATCCTGCTGCCGGTTCTGCGAGGTGACGACCTTTTGCCGGTTTGCAATACGCTGCACGGCGCGGATGCGGTCGCGCAGTTTTGCCGCGCGCTCAAAATCAAGTGCTTCGGCCGCCTGCTGCATCTCCTGCTCCATCTCACGCAGCGCTGTTTTGCTGCCACCTTTGATGAATTCCACCGCCGCAGCCAGCGTCTGCTCATATTCCGTCTGTGAGATCTTGCCGGCGCACGGGGCACAGCAGCGCTTCAAAAAGTAATTCAGGCACGGCCGGTCCTTGCCGATGTCACGCGGAAAGACCTTGTTGCAGGTCGGCAGGTGAAAGATCTCCTTCGCCTGATCGACCGCCGTGGTCACGGAAAAGTTGCCCGTATAAGGGCCGAGGTAGGTCGCTTTTTCGTCGTCCTTGCGAAAGGCGGCGCTGATGTTGCCCCAGGGATTCGGCGTGATCTTGACGTAGCTGTAGCCCTTGTCGTCCTTGAGCAAAATGTTATATTTCGGCTTGTTCTGCTTGATCAGGCTGCACTCGAGCACCAGCGCTTCGAATTCGCTGTCGGTCAGAATGTAATCGAAATGATCCACATTTTCAACCATCTTGCGCACCTTCGGCGGATGGTTGTTCTGGGAACCGAAATACTGGCTCACGCGGTTCTTGAGCGCTTTTGCCTTGCCGATGTAGATGATCTTGCCGCTCTTGTTTTTCATGATATATACACCGGGGTGCAGCGGCAGACGCATGGCTTTTTCGCGCAGCTCTTTGCGCTTTGTTTCTGCTTCCATGCGTGTCACCCCCGTGTTGTTTTATTTGACCTTGACCTTTCCCGTCTTGGAAAGACGCGACGCAAAGGTCTTGCCGTCTAAGGTTTTGACCGTTACGATCTTAAAATACAAAGTCGTTCCTGCTTTTTTACCGCGCAGAAGGAAATTATTCTTTCCCTTCACGGTCGCAATTTTTTTGAAGGTATTCGCCTTGCCGGTCGCGGACTGATACACCATATAATACGAGGCGCTTTTATTTGCAGTCCAGATGACCTTGACCTTGCCGTCCTTTGTTGCAAATTTCACCGTGCTCGCAGCTTCCGGACGGGTGGAAGCGGTCAGGATCGGGCTGTCGGCGCCGGTCTGCCCGCCGGCAGCAACAGCGCGCACCTTATAGATATAGGTCGTTCCTGCCTTCAGGTTCTGATCGACAAAGATGTTTTCCTTCGACGTTGCGATCTGACGGAACGTGCCGCCCTCCTTGCGGAAGATCTGATAGCTTTGCGCGCCCTGAACAGCGGTCCATTTCAGCGTGATGGAATTCACGCGCACCTTTGACATATACTGAATGAGCTTCTTCGGCGCGCCGATCGTCACCTTGACCGTGCACACAGCCGCGCGGCCGGATCTGGTATCGGAACAGGCGATCATCGTTTCGCCCACCCCAACGGCACGGACAAGCCCCTTGGCGTCCACAATGGCCACGGCATTGTTGCCGCTGAACATACCGACATGCTCGGTCGATGCGCCCTCGGGCAGAATGCTCGCGATCAGATGCGCAGACTGGCCGATCTGCAGCTGCAGCGCCGTCTGGTTCAGCGAGATGCTCTCGATCTTGATGTCCTTTGCCGGCTTGACCGCAAAGGGGATCTTTCCGCTGGAGAGCACCCAGGATGCGGCATGCTGGCTGTGGGACTGCACTTCGGCTGTATAGGAACCGTTGGTTTTCAATGTGAGCTTTGCCGTTTCGTCGGTCACGCTCTTTTGCTCAACACGCTTGCCGCCGCTGTTATAGATCGAAACGGTGTAGGAATCCGCGCCGTTTACACCCGTCCATTCCAAGGTGAAAGCGGCGCCGCCCGCGACCTCGGTCGGAAACGCCTTGAAGCGCGGCATATCCTCGGCGCCGGAGATGTAGTTGCAGTGATCGAGCGCGATCCAGCCGGACTGCAGCCCGTAGGTCACCTTGCCCCAAAGATAGCCGTTGTTGAGCTTTTTCTTTTCCACGGCAACACGCGCGCCGTCGGGCACGGTACCGATCACGGCGGAATCCGTGGTGGTATTCGGGCGCAGATTCATGTTGCCTGTCGTCTGCCAGATTTCGCCGTCCGGGGTTTCCGGGGTCTGCGGCGAAGGCGACGAAGGCCGGCGCACCGTGCTGTCAAAGAAGGTCACGTTTGTATTCTTCATGTTGTTTTTCGGGTCGTGCAGCACATAAGTGAAGCTCGGCATATCGTTCAGATCCATTGAGCTCCAGCGGATCTGACACATCGGATACCAGTTGCAGTCCACAAACGAGATCACATTGCCCTTCACGCCTGTCACCGCGAGGGAATGGCGGTTGCCGCGGTAGCGGATCACATCGCCCACGCGCAGCTTGGACGCATCAAGCGTGTAACTCATCTCCCACGAACGCGGGTCGGAACCGACCATTTCAAAACCGGCCTTATAGGCAAAACCCATGCACTGGATGGCGTTGGAAAAGCTGTTGCACGAGCACGCGCCCGGCTCCCAGCTGCAGCCCACATGCGTCGGGCAGGGAGAATTCGTCACACCGTCAGGGTTGTTCACAGACGAGCCGACATGGTTCCAGTATGCGAGATGGGGGAACTTTTTCATCAGCTTCAGCACCACTTGCGGAACTGTATTTTCAGAGGCCGCGCGCGCTTCGGCAACAGGCGTCAACAGTAACGCAAACAGCAGCACACACAGGCAAAAACTCAGCATTCTTTTTATCATAGGGATCTCCGATCTGCCGCAAAAACGGCGCGGCAAAATAGGTGAAAATTTTTCAGCAAAGTTAAGTATAGCATATTTTGTCGAAAAATGCAAGGTACGCGCAGGCAAAAGAAGGAGATTTGCCGAAGGCAACCGTAAAACGGAGAAGCACAGGCTGTTTTCCGTTCGGCAACGGCCGTGAAGACGCGGCGGCGAGCTGCCGTGCGCGGGCGCACGGCACACAAGGAGCGCCCGGGCGCAGAAAAAACAAAAGGCGGCTTGGCTGCGCTCCTTGCCGCGCGTTGCGCGGGCTCGCCGCCGCGCGGTCGCGTTCCCCGAAAAAAAGAGATGAAAGAGACGCCCGTCGGTTTTTCCGGGCAAATGAAAAAGGAGATGACAGACTATCCTCTGCCATCTCTTTTCATGTGTGATTCAGGACTTTGACGGTTTTCGCGAAAGGCAATTTTGCCGAAACCGAAGCGTTCGTATTTCGATGAAAACGGCGTTTTCTTCGGCCGAAGGCTGTACAAAGGTACGCCGAGGGAGAAAAAACGCCGAGTCAAAGTCCCGGCGCGTTCATAATAAAGAAACGAAAAAGGAGATGACAGACATACCTTCTGCCATCTCTTTTCATTAGATTCGGGACTTTGACGGTTTTCGCGAAATACGACAGGTCCGTCTTAGTCTTCGTCCTTCGCAACGATCAGCTTTCCGTTGTAATAACCACAGTTTCCGCATACTTTATGCGGCACGGTGTATTCGCCGCACTGCTTGCATCTCACAAGGGTGGGGGCGGTCAGCTTCCAGACGTTGGAACGGCGTTTGTCTCTCCTTGCCTTTGAAACTCTTCTCTTCGGTACTGCCATCGAACCGGCACCTCCTTATTTTGAAATAATGATTCCTTGTTCAGTCCTCCAACATATCAAGCAGCGCCGCAAAACGCGGGTCCACTTCCTTCTTACAGTTGCAGGAGGCCTCGTTCAGATTTGTTCCGCACTGCGGACAGATGCCCTTGCAGTCGTCCGTGCAAAGAAATTTGCTCGGCAAGAACAAATAGATGTCCTCTAAAGTGAGCCGTTCGAGATCAAGCTGCCGGTCCTCCACAAGGATGTAATCGTCCTCGTCGTCTTCGTGTTGGAGTTCCTCCACCAAAACGTGACACACCGGCACACGATAGCGCCGTTCGGCCTCGCGGGCACAACGGTCACAGAACGCGTGATAGCGAACTTCGGCTTCAGCTTCCAGTGATACAACCTGCGCTCTGGCTTCGATCTTTCCCGTCAGCTTCACAGGCGCGGCGAATGGAAACGCATCCTGCACCGGCTCTTTGGAAAAATCAAAGGATTCGTTCAGCAAAATCTCAT
This sequence comes from Oscillospiraceae bacterium, assembly GCA_902792985.1. GTDB lineage: Bacteria > Bacillota > Clostridia > Oscillospirales > Acutalibacteraceae > UBA6857. The sequence continues at coordinate 7,931 of CADBBT010000044.1, forward strand.
GTTCTTCGCCTGAAAACAGACGCTCCAGAGAAATCGTCATAGCTCACCTCATAATAACGTATAACATTATATAGATTCCGCCTGATTTTGTCAATAACAAATTGAAATTTTTTTGAAAAATCAGTCGTATTAAAGATACTGCAGGTCGATCTTTCCGTCCTTGACCGTCGCGGCGACCGCCGTCACGTTTTCGTCGGCATGATCGACAATGATCGCGGCAATGCCGTCCTCGACCTGGCGGCGGATCGTGTTGCGCAGATCGCGCGCGCCGCGGGTGCCGCCGATGGATTCCTTTGCAAGCAAACGCGGCACATCGTCTGTCCAACTGAACTTCAGCGGTTTTTCTTCCAGTGAAGTTTTCAGTTCGTTCAGCAGCAGCACGGCGATCTTTTCAAAGTCGTCCTCGGAGAGCTGATTGAACACGGCGACCTCGTCCACACGGCCGATGAATTCGGGACGCAGGAAATCAGAAAGCGCTTTCATCACACGCTCTTTGCTCGCTGTTCCTTCCTCCTTGCCGAAACCGAGCGCGCCGGTTTTCTTTTCGCTGCCGGCGTTGCTCGTCATGACGATCACGGTGTTTTCAAAGTTCACGGTTCTGCCCTGCGCGTCGGTGATGCGGCCTTCGTCGAGGATCTGCAAAAGGATGTTCATCACATCGGGATGCGCTTTTTCGATCTCGTCAAAGAGGATCACGGAATAGGGCTTGCGGCGCACCTTTTCGGTGAGCTGTCCGGCCTCGTCATAACCGACATAGCCCGGCGGGGAGCCGATGATGCGCGAGACGCTGAATTTTTCCATAAATTCGGACATATCCAGGCGGATGAGCGTCTCAGGCGTGTTGAACAGCTCGTTTGCAAGCTGCTTGACAAGCTCGGTCTTGCCGACGCCGGTCGGACCGACGAAGATGAACGACGCGGGTCTGCGGCGCGGACTGATCTGCACACGGCTGCGGCGGATGGCGTTGGAAATCACATGGACGGCCTCGTCCTGGCCGATGATCTTCGATTTCAGCCGCTCCTCCAATCCGGCAAGGCGGCGCAGATCGCTTTCGATGACCTTGGTGGCGGGAATGCCCGTCCAAAGCTCGATCACCTTGGCGATATCCTCTTCTTTGACGTCGTTATCTGCGGCGCGCACCGCGAGTTCGGCGTTTGCGTTTTCGCATTTGACGATCTCGCTTTTGATGTTGGCGATCGCTTCGTAATCGATGTTTTCGGTCTGCGAGGCAAGCTCGTCCTCGGTCTCCTGCAAATCCTTGAGCTTCTGCTCGCCGAGCTCCAGCTCGGAGATCGCCTTGTTGCGCAAGTTCGCGCAGGTGCAGGCTTCGTCAAGCAGGTCAATGGCTTTATCCGGCAGAAAACGGTCGGTGATATAGCGCTCGGAGAGCACGACCGCGCGGCGCACCAGCGCGTCGGAGATGCGCACACGGTGGAAGTTTTCATAGTAGGAACGGATGCCGAGCAAAATCTCGGTCGCGTCGTCGATCGACGGCTCTTCGACCTTCACCGGCTGGAAGCGGCGCTCCAGTGCGGCGTCCTTTTCAATGTTTTTACGATATTCGTTGAACGTCGTTGCGCCGATCACCTGAATCTCGCCGCGGGAAAGCGCGGGTTTCAGAATGTTTGCGGCGTTCATCGAGCCTTCGGCGTCGCCGGTGCCGACAAGGTTGTGCACCTCGTCGATAAACAGGATGATGTTGCCGTTTTCCTTGACCTCGTCCACGAGGTTCTTGATGCGGCTTTCAAACTGGCCGCGGAACTGCGTGCCGGCCACAAGCGCCGTCAGATCGAGCAGGTGGATCTCCTTGTCCGCAAGCCTTGCAGGCACATTGCCGGACGCAATGCGCAGCGCGATGCCCTCGGCGATGGCGGTTTTGCCGACGCCGGGTTCACCGATCAGGCAGGGATTGTTTTTGCTGCGGCGGCAAAGGATCTGCACCACGCGCGAAATCTCCTTGTCGCGGCCGATGATCGCGTCCAGCTTGCCGTCGCGCGCGCGGGCGGTCAGATCGGTGCAATACAGCGACAGGAATTTGCGCTTTTTCTGCTCTTTTTTCTTTTGCCGCGCACTCTGTTTGGAAGAAGTTCGCTCGCCGGAATGCACATGCTCCTCCTGCGGAAGATCGTTTTGTTCGGTCACATTCTGCAAGCCGTTCTGCAGATCCTGGAACAAGCCCTGCATGAACGGCAGCGACGGCGAACCGCCGCCCTCGAACGAACCGTCCTCGTCCGCGTTCGGGAAGAGCGAAGAAAACTGTTCGGAAACAGCATCCACGTCCTCTTCGGTGATGCCCATGGAATCCATCATCTGCTTGATAGGGCCGATGTTCATTTCCATGGCGCACTGCAGACACAGGCCCTCCGGCACGGTTTTTCCGTCAATGATTTTTGAAATGAAGATCACAGCGGGACGCTTTTTGCATCTGCTGCAAGTGACTGGTTTCATAGAAGTCTCCTTGGTAAAATATGTTGAAGAAGCGGAGTGGAATTTGGAATGTGGAATTTGGAATGTGGAATTTGGAATTGTGGAGTGTGGAGCGTTTACCTGATCCCTGATCCCTGATCCCTGTTCCCTGTTCCCTGTCCACTGATTTCCTTATTCCCTTATTCCCTTATCCCCTCTTTACTTTAATTCCCTTTCGCCGCGCGCTTTTCCGCAAAGAATTCGCCGACCTGCTTTTTGATGCTCGGCACATAGCTCGCCATGGCGATCAGCGTCATGATGGCAGAGATCACCACAAGGATGCCCGTGAGCACCTCCGGCAAGGTGAAAAGACTCGTCAGCGCGCCGACCTCGGGGCCGAACGCGAAGATGACCGTCATAACAACATAGAATACGACCGTAGCGATCTTGCCCGGCATCTCCGCTGCGCCCGGACGCAAGCCGACGATCAGCATGGCAAGGCCGCCGAGCACCATGAAGCCCTCCTTGGCAAGGAAGACGATGAACACATAACCGAACGCGTGGATCACGGGGCTTTGCGCCTGCAGGAATTTGATGAGCAGCAAAATCGCAACGGTGATCTGCGTCAGCTTATCCGCCACGGGATCAAGGATCTTGCCCAGCGCGGAAACCTGATTGAAACGCCGCGCGATCTTTCCGTCAAACAGATCGGTCAGACCGGAGATCGCCAGTACGATCACGGCGGGAAGCAGTTCGCCCTTCAGATACAGCACAGCGAACACAGGCACCAGACAGATGCGGGCAAATGTGATAAAATTCGGCACAGTCAAAGCGCCTTTGAATAAATCTTTCATAAAGAAATCCTCCTCGTTATTTTGCAACAAAACCGCTGATCGAGGTCAAGAAGCCCTGCACAGCGTTTTCAACAATGGAGCCCTGCACCGCCGCAATGAAATCGGGATTTGCGACGAAACCGGCGATCAGATCGACAAGCAGCGCGGCCAAAAACACGACCAGCGCGCCGCGCAAGATGCCCAGTACCACGCCAAGGCCGGTGTTGACCTGTTTGATGGCGGGCAGCTTTTTGATGAGCTTATCCAAGAACAGGCAGACCACACGCAGCACAACGGAGAGCACCACCGCGATCACAACGAACAGCACGGTGCGGATGACTGCCGTCGCCACAGGCGTTGCAACAGTATCCATAATGCTGTTCACCACGTTTTTGCCCGCAAGCGGGCTGTTTGTCAGCTTTGCGATGAGCTGCTCCTTGTTGATGCCGATCAGCTCCATCATACCGCTCACGGATTCCGGGAGCGAGCGCAGCGTGGTTTCGATCTGCGCGGCATAGTCCGTCACGCCGACCTTGCCGATCGCTTCGCTGATCTGCGCGCGCAGCGGTGCTTCAAAGGAAGCGCGGAACACCATCGGCGCAAGCTGCTGGGAAAAGATCTTTGCCGCCACAAGTGAGATCACATAGGCGCCGAGATCGATGAGCGTTTTGAAAAATCCGCGCTTTGCCGAAACGAATACGGTCAGCGCAAACACGGCAAGAAAGCCGAGGTCAAGCAAATACTGCATGGTTACCCTCTCCTTACTTTAAGCCTTACCACTATCATAAGACTGAACTTTAAAATTGCCTTAATCGTCCCCTGTCGCTCAAGGCAGTCAAGTATAGCACACTCTGCGCGGTTTGTCAATTTTTGAAAAGCGTATTTTTATTGTAATGGAACGCGTCGCCGCCGACCATCACAAAACCGCGCTCCATTTCGGAAAGGGTACAGACCTCCCTGAGCTTGCCGTTTCGCTTCACACGATACACGCCCGTGTCGGTCAAAAGAAAGGCCTGTTTTCCATTGCAGAACACGGACAGCGGGTGCTGCTCGGTCTGTGCGGACGCGGCAACTTTGTTGTTTTTGCCATAGGCGGAGATCTCATAGGTATCGAACGTGCCGACCTTCTGATTGGCCACGACCGTCATGCCCTTTGCCGTGTGGCAAAACGCTGCGGATGCGGGATATTCCGCTTCGGTCACAGGCTCCTTTTTTGCCTTGGTGTCGATCAAAAGACGCTTGTCTGCACACACAAGCAGCACATCGTTCCCGCCGGCAAAGGCACATTCGGTGCCGGCCGTGCCGGTCAGCGTTGTTTCCCAAACCGTGTCTTTTTTGCCGATATTCAGCCAATACATCTTTGTATACATCTCGCCGTCCTCCCTCGCGCCGACAGCGGCGCAAAGCAGATCGGAACGGTTCTCCGCGATCGCCACGGAAACGATGTATTCCTTGGCGCATTCCCAGGAAAACAGCAGCTCGCCCCGCCGGTTGAAAAAGGAAAGCAGGCTCGCATAGTTGCCGCCCTTTGACGCGATCAGGACTTCGCCCTTTTCGTTCACAGCGGCGGTGTTGATCTGCTGGCCGTTTTCGCTTTGGCCGGACAAAACGCTGTGGCGCGCGTCGCAAAGCGTGTAATCGCCGGTCAGCCGGTCAAACAAAAGCGCATATTTCCCGCCGGTCTTCAGCACGGGCTTCGCATAGGAATGCTGAAGCGGCGTGCGGTAGGCGCCGGTGGTGCTCACAAAAAACAGCGCATCCTTCGTCAGCGTGAACATGCCGCCGCTGACGCTTTTCACATCGAGGATGCTCCCGCCGGAAAACGTCAGCGGAAAACCGCTGCGACCGCCCGCATTGCGGGTCTGCACATCCCCGTCGGCCACAGCGATCGCCTCGTTTGCCTGCGGGGTCGTCGGTGCGGAAGATCTGCCGCGTACAGCCATCACGATCAACAGCGCCAACACAAGCAGCGCCGCCGCACCGATGGCGGCAAACAACAGAACGCGCTTTTTATCGAGCGGCTTTTTTTCTGCCGCTCCGATCCGTTTTTCCTCCATATCAGTTGCCCTCCTCGTAATAAACTTCATGTAAATACAGTCCCTCTGCCTTGGCGGTCGGGCCCGCGTCCGTGCGCTTTCCGCTTTTCAGCGAGCGCATGATATCTTCTTCTGTCAGTCCGCCGGCCGAAAGCGACAAGAGCGTGCCGGCCATGATGCGCACCATGTTATAAAGAAAGCCGTTTCCGCGCACGGAAAAGACGACGAGCGCACCGTTTCGCCGGACAGAGCACGCCGTGATCGTGCGCACCTTGCTTTTCACCTCGCTGCCGCTTGCGCAGTAGGCCGAAAAATCGTGGGTACCCAAAAACAGCTTTGCCGCCTTGTCCATCCGTTCAACGTCCAGCGCATACGGCACATGCACCGCGCGGCCGACATAAAAGGGATTGCGCACCGGCGCGTTCCAGATGAGATAGCGGTATTCCTTGCCGGTGCAGTCATAGCGCGCATGAAAGGAAAGCGGTACATCCTCGCAGGTTTGCACGGCGACCGTCGGCGGCAGCAGCGCGTTCAGCCCGCGCAGCAGCTTTTCGTTTTCGCGGTCGGTTTCGGTTTTGAAATTGCACACGAACATCTCGGCGTGCACACCGGCGTCGGTGCGGCTGCAGGAAACGGGCTTGACGTCTTCTCCGATCAGGCGGCGCAGCGCTTTTTTCAGCGCAGCCTCCACCGTTTCGGCGTTGTCCTGCTGCTGATAGCCGTGAAAAGCGCTGCCGTCATAGCAAAGGGTCAGTTTGATGTTTCTCATATCATTTTTCCGAAAAAGTGGTTGAGGACGATCACGCCCGCGAGCACGAGCGCAAACAGCACGAACGAAACGCCGTCGGACACATGCAGCTTCATCTGCTTCATACGCGTGCGTCCCTCGCCGCCGTGATAGCACCGGCAGCTCATTGCGAACGACAGCTCATATGCCCGGCGAAACGCCGAAACAAACAGCGGCACAAGCACCGGAATCATCGCTTTCACGCGCTGCATGAATTTGCCGCTTTCAAAATCCGCGCCGCGCGCCTTCTGCGCGTTTGTAATGCGCTCGATCTCTTCGATCAGCGTCGGAATGAAGCGCAGCGCCAGCGTCATCATCATCGCCAGCGTGTGCACCTGGATGTGCAGCACCTTCAGCGGCGAAAGCAGCCGTTCGATCGCGTCGGTCAGATCGGTAGGCGTGGTGGTATAGGTCAAAAGGGACGAGCACATGATCAGACAGATGATGCGCACCGCCATGAAAAACGCAGTGGCAAGACCGCCGGTCGTGATCGTGATGACCCAGAACGACAGCAGCTCCGTCCCCTTTTTGATATAGAAAATGTTGAGCACCGCCGTGAACAGAATGATGGGCAGGATCGGCTTGAGGCTCTTGAAGAACATCCGGAACGGCACTTTGGAAAGCAGGATGGACACCGCCGTGAGCACGAACATCAACGCAAGCGACAAAAAGTTTTTGCAAAGGAAGATGATCGCGATGAACAGCACCGTCAAAAGGATCTTGACGCGCGCGTCCAGCCTGTGCAGCACGGAAGAAGCGGTATAATACTGGCCGATGGTGATATCGGAGATCATGCGTCTTCCCCCTTTCCGAAGCAGGCAAGGATCGCCTTTTTCGCCTGCTCAAGTGTATAAAACGTCTTTGAAACCGGCAGTCCCTTTTCGCGCAGCAGAAGGCAAAGCTGCATCATCTGCGGAATATCGATACCCGCTTTGATCGCGTCGTGATCCGTCACCGAAAACAGCTC
>CADBBT010000045.1 GCA_902792985.1 Oscillospiraceae bacterium
ACCGTGCCATTGTCTATGAAGAAAGGAGCACTGCCGAATGAAGCCCTATGTGATTCTCGGAAACGGCGTTGCAGCCGCACACTGTATCGAGGGCATCCGAAGTGTGGATCAAAAGACACCCATCACGGTGGTCTCGGCGGAAAAGCATCCGGTCTACTGCCGTCCGCTGATCTCCTATTATCTGGAAGGCAAGGCCGATTCGGCGCGCATGAACTACCGGCCGGAAGACTTTTATGAAAAAAACAACTGTACGGTACTCTACGGAAGGATAGCGACAGCGATGGACGCGGAGCAAAAAACAGTTGCGCTGGATGACGGCGGGGCGTTGCCTTATACTGCACTATGTGTGGCAACGGGATCTTCTCCGTTTGTGCCGCCCACCGAAGGACTGGAAGGCGTGGAGCAAAAGTATACGTTTTTAACGCTTGATGACGCAATCGCTTTGAAACAGGCGGCAACCGAAGAAAGTCGCGTTTTGATCGTCGGCGCGGGACTCATCGGGTTGAAATGCGCTGAAGGACTGTGCCCGCTTGTAAAGGAGATCACTGTCTGTGACCTTGCAGACCGCGTGCTGTCGAGCATTCTGGATAACGACTGCGCCGCGCGGATGCAGGCCCGGCTGGAACAAAACGGCATCCGTTTCCTGCTGTCCGACACCGCTGTTCGATATGAAAAAAACACCGCTTTGATGAAAAGCGGAAAACAGGTTGGCTTTGATCTGCTTGTGCTCGCTGTCGGTGTGCGTGCCAACACGGCGCTTATCAAAAACTGCGGCGGTAAAACCGACCGCGGGATCCTGGTGAATGAACACATGGAAACGTCGCTGCCGGACGTCTATGCCGCCGGTGACTGTACACAGGGGATGGATGCTTCTATCGGGAAGCATAGGGTGCTGGCGATTTTGCCGAACGCTTCGCAGCAGGGCTACTGCGCAGGGGTCAACATGGCGGGCGGCACACAGGTGTTTGACAATGCGATCCCGATGAACGCGATCGGCTTTTTTGGCCTTCACGCGCTCAGCGCAGGCAGTGACTGCGGCGGCGAAGTCTATGAAGAAACGGACGAGCGGCATCTGAAACGGCTCTTCAGCAAAGACAACCGCCTGACCGGGTTTATGCTGATCGGCGACGTGGCGCGGGCGGGCATTTACACGTCACTCATCCGGGAAAAGACGCCGCTGGATACACTTGACTTTGAACGGCTCAAGCAAAGCCCGACCACAACGGCGTTCTCTGCGAACGCACGCAGGCATAAGTTTGGAGGTGCAGTCTGATGAAAAGAATCAACGCATCAACGCTGGATTTCAAAGCGCTGAACGAAAAGCTGCGGCAAAGCAAGGCGGACTGCGTCATAGAACACTGCTGCGGGCAGCGCTTCCTAGCGGCGGGAATGTCGCAGATCAAGCTGACGATTGAAGGTGTGCCGGGCAACGCGCTGGGCGCCTATCTGAACGGCGCTGAGATCACAGTGAACGGCAACGCGCAGGATGCAGTGGGCGACACGATGAACGCCGGGCGGATCGTGATTTGCGGCAGCGTCGGCGACGCGGCAGGCTATGCCATGCGCGGCGGTGCGATCTTTGTGAAAGGCAACGCGGGGTACCGTGCCGGCATCCACATGAAAGCGTATCGCGACAAGGTGCCGACCATGGTGATCGGCGGCCGGACAGGGAGCTTTCTCGGAGAGTATCAGGCAGGCGGCATCATCGTTGTGCTCGGTCTGCATACCGACGGCAAGCCGATCGTCGGCAACTTTCCCTGTACCGGTCTGCACGGCGGCAAGGTGTTTTTACGCGGCAGTCTCAGCGGCGTGCGTTTCCCGCCGCAGGTGACTGTTTCTCCTGCAGCGCCGGAAGACCTTGCCGAGATCGAACCGCTGATCAAAACGTTCTGTACGCTCTTTGCGCTGGATGCGGAGGAAATACTGAACGCACCCTTCACGGTTGTGACGCCCAATCACGAAAACCCGTTCCGGCAGATGTATGTTGCCAACTGAAAGTCGAAGCTCCTGCTGCAGAAGCTCAGCCAGCAGGCTTTCGCTTGTTTGATGGATGACTCCTTGGAGAATATCAATGAATCGTCGAAACCTATTCCAAATGCTGAACTATTTGTTTACGGTACAAGAAAAATTAATGTGGTTCAAGAGCTTAATCGGTATAATCGAAAGAAGAAAGGATGGGATGCTACATATAGGAGTACAATTAATGGAATAACGAAACTTGATAGAGACCTTGGAAGAATATACGCTGACGCGCAAGTGAAATTCCTAAAAAAGCATTATCGAAGGTATTCTCCTGTTCCAAATTATAATTTTACTTCAAGCGAAGTCACTGGCTGTGAACTGCCGATGACCGACAGCTCCGGCATGGCGTTCTGTGCAGGTTTTGAAATGCAGCAATGTTCGCCGTTTGTCAGTGGTTCGCTTTGCGCAGAAATCAACGTGCGAAATAGCACTGATGTTTGTAGAAAAAGGCAGATCATGTGCCTCAAAAAATAACCACGCACTCAAGTAGATGAACAGAAAAACGAAATAGCAGTTCGTTCTTTGCATCGGATGCGGAAAACGGACTGCTTCTGTTTTTTGCTACCTATAAGGAAATAAAACTATGCTTGATTATTTTGTCTCTATCGTGTATAGTTAAGATATGTTTTTTGGAGGTGCTTTTATGAAGCGGAAAAACCGACACATAGCTTGGGAAATCATTGTTTGTCTGCTGCTTCTGATCGTATGCGCTGCCGTTGTTCTGTATGGCAATCTTGCACTCACGCTGGTCACGATGAAAGGAAACGAATCGACCGGTGTCTATGAGATCAACTACCGCGAAGATTACAAACTCGATCAACTGCTGAACGAGGGCGGCGTAAAAACGCAGGATGAGCTCGCACGCTATCTGATCCGTATCCTTTTGAAAGGATTGCCGATCAAGATCAAGTATGAAGTGCCGGCCCTCGCCTGTTCAACGTTCGTTGCTGAAACGCCTGACGGCGAATGGCTGATGGGACGCAATCTTGACAACCAGGAGACGGACTTCGCTGTTGCTTTGTGCCGACCGGAATGCGGAACAGGTCTATCGCTACAGCCCCTGAAAAGAAGCCGTACAATGACAGGGTCTGTTGCAACATAGACGATTTGAAAATCATGCACAAAAAGAAGACGCTTTCAGAGGTCAATCGCCGCTGAAAAGCGTCTTTTCTTTGATTTCATCCTGAATTAGATTTCTGTTTTTGCAACTGACCCTCAAATCAATTCCAGCAATAACGCTTTTCTTCTCCGTCAATCAGCCACTGTTCCGGCGTTCTTGTTTTCATCCAGTCCAGCGGCCGAGCGGCGTGTTTTTGCTGCGCATTGCGATATGCTGCGCACAGATCCGTTTTTTGTTCCTGCGTTGCTTTGCCAACGGAAACGAACAGAGGTGTTCCGCTGTTTGCAAGCAGATCGAGCCACTGCCGGTTCTTTTCCCAGGGGATGCAGTCGTCAAGAATCCCGACACAGTCCGCGTCCGCCAGATAAAACACACCGTTCTGCGCCAGCCGAAAAGCGAGCGTGTTCACACCATAATCCCTTGTACGCGCCCAGTCCTTTCCGCTGGTATCGTCGCCGATCCGGTTCAGCTCGACCAGTCCCGCGCAAATGTGAGAAACGGTATTACATCCGATCAGCAGCAGATCACCGGCTTGTTCACGAATCAAACGATAGAAATCAAGGGTGATCTCCGCGCTCGTTTTGCTTCGGTCGGCAAAATGCCATTCGGTAACATTTGTGATGGTGTCCGTCAGGTCTTTCCCGTAGCTGTCAAACATGTCAACCGTTACAAAGTCAAATTTCAGCAGTTCAAAGCCCCATTCTTTGATGCGCGCAATATCCTCACGGATCAGCGATTGTACCTGCGGCACGGTGGGATCCAGATATTTGCGCTTACCATCGCGCAGGATTTTCATGCTATCTGGGATCGTCGGATCTTCGGTATACAGTGGACGAAACCAAATACCCGGCCGAACGCCGCGTAATTGAAATTCCCGCACAAGCGAAGCCATATCGCCGAATTTTTCGTTCGGCAGCCACGGCCCGGCGCAGCGGTTCAGTTGCCAACCGTCGTCAATAACCATGAACGGCGCATTGTCGATGCCGCTTGCCAGTTCCGCCTGCAACGCAGCGTCGGAAAGGATCTGTGCGCGGCTGCTTTCTCCGTAAGCGTAATACCAGTTGTTGCCGCCGTAGACGGTTTCCTTCGGCAGACGGGAAGACGTACAAAGCGTTTTGCAGTAATCGCAAAGCGCATCAAAAGTGTCGCAGCCTTCATAGCGCCTCAAAACAAAGTCTGCCAGCTTCACCGTTCTTCCGCAAAGATGAACACCGCTGCCGCCGTTCCGGCAGTCAAGTAGAGCTGTCAGTCCTTGCGTGTCATAGCGAAAGCTGACAAACGCAGCCGGTTGTGTTTTCACGCCGAAGCAGGTTTGCATCGTTCCCTGAACAGCAATGAAATACCACGGCAGAGCACGATCGTTTTCCGCAAGCGGAAGAAATCCGAGATCCGTATAACTGCGCTCCCACGTGTCGCCAAGCACAAGCACATCATCCGGGCTCTCAAACGCCCAGTGAAGCTTTACAAAGCAGGGCTTACTATTCCGCGCCGTCAGATAGACTGTGGCTTCGTTGTCTTTCTGCTGAATCCGAACATAAGCGTCGGTGTTTTCCCCTTCGCAGATGATCTCGACCGAATATACGGGAAAATCAAAGTTTTTCATGTTCCTTCCTCCGTTTCAGTTCTGTCCGGTCAGCACTGTCCAGCCGTCCAAACTGCCCGCAACGACGCGAATCTGCACGTCGCCGCTTTTGACCTCGACTTTGCCCAGCACGCCGGGGAAGCACAACGGCAGTGTGATGTTTTTTGCAACCGGGCGCAACCGGATGACCCGCTTTGCTGCGTCAACCTGAAGCCCAAGCGCAGCGTTCAGCGTTGTCCAACTTGACATCGGGCGCGTGTAGTGGTGACCGCATTCCCAGTGATCCCACAGTGCGCCGAACCGGGACTGATTGTTATGAATGGCCGCAACAAGCTCATGCGCATCGTCACAAAGACCTGCATACAGGCAAAGCGCAGCTGTCACATAACCGATGCCTGTCCAGACGGCTTCGGTTTGGCAGTTTTTGTGAGAATACAGCGTGGTATGCCGTCCTGTGGGACAAGAAGCATTGATCAGACCGCTGTCCGGATCAAAGTTTTGCTCCAAAACCACGCGCAAAACAGCGCGAACGCGTGCATCGCTGAGGTTGCCTGCGATTCCCGAAGCGCGAAGAAACCATTCGCCATCAAGCTGATCGGTCATCAGGCTTTCGTCCCGATCGGATTCGGAAAGCCACAGGTCGTAGTATGCACCGTTCCAAAGGCGCGCTTCAAGGGACGTAAGTCCTTTTTCAAGCAACCGTCTCCAGCGTTCAGCAAAAAGGGTGTCCCCCATCTCGGTTGCGATGCGCACGGCAGCCTTCAAAGCAGCGAGCCACAGGATCGAGATATAGACCGGTGAACCTGAAAGATTCCATGCATCGTAGGTATTCCGCGTTGTGTCCCGATCAGGCAGACCGTCACCATCCGTATCGAGCGCACCGATGGAATCCATGGCTCGGATCACATGCGGCCACATCTCCGTGAGATAGCCGGTATCCCCGGTAAAAAGGTAATCGCGAAGAACCATCAGCACAAACTGGTTGTTCATATCCACACGCTCATAACCGTTGCCGACATGATCCAGATCCGGCGTGAAAAAGTGATGTACACGCCCATCCTCACGTTGGAAGGCAGCACCCATCTGCATCTGACGAAGCTGCAGCTCCGGAAAGAGTGCCAGCAGACCGAACGACGCGTGATAGGTGATGTCTGTTGTGTGGAAGCCGCAAAAACCGAGTCCTTCCCACAGACCGAACTTACCGTCTTTCAGATACCATGCGCACTTGACGATTGTGCTCAGGTGTCCGCTCCAGCTATCCGGATACACCTCCGGAAGGTTAGTATCATATAACAGGTTTGAAAAGGCAACGGCTTTGTCAAAGACTTTTGAAGACTGATTGCACAAAAAAACGTTCGCGTTTTCAGCTCCGCTGAAAAGGTTTTCATAGTAATGACCCAATCGCCGACCGTCTTTTGAAAAGTGGTTCGGAAAATACCAGGTCAGAATAAATCGCACCGTCTTCGTTTCACCCGGAGCGAGATGCACCTTGCTGCAGAGTGCAGCCGCACCGAATTCTTCCTCTTTCAAAAGGCGTTTTTGTCCGCGCAAAGCGTTGAGGAACAACACCTGTTCCTTTCGGTTTGCCGGGAATGAAGGCTGCACGCCGCGGATACGGCGCAAAACGGATGCCGCAAAGGGATATTTTGCATAGGCGCCGTAAAGCTGCGAGATCACCGCATCGGAGAGTGACGTCATGTCTGCAGGAAGAGATGGCGGCGGCGCACCGATTTTGCTGTTCGGCAGCCGCCCCGTTTCCCGAAAACCGAAAAGCACAGATTCCTGGCTGACGCCGAATGCGTCGTCATCAAAAATGTATTCCCGGATAAAGCGTCGGAACTCCCCCGTTAGATAGCTCTTTTCACCGTCGCCGCCGACAGAGAGGCACACTTCACCGCAATTAGGCGATTCGTTTTTTTGCTTCGGCAGCATGGTGACGCTCGCAAAGCTTTCCTCTGTTTCAAGCGCATTGTGACAGCCTTCGCTGTTGCAAAACTCCGGCACAAGGGTGCCGAGCAGACTTACCGTCATCGGTTCGTCTTTCTGGTTTTCGATCTCAAAATCAAGATAGAACCCCGGTGTGGCGGCAATGTCCGTTTTGTGTGGCACAAAGGGTGCAGCCGCGCGTGCTGTTAACCGGCAAGGCAGCGCCGCATCGTCATATTGCAGCTCACAAACGGGAAATCGCCCGTCAAAATGGATACGTTCCACCGGTTTGTTCCAAGGGAACAGCCGATAAGTGAAATCCTCCGGGTCGGTTTTCATGCCGAGCTTGCGCACAACGGGCCGCTTTTCAGCCTGTTCCGTACGCACCCAAAATGACAGTGCTCCTGTGCTGCTTTCGCCGTCGTCCACCTTGTTTTCCCAGCTTACCTGCGTAAGCCTCGGGGGATTTGCGATTTGCCAATAGTGGAATTCTCCGTCAGGAAAAAGCTCAACCGTTCCCGTGCCGATGCCGCCCAGTGCAATGCCGCTGCTGCTTTGTTTGGTCGTTATGATCTTAGCCATGAAAAAACCGCCTTTCATTCAGACTTGTCAAGCGTGTAATTATTATATCATATATCAATTCAAAAATCCAGTTCTTGAAGAATCGAATCCACCTGTTTTGAACGGATGTGTCGATTATTTCTTTTTTGTAAAGGAACACGTTGGACAACGAGCTACTGTGTTTATTGTTTTTTTGCATGAAACAAACAAAGAGACACAGAGATGTAGCCGATTCTTCACAAGTGATTAAAAATGAGACACTTGTTATAAGTTTTACGAAAAAAAGAAACAGTTCTAAATTCAACAAAAAGTGAACATACAGTATTTACTTTTTGTTAAACTTTGCTATAATAGGGTTAAGAGAAAGGGGAGATCAAGATGAAGAAAACTTTCTGTTTCCTTTTTGCGGTTCTTTTCATTTTTTCGAGTCTGAGCGTTGCGGCGTTTGCGGCAGAGAAAAAGGCGGTACTTCCAATCATCGATATGCGCGGCTTTATGAGCAGTCAGATCCTCGAGGACAAAGACGACGAAAACAGCACGCGTCTGTTTCCGCCTGAAACCAATGCGCTATTAAAGCTCGCGCGGCGGCTTTTGCCGTCCTTGACGCGGTTTTCGTTCGATAAAAACTGGGATGTGCTCGGTGATACACTGATTCCCGCACTGCAGGATCTGCTGAACCCGGTGGCCTGCGATGTCAACGGAGATGTCAAAGGGCACACCGGCGCATTTTTTACTTATCCGAGCAAACAGGAGATCGCAGAGGATCCAATTCTTTCGTTTGTTTTTGACTGGCGCGAAGATCCGTTTACGAGCGCAGCGCAGCTCAATGATTTCGTACGCTATGTCACGGATGATTGCGGCTTTGGTAAGGTGGCGCTGGAGTGTCACAGCTATGCCGGAATAGTCACGCTGACCTACCTTTCGGTCTATGGCGTTGAGCGCATCGAAAGCGTTTGTTTCAATGCCACTGCGGTTTTCGGCGCGGCGTTTGCAGGCGAACTGATGCAGGGAAAAGTCCATGTGAGTGCGGACGGTCTCGGCGCATTTTTGCAAAGCCTGATCGATCAGAGCGAATACGAGGGTCTGCTGCGCGGCCTTGTGACGATTTTTGACGACCTCGGAGGGCTTTCGTTCCTGTGCGATTTTGTCAACGGATTGTTTGAACATCTTTCCAGCCGGATCTGGAAGGAGGCCATCGTGCCCGTGTTCGGCAGTTGGCTGAGTATCTGGTCGATGGTGCCAGATGTACAGCTCGAAGCGGGAAAGGCCTTCATTGAAAAAACAGGGGTGACGCAAAGTGAAACCTTCCGCGCACGCATTGAAAAGTTTAACAACTGCATCCGCAAAAAACGTGCGCCATTGCTGCGCTCGATCAACGATCAGCGCCCGCTGTATGTGATTGCGCGTTACGGTTATGCCGGTGTGCCGCTCGGTGATATCTGGACGGCCAACAGCGACGGTGTGTTAACAACTGAGGCTGAATCCTTCGGCGCAACTTGTGAACAGATCGATTTCACAGCACCGCCGACGATTGAAAGTATCAACCTGCTCTCGCCGAATGGTGCCATCGATGCAAGCACTTGCTTGTTCCCAACACAGACCTGGTTTATCCGCAACTGCAGCCATACGGAAAAAGACCCGGCATTGCGCACCTTCACGGATACGCTCCTGCGCGCAAAAGGACAGCAGACGATCAACAGCTTTTATGAATACCCGCAGTTCATGGTGCTGGAAAAATCGCTTGGTGGCCTGTTCCCGGACGACGGACTGGTGCGCACGCCGCGCAAATGGCAGGACGATCTGCGGCGGCTCTTCAGAAAGATGATCGAAAACATGATCGCATCGATGAAAAAGCCGTTTGCTGCTTTAAAAAAATAACAGGCTGATTGTCGAAAAAGGGGAAAAACGAGATGAAAAAGTTGACAAAACAAGGATTTGTGTTTGCACTGTGTTTTCTGCTGATGCTTGCTGTAATTTGTCCTGCTGCGCTGGCGGCGCAACAGGGGAGTGCAGTTCTTCAAAATGAAAACGTGGACACGCAGGACGAAGGCGTTGACGAGCAGGACGAGGGCGGCGATACGCCTGAAACACCGGATACACCCGATTCACCGGATACGCCCGATACGCCGGATGCGCCGCAGCCGCAGCAGGTCGTCGCGCGGCTTTATATCTGCTGCCGTGTACTGTTTTTCGGTCACACATGGATCTATGTGGAAAACAAAACGCAGCAGCCGTTGCAAGTTGGCGTTGTATATGTTGCGCCGGGACAGGGTGTTTCGGTTGGAACGCACAAGTTCCGCCGGGCAGATGGCGGCGGCATCTACTACAACGTGGAAGCCTATATGACGCACAAACGCGGATCCTCCGGAACCGTTGCACGCGGTATGGATCTGACAAGCGCACAGCTTCAGACAGTGAACGACATGATCGTGTATAACAACAGCTGGAGTCTGAGCAATAACTGCAATCGTTTTGCCACTCGCGTGTGGAACAGTGTTGCGCCCGATCAGGTGGGCTATACGTTTTTGCCGCTTTCCGAAAAAGGAAAGATCGGTTCCGGCGGTGCGCCGTCGATGACGAATCCCTCGCGTGATCAGGTGCTGCGTCAAAACGGCGGCGGTTACGGTGCATCGACTTACCGAGTGAAAGATGGGTCGCTCATCCTCGCGATCGGATAAGCGATCCCGGAAATAAAATCCGAGGAATTCTGAAAAAAAGGTTGACAACTGCGCCGGAATCTGTTAAAATCTTTGGGCAATGGAGAGTTGTCCGAGTGGTCGAAGGTGCAGCACTCGAAATGCTGTGTACGAAAGTACCTAGGGTTCGAATCCCTAACTCTCCGCCAGAGAGCAGTCCGCAAAGGGCTGCTTTTTTCTTTTGGTTAACGACCTAATTGCCGGTATTGTGATCCTTTTCAGTCGTGTTAGCCATAATCATCACCAATAGGATTATAATTTGATTAAGGGCAAATTGGAAGAGCAGACTAAAAGACTTGCTTTTCACTGCATTTTCATGTATTATTAATAAAGAAGCACGAAGAGGTATTTTATAAAACCAGATGATGATCTGAATTACGAATATATAAAATCAATAATAATCGTCGACTTCTGGCACGCGATCTTCTACTTCTTCGCTCACCTGTTCGGCATAAGATGATCGGGCAGCTTAAACGCAAAAAGGAATTACAATCATAAATAATCGTTTTATCTCTGATCTTTTCTGAATTGCCGGCCTTCTCCGCAAGTGCCATGGCGTTTGCGGCAGACGATGAGGGATAGCTTGAGGCGGTGCGGGATGTGTTTTTTGAAGGAGGAATCGTGAAAATGAAACAGGAATCCGATAAATCAAATTTAATCTGCAGTGATTTTTACAGGATTTTTCCTAACATGGGCGTGTGCGACCCGCACATACATATCTATAACGGCAAAGCATGGCTCTTTTCTACACATGACAGAGGCCCCGGCCAGCCGATCTTCCGTATGGACGACTGGCGGATCTTTTCCTCTGACGATTTGGTCAACTGGAAGCTGGAAGCAACGGTCCGGCCGGAGGACACCTTCCTTGGACCGTGCGAAGAATGCTATGCGGTGGACTCCGTCGAGCGGAACGGCAAATACTATTTCTATTTTTCTCATCAGCAGCTTAGGACCGGCGTGATGGTGAGCGAGAAAGGCCCTGCGGGTCCGTATAAGGACGCGCTCGGAGAGCCTCTGCTGCCGCCGCGTCTTGCCGAAACACCCTCGTATGATCCCACCGTTTTCGTTGACGACGATGAAAAGAATACGCCCTATATCATGTGGGGCTATACGCTCGGGACCGATCATTATTATATCGCCCGTCTGAACGAGAATATGATCTCACTCGCCGAGGAACCAAAAATGGTAGAGATCGAAAACGGCTGGCAGAATGACGCGAGCTGGATCTCCAAATTCGGCGGTGTGTACTATCTTAATACCCACGAGGGCGATTACGCCACAAGCAACAGCATCTACGGACCGTATATTTACCGCGGAAAGATCTGTCAGGATTGCTTTGCCGATCACGGCACGTTTTTTACGTTCCACAATCAGCTCTACTTTACCTACGCCGTGCCCGAAAACTTCGGCAGGAACGAGCCGCTCGACCGCTATTACCGCACGATGAAGATCGTTTACGCCCACCTCAAAGAGAACGGCGAGATCGCAACTGACGATTTCATCAAAAAGGTGGGCGTGGGGCAGTATGACGCGAGCTGGGACTTTATTGAAGGCGAATGGTATTTTGACGCGTCCGACGGGATTGTCAAAAAAGAGAACGAAGACGGCTTTACGCTTGCAGAAATCACCAACGGCGCGCACGTAACCTTTCCGAAGATCAAAAATGTACCGGAAAAAGCGACGTTGCGAATCTACGTTTCCAACGGGAATGATGCGTCCTGCACGGTGGAAATCCGCAGAGAGAACGAAAACGGCAGGCTCCTCGGCATGTGCACGGTCGAATACACCGGGGGCTTTGACGCCTATCAGGCCTTTGATGTCCAACTGAAAAACACAGCCGGAACGTTTGGCTTGTGCTTCGTGTTCAAAAGCGAATCCCCCGAAGCGCTGCGGTTTGACCGATTCAGCTTTATAAAGAACAAATGAAAGAAAGAATGACTATGAAAAAAGCCATATCCGTTTTGTTGACCGTCCTGCTATTGCTCGGTCTGTCCGTTCCGGCGTTTGCCGCGTCGGTTTATGAATCCGAACAAATCCCTACCGGCTCCGTGCGCATGATCGCCCACATGGGCTATTCAGCCGTCGCTCCGGCGAACACGCTTCCATCCTACATTGCCGCAGGAGAAAGCGACTTCTGGGGTGCGGAATGCGACATCCAGAGAACAGCCGACGGCGTCTGGATCCTTATGCATGACGATACTGTTGATGCAATGACGGACGGAACAGGACCCGTCATAGAAAAGACATACGCCGAGATGATGGAACTCAATGTCGATGTCGGAAACAATATTGATCAGTATCCGGGACTTAAGATCGCGACATTTGAGCAGTATCTTGACGTCTGTAAGGAGTACGGTCTTCATCCCGTTATCGAGATCAAGGAGAACGCTGACCCTGAATATATGGACGAGGTCGCAGCGATCCTTTCCGCCCGTGAGGAGAAGGATATGTTCTATGTGATCTCATTTGGTCGTGAGATTTGCGTGCGCATGAAGACGCTCATGCCAGAGTTGCGCGTCTATTATCTCATCGGTTACGAGGACGTTTCCCGGGAGGACATCGATTTCGCCCTTGAAAGCGGTCTTGACGGAATGGATATCCACGTCTTCCTTCCCGAAGACTATGTGAAAGACGTGGTAAACTCGGGACTTGACGTTTTTGTCTGGACGATCGATGATCTTGACAATGCCGAACGACTCTATAATCTTGGTGTCAACGCCATCACAACGAATTCGCTCACGCAGGAAAAGCCGGACGGAAACATTTTACAGAAGATCAAATGGTTTTTTCGCGATGTTTTCTATAAGATCAAGATGATAGTCAAGACCTTGATCGATAAGATAAAAAGCTGACGCCGAGAACGCAAAAACCTGTAGGAGCCGCCATTCACCGACAGGCAGCTTCAGAAGCAGGTATGTGATTCTCGGCTTCGGAAACAAGGAAGAGAAAACGCGAACCCCCGTCATGGCGACCGTGAAAGACTGAATCCGCACAGCATTTTATGCGTTCATAGAACAGGGGATAACCCATATATATGTAATGAAAGAAAGGCGCAACTTTCTATATACCTTGATTAAAGGAGGTTTTCCTATGACCCGAAAAATCGTTTCCTTGATGCTTGCAGCAGTGTTGCTTCTGCTGTCATGCTGCGTCACAGCAACTGCAAAAAGCGCTGCGACCGACACAGCCGCGCTTGCTGTGTCAAAGATTCCGTCCTGGCAGTGGCAGCTTGATGTAACTTTTCCCGACTGGAAGGGCAGCATCAACACGTCGTTTGCCGTCAACAACCGGATCGGCTTCTTTGGCTATGCCGGACAGGGCGTGCTGTATCTTCAACCGGATAAGAACTGCGGCGCATTCTCGCTTTTTGTTAACGGAACGCGCCTTTCTACGAAACATGCCGTACCAGGGGCCTCGTATAAGCTTGACATTTCCGCACTCACGTTGAATGGACTGAACACGCTGCAGGTCAGCAATATCAAAAAAGGAACGGTCCGTGTCTGCATTCCTTATCCAACAGTGATGAAAGGAAAACTGAAAGACGTCGGGCTGTCGAAATACGCACTGCAGACCATTGACAGGATCATCACCGCTGACATCAAAAACGGCTTTTCGAGCGCTCAGCTTGCCGTTGTGAAAGACGGACGTCTTGTCTATGAAAATGCCTGGGGCAACGTCCAGACTTATGACAAAAAAGGGCGTCCGGTCAAAGCGGCACCCGTTACGACAGAAACGCTCTATGACCTTGCGTCGAATACAAAGATGTACAGTGTGAACTATGCCATCCAGTACCTTTTGACCCAGGGCAAGGTCAACCTGGACGCCAAAATTGTTGATGTCCTCGGCAAGGCGTTTTCTGAAAAAACGATCGATATCAAATATGACGGCTATAATCATGTTTCGCTTGAGACCAACAAGGACTGGAAAGCGAAGCTCACCATCCGTGACCTGCTGAAACATCAGGGCGGTTTTCCGGCGGGGCCGCAATACTTCAACGACCGCTATGACTGCGCGTCGCAGTATTTCGATTCTGACAAGGGCAATGTGCTTTATGCCGGAACAGGCGCTGACATAGCAACCAGAAAGAAAACACTGGAGCAGATTTTCCGCACGCCGCTGATGTATGAACCCGGCACACAAACCGTCTATAGTGACGTGGATTACATGGTGCTTTGCTTCTGTGTAGAGGCAATCACCGGAATGTCGCTAAGCGCATTTCTTTCAAAGACGTTCTGGAAGCCCATGGGGCTCAAACACATCACCTTCAACCCCCTGCGCAACGGGTTTTCAAAAGCCGACTGCGCCGCGACCGAGCTGATGGGTAACAGCCGCGACGGCAATCTGCATTACAAGAACGTCCGCACTCAAACGCTGCAGGGTGAAGTTCACGACCCGAACGCCTATTTTTGTATGAACGGCATCTCCGGTCACGCGGGACTCTTTTCCAACGCTTCGGATCTTGCAAAGCTCGCCTCCGTCATGCTGACCGGCGGCTACGGCAAATACCGCTTTTTCTCCCGCGACGTGATCGACATGTTCACTGCACCGAAGCATGAAGATTACACCTATTACGGCCTCGGCTGGTGGCGAGAGGGCGACCACGGCAGAGACCGCTACTTCGGCTCTGCCTCGCGCACGAACCTCTTCGGTCATCAGGGGTTCACAGGAACCCTGACCGTGATTGATCCGGAAGAAAACCTCGTGATCGTACTTTTGACCAACAAGATCCACAGCAAGCTCGTTCCCGGCGATCAGACGCTCAATCAATACAGCGGAAATCTTTACACAACAGCAACGCTCGGCTTTGCAACAGAAATTATTGAAATGGGTCTGGAACCCGGCGGCAATTCAAAAGAACTCTATCAAAGTCTGCTTTACGATATGGCTGCGGACGCCAGACGCAAGCTGGCGCAGGACGGCATCACCGATCCGAAGCATCCGCAGGCAAGGGCGTGC
>CADBBT010000046.1 GCA_902792985.1 Oscillospiraceae bacterium
CGACGATTACTTTTATCCGACCGCCGACGCGGCGTTTGACAGCGGCAGCTTTGCGGCCTATCGAAAAAACGGCGGCACGGCAGATCTTCTTTCCTTCCGCAGACAGAACGTCAGCCGTCTGATGAAACGGCTGTATGCGGCGACAAAGGCTTTTGGCAGCGACAAGGTGCTTTCGGTCAGCCCCGCGGCGGATATTGAAAAGAACGAAACGGTCCTTGGCGCGGATGTGCGTCTTTGGGGCAGCGAGGACGGCTGCTGCGACTGGCTGATCCCGCAGCTTTATTTCGGCTTTCAGCATGAAACGCGCCCGTTTGCGCAGTGTGCCGCCGATTGGAAAGCACTTTGCAAAAACAAAAACGTGCGTCTGCTCGGCGGCCTTGCGGCATATAAGCTCGGAAAATCCGATGTGTTCGCAGGCGCCGGCGCTGAAGAATGGACGCACGCAAAGACGATCCTCGGCGATCAGGTGCAGACGCTGCGGCAAACCGGGTTTGACGGTTTTGCGCTGTTCTCGGCGTCGTTTTTGAATTTTGATAAAAAACTTTGCGCAATCGTGTTAAAAAACCTGAAAGATGTGTTATAATAGACGCAACCAATTTGACTCAGAGGATGTTTTATGAAAAAACGACTCTTTTTTCTCGGCGGCGCGGCTGTCCTGTTGCTTTGTGCAGTGGCGCTCGTGCTGGCTTTGACGCCGCTTGGCACGCGGCTGTTTTCAACAACAACGGAAGGCCTGATCCTTGCAATAGAACCCGTCGGCATGCTTTCGGCAAGGGCGGGGGAGCAAACAACGGTGCGTGTGACTGC
The DNA here is from genome assembly GCA_902792985.1 of Oscillospiraceae bacterium. GTDB lineage: Bacteria > Bacillota > Clostridia > Oscillospirales > Acutalibacteraceae > UBA6857. Next base: position 808 of record CADBBT010000046.1, read on the forward strand.
GGCAAAAGACGCTTTTGTGGTCGTGCGGCTGGGTGAAACGGAAGCCGAAGCGAAGCGTACCCGCGAAATCGGAAATGACGCGGCGGTTTTTGAAGCGATCGTGACCTTCCCGCAGGACAAGACCGCTCTTGCGCTGCTGGACAAGCTTTCCGTCACGGCAAAACGCGGCGGAAAAACCGAAACGGTCGACGGACCGCGCGTTGTACTTTATGCCGAAGAGATGACCACGCAGCTGCCTTCTGTCGGCAACCAGGTCCCGCAGTCCGAACCGGCGCCTTCCGGCGGCACATTTTCGGATGTGGACGATTTTGACACGGCCCCCGCGCCGGTGCCGTTGGCGCAAAGCGGTCAGCTTTGCATGGTCACCGCCGGCTACGCCGACACCTGGAACGCCGACCCGAACGATGATACCTTTTTGCCATATCAGACCACGCTGGCACCCGGCACGATCGACTTTGCCATCGGACAGTCGCAGGTCTATGACCCGGACGGCGATGATCTGCGCACATTTTATGTGCTCTCCTCCGGGCGCAAAGTGCGCGCGGAGGCGGTACAGCTGCTCGGCGGCGAAAAGCCGAACAGCAATCAGCTTCGGCTGCTTTCCAGCACAGCGGAAAACGGCGCGCTTGTGCTGCGGCTGCAGACCGGCTGGAACGTGCCCTATGATTTCAGAATGACGCCGCAGGATTATTACGCCGGCCACAGCGAAAGATTCAATGTTTCCGCGTTCACGGCAAGTCAGATCGCCTTTACCTTCCACTATACGACCGCCGCAACAGGTGAGGTCAACGCTGCAGGCAGCGACGTCATCTCCGGCGGCGCATGGCAGGTGGACGCGCAAAAACAGACCGCCACGCTCACGCTTTCTTTGCGCACGGCGGGACAATATTACGGCTACATTTTGCGCTACGACGCGGACGGCACAATGGTGCTCACGATCCGCAAAAAGCCGAAGACGCTGTCCGGCGCGCTCATCATGCTCGATCCGGGTCATGGCGGCAAAGACAGCGGCGCGCTCGGCTTTTCCGGCGCGGTGCAGGAGTCACAGCTCAACTTTGCCCTTGCGGTCGCTGTAAAAAACGCGCTCGAACGCCGTGGAGCGACCGTCTGGTTCACACGCACGAGCGACATCTACATGAGTCTGGAAGAGCGCAAAGCCGCCGCCCGCAGCATCAATCCCGATGTGTTCATGAGCATCCACTGCAACGCGGCGGAAAACCCTGCGCGGTACGGCACGGCTGTCTATTATTACCGCCCGATGTCGTTTCCGCTGGCGAGCGCGCTTTACGGAAAACTCCTTGCTGTTTTTCAAAACAGCTTTTATGCCGGTTCAGCCAAGCGCTCCGACGCGGGCGAGGGCGTGATCTTCCATCCGTTCAGCGTCACCCGGCTGGAGGAGTGCCCGAGCGTGCTGATCGAAACGGGCTTTATCACAAACAACGACGAGTGCATGCTGCTGCTGGACGCAGCAAACCGCGACAAGCTCGCCGAAGCGGTTGCCGCGGGGCTGGAACAGTATTTTGCTGCCTGATCAAAGAAGCAGCACACGGCAGACGAGCAGCGTGACCACGCCCGGAATGCCGGCGATTGCGCTCACAGAGAGTGTAACGGGGTTGACCGCAAGGTCGGCATGGGTGAACTGCGCAAGCAGATGCACGGCAAACAGCGCCGCAAGGCCCGAAACGGCCGACAGCGTGAAGGCGCGAAAAAACTTTCCGCTGCGCCCCATGGCAAGCAGCATGAGGACACCGAAGACACAGGCGAGGACGGCAAGGGCTGTGTTTTGAAGTTCCAAATCCATTCCTCCGAAAACCAGATTACAATATATACTATATAGATTTTCATCGAAATATGACAAAGGAGCGTGAAGTGATGCAACCATTGAAACTGCGTCCCGCCACCAAGGATTATGTTTGGGGCGGCACAAGACTGCAAAAGGAATTCGATATCCCGATGATGAAGGACAGACTCGCCGAAGCCTGGGTGCTGTCGTGTCATCCGGACGGCGAAAACATCATTGAAAACGGCAAATATCAGGGCAGAACGCTTTCCGATCTGCTCTCAAACGAGGGCAAAGCCTGGCGCGGCACCCGTGCGGCGGCGTTCGACTTTTTCCCGGTGCTCATCAAGCTGATCGACGCGAGCGACAACCTTTCCGTGCAGGTCCATCCGAGCGACGCCTACGCGCTGGCGCATGAGGGTCAGCTCGGCAAGACCGAAGCGTGGTATATCCTCGATTGCGCCAACGACGCCGAGATCATCTATGGCTTTGAAGAGGAACTGAGCAAAGAGGAATTCCGCGCGGCGATCGAAACGGATACGCTGCTTGACAAGGTGCACCGCGTAAAGGTCAAGCAGGGCGAATTGTATTTCATTCCGTCCGGCACCCTGCACGCGATCTGCAAAGGCATTTTGCTGGCGGAGGTGCAGCAAAACTCCAACGTGACCTACCGCGTGTATGATTACGGCCGCATCGTGAACGGCAAACCCCGCGAGCTGCATGTGGAAAAAGCGCTGGACGTGACCAATCTTTGCCCGATGGAAAACGGCGGAAAACCGCTCGGCACACCGCAGCAAAAGGATGGCTATACCGAAACGCTGCTGACAGCGTGCGACTACTTTACGGCGTACAGCCTGGACATTGAGGAAAAAGCGGAGCTGAATGCGGACGAAACGTCGTTTGTTTCGCTCGTTGCGCTGGACGGCAACGCGGTGCTCACCCACGGCGACAACGTGCTGACGCTCTATAAGGGCGAAAGCATCTTCCTGCCGGCCGGACTCGGCAAAGCGGAAATTTTGGGTAAAGCGCATGTGCTATTAACGAAAGTATAGTCGATAGTCGATAGTCATTAGTCATTAGTCAAAAGTGAAAAGAACGGCTGACGAAAAATCAGCCGTTCATGATTTATTTAAGACTTTTTATTCCAAATTTTAACTGCTTTTGTCAAACTAAAAACTACCGACTAATGACTATCGACTAACGACTAACGACTTACGACTATCGACTACCGACTCAATTCACCACATTGATCACTTCGCCGCTCAAATAGCCTTCCACATTCGCCTTGAAAATGTTCATCAGCCTTGTGCGCGCCTCGAGCGAGGCCCAGGCGATGTGCGGCGTGATGATGCAGTTTTCGCACGAAAGCAGGGGGTTGTCCGCTTTCGGCGGCTCGGTCGAAAGGACATCCACCCCGGCGCCGGCAATGCGTCCGGCGTTCAGCGCTGCGGCGAGATCGTGTTCGTTGATGACGGGGCCGCGCGAGGTGTTGATGAGCACGGCCGTCGGCTTCATTTTTGCAAGAAACGCTTCGTTCACAAGGCCGGTCGTTTCCGGTGTCAGCGGACAGTGCAGGGAGATGACGTCGCTTTCCTTCAGCAGCGTGTCCAACGCAACGAACTCCACAGTGCCGAAACCGGCGTAGTCCCGGCTGTGCGGCGAGGTGGCAAGCACGCGCATACCGAACGCGTTCGCGATCTGCGCAACCGCCTTGCCAATCTGTCCAAAGCCGAAGATGCCGAACGTCTTGCCGTGCAGCTCGGTCAGCGGGGTTTTCCAATAGCAGAAATGGCGGCAGCGCGTCCAGTCGCCTGCTTTGACGCTCTCGTTGTGCAGCCCGACGTGGTTCATCAGCTCCAGCAGCAGCGCAAACACAAGCTGCGCCACGCCGTCGGTGCTGTAGGCGGGTATGTTGGAAACGGAAACGCCCATCTCGCGCGCGGCGGCGATATCGATGACGTTGTAGCCGGTGGAAAGCGTGGAGATGAATTTCAGCTTCGGCAGCTTGCGCAGGATCTCGCCGGGCAAAACGGTTTTGTTGGTGACGAGAATGTCGGCCTCAAGGCTGCGCGCAAGGACTTCTTCGGGCGCAGTGTAATCATAGACCACAAAGCTGTCCACTTTTTCCTGCAGCCAGTCCCAGGAAAGATCGCCGGGGTTTTCGGCGTAGCCGTCAAGGATCACAAGTTTCATAAAAAACGCTCCTTTCCCGCTGAGCGGGGAAATTGTTGCTATTATAGTAATCTCAAATAAATCTGACGATAAGCTTAGGCGAAAATCTTTTTCGCCCTGTTTATCTGAGATTCGTATCACTATTATGACAAATTTGTTATGGGTTTGTCAAGGCTTAAAATCTTGTAAAGTTTTCTGAAAAAATAAAAAAAGATATTGACCAAAAAGTGACTTTGATATAAAATAGAATGGAATATAGGCGTAGTATGCCCTTCTTGTCGTGCTATGCCTTCGGAGGGTTATATTTGAAACAAAAAGTCGGGCGAAGTTATATCATGAACTTCGCTGCCTTCATCTGCTTCCTGCTCGCGCTTGCAATGATCATCTTTCTGCGGCTGATCGAAGTGGATGAGGCAATGGAGTGGTACTATAAATATACCGAAACGCTCAGCAGCTTTGAACTGTGGATCCAGACCTACGGCGCGACCTGGGGTTCGGTGCTGATCATCTTAGGCAACTTTGTGCTCAAGGCGATCATCCCGTGGTTTCCGATCTCCTGCATCTGTGTGGTCAGCGGCGCGCTGTTTCCGGCGTATTACGCGATCCCGATCAACATCATCGGCCTTGCGGTGCTGTTCACGATCAAGTTTTTCTGGGGCAAGCGCTTCGGCGGCGGCAACGCGGAAAAGATTCTGCGCCGCTATGACCGTGCGTCAAAGTTTATCGATAAAAGTAAGCTCGGCTCCACTTTGGTGCTGTTCTTTCTGCGGCTGGTGCCGTGTCTGCCGATCAATTCGGTCAGTCAGCTCTATGGCACTACGGGCATCAACTACTGGAAATATCTGGCTGTTTCGATCCTCGGTTTTGCCTATAAGCTGTTTTCCTACACCATCATCGGCCGCAACGTCTATGATCCGCTTTCTGCAAAATTCATGCTGCCGTTCGTGTTCCTGTTCCTGTTCTCCGGCTTTGTGCTGCTGGGACTCAACGGCGTGCTCGGACTGACCGGCTATCTCAGCGGAAGAAAAGCGGAGCAATAAATCACGCAATCAACAGAACTATAAACAAAGAGAGGAAGTTCTTTTTATGGCGCAATTCACCCAAATGCAAACCATGCTGGAAACAAAGAGCCTGAACGAAGCGTTTGCAAAGGTCTACACTCCGGCGCAGTATGACGAGCAGTATGCGCGTTTTTTGGCGGTGCTTGCCGATTTCAACGACAAGTTCGACAAGGACAAGCAGCGCGACGTCACTTTGTTCTCCGCGCCCGGCCGTTCCGAGGTCGGCGGCAACCACACCGACCACAACCACGGCAAGGTCCTTGCCGCCGGAATCAGTCTGGACGCGATCGCCGTTGCGAGCAAAAACAGCGACGGGACCGTGCGCATCAAATCCGCCGGCTATCCGATGGATGTGGTGTCCTGCGATGACCTTGCGATCCGCGAACAGGAATACGGCAAGAGCGTTTCTTTGCTGCGCGGCATGCTTTCCCGGTTTGTCCAGCTTGGCTATAAGATCGGCGGTTTTGACGCCGCAACAGCGTCAAAGGTGCTTTCCGGCTCCGGACTTTCGTCCTCGGCGGCGTTCGAAGTGCTGATCGGCACGATGATCAACGAGCTTTACAACGACGGCGCCGTGAGCCCCGTGGAGATCGCAAAGATCGCCCAGTACGCCGAAAATGTCTATTTCAACAAGCCCTGCGGTTTGCTTGACCAGATGGCGTGCTCTGTGGGCGGCTTTGTTGCGATCGACTTTGCCGACCCGGAAAACCCGGTGATCGAAAAGGTGGATTTCGACTTTGCAAAGAACGGCTACTCCCTTGTGATCGTTGACACGCTCGGCAGCCATTCCGGTTTGACCGACGATTACGCCGCCATCCGCTCCGAGATGGAAGCAGTGGCGCACTTCTTCGGCAAGAACGTGCTGCGGGAAGTCACAAAGGAAGACGTGCTTTCGAACGCGGCTGCCATTGCAAAGCAGACGGGCGAACGCGCTGTGCTGCGCGCGCTGCATTACTTCGGCGAAAACGACCGCGTGGATGCGCTTGTTGCCGCGCTGCAAAGCGGAAGGATCGACGAGTTCCTTTCGTTGATCATCGAAAGCGGCCGTTCCTCTTATATGTATAACCAGAATGTGTTCACCTCCAAGTTCCCGTGCAGACAGCCGCTGTCGCTGGCGCTCGCCGTCAGTGAAGAGCTGCTCAAGGGCAAGGGCGCCTGGCGTGTGCACGGCGGCGGCTTTGCCGGAACGATCCAGGCCTTTGTGCCGGACGATCTGCTGCCGACGTATATCGCGTCGATGAAAGCGCTGTTTTCCGAAGACGCATGTTATGTTTTGCAAATCAGGCCGTTTGGCGGCGTGAAAATTTTTTAAAAGGAGTTTCAACATGAAAAAGACAACCCAAAGAGTGCTGGCAGTGCTGCTTGCCATTCTGATGCTGACAGGAACCGCAACGGTCGGCTTTGCTGCTGCGGTCGGTCAGGTGACGAATCTTGCGCTTGCCTCGCGCACAAACAACCAGATCAAAATCAAATGGAAATCCGTATCCAAGGCGAGCGGCTATCTGGTCGAAAGCTACGACGCCGACGAAGAAGTGTGGAACATTGAGGACTACACCTCGAACACCTACTTCGTGGATAAATCCCTGACCCCCGGCACAAAGTACACCTACCGTGTCAAAGCCTATGTGAAAAACGGCAGTGAGCGTGTGTTCGGCAGCGCATCCGAAAAGCTTTCGGTGCTGACGAACCCCGACCGTGTGATGAAGATCACGGCCTCTTCCTCCACGCCGACTTCTGTCAAACTGAGCTGGGAAGCCGCAGCGGGCGCAACGAGCTATTTGCTGTATCAGGGCACAACGGAAGACGGAAAATTCAAGCAGATCGTGGAAACGAGCAAAACGACGTATAAGCTGTCGTTTGATTCCGCGCCCGGCACCTTGTATTTCAAAGTCAAGGCCTCGGCAAAATCCGGCTCGCTCCTGCGCAACGCCGACGCGAGCCCTGCGTTTAAGGTTTCGCTTTTGCCGACGACCGTTTCCACGGTGACAGTCAGCGATTATTCCGCCACCTCCGTGACCTTGAAATGGGACGCGAGCAAGGGCGCGACCGGCTACTATGTGCTCCAGAAGGATGCGACGACCGGCGGCGAATATGTGCAGATTGGCAAGACAGAGAAAACGAGCTATCAGGTGAACTTCCCCGCAGCCCCCGGCACCGTTTATTTCAAGGTGACGGCGTTCTCCAAACTGAACGGCGTGACGACCAAAGGCAAAAACAGCGCCGCTGTGAAGCTTTCGCTCAAGCCCGAAAAAGTGGTCGGCCTGACCTATATGAACGCGACATCCTCCACGCTCACCCTCGTCTGGAGTTCATCCGACGGCGCAACCGCTTATGAGGTTGCGAAGCGCAACGAAGCCACGCTGGAGTATGAACCGATCGCAACGGTGACCGAAACGACCTATACTGTCACCGGTCTGCAAAAGAATACCGCCTATAACTTCTGCGTGACCGCGATTGCCGAATACAAAGGCATCACCCTGCGCGCGCCGAAGAGCGATTATCTCACCAATGTTTCCACAGAGTTCAACAATGTGACGAACTTCCAGATCAACATGGAGAACGACGGCAAGACCTTTGCCTCCTGGGGCGAGGTCAAGGGCGCCGACGGCTACCTTGTTGAAAAGAGCACGGATGGCGGCACGACCTGGACGCAGATCGCCGACACGAAGGACTGCTTCTTTGAAGTGACCAGCGTGGAACCGAACGGCGTGTTTGCCCAGAACGTGAACTACAGCTACCGCGTGTGCGCTTATACAAACGAAAACGGTGAACGCATCACCACGGACTATGCCGGCCCGATCAACGCGCGCGGCAAAGCCGGTGTGCCGGAGATCACGAGAATCGCCTCCGCTTCCCAGCACAGTATCTGCGTGGAGTGGACCAGCGTGGACGGCGCCGACGGCTATCAGCTGCAGGTTTATTTTGACGGCAAGTGGGATACACCCGTGGACGACCTGATCGAAGCGAACGAATTCAAAACTTACACCAACGAAAAAGGCGTGGCGACCGCTTATTTCTGCTATCCCGCGCCCAAAACCGGCGACTATAAATTCCGCGTTTGCTCCTTCGTTGACAACGGCGGACATGTCTACAGCGAATACAGCGAAGAAAAGACGCACCACTATGATTATCCGGTGAAGCCGCAGGAAAAGAACGATTACTCCGAAGAGCTGCAGAAGACCGGTATTGTCGGCTATCTGTATGACCAGAAGAACGGCGTGTTCTATACCGCAGACGAGCCGTGGCAGCACGTTTTCGGCTTCAACAAGGTCTACGACATCGCTTCCCCGTTCATCATGCTGCCCTACGACACCGACCGCATCAAATTCACCTGCCACGGCGGTGAAAAATGGATGATCCAGCCCTGGAAGGGTCAGTACGGCATGGTCCTGTACGGCTCTGAAGTCGGCGTTTACAAGCAGAAGAACGACCGCAACATCGAGCACTACGACTGCGTGGACAACGACGACTGCCTGATGATGGGTATGGAATTCTACCGCAGACCGGAAGGCTCCACCACCTGGCCGACTGAGCCCGAGTTTGTTCGTCCGTATGACCAGTACTGGTGGGTGACCGGCTTCAAATTCGGCTTCATCCGTATGGTCAACCCGTTCCAGGCATGGAATAACATGAACTTCCCGGACGTCAGGATCACCTTCCGCATCACCATGCTCGACTTCGATATGGCAGAAGCGTTCAACAAAGCGCTGCATGAAGAGATCGAAGCCGGCAAGGTAAAATATCCCTATGTCAACGATAAAGGCGAAAGAATCGGTCGTTTTGAAATCCTGAACCCGCCCGAAGATCTGAAACAGTGTGACTTCAGAAACGGCGGTCTGGACTTCTGGATCGCATATGTCTAAAAAATAAAAGGATACCTTTCTGATTCATTCGGCGTGCAGCCCGGCAGTTTTCCTGCCGGGGAACGCAGCCGAATGAATCGGCATTTCCACAAGAGAGGAGCACCCCATGAATAAAACTCTGCAACGCCTTCTTGCGCTGCTTCTCGTGAGCCTGATGCTGATTGGCACCACCACTGTCGGTTTTGCCGTGTCGCTCAAACAGGTGACAAGCCTTAAGCTTGCCGCGCGAAGCAGCACACAGGTGGAACTGAAATGGAAAGCCGTTTCCAATGCGGACGGCTACGTCATTGAAAGCTATGACACCGCTGCAGCGCAGTGGATACCGAAAAAAGAGACCGCCGAAAACAGCATCAAGCTCACAAAGCTGACGCCGGGCAAAAGCTATTCCTTCCGCGTGAAGGCCTTTGCCGAAAGCGGCAAAAAGCGGACATATGGCGAAGCGTCGGCTGCGCTGGCTGTGATGACGAAGCCCGAAGCTGTTTCCGAGCTGCAGATGGTTTCGGAGTCCTCCGGCGCCGCAAAGGTAAAGCTGCGCTGGCCGACGGCCAAGGGTGCGGCGTCTTATCTTGTGTTCAAAAAAGATGTGACCACAGAGAAAAAATACGTCCTTGCGGAGGAAACGGAAAAAACCTCTTCGACCGTGAGCTTTTCCGCAGCGCCCGGCACCGTCTATTTCAAGGTGCAGGCTAAGGCGATGAACGGCGAACAGGCGCTGCTTGCAAAATGCAGCCCTGTGCTGAAACTGACGCTGAAGCCGCAGGTCGTGAACACGCTGAAGGTCGAAAAGTCCACACCGACGTCTGTGACGCTGACGTGGAACCCCGCTGACGGCGCAAGCGCGTATGAGGTTTATCAGCGCGACGAGCGGACCTATCTTTATCACATCCTCACCATGGTCACGGAACCGACGGTGACTGTGACGGATCTGGTGCCGTCCTCTACCTATACCTATGCGGTCAAATCGGTCGCAAACTATGGCGATCACGTTCAGCGCAGCGCGATGGGACCGATTCTGAGCGTTTCAACCGGTTTCCTTTCGATCACCGGGTTCCGCTTTACGCTCAAGAATAACAATAAGGCGGTTTTGACCTGGGACAAAATTGCCAGCGCCAGCGGCTATGAGGTCGAAAAGAGCGCAAACGGCAAGAACGGCTGGGAAAAAATCGCCGATGTGAAGCGTGCGGAAGTGGATGTGAGTGCGAAGGAGCCGGACGGTGTGCTCCATACGGGAACACGTTATTTCTATCGTGTGCGCGCCTATGCGAACGAAAACGGCAACGTGACTTACACCTCTTACAGTAAGGTGCTGGAAATCCATCCGCTGCCCGAAACGCCGACGATCACCCGTGCCGGCACAGCCGCGCAGCACGGCATCTGTCTGGAATGGACGGCCGTGGCGGGTGCGGACGGCTACGAAGTGCAGTTCTATAACGCGGAAAAAGACACCTGGACGCCCCTCGTTTCTTCTCCGATGCGCGCAAAAGTTTTCAAGACCTACACCAACGAAGACGGTGTTTCCACAGTCTATTATCTGGACAAGGGTCTGACCTCCTCCGGCGTTTACCGCTATCGCGTGCGCGCGTTTGTGACTGTGGGCGATGAGCAGATGTTTACCGAAGAAAGCAATGTCTTTGAGCACAAATACATCTATCAGCCGGAGCCGGATACCAATTATTCCAACAACGCGCAAAAGACCGGCATCGGTGGTTATCTGTATGACCCGGCAGAAAAGGTGTTCTTTACGTCGGATGACCCCTGGCAGCGCAACTTCGGTTTCAATGAAGCCTATGATTTCGCTTCGCCGGAGTTTTTGATCCAGTATGACACGGCGCCGGTGAAGTTTACCTGCCATGAAGGTGAAAAATGGATGATCCAGCCGTGGAAGGGTCAGTACGGCATGCTGTTTTACGGCGGCGAGATCGGCATCTATAAGCAGTATATTCAGCGTGACGTGGAGCATTATGACTGCGCAAATGACGATGATCAGCTGATGATGGAAATGAGTATCTATCACAGAAACGCATTCGGCAAATGGAACCGTGAGATCCATCGTCCCTATGGCTCCTACTGGTGGATCACCGGCTTCAAGCTCGGCTATACGCGTTTGCTCAGCGCAAAAATCACCCGAAGCTTCCGCACCTATCCCGACCTTCGGATCGATGCAAGGATCACGATGCTCGATTTCGATATGAGAAACGCATTCGTCAACGCTGTGAAACAGACGCAGGGCGAAATGATCAGTGTTGCCGATTACGGAAAGAACGACCTTGATCTTTATATCAGTTTTAAATAAGGAGGTTTCTTATGAGGAAAACCATCCATCGCGCGCTGGCGCTGCTGCTTGTTTGTCTGCTGCTGATCTCCACAGCATCGGTCGGCTTTGCGGCTTCGGTCGGACAGGTGAAAAAGCTTTCGCTTTCCGCGCGATCCAGCACACAGATCAAGCTCACCTGGAAAAGTGTTTCCAAAGCGAGCGGCTATCAGATTCAAACCTATGACGCCGAAAAGAAGCAATGGGAAACCGCAGGGACGGTCAAAAGCACCGCCTTTGCCCATAAGGTTTCGCCCGGCACAAAGTACACCTACCGTGTGCGCGCGTATCTGGTCAAAAACGGCCAGACCGCCTACGGAAAGCCATCGGAAAAGCTCAGTGTGCTCTCTGAGCCTGAAAAGGTGACCAAGCTGACCGTTGCTGCAACAACGGCGAACGCCGTCAAACTGAAATGGGTGGCGGCCAAGGGCGCTGCGTATTATGTGATCTATCAGGGCAGTACCGAAAATGGCAGTTTCAAAAAGCTTGACACCACAACGAACAGAACTTATAAAGTGAAGTTCACCGCCGCACCGGGCACTGTTTGGTTCAAAGTCAGATCCGTTGCGAAAGCGGGCGATCTGGAGCGCATGGCTGCACCGAGTGACGGCGTGAAGGCGAAGGTCCTGCCCGAAGCTGTGACGGCTGTGACCGTGGCAAAATCCGCGGGCACCTATGTGTCGCTGAAATGGACCGGCGGCAAGGGCGCATCCGGCTACTACATCTTCCAGAAAGATGTGAGCACCGGTAAGGAATATGTCCAGATCGCAAAGACAACACAAAAAAAGTACACCGTGAAATTCCCTGCCGCACCCGGAAAAGTCTATTTCAAAGTGCAGGCATTTTCCAAGTATAAGGGTCAGATCATCAAAACGAAGGTCAGCCCGGTGGTAAAGCTGACGATCAAACCTGCCAAGGTCAAAGGACTGACGCTTAAGGACGCCGGCCCGACGAAGCTCAAGCTCGCGTGGAAGGCGGCAGACGGCGCATCGGCATATGAGCTGTATCAGCGTGACGAAAAAACGCTGGAATATGAGCTGCTTGACACAGTAAAGGGCACGACCTATACCGTCAGCGGGCTGCAGCCGAGCAAAACGTATCACTTTGCGGTGAAGAGCGTTGCAACCTACAAGGGCAATACGTTGCGTTCCGGCTTCAGCGCGGTTTTGGTCGCCGAAACGATCCTCGGCACGATCACGGGCTTCGACTGCACGCTCGATTCCGGCAACCATCTTTTCCTGAGCTGGAACGCGCTCAAGGGCGCGCAGGGCTATCAGATTGAAAAGAGTTCCAACGGCAAAGACGGTTGGAAAATGATCGCGGATATAAAAGATACCGTGTATGAAGCAAGCGCGATCGAAAGCGGCAAGGCGCTTGCCAAGGGCAACAAGTATTTTTACCGTGTGCGCGCTTATGCGACGGAAGACGGCGCAAAGGTCTATACGGATTACACCGACGTCGTGGAAGTGCATCCGATCCCGGATGTGCCGAAAATCACGCGTACCGGCACCGCTGCACAGCACGCCATCTGCGTGGAGTGGACAGCGGTCAGCGGCGCGGACGGTTACGACCTTGCCATATTGGATCTCAAGAGCGGCAAATGGGTCAGCGTGCTCAACGAGGAATCATTGACAGCCGACGTGTGCAAGACTTACACCAACGAAAAAGGCGTTAAGACCGTATATTACACATGCAAGGGTCTTGATCGCAGCGGAAACTATCAGTTCCGTGTGCGCTCGGTTGTGAAAAACGGCACGCATTACAACTACAGCGAGTTCAGCGAGACGGTCTCTCATGCATATACCTACGTTCCGGAGCCGGAGAAATACTACAGCGACGCGACGCAGAAAACCGGCATTGTCGGCTATTTGTATGATCCGGTGGAGGATTGCTTCTGCACCGCGGAGGATCCCTGGCAGCGCAATTTCGGTTTCAACAAGGTGTATGACATCGCTTCTCAGGCAGTCATGATCCAGTATGACACAGATCCCATCCAGTTTACCTGTCACGAGGGCGAAGAATGGATGATCCAGCCCTGGAAGGGTCAGTACGGCATGGTGCTTTACGGCAGCGAGGTCGGCGTGTATAAGAAATATACCGACAGAAACGCGGAGCATTATGACTGCGCGAAAGATGAAGATCTTCTGATGATGGAGATGGATCTTTACAAGTACAATTATGACACGCAGGAATGGGAGCACTCCTTCCATCGCCCGTACGGTTCCTACTGGTGGATCACCGGCTTTAAGTTCGGTTATGTGCGTATGGTCAATCCGTTTGAAGCACAGTCGTTCAACACCTATCGCGATCTTTATATCGACGCGCGGATTACCATGCTTGACTTTGATATGCTCAACGCGTTCAAAGCGGCGCTCGACAAGCAGATTGCCAAAGAAAAGGCCGCGGGCATGACACGAATGAGCTACACGGTCGGTGATGCGCCGAGGAGCGCGACCGGCGGATGCCTTGACATTTATCTCAAATTCCAATAAACAACAAGAATAAACGCAGACGTATTGCGCCGCAGGTCATTCGACCTGCGGCGCTTTTTGCGCACGGCTGCGCCGTGCGCCGGGCGGCGGGGCGACTGCACCGCGCGCAGCGCGGTGCAGCAACGGGGCGCGGATGCGCTTTTTCAAAAAAATAGCGTTGTTTTGCGCCCCGTTGTCCGCACAGCGTTCGCTGTGCGGTT
>CADBBT010000047.1 GCA_902792985.1 Oscillospiraceae bacterium
GAAAGCGTTATAATGCTTTAGCCATTTCGATTAGTTTACTTCTATCCCAAAGTCTAACTCGTGTTTGTTCAGCAGCATGAATGGCTTGCGGTGTAAAAATATTATTCGTAATCACAATAGCAATGTCACAATTGTACATTTTTGCGCCAGTGAATGCTTCTTGCACAGCTTTAATACCGACAGGCGAGGAATAACACTTGCATTGGAAACCATAGATAATCCCATCTTTTTCTGCAATAATATCGATTCCGTCATCACCGCTTAGTTTAGTTTGTTTGATGTTTGAAAAGTTACTTGCAGCTAAAACTTTACAGCAAAACGACTCGAATTCGTAACCATCTAAATCATCAATTTCTTTTGAAATTGGTTCTTCCGTTCTGATTGATTCAGTTATTAGATGTTTTGATTCGCTATATTCTGACTTGCTGATTTGATAAATATAATATGATCGATTTCTAATATATTCACTCTCAGAGATAAGAACTTTTCTAGGCATACTCCCACTTGCTGGTCCGACGATTCCAATTTGTTCTAAACAATCCATTATTATTGCTGCACGACCATATCCTAACCGTAGCTTCCGTTGCAGTATAGTCGTTGATGCCATTTGTTCAGAAATGACAGCTTTTATTGCTTCTTCAATGAGAGAATCAAATTCATATCTATAATCTATAGAAATTGAATAAAATGTTTCTTTACATTGATTCTCTAAAAAAGCCCGGTTTTCATTGTCAAATCGAGAATAGTATGGTTTCAACGCACGACAGAATGATTCATAGGCGTTCTGTCGTTCTGTTGACGAATCATCTATATGAAATGAAGCATGAATCTCTGCGCTTCTCTCCAAAAAGTTACGCATTAGTTTCTTTACTATAGCGATGCACTCATCATAGGTGGAAAAGTACTGATGTATATCAACAGTAGAATTTATAATTTCAACTTTTTTTAATAATTCGTCCAATAATGACTGGACTTTGTTTTGGGATATAGTAAAGTCGAATGGTGGGGGTGAATTTTTGGTGTCTATTATTTTCCTGCTTTTGAATAACCCTTTCATTGTAGAACTCCTTTTGAAGCGACCCTTCAGTTTTTAAGATTTAATTATAAAATATAAGATTAAAACAGACATAATAATCATAGCATAAAAATCGATTTCTTTCAAGAGTAATCCAAAAACGCTCCCTGTTTATAACATCCGGGCAGAGTTCCAAGCGAATCCAGCCCGGTCATTTTTTCAGCCTCCCACACTATCCAGCCCTTTCAAAAACTGCAGATATTCTACATGCTCGTTTAAAACGGGAACCACAATACCGCTCGTTTTCTCCCGCATACCGCTCGTAGAAAGCCTATTGACATCCGCTTCGTTCCGTTTTATAGTGGGAGCGTAACGAACCGCCCGGCAGAACCGCTGTGCGGTGTTCACAAATCCAAACGAAGAAAGGATGTATCTCTATGAAAACCAAAAAAGCACTTTCCGTTCTCCTTGCACTGCTCATGCTCCTGTCTGTCTGCATATGCGGCGCATCGGCAATGGTCATTGAAAAGCCCGAGGGTTTCGATGCCTTTGCCCGGCTGCACATTCCGCAGCATCTGCACATTTCCGTTGAAGAGATCGACAAGATTGCAGGCTTCTTTTACGGAACTGCGTCCTGGGATGACGATGAACTTGTTTCAGAGGGCGAGTTTTATCCCTGCGTTCAGGTCAACGGCGGATGGTTCCTTCCGAAATGCAGCCCCTTCCTGACGATTGTGAAACGCGGCTCCGGCAGCGGCATGATGGCGCCGGCAAAGGAGCAGGAAAATGATCCCTTTGATCCCTTCTATGACGCGGAAGACGGCGTTTGCACCAAACCGTTTGTGATCAAGCTACTCAGCGACGACGAAGAGATCGAAACATGGGACGACGGTT
Organism: Oscillospiraceae bacterium; assembly: GCA_902792985.1. GTDB lineage: Bacteria > Bacillota > Clostridia > Oscillospirales > Acutalibacteraceae > UBA6857. The sequence continues at coordinate 1,910 of CADBBT010000047.1, forward strand.
TGCCGATGGCCAACGGCGTCAAGCTAGGCAGTCAGCTCCGTTTTGCTTTGACGGCGCTTGTAGAGCTGGACGACTACTTCGGAGAAACCCCGGAATGCGACCCTGTGGAGTTCACGCTCACGGAAGACGCTGTCGGCAAGACTTTTACGGCAAACGGTGTACTTGACCCGTTCGCAGAAGACAAGGCGGCGTTTGAAACCTACAAAAACGACAAAGCTGCCGCGCTGGACGCGCTTGCACAGGACGGTGACAGCGCAGCGTGCCAAAAGCTGATCGCCGACGCGAAGGCCGAGATCACGGCGCTGCCCTTTGACGAAAGCAAATCGCTGGACGAAAACAAAACCGCAGCCGACGCAAAGGCCAACGCGGTAACTGCAAAACTGACCTCCGATCTGGAAGCACAGCGCGCGTCTGAAAAACCGGAGGAACAGAAACCAACAGAGGCTGACAAAGAAGAAAACGAGACAGAAGCACCCGAAAAATGCAAGTGGTGCAGCGAAGTCCACGAGGGCTTCTTCGGCAAGATCGTCGGGTTCTTCCATTCCGTTTTGTACTTCTTTGCGCATTTGTTCGGCCTCAAATAACCGCTGCGGGAAACGAACTGTTGAATAATGAAAGGAAGTGTCTGATATGAAAAAACGATCCAACCGCATTATGGCCGTTCTTTTAAGCCTGATCCTTGCGCTGACGCTGGCAGTTCCGGCGTTTGCGGGAACCCGTCCGGAACAGGTCGCGCTCCAGCTTGGCGAAAACGAGCTTACGCTGGACAATGTATTATCAACCGCCTACTATTACTTCACGCCCGAAGAGAGCGGAAAGTATATCATTCGTTCTGTCAGCACGCCGCCGTCCGATCCCTATATGGAATACAACCTGTCCTCCTATCTGGATCACGGCGACACCAAGGATTTTTATTGTGTTGCGACTCTGACGGCCGGCGTGACAGCCGAATTTCTCATCCGTGACACGTTGGAAAACTCCCCCGTCACGGTGGTCGTGGAAAAATATACCGAACCTTTGCCGAACCCGCTGTCGCTCGGCGACAACGCACTCTCGTTGAACCGGAAAGCCTATGCCGAGGAGTATTCCTTCACCCCCGCGGAATCAGGCGTTTATGAATTCTCCTCCAGCGGCTACGGCCAGCCCGGCTGCCTTTGGGGCAGCGAAGATATTGAAGGCGGCATGATGATCGGCGATGTCTATTCCTGGCAGTTCTGCTTTGAAAAAGAGCTGACCGCCGGCACCGGCTATGTGTTCAAGCCGTATAATACATCCGGCGCCTATGAAGGCACTGTCACCATCACAAAAAAAGACGCCGCAACTGTAGAACTGGATGCGCTCGCCCTCTCCTTCGGCACAGACCCTGTCCTTCTGAACACGGTCGGCAGCGCATCGGTGGAGCTTCCCGCCGATTCCCACTGCGCCGCGGAATGGACATGGACAGATCAATTCGGCAACGAACTGGCTGATGATGCGACCTTCCGCTGCGGCAGCTATTTCCTGTCACTTGTGGTGACGCCGGACAGCGGCTATCTGTTTGCCGATGACGCTGCCGTGACCTTTGCCGCACTGGAAAACACGGTGGATCATACCCTCACGGTCAGCAGCCGCAGTGTGGTCGCCGATGGTTGGTTCCGGTTCGGAAGCGAAAGCGGACATTCATACACCGATTGGGAAGAAATGACGCGCGCGCAGGTGAACGAAGCCGGTCTCGGCGAGCCCTATGATACTCAGCTTTGGGAGTCCCGTGTTTGCACCGCCTGTGAAAAGACGCAGTATCGCGGCGGCGACACACCGGAGATCTGCACGATCACCCTCCTGTTCAGCAATGCGCCCGCAGCCAACCTGACTGCAGACGATGTGACCGTTGCCGTGCCCGCCGACCGTCCGTATTACCTTGCTCCTGCAGCCGCAGGCGCCGACCCGAACTATCCGGGCTGGATCGGAACGCTCAGCGAAAGCGGACGGTTCCTGTGCCGCTCTGCATACACCGGATTCTGCGTTTTGTATCCGACAGAGGGCCATTATTTCACCCGTGACGGCAACCTTGAAATTGAGATCGAGGTGATGCCTGCCGATGCAGTGCTCTACACAGATTACGCGTTCATTTCCGGCAGCGAAGCCATCTATATCAGTGCGGATTTCCGCGAGACAGACCACATTTATCAGGCTCCCGTTTGGCGCTGGGCAGATGATTACAGCGAAGCCTATGCCGATTTCGCCTGCGTGTACGGAGACTGGACAGTTACCGCGACCGTTCACAACCCTCCGATGACTATTGTCAGTGACGCAACCTATTCGCAGGATCAGATCATTAAATACACTGCACATACCGTGTTCAGGAACGAAGAATACGAAAACGAAACCGATCCGATCCCGGTTGCCGGCACCGCAGCCGCGCTGCTTGCCGCCGACACAGCGACCTTCAACACCTACAAGGCAGACAAAGCCGCAGCGCTCGATGCTCTTGCACAGGACGGCGACAGCGAAGCGAGCCAAAAGCTGATCGCCGACGCAAAGGCCGCCATCAACGCTTTGGGGTTTGATGCAAGCAAATCGCTTGACGAGAACAAGGTCGCAGCCGACACAACTGCCGCAGCCGTGACCGCGCAGCTCACTGCTGACCTGGAAACCCAGCGTGCCGCTGAAGCAGCAGCTGCCCAGCTTGCCGCTGACAAAGCCGCGTTTGAAGCTTACAAGGCAGACAAAGCCGCAGCACTCGACGCTCTTGCACAGGACGGCGACAGCGCCGCAAGTCAGGCATTGATCACAAACGCCAAAGCCGCTGTTACGGGCCTTGCCTATGACGAAAGCAAAACGCTTGATGAAAACAAGGCCGTTGCCGACACAACCGCCGCAGCGGTGACAGCACAGCTCACAGCCGACCTTGAAACCCAGCGCGCCGCGGACGCCGAACAGCCGCAACCGGAAGATCCGGGCAATCAGGATGAACCCGGCAGCAGCGGCAACTTCTTCAGCAGGCTCTGGAACCACATCCGCGACTTCTTTGCCCGCATTGCGGCATTTTTCAGAAACCTGTTTCGCAGATAAACGGTTCTTCCACTGAATGTCAACGGGCGGCACAAACACCTGTGCCGCTCGAAAAGCAACGAATGACCCGAAGAAAGGAGTTGACGCCGATGCCCCAATACAACGTGACCGTCAACTTTCAGGAAAACAAGTCTCTGGACAAAATCGAGATCCTGATCTCGGCGCCGGAACGCTCAGACCAGGTGGAGGACCTGTTGGCGCAGTTTACGCAAAAGCAGCAGTATCTCGACCTTCCGACTGACGGCGGCAGAGTGTTTCGCGTGCGCACAGACAGTATCATCCGCATTTACAGCCAGAACCGAAAAAACTATGTTTGCGTTTCTGACGAAACCATCCGGACCTCGGCGTCCGTGAACGAGCTTGCGGAACAGTTGGATTCCAGCGGTTTTCTGCGCATCTCACGCTTTGAGATCATCAATCTGGCAAAGGCAGTGAATTTCGATTTTTCCATTGTGGGCGAACTCAAGATCAAGCTGGAGGAAGACCAGACAGTATTTGCCTCCCGGCGCTATATTCCCGTGATCCGTGAGTACCTGAAAGGCGGTGACGCAAAATGAAACGACTTCTCAAATATATGCTGGTCGGTTTTTTGGCCGGTGCCGCAATCGGCAATCTGATCGCACTCTTTACGGGGGATCTGTATTCTCCGGAGCTTCTGAATCGCGTGGGCGGCAATCCGACAGCGGCGATTCTTATGCAGGTTTTACTTTCCGGCCTGATCGGTGTGGCTGGATTCGGCGGCGTATTGCTGTATGAAACCGTATTGCCGCTGGCAGCGGTGACGGCGATCCATTATTTGCTCATCGAAACGGTGTTTCTGCCGTCTGCACTGTTTCTTGACTGGATCGACTTCAAGTTCTCGCAGATCGCCGTGATGATGCTCATCCGTCTTGCAGCCTTCTTCATCGTCTGGCTCATCATGTACTTCCGATATAAGCGTCTGGCAAAAGAACTGAACGACGAGATCGACAAAAAATCATAACCGTAAAGTACCCGCTGATTAACTCTGTGTGTGAAGATTGGCAAGGAAATTTTTCGTCAGATGCAACAGAAATCGCGCAGACAACCTTCCGGTTTGCAAGAGATTTCTGTGCAAAATGACGGAAAATTTACCGTCAAGGTTTGCATATCCGAGTTAACCAGTGGGTACTAAACAACACCGTCCGGCCAAAGCGAAGTGCTCCAAATTGTACGGACAGCACAAAAAACCTGTCTATGACACAGTATTAACTTAAATATCCATCATATTGTCAACAAGTAAACACTAACCGAAAACGGAATGTGTTTTTTGGCTTCAAAGCGATTGGATCGGCAGCTTTGAAGCTGTTTCATTCTTCGGCGGCCTGATAGCTGCTGTTTCCCAAAACAGTTTCATGGACATTTAATGATTTCATTTTTAGTCACTAGTGACGTAGACACAGAAACGTTTCTGAGATATAATAAAATGAATAATTATAAATCATTGCGTGCGGAAGGGGGGCGAAACCCGTGCATTTTAACAAACAATCGCTGTTTCGTTTGCTGTCTTATGTTGTGCCGCTTTCCCTTGCGGGACTGGTGGTCATTGCAGAACAGTATCTGGAGTTAACTTGGGGGTACCTGCATGGGGGTGTGACTAAGTCTGTCTTCATTGTGCTTGTGATTTTGGAGTGGCTTCTGAGCGTTTGGCGGCGCTTTCCGCAAAAGCAGATGCGCAGCAACGTGACCGTGTTTGCTGCACTGTTCATATTGCTGGAACTGCTGAGCACTGTGAAATTTTGCATGGTGACCCGTGGCGGCACAGCAGCGCGCTTGCTGTGGTATGCCTATTATCTTCCGTTGGTTTTCGGTCCTCTGTTCATGTTTTATGCCGCCCTTTGCTTTGGAAAATCCGACGATTTTAAGATTTCCAAAAAGTGGTACTGGCTGATGTTTCCGGCTGCGCTGCTTTCTCTTGCCGTTCTCTGCAACGATTGGCATCAGTTTGCGTTCCGGTTCACAAACGGAATTGCAAACTGGGAGGCAGAATATACCCACGGCATTTTTTATTATCTGGCATCCGGCTGGGCCGTACTCGGACTGTTGAGTGTGATCTGGCTTATGATTCGCTCCACCTACAACCGCCGGCTCATGAAAAACTTATGGTTACCCGGCGTTGTTCTTGTATTGATGGCAATCTACCCGCTCCTTTACGCTTATCCCGGCCAAAAAGTGTTCATTCTTCAAAGAATCTTTGAAATGAATGATTTCATCTGTGTGAGCTGTGTCGTGCTTTGGGAAAGCTTGGTGATTGCGCGGATCATTGTTTCCAACAACGATTACCCTGCAATCTTTGCCGCTTCGTCGCTGAATGCCGGGCTTGCCGATCGCACATTTCAGGTGCGGCAGACTTCGGCTTCGGGGGTGCGTCCAAAGCCGGACGAGATCGAAAAAGCAAAAAACGGCGAACTGCTTTTGCCGGACGGGGACACGCTTTTAAAAACAAGGGCTGTGCAGGGCGGCTGGTTCTATTGGACGGAAGACATCTCCGAACTGCGGCGGTTGAACGAAGAACTGGAGGATACGGCAGGATATCTGATGGAGGAGAACGATCTGATGCGCCTGTCTGTGGAACTCGATGAGGGGCAGAAGCGCACTGCTGCGCAAACGAAGCTGGTTGACAGCGTCACGGAATCCCTGCGTCCGCAGCTGGAACAACTCGGCAAGTGGGTGCAGGACCTGCCCGAAGATGAGCAGGAATTTCGCGCGTCGCTCAAAAAAGCGGCAGTTTTGCTTGCCTACGCAAAACGCAGCGGCAATTTGCTGATGCAGGCGGAGGAGCACCCGGTGCTGAACGGGGAAGAATTGCGTCTTTGCTTTGAAGAATCTGCCCGGGCACTGCGGCAGGCGGGGTTTCCGTGTCTCGTTACCGTCGACACGCAAATCTGTATTTCCGCACAAAGCGCCGCTTCGCTTTATGAGGCGTTTGAGATCGTCCTTGAGTATGTGCTGCCTGTGCTGAAGGAAGTTTTTGTAATGCTTGAAGCAAGGAGCAGCCAACCGCCGGCTTTGCATATGGAAATGCACATGCAAGGCGGGACGGTGTCTGACCGGACGGTTACCGATATTCGGCAAGCGATTGCGACGGCAAAGCACGGCGACGACCAGCTGCACCTGCGTTTTGTTCAAAATCCAAAGGGAAGCGAGGTGGTTGAAGTATGGCTTTGATCGATATTCCGCTTCCGGCTTTGCGCGTATGTTCTGTTGTGTTCTATCTTCTGTGTTTGGCCGCCTTGTTCTGCGTGGCATTGGCCGCTCGTCTTCCTTGTGCAAAAACGGTCTTTGTCTGCGGTTTGATCACCTGGGTATTGACGTTTCCTGTTACAACCTTTCTTGCTGTTTATTTCGTACGGTTACTTTTCGATCGTTCAACGGAAGGCCAGATCCGTTTCTTCCTTTCGCTGCCCGTATGGATGATTGGACTGCTTGCGGTGCTTTCGAGTGTTGCGGTTGTTCTGATGCTTTTGCGTCTGCGGCGTCTGCGCAAGGAGGCACTGACCGCGCAGTCGCTTTGCGAAGGGCTTGATCAGCTGCCTGACGGCGTCTGCTACAGTTCGCCGGATGGCTTTCCGATTATGGTGAACAGCAGAATGCAGGCCATCAGCAACACTGCTTTCGGCAAAGGCGTGAGCGATACGCGCAATCTGGATGCAAAGCTCAAAGCGCATGATGTGCTGCCGGGCTGCACGGTGGACGAAGAGGCGAACAACATCTTTTTGCGGCTGTCGGACGGTACTGCCTGGCGCATGAAGCAGCAGCAGGTGAAACACGGCGGCCGGCCGATGGTTGAAATGCTCGCCTATGATGTGACAGAGCGCTACAACGATCTGCTTGAGCTGCGTCGGCGAAACGAAAGACTCGAGAAAGTGAACCGGGAGCTTCGCAGTTATCTGAACAATATGGAACGTGTTGTGCGCGAGCGTGAGGTACTTGCGGCGAAAACACGGCTGCACAACGAAATCGGCCAGAGCTTGCTTGCGATTGAAGCCTATCTTGCCGAATCGGGGGGCGACCGTGCAGCATTGGAACGCAGGCTGACAGGTTCTATCCTGCTGCTTTTCCGGGACATGCCTGACGAACACACCGACGACAGGATGTATGCGCTCTTCGATGCGGCAAAGGCAGTGGGCGTTGAGATCTGTATCGACGGCGAAATTCCGAAAAACTGGAAAGAGATCATTGAAGTTGCAATCAACGAATGCCTGACGAATACCGTGAAGCATGCAGACGGTCACCGTTTGTTTGTGCGCATCCGCAACACGGACGGCAAGGTGGTTGTGCAACTGACCAACGACGGCAAACCGCCCATTGGAACTATCAGAGAAACAGGAGGGCTTTCCAATCTGCGAGCCCTCACGGAACAACAGGGCGGCGAAATAGCGGTTGAAAGCGCTCCGGTGTTCCGGTTGACGCTGCGGTTTGATCAAGAAGGGAATTATATCCACGGCTTTGGGAAATTTTTGGGGGAATGAATATGAAAAAGATCAATGTCATGATCGTTGACGATCAATCCATCTCGCGCCGCTTTTTTGAATTGGTGCTTGGTGGATGCGAACGCTATGAAGTCGTGTGCTCGGCGCGCTCGGCGTTTGCCCTTGATGCATATTTTGTCAAGAAGAAAATCGATCTTGTTCTGATGGATGTTTTGATGAATGACGGTTCCAACGGTCTGGATGCCGCCGAGAAGATCAAGGAAAGGCATCCGGAGATCAAGATCATTGCCGTAACGAGCATGCCGGAATACAGCTGGATGGAGCGCGCACGTGAGATCGGCATTGAAAGCTTCTGGTATAAGGAGACCGATGAGATCCATATCCTTGATCTTATTGACCGCACGATGGCAGGGGAGTCTGTCTATCCCGCGGATGCGCCCTCGGTAAAGCTGGGTAATGCGCGGCGCGAAGAATTCACAGACCGCGAACTGGACGTGCTGCGGGAGCTGGCTGTCGGAAAAAACAACAACGACACCGCAAAGGCACTGGGCGTTTCCCCCTACACCGTGAAGGCCTATGTCCGCGGTCTTTTGCAAAAAACGGGCTATTCCAGTCGCACCGAGCTCGCCGTTCATGCCCGCGTTGTGGGCATTGCTCTGGATCCGAACAGCAAAGCATAGCAGACTGCACAAGTTTTGCGCGGAAAATTCTACATGTGTTTTCTGCGGATTCCAATCGCACGTAGTCACTTGTGACGATGTGCGATTTTTAGTTTTGTTTTATAATTATTAAAAAAGGAGCAGAATCGGCCGGATTCTGCAATGAAGAAAAAGGGAGGAGTGCAGAAAAGAAAGAAGCATTTACGCGCAGTTTTAAACTATTTAAAAGGAGGACTATTTGTGAAAACATTCAAAAAATCATTGGCAGTCATTCTGACCGTGCTGCTTCTTGTGTCTTCCGTTCCGGCGCTTTCCATCACCGGCGTTGCGGATTGGTTCGGCTCGCTTGCCATCAAGGCGAGTGCCGCTCCGGAGACCGGCACACACAGCAACCTATCCTATACCTATGAAACATCGAGCAACAAGCTGACCATCACCGGTTCGGGTGCGATGGCAGCAAACCCGCCATGGACAAACCGGTACTATCAGAACTGCAAGACCGTTGAGATCGGCAAGGACGTGACCAGCATCTGCACGGAAGCGTTCTTGGGGTTCAGAAGTTTGACCGAAGTTGTCTTTGAATCCGGCGGGACCGAGTTCTTGTCGATCGCGGATAAGGCATTTAAAGACTGTAAAGCCTTGCACTCTTTTTCCGTTCCGGCAAGATTGATCTACATTGATGAAGAAGCGTTCGCCGGCGACGAGTTCCTTTCGTTTTCCGTGGAATCCGGCAACTCGATCTTTGAACTGGCCGACGGTGCTCTTGTGGACACCACAAGCGGCACGTTGCTGCGGTATCCTGTGCAAAACACTGCGGTGAAAAGCTATTCCGTTCCGGAAGGGATCACGAGAATTGCGAACGAGGCGTTTTATCAAAACGAACTGGAAACCATCACCTTCCCGTCGAGCCTTCGCTCGATCGGCAAACGCGCGTTTTGCTATTCCTATGAGCTGACGGCGCTGCCGCTGAACGAGGGTCTGGTTTCCATTGAGGAAGAAGCGTTTGAATATGTGAAGAAAGTCACTTCACTGATCATCCCTGACAGTGTGACGACGCTGGGTGCTTTTTTCTTCCAAGCTGCGCCCATGGTTGGCCAAACGGTGCTGGAAACCGTTGTGATCGGCAACGGTGTGAAAACGATTCCGCAGGGCGCGTTCGAGTTTTGCGGTGAACTGAAGAATGTGACGATCGGCAGCGGTGTGAAGACCATTGAACTCGACGCCTTCGCATATACCGGAATTGAGAATTTGACCATTCCCTCCACTGTGACGAATATTACAGCCGGTGCGTTTTTGTCCAGTGATCTTCAAAACTTGACGGTCGATATCAAAGATATCCCTGAAATGTGCTTTGGACTCACCGGCATCCGGAATCTTGTGATCGGCGACAATGTGGAGACCATCGGTCAAGCCGCATTTAACGGTTGTTCGAATCTGGAAACTGTTTCCATCGGCAGCGGTCTGCAGTCCTATGGCATGATGCCCTTCGCAAACTGTACCTCCCTGAAAAAGGTCACGATCGCAGAAGGTGTCACAGCCCTTGACCAGTGCCTGTTTGCCCAGTGTAATGACTTGCGAATCCTTGTGATCCCGGCCAGCGTTGCAAGCATCAGCAGCCTTTTGTTCTCCCAGTGCGACACCTCAAAACTGGTGATCATCGGCGATGCCGGCAGTGAGGCGGAGCGCTTTGCAAACAGCAACGGCATTCCTTTTGAAACCGGTGATGTGACCGTCGGCGACGGTGCAGGCAAGCTGAAGGTTTCCGTTGCGTTTACCGATTATAAAAACCCCTATGCCGGCCTGTTGGTTAAGGCGGTTGGTAAGACCGACACAAGCAAGGTCTATACCGCAACACTCAACAGCAACGACCGCGTATGGATGAACGGCCTTGACGCGAGCCAGGCTTATTCTGTGGAGCTTTGCTCTGCGGGCGGCGTGCGGTTTGCCTTTGTAGACAACGTCAGCTTTGACGGCGAAAACAAAGCGGCGGTTTTGTTTGAAGATCCGCTGCCCCGTCTGACGGTCGGCGTGGCGCCGGTGTTCGGCGGCAAGGGGATCGGCAACGACTATAACGTCAAATGGTTCCTTAACGGTTCCGACGAAGTGCTTTACACCGGCTTCTCTGTGCCTGATGTGACAGTCGGCACAGCGTTGCGTGCTGAAATTGAGCTCCTCGGCGATCTCGCAGCAACCTACAGAGCACCTGCGCCGCAGAACTATACCGTGAGCGAAAGCACGACCTATACGGTCGAAGTTGAAAAAATGACGTTCGGCAGTCTGTCCGCTACTGTACTGGATGAGAACGACGCGCCGATGAACGATTTCCGTGTGATTGCCCAGATCACCTATAACCCCTCTGCCATTGTTACAAAATCCGTGAAGGCAAACAACGGCGAGTTGAGCCTGAACGACCTTCCGACAGAAACGCCGATGAAGATCGTCGTGCGCAAGCAGGGCTATTGCGACGTTGTCTGGAACGGCACGCTTTCCGAATTTGAAAACGGGCAGACGATCCGGATGGAATATGTCTATGGTCCGGCGATTCCTCTGACGCTCCTGACCGACGGCGCACCGCTGCAAAGTGAGGACGGCGTTGATTATAAAGTCTATGTCAACGGCAGCGAAAGCGCCGACGCATGGATCGTTGAAGAAGGCGGCGCCGTGAGCCTGAGAATGCCCAAAACGCTGCAAAACGGCGATGTGATCCGCGTGGAGGCAACCGAGCGCAGCGGCGGCTATGAAACCGCTGTTACGCAGCTGGCTTTTGATTCGGCAGCTCCCGCAACGCCCATCGTTCTGAATTTCTTTGAAATGGACTCCCTGCGCGTAAACGTGGAAAATGCCGAAAGTTTTGACGTGCTTTTGTATCAGAACGGTGCACTGGTCTATCACGGACCGGCAGAGAACCCGACCGCGCTGCTTCCGCAGGGCGTCTATCAGATGGTTGTCATTGAAAGGGTCTCCTTCTTTGGCGCATTGGAAAACATTGATCTTCTCGATAGTTATGGTCTGGTTGCCGGAGAAGATTATTATCTGGCAAACGTGACTTGCCATACTGGCAAAAACAACCCGCAGAACAACCTTTCGGTGACTGCGCCGAAGCTGAACATTGCAAAACTTGCACTCTTTGAGAATGCGAAAACAAGTCTTACAGCATTTGTTGCGTCGGACAACGGTGTAGCAGGCATCGGCGATAATGTTGTTGTGATTGCAAAGTATGAGCTGCCCGATAGTCTGGACTTCAGCACGCTGGAAAACGGCAAAGTGACTTTTGCGGTTTCTGAAGGCTGTGAGTTGCCCGACGGATATGCGGCTTTGAACAGTGAAGTTGTGAAATTGGCTGGGAACTCTGTGGAAACCGGCAGCCTATCGGACGCTACTGTGCTCGTTTCCGTTATGCCCACAAGATATTTTGATACCCCGCTGTATATCACTGCAACTTACACCGGCGAGTTCATGGGCAACTCTGTGACCTTTCCCATCGGTTCCGCAAAGGTGAAAGTCTCCTCCGGTCTGGATGTTTTTGTTCCTTCGTTTACCTCCAGTGGCAAAGTGATTGTCAGAGGCAGCACGGTTGCGGGATCCGAAGTCTTCGTTTATGTGGACGGACAACTGTTTAATACGGTAACTGCAAACAAGGCCGGTTCCTTCACCAGTGATCTGTTTACTCTGCTTTCTCTGGATCCTGCCGATTCTGAAACGGTGCATACCGTTCGTGTGATCGCCGAAACGCCCGAAGGACTCACTTTGAGTTCTGCGACCTTCTCTTTGAAACACGACAGCACCTCGATCCAGCCCAAGAGCGTGACGATGGTCAACATCGGCGACCACGGTGAAAACGTGACCGAAATGAATCTGGACGATTCCGACGGCACCGGCAATAGCTACCGTTTCTGGCCGAGCCAACATCCCGATTTCAGCTTTGAAGTCGAATTTGATGAGGAAGATGCGGAAAGAGCCGAAAATGTCTATGTTGAAACCGTCAACGATGTCGGCGAAGTGACGATCGTTGAGCTGACTAAGACCGAAGACGGCAAATGGGTCGGCACCCATGATTACGACACTGAATCTGCGCCGACGCAGATCAACATCGTTTTCACGGATAAACAGACAGGATCGACGAACACCGCGTCCGCCGGCACCTGCAGGCCGATCATCGATCCGTCCGGAACCGTTTATGAGGCTGTGGAATCCAATATCTTGAGCGGCGCGACCGCAACGATCTGGTACAGCCCCTATGCCGACGGCTCCGAAGCTGTTCAGTGGGACGGCACTGAATATGAGAATCAGATCAACCCGCAGATCACCGGAGCGGACGGCTCCTTTGAATGGTTCGTGCCGCACGGCTATTGGCAGGTGCGCGTGAGCAAGGACGGCTATACTGACACGGCGACCGAATGGCTGCCTGTGCCTCCGCCGCAGATCGGTCTGCTTGTGCCGATGGTGACCAGCGAAGCACCGGCTGTGGAATACATCAAAGCCTATCCCGAATATGTGGAAATCGCGTTCACGCAGTATATGAATACGAATATGCGCGTCAGCGTTTATAATCTGGTCGACGGCAATACTGATTCTCTGTCTCTAAGAAGAGATGCGGTGGATCCGATATCTGATCCGTTGAACGAAGGCGTATCCTACGCAAAGGTGTTCCGTCTCGTTCCGGCGCAAGACTTCACCAGCACCGTGCGTGTCTGGGGCATGGAAGACTATATCAAGAATTACGCCGGTATTCAGATCCCAAGATTCGACACGGTTGACGTGGTCGTTGAAGCAAGACCTGAAAGCATTTCCGGCGACGGATTCGTCTCGATCGGCTACGGCGAAACCTATGAAATGACCCTTTCCGTTCTGCCTGCCGAAGCCGGCGTAAACCAGACGATCAATGTCTCCGCCTTTGCGCCCAGCATCGCGTCAGCGTCTGCGCAGACACTGACGACCGACGAAAACGGCCAGGCAACGGTCACGCTGACCGGCAACCTGCCCGGCATAACGGAATTCACATTCAGCCTTGCGCAATCTACGATTGAACTGACAACGAACGTACAGGTGCGCAATATCGGCGAGGAGGCTTGCCTGCATGAAAACACTGAGATTCGTGACGCGGTGCCTGCTTCCTGCGGCGTTGCCGGCTATTCCGGCGATACCTACTGCCTGGATTGCGGCATGAAACTCGCCACAGGTAATGACCTTCCTGCGCTGACACATGAATTCCGGACGATGTC
>CADBBT010000048.1 GCA_902792985.1 Oscillospiraceae bacterium
AGCGAGGAGAGCGTGGACTATCCGGTCTACGCGGCAAAGGTGGCAAACGCCGTCACGAGCGGCGAATGCGAGCTGGGCATCCTCTGCTGCGGCACCGGCATCGGCATTTCCATGGCGGCGAACAAAGTCAAAGGCATTCGTGCGGCCTGCTGCTCGGATTATTTCAGCGCGAAGTTCACCCGGCTGCACAACGACGCCAACGCGCTTTGCATGGGCGGCCGCGTGCTCGGCGCAGGGCTTGCGATTGAAATGGTCGATGTGTTTTTGAACACGGAATTCGAAGGCGGACGTCACCAGCGCCGCGTGGATCAGATCACCGCGATCGAAAACGGGACGTTTGACGGCGAGCAGTAAGCAGGGAACAGAGTGTATAGACTTCCTAAGTCAAAATAATAACAACCGCTTGACAAAAGCGGCTGCACAGCGTATAATATAGATGCAAGAGAGCAGATCCGGCAAACGGATTTTGCCCCTGTAAAAGTTAATCAGAAAATTAACCGCTCAACTTAGCAGAGGTGGCGGTTATTTTTTTGTTGCCAAAATGATTGCGAGTATCAGGGTCAATGTAATGATGACAGCATACTCCATTTTGCTTCACCCCCTTTGCATACAGCATCGAGGGCTCTGCCCTCTGTATGCACAAAGGAGCAAAATTCCGCCTACCGTTGGTTCACTGCTCTCTTGGGAACCGTAGTTCCAATTTTTTTCATAACAAAGCCATATTGTTTTGTCAAGCTTTTCTGCTTTGCGCACATTTTCATCTTGACAAACTCCGCCCTTAGTGCTACAATATCCATCGAAATCCGAATCCCAAAAGGCTATGATAAAGAGCGCACTGTTCTTCTGCCGCTTTCAGAGAGACACATCCCGGCTGCAAATGTGTCAGCGACCGAGCAGGCGTACCGCTTTTGAGCTGCCCCCGAAAGGGTGTGCCGTTTGCCGCGTTAAGGCGAAATGAGTGCCGCGTGCGCGCGGAATCCGGGTGGAACCGTGGAGCTTTTCGCTTCATCCCAGAACAGTCAGACTGTGTGGGATGAGGCGTTTCTATTTTATCTGTTAAAGGAGCAGAACAACATGGACAAAGAATTCTTCCTCGCAAACTATCGCCATTCCATGGCGCACGTGCTTGCCAAAGCAGTTGTGGAGCTTTGGGGCAAAGACGTGCAGTATGCCATCGGTCCCCAAGTGGACGACGGCTTTTACTACGACTTCAAGCTGGACCACAACATCAGCAAGGACGACTACGCCGCCATCGAAAACAAGATGCATGAGATCCTGAAGCGCAAGGAAACCTGGACGCGCAAAGAGGTTTCCCGCAGTGAAGCGCTCGAACTGTTCAAAGGCCAAAAGTACAAGGTCGAAATCATTCAAGATCTGCCTGAGGATGCGACCATCTCCATCTACTGGACGGGCGACGATTTCGTCGATCTGTGCCGCGGTCCGCATATCGAAAACTCCCAGGAGCTGCTTTCTGTGGCGTTCCAGATCAAGTTCGCCTCCGGCTCTTACTGGCGCGGCGACGAGCACAACGACCAGCTTCAGCGTGTGTATGTGTACGCTTTCCCGGACAAAAAGCAGCTCAAAGATCACCTTGACATGATCAAAGAGGCGATGGAGCGCGACCATAAAAAGCTCGGCGCAGAGCTGGAGCTGTTCATGTTCCATGAAACCGCGCCGGGTATGCCGTACTGGCTGCCGAAGGGCTGGAATATGTTCAACGCCCTGCTTTCCTACTGGCGTGGCGAGCATCTGCCGCACGGCTATCAGGAGATTTCCGCGCCAGTGCTCAACGAAAAGCAGCTCTGGGTCACCAGCGGCCATTGGGCGCACTATCAAAACGGCATGTTCATTGCCCCTGTGGATGAGAACACGACCTACGCCATCAAGCCGATGAACTGCCCGAACTCGATCAACGTCTTCCGCAGCCGCGGCCGCAGCTACCGTGAACTCCCGCTGCGTTACTCGCAGGTGGACGTCATTCATCGCCGCGAAAAATCCGGCGAGCTGAACGGCCTGTTCCGTGTGCAGGAATTCCATCAGGACGACGCGCACATCTTCCTTGCGGAAGAGCAGATCGAAGAAGAGATCGCCGACATCATGGACATCGCAAAGTCCATCTACGCAACCTTCGGCCTGACCTATACCGCCGAGCTTTCCACGCGTCCGGATGATTTCATGGGCGATATCGCGCTTTGGGACAAGGCGGAAGCTTCGCTGAAAAAGATCCTCGACAACAAATTCGGTGAGGACGGCTATGAGATCAATGAGGGCGACGGCGCCTTCTACGGTCCCAAGATCGACCTCGGTATGCGCGACTGTCTCGGCAGACAGTGGCAGATGGGCACCATCCAGCTCGACTTCCAGCTTCCGCTGAACTTCGATCTGAAATATGTTGCTCCCGACGGCTCGTTCAAGCAGCCAGTCATGATCCACCGTGCAATTTTCGGCTCGTTTGAACGCTTCATCGGCATTCTGATCGAACACTTCAAGGGTCAGTTCCCGCTCTGGCTCTCGCCGGTGCAGGTCGCCATCGTGCCGATCCGCCCCGAGCACAACGATTACGCGAAGAAGCTCGCTGATCAGATGCTTGAAAACGGCTTACAGCGACCAGAACATGAAGAACAAGATCAAGCGCTTCAAGACCGAGCGCATCCCCTATGTGCTGGTCGTCGGCGACAAGGAAGCCGAGATGAACACCGTTGCGGTCAATATCCGCGGCGTGAAAGACAATGCCTTCGGTGTGCCGGCCGATGCGTTCCTTGCTTCCGTGATGGAGATGAACAAAACGCATAGTCTGGAGCTGAAAACGGAGTTTTGAGGTCAGCAGTCAGCAGCTAGCTGATAGCTGTTAGCTGTCAGCACATCCATTAAAAACAATGCCCGCCGTGGAGTTCAACGTCCACGGCGGGCGATTCTATTGACGAATGACTGCTGACTGACGACTTATTCCGCATATCCGAAATAGATGTTTTCGTCATACACGTTGTTTTCGTCCGGGCTGTGATGTGCGTACCAAACCTGGGCAAAGAAGGGATTGACCTTTGCTTCCGCGTCATAGTTCCACGGCATCGGCAGGCAGTCCGGACACCAATGACCGCCCTTGAGGACAAGGTTCTGCGACATTTCGAACTCGTGGCCGCAGGCGCACTTCCATTTGATCGGGGTGTAGATATCCTTCGGCAGCTTCTTGGCGAGGCATTCGCCGCCGCGGAAGGCAGCCGCTTTCTTGAGATCGTCGAGCGTCAGCTTGTCGAACGGCTTGCTTTCGTCATAGCCGTGGTCAAGGAGATTGGTCGGGTTCTCCTTGTCAGGGATCTCAACCTTGAAGTCTTTCCATGTGCCGATGTTTTTATAGGCTTCCATGGAACCGTAGTATGCGGTGATGCGCTCGCGGATGCCGTTGTCGATCCAGGACTGCGTACCGTAAAGGCTTGTCTGCGCGATGGGCTGCATCATGAATCTTTTCACAAGCGACAGCGGCGCAAGACCGGAAAGCTTGTAATAGAACGGTGCTTTTTTGGCGACACCTTTGAAGTATTCCTTCACGGGAATGTTGGCGCGGAAGTGCAGAATGTTTTCAAGCTCGTCCGCATCGGTGTACCACTGGCCGTGGAAGTTTTGCAGTGTGAACCAGTTCGGGTCAAACAGCTTTTTCACAACGTCCTTGCCGCGCATGCCGATGGCGTTGAGCAGCAGCTCTTCGAATTCGTAGTTTGTCAACCGGTAATCGTGGCCGGAGGAGATGTTGTAGAATTTACGCCAGAACGTTTCGGGCACACGATCGTTGCAGACCTTTGCGCAAAGGCGGCCGGAATCTTCCACGGTTGCCCATTCCAGCATACCGTTGATCGGCACGTGATACATGATGGGCTCCATGTTATAGATGATGTTGGCGTAAAGAATGCCGGTCTGACGCATGGATACCCAGTATTTGAGACCGGAATCCGCAAGCAGACGCTCGGCAATCGTTTTGCTGATCGCGTAATGGTCATAAACGCTGATCTGGATCGGGTCGCCGCATCTGCCCCAATGCACGGGTGCGTTGCGGTCGCCGGTTTCGGCAACGGTGCCGATGTAAACGACCTTGACACTGTCGGGGTCGTTCTGCGCTTTGACCGCTTTGATGATGTTCTTCATTGCGGTGACGTTGGTAAACAGCGTTTTCTTCGGGAAGTAATCCGCAGCAGGGGAGACAAGACCGCCGACATGCAGCACATAGTCTGCGCCGGTGATGCAGGTGAGCACATCTTCATACACCGTCAGATCGCCCCAGACAAGGGTGACGTCGGGATCATTCACATATTTTGCGAACTTTTCATGGTTCTTTTTGCTGTCGCGGTTGAGCACAACGATGTGATACATATGCTTTCTTGCGTACAGCTCTTTGAATGCGCAAAAGCCCATGTTGCCGGAGGAACCGGTCAGAAACACTGTTTTTTTCATTTTACAATCACCAAACCTTTTTATAGATTGGTTTCAGTATAGCCGATTTTTACCTGTGGTTTGTTAACGAACTTTTAATTTTTCGGTCATTATTTTGTCAAAATAGGATATGGAATATTTTCTTTGAAATCTTCAACAAATTTTATTGATTTTTTTGGTGCTTTCGCATATAATACAAATGAGCGAAGAAAAGCTCGAATCTTATCGAAGAGTGAAGGAAACAAACGATGGCAACGATTGATGTTGAAACGGTTGGAACCACGCGCAGCCAGATATTCAAAAAGATCATTCAACTGACACTGATCTTTCTTGCGGTGTTTTCCGTGAGCTGTCTAATCTCGTTTGCTGGCGGACGCTACCGTCTTTCTAAGCAGAACCCGAAGCAGCAAGTCACTGTGACGGAAGAAGCGCCTGCACCAACGGAAGAAGGCGAACAGCCGGCCGCGTCGCAGCCGTATGATCCGGAAAAGGTCATTTATCTGACCTTTGACGACGGCCCTTGGAAATACACCGAGCAACTGCTCGATCTTTTGAAAAAGTACGACGCCAAAGTGACGTTCTTTACCACAAGCACGTATCCGGAATACGCGGAACTGATGAAGCGCGAGGATGAGGAAGGACACACGGTCGCCGTGCATTCATACTCCCATGATTACAAAAAGATTTACGCAAGCTCCAGCGCATATTGGAGCGATTTTGAAGCTCAGCAGAAGGTCATTGAGGAGCAGACGGGCAAAAAAACAACGATATTCCGTTTTCCGGGCGGATCCTCCAACGGCGTCAGCAATTTCAACCCGGGCATCATGACCACGCTTTCCCAACAGGCAAAAGCCAAGGGACTGTCTTATTTTGACTGGAACGTCGCAAGTGCAGACGCGGGCGCAACGACCGAGGCGGACGTTGTGCTGCAAAACTGCAAAACCGGCGTACAGAATATCAAAGATCCGGTGATCCTTTGTCACGATGTCAAGGATTATACGGTCAAGGCGATGGAGACGTTTATTCCGTGGGCAATCGAAAACGGCTACACCTTCCTGCCGCTGACACCGGACAGTCCGAACGCACACCATAAAGTCAACAACTGAGGAGGTCATTTTTATGCGCTATGAAATCAAGGGCGACAATCTGCCCGTATTGATCTGTCAACTGGATCCCGGCGAAAGCATGCTATGCGAAAGCGGCGCCATGTCCTGGATGGACGAAGGGATCGAAATGGAAACCCAGGGCGGCGGCATCGGCAAAATGTTCGGCCGCATGTTCACGAACGAGAAGCTGTTCCAAAACCGCTATGTGGCGAAACAGGCCGGAGAGATCGCGTTTGCGTCCTCGTTCCCGGGCTCGATCCTTCCCGTACGCATCACACCCGATAAACCCATCGTCGTTCAAAAGAGTGCTTTCCTTGCCAGCTCCGGCAATGTGGAGCTTTCCGTACATTTTCAGAAAAAGATCGGCAGCGGCCTGTTCGGCGGCGAAGGCTTTTTGCTGCAGCGTCTGAGCGGCGACGGCATTGCGTTTTTGGAAATCGACGGCAGCTCGATCGAATACAATCTTTCTGCCGGAGAACGGAAGGTTCTCAGCACCGGCTACCTTGCCATGATGGATGCGACCTGCAACATCGACGTGCAGACGGTGAAGGGCGTGAAAAATGTCCTGTTCGGCGGCGAAGGCCTGTTCAACACGGTCGTTACCGGACCGGGCCATGTGGTGCTGCAGACGATGCCGATCATGAAGACGGCTGCGAGTTTGTATGCGTATATGCCGCACGCTTCGAGCAACTGAATCAAGCGGAACTGTCGCAATGGCGGCAGTTCTTTTTTTTCGTGCGGTGCTGCGGCAGGCGGCGGGAGCGACGCGGCGAAGCCGCGCAAAGGGGCGCACCAAATCGTGCGGTAGTATTTCTGTGATGCTCGCCTGCCGCAGTTTTCTGTCCGCCCCGGTTGCATTCTTTGCGCGAATCCTGTATAATGATTCCATCAACCAGACAAAGGAGGCAAAACGATGCTGCGTTTTGTCATCGGTGTAAAAGGCGCCGGAAAAACCGCATATTTGCATCGGGTGCTCGGCGAAGCTGTGAAAGAAAACGACGCTTCGGCGCTGCTGCTTGTACCGCGGCAGGCAACGTTTGAAAACGACCGTGACCTTTTGGCGGCTTTGGGGCCGCAGATGGCATCGAGCGTGCAGGTACTTTCCTTCTCACGCCTTTCGGAACTTGTGTTTCGTGCGTGCGGCCGTCCGAACCGTCCGCTGCTTGGCGAAGGGGCGAATACGGCGCTGATGGCGCTGGCGATCGAACAGGTACAGGAGCGGCTGCAGTTTTTTGCACGGCACGCCAAAAATTTCGGTTTTGCGCAAAAAATGCTGCGCGCCGTTGCCCAGTTCAAGCAGACCAATGTGTTGCCCGACGATCTGCGTACGGCTGCCGCAACTTTGGAAAACGGCTTTTTAAGAAACAAACTGCTGGAAACCGCGCTCATTTTTGAAACCTATAATTCTCTGGTTGCGCAAAGCTTTTTTGACGATCAGGATGTTTTAACGCTTGTTGCAAAAAAGCTGCCGGAAAGCGGATTGTTCAATGGCAAAACGGTTGCTGTCAGCGGCTTTTCCGCCTTTTCTGCGCAGGAGCTGGAGATACTGCGGCAAGCGCTCTGCTGCGCAAAAGAAGTCTATGTCTGTCTTTGCACGGATTCGCTCAGCGATGAAAACACGCTGTCTCCCTTTGCGCTGACAAATCAGACCGCGCGGCGGCTGCGCTTGCTCGCACAGCAGTGCGGCGTCAAAGTGGCTGCGCCTGTCGTTTGCAGCGGGCACAGCTATGCCGCACCGGTGCTGCTGCATCTTTCGCAACACCTGTTTGACCCTGCCGCACCGGTGTTCAAAGGCACGCCCGCCGCGCTGCAGCTGCAATACGCGCCGACGCGCCGCGAGGAATGTGATTTTGCCGCACTGAAGATCCATGCGCTGCTGCGCTCCGGTGCTTACCGCTGCCGCGACATTGCCGTCGTCTGCAGCGACGCGGACGCCTATCTGGATGAGATCCGCTTCAGCTTTCGCAAATACGGCGTGCCGGTGTTTGAAGATCACCGTGCGCCGGTGGAAAACGAACCGCTGATCCTGCTGGTGCGCAGCCTCTTGGAATTGCGTGCCGAGGGCTTTTCTACGGAACTGATCATGCGCTATTTAAAGACCGGTCTGACCGGCATCAGCGAGGAGGAGATCGCCGACGCGGAAAACTATGCGCTGCTCTGGGACCTGACCGGCGCACAGTGGCTGCATGATTGGACGGGCAACCCGGACGGCTTCGGTGCTCCGATGGACGAGAAAAGGCAGCAGCGGCTGCAAACGCTCGGCGAAATTCGCAAAAAGATCGTTGCGCCGCTTGCGGCGTTCCGCGAAGAGACGAAGGACGCCGATGCAAAGGCGGTCATGACAAGCGTTTATCGCTTTTTGCTGACGCAGCAGATCGATCAGAACCTCAAAGCCTACGCCATAACCCTCGAGGATGCCGGAGAGTTTTCGCTCGCGCTGGCGCAGGAACAGATCTGGGACTGTTTGATGCAATCGCTTGATGATGTCGCCTTAGCGCTTTCGGATCGAATCGTGTCGGCAAAGCTGCTGCTGGACGTGTTCTGCGCTGTGATCGGGCAGCAGAGTCTCGGCAAGCTGCCGGACGGCTTTGATGAAGTTGCGCTCTGTGAAAAGGAGCGTATGGGCACACAGACACCGCGCGTGGTTTTTGCCCTCGGCGCCAACAACGGCCTGCTTCCGAAGGGGCCGTCGGACAGCGGACTGTTTTCGCATTACGAGGCGCAGCGTTTGCAGCAGACACTGCCGGTCTTTGCCGAAGAAGAATCACGGCAGACGCTTTCCGAACGCCATCTGGTATATCACGCGCTCTGCTCTGCGCGCGAACGGCTTGTGATCTCCTGGTCGCTTTCCGGCACCGGCGGCGAAAAAACGGAGCCTTCGCCCTTGATTGCGCTTCTTCGGCAGATGTACTCTCAACTTCATACGGAAAGCTTCGACGCTTTGTCGCTGTCGGCGTTTTGCGAAGCGAAGCAGCCTGCCTTTGAGCAACTGGCAAAGCGCTTTCGCCAAAGCGACGCGCAGACGCAGGCACTCAAGGCCTGGTTTGCTTCCGACGACGCTTTCGGCGCACGGATGAAAACACTTGAACGCGCTGTGGATAAAAAGCCGTTTTCGTTTGCCGACCCCAAGGGCGCAAAAGCGCTGTTCGGCGAACGGCTGCATCTTTCCGCGTCGCAGCTTGAAACCTATGAGGAGTGTCCGTTCAAATACTTCTGCCGTTACGGGCTGCGTGCCGAACCGCGCAAACAGGCGCGGCTGGACCCGGCAAACAGCGGCACCGTGGTGCACTTTGTGCTGGAACATCTTTTGCAGGAGCACAGCGGCAAGGCGTTCACGACGCTGAAAAAAGAGGACGCCGCGCTTCGCATCAAGGAGCTGCTGCGCGAATATATGGAAACCTATATGGGCGGCCTGTCGGAAAAGACGGCGCGGTTCCTGTATTTATATGACCGGCTGGAAAAAACACTGCTGACTGTGATCGAGCGGCTGCTGACGGAGTTTTCCAACAGCGCGTTTGCACCGGTCGGCTTCGAAGTCAAGATCGGTGAACACGGCGCGGTCAAACCCTACACCGTGCCGCTGAAAGACGGCTGCATCGAACTGCGCGGTTCGATCGACCGCGTGGACCGTATGCTGAAGGACGGAAAAAACTATATCCGTGTGGTGGACTACAAAACGGGCGGCAAGCTCTTTGCGCTGTCCGATGTCCTCGGCGGATTGAGTATGCAAATGCTGCTGTATCTTGTTGCGCTCTGGCGTGACGGCAGCGGCGACTATCAGGATATGATCCCGGCTGGTGTGCTGTATCTTCCGGCGAAGGTGCAGGCGTTTGACGCAAAGCGCGGCGACGACGCGCAGCGCATTGAAACGCTGCGCATGGAAGGCGGCGTGATGGAGGGTATGCTGCTGGATGACGCGGATGTGCTTTCGGGCATGAGTCTGGACGGCTCGTTCCGTTTTCTGCCCGCCGGAGTGAAAAAAAGCGGCGGCGCAGTGACGGGCAACCTGATTACGCTTTCACAGCTCGGAAAGCTCGCGCACCGCATGGACAAAATCATGGCGCAGATGGGCGACGCGCTGCACGCAGGGCAGGTGCCTGCCAGACCCGTGCGCGGAAAAACGCACGGGCAGACCTGCGAATGGTGCGATTTTTCGTCTGTTTGCCGCAGAGAACACGGCGACGCGTTCCGTTATCTGCCGCAGATGACACACGACGAAAGTCTGCAGGAACTGGAAGGGGAGGATGCAAATGGAACGACGCTGGACTGATGCACAACAACAGGCGATCACTGCAAGGGGCGGCAACGTCCTTGTTTCCGCCGCTGCAGGTTCGGGCAAGACCGCCGTGCTGGTGGAGCGCGTCATTCGCCGACTAACCGACGAAGCACACCCGGTTTCGCCCGACCGCTTTCTGATCGTGACCTTCACCCGTGCCGCCGCAAGCGAGATCCGCACGCGCATTTCCGCCGCACTGGAAGCAGCGATCGCCGCCGACCGGACAAATCCCTTCCTTGCGCGGCAGCAAATGCTGCTGCCCTATGCGCATATCTGCACGATCGACGCGTTTTGCAGCACGCTTGTGCGCGAAAACTTTGCCGCACTTACTTTGCCGCCAACTGTGAAACTGGCAGATGAGGGCGAGCTTGCGCTGCTCAGCACGGCGGCAATGGATCAGACGCTGGAGTCGTTTTATGCTGCGGGCGATCAGGCGTTTTTGGATCTGACGGAATCGATCTTTCAGGGGCGGGACGACAAGGCGCTCAAGGAAGCGGTGCTGACCCTTTATAACACCGCAAGCGCCTATCCGTTTCCTGCGCTCTGGCTCTCCGAGATCGAACACGCTTTTTCGTCCAAAGGGAGCTTGTGCGAGAGCGCTTACGGCAAAGTGCTTTTGAAAAATGTGCGCAATGCGCTTTCCTACTGTGAAGAGCTGCTGCGGATGCTGTATCGCGCCATGGAAGGCGACGAGCTGCTGCAAAGCCTGTTTGCGGACGCTGTGGCGGACGACGAACTGCAGCTCTCGCGCATGACGGCGGCGCTGGAAGATGCCGATTGGGACGCGCTGGCAGAAGCGGTGCTCTCTTATACGCCGATGCGGCGCGGCCGTGCGCCGAAGGGCATGGGTGACGATCCGGCAATTGCGTATCTGGCCTCGCTGCGCGACGCGTTCAAGGACGTGATCAAAAAGAAACTGCCGCCGCTGTTTGCAAGCAGCGAAGCGGAGTATCAAAACGATATGGCGCTCTTTGCGCCGCGCGTATCTGCACTCGTGCGGCTGGTGAATGCCTATTCCGACACCTTCCGCGCGCTGAAGGAGCAGCGCGAAAAGGTCGATTTCAACGATGTGTGCCATCATGCGTTGTCGCTGCTTGCGCGTGTGAACGAGAACGGCAGCATTTCGACCACGCCGCTTGCCGAAGCGCTCAAAGCGCAGTTTGATGAGATCCTCATCGACGAATATCAGGATACCAACCGCGCGCAGGATCTGCTGTTTGAAGCGATCTCAAACGAGAATCTCTTCCGTGTCGGCGATGTCAAGCAAAGCATCTATCGCTTCCGGCAGGCGATGCCGGAGATCTTCATGGCGCTCAAGGAGAGCTACCACCTCTATGACGCGGCGGATCCTGTGTTTCCGGCAAAGATCATTTTGAAAAACAACTTCCGCAGCCGCAAAAGCGTGACAGGTGCGGTCAATTTTGTCTTTTCGCAGGTGATGAGCAAACAGACCGGCGATGTGGATTATAACGAAGAAGAGCTGCTGGTGCCGTCGGCGTCCTATCCTGAAACAGATAACGACTGTGCCGAGCTGCATTTGCTGGATATTGCAGAGCTGGACGCCGAGGTGGACGACAGCGACACTTTTCAGGCGGACTATGTGGCGTCGCAGATCGAAAAAATGCTCGCCGACGGTCTGACCGTTACGGAAGACGGCGCCGAGCGCAAGGCGGAATACCGCGACATTTGCATTCTGCTGCGTTCCATCAACGGCGGACGCGGCGTGATCTATGCCGACGCGCTGCAGCGTCACGGCATCCCGTGCTATACCGAGATCGCGGCGGACTTCTTTTCTGCGACCGAGATCGCGCTGATGCTTTCGCTCCTGCGTGTGATCGACAATCCCAAGCAGGACATTCCGCTGCTGAGCGTGATGATGAGCGTGATCTTCGGCTTCACTGTGGACGACGTTGCCGCACTGCGTGTCCATTCGCCGCAGGGCGATATTTACACCTGCCTTGTACAGGCACAATTGCAGGGCAACGAAAAGGTGATCTCTTTCCTGCGTCAGATCGCTGTGTGGCGGTCGCTCTCTGCGTCCATGCCGCTGCGGGATCTGCTTGTACGCATCTATGAGGAGACAGCGCTTGTCAGCGCTGTCAGCGCGCTGCACAACGACAAGGCGAAAAAAATGAACCTCATGCTGCTGCTCGATTACGCAAAGACTTATGAGGACAGCGGCTATATCGGGCTTTCCGGTTTCATCCGTTTCATCGACCGCCTTGAGCGTTCGGGCGGCGATCTTGCGGGTGCAACCGGCGTTTCCGCAGACGCGAACGTTGTGCGCATCATGTCGATCCATAAATCCAAGGGACTGGAATTTCCCGTTTGCATCGTTGCCGGCTGCGCCACACGGTTCAACCGCACCGACGAGAAAAAGAACCTGATCGTCCATTCCCGGCTCGGCATCGGGCTCAAACAGCGCGATCTTGCAACGCTCTCGCAGCTTCCCACGGTCTGTCACCGCGCAGTGCAGACGGCGCTCGGCGACGACATGATGAGCGAGGAGCTGCGCGTGCTGTATGTGGCAATGACCCGCGCAAAGGAGCGCCTTGTGCTTGTGTGCGCCGTGAAGGGGCTTGAAAAAACAATGGAAAAATACCGCGCGCGTGTTTTCCCCGGCGAAGTGAAAATGGCGCCGTTTGTGAGCGCTGCCGCTTTGAGCTATGCCGACTGGCTGCTGCCGTCACTGCTGCGGCACCCCGACGCTTTTGCTTTGCGCGAAGCCGGCGGCTTTGGCGAAGACGCGGTGTTGCCTGCGCCGTTTGCGCTGCGCGTATTTTTGGAGCGCTGGGCAGCGCCGCAGGCGATGGAAAGCAAAACGCTTTCACCCGAAGCGCCGGATCCGGAATTCCTTTCGCTTTTGAATGAAAAGCTCACATGGGAATACCCGTTTTTGCCGCTGACAAAGCTTGTGAGCAAACGCGCGGCGTCTGAAGTGGACAAGCGCTTTATCGACCGTGAATATTTCGCCTCATCGCGCCCGTCGTTTTTGACAGAGGGCGGACTATCAGCCGCGCAAAAGGGCACGGCGACGCACACGTTCATGCAGTTTGCCGATTATGACCGCGCCAAAGCGGATGTGGACGGCGAGATCGAGCGTCTTTATGAAAACGGACACATCACCCGGGCGGAGGCTGCGGCAATCAACCGCGCCGCCGTGCGCCGGTTCTTTGAAAGCCCGCTGTTTGCGCGGATGCGAAACAGTTCGCTTGTCATGCGCGAAAAACAGTTCACCATCGAGGTGCCCGTGACGCAGCTCTATGCGGACATGGAAGCGTTTTCCGATGAAAAGGTGCTCATCCAGGGCATTGCCGACTGCGCGTTTTTGGAAGACGGGCAGTTGGTGGTGGTCGATTATAAAACAGACCGGCTTGAAAGCGACGCACAGTTTATTGAAAAATACGCCGGGCAGGTGCGTGTTTATAAGGACGCGCTTTCCCGCTGCACCGGCTACACCGTGAAGGAAACGCTGCTTTATTCGTTTTATCTTTCCCGTGAGATCGAAGTTCCTTTTGTTTGACAAGCGTTAAAACTTATGCTATACTAACTTGAATTCATCCGAGGAGGTGCACCATGAAAAAGCGGAAACGTGATTCCGGCATGGAACTGCTGCGAATCTTTGCAATGTTGTTCGTCATCTGCGTTCACATGTTTTCCTACGGCGGTTTCTACACTGCTGCAAAGGCAGTCGGCGGCCATGTGCATTCCACAGCGCTGCTGATGAAGCTCGCCTCGCGCGCAGCGGTCGATATTTTTATCCTCATCACCGGCTACTTTATGAGCCAGCAGTCGTTCAACCTGCAAAAGAGCCTGCACCGCAGCTTTGACGTGTATAAAAAAATGCTCTTTTATTCTGTGGTGCTGACCGTGATCTTTCTGTGCCTCGGTTCGGAGTTCCTGATCGAAAAGGGAAAACTCATTGCTCCGTGGCAGGCGGTGTTAAAAGGGCTGTTCCCCGTGTCGAGCCAGACGTGGTATTTCCTGTCGGATTATCTGCTGTTGTGTTTGCTGATCCCGTTTTTGAATCTCGGACTGCAGCTTTTGACAAAGAAAGAGTATCGCGTGCTGCTGGGTGTGCTGATCGCACTGATGAGCGTTTATGCAACGCTTTTGCCCATGCGCCCGTTCTCTTATGTGCTTGAACCCTTCGGCTATAAAAATGCGCTCGTCGGCAAAAACGTCTTCCACTTTGTTTTCATTTATATTCTCGGCGGCTACATCAGCTTGTTTACTGCGCCGCGTAAACGGCCGAACTTCTGGTTTCTCGGCGGCGCCGCAGGCACGATCCTGCTCAACTATCTGCTGTTTACCCGGCTGCCGGGCTGGTTCGGTTATCAATCTGTCGCGCTGCAGTATTCCAATCCGCTGGTGATCGCAAACGCTGTTTTTCTGCTGCTGTTTTTCCGCGATCTGCATTTTCGTTCGCGGCTGGTCAATCTGCTCGCGTCCACAACGCTGGGCGTTTACGCGATCTCGGAATTCCGCTATTTGCGCACCTTCCTTTGGCGGTGGATCCATTTTGACAAGGCAGACTGCGGCAATCTGCTCAAAAACGTGCTTGCGGTCGCTGCGGCGGCGCTGGCGGTCTTTCTTGCCTGTGCTGTGATCGACCTGCTGCGCGGACAGATGTTCCGCCTTGCGGGAATACTCTGGAAGCGTTACCGAAATAATCCGAAAATCCGCGTAAAAAAATTAAAATAAACCTTGATTTTTGAAATAAACTGTGATACAATGCTTTAGCATGATTTTGAAACGGCAAAATCCGTTTCCATCAAATAATCGTAGACAGAGGTGAAACACAATGAAAGAGGGACTTCATCCGAAGTATGAACAGACGACCGTCAGATGTGCTTGCGGCGCTGTGATCGAGACCGGCTCCACAAAGAAGGACATGCGCGTGGATATCTGCTCCAACTGCCATCCGTACTTCACCGGCAAGCAGAAGCTTGTTGACACCGGCGGACGTGTTGACAGATTCAACAAGCGTTTCAACCTTGCAAAGAACAAATAATTGCAAGAAAACTCAGAGAAAAAGGCGGAGCGAAAGCCCCGCCTTGTTTTCGTAGATAAAAGGTGGCGGAAGGTCGTATGGATCAATACAAAACCGTTGCAACCGAAGCGGTGGATGAATACATCGTAAAAAAATCGCGCTTTCTCGGCTACGCAAAACCGGTCACAACGGCTGAAGAAGCCGTTGCGTTCATTGAACAGATCAAAAAAAAGCACTGGGACGCCACGCACAACGTCTATGCCTATGTGCTGCGCGACGGACAGACACGCCGCTACAGCGACGACGGCGAACCGCAGGGCACGGCGGGCATTCCTGCGCTGGATGTGCTGTGCAAGGGCGAGCTGACCGACGTTTGTGTGGTCTGCACGCGCTATTTCGGCGGCATCATGCTCGGTGCGGGCGGTCTGGTGCGCGCTTATTCGCACACGGCAAAGATCGCCGTGGAAGCCGCCGGCATCATCACGATGGCGAAATGCACCGTCGGCGAAGTCACCTGCGATTATACCTATTACGGTCGCCTGGTGCCGCTGCTTTGCAGCCACGGCGGTTTTGTGGAAGACACCGTGTTTGCGGACGCGGTGACGGTGCGCTTCAAAATTCCCTCCGTCGCCTTTGCCGCGCTGGATGCCGCTGTGGTGGATACCAGCTTCGGCAAGGTGCGTGTGACGGCGCTGCAGGAAATATTTGATAAAATTTCCTGATTGTTTTAGGGGAAAAACCGAAAAAAAAGTGTATATACTTATAAAGTCGGAAGTCTAAAATCTTTAGTCAATAGCAAACCGGGGTGGAAGTATGGAAGAGATTCGGCTGCGTCAGTTGGAAAACGAGCGAAAGATCATCGGTCCGCGCGGCTTATTGTGCGAAAACACAAAGGGACGGGCACGGGAAGAGGCCGAGTGCAGTGTGCGTACCGCGTTTCAACGTGACCGCGACCGCATCATCCATTGCAATGCGTTTCGCCGCCTGAAGCACAAAACGCAGGTGTTTCTCTCTCCTGATTCCGACCATTACCGCACCCGGCTGACACATACGCTGGAAGTTGCGCAAATCGCGCGCACCATTGCTGTCGGCCTCGCACTCAACGAGGATCTGACCGAAGCGATCGCGCTCGGCCACGACCTGGGCCACACCCCGTTCGGCCACGCCGGCGAGCGCGCGCTGAACGCTGTTTTGCCGGAGGGATTCCGCCATTACGAGCAGTCGCTGCGTGTGGTGGATAAGCTTGAAAACGAAGGGCGCGGCCTGAACCTGACTTTTGAAGTGCGTGACGGCATCGTTTGCCATACGCGCGGCAAGGAAGCTGACACGCTGGAGGGGCGGATCGTCAAGCTTGCCGATCGTATTGCGTATTTGAACCACGACATCGACGACGCTATCCGCGGCGGTGTGCTGTCTGAAGGCAACATTCCGGCGGATGTGCGCAAAACGCTGGGCGAAAGCAAGTCCGCGCGCATCAATACGCTGGTGATCTCCGCAATCGAAAACACCGACACCGAGGTCGCGCTTGCGCCGCAGGTGCAAAGCGCGTTCGATATTTTGCACGAGTTCATGTTTGACCGTGTGTATACCAACCCCGTCTGCAAAGGCGAGGAGAGCAAGGCCATTGCCATGATCCAGCAGATGTTTGCCTTTTTCACCGAGCATCCGGACGAGCTGCCGAACGAATACATCTCCATTGCCTGGCGCGAGGGCGTGCAGCGCGCCGCCTGTGATTACATTGCCGGCATGACCGACGGTTACGCGTTGAAAACCTATACCGATTATTTCATCCCGACAGGATGGAGCAAATAACAATTCGCAATTCGCAATGCGTAATGCGTAATTGAATGCTGGGTGTGGAATGTGAAATTGAGGCCGCACACCTTGTCATTTGCTGAGTTTCACTGTTTTCTCTTTTCATTGCGAATTGCGAATTTCTAATTGCAAATTGTTTTTGGAGGTGATTTCCATGCCGCGATTCAGCGACGAGTTTTTGACCGAGCTGCGGATGCGTACCGATATCGAACAGCTCATTTCAGCCTATGTGCCGCTGAAACGGCGCGGAAAAAACCTTGTCGGGCTTTGCCCGTTCCATAATGAAAAAACACCGTCCTTTACGGTGTATCCCGAAACCCAGAGCTATTACTGCTTTGGCTGCGGCGCCGGCGGCGAGGCTGTCAATTTTATCTGCGACGTCGAGCATCTCGACTTCACGGAGGCGGTGCGCTTTTTGTGCGACCGCGCCGGGATGAGCATGCCGACCGAGGGATATGACGATTCCCTTGCGCAAAAACGGCGGCGGATGTATGAGATCAACCGCGAGGCCGCCCGCTTTTTTCATGAAACACTGCTTTCCCCGCAGGGCGCGACAGCGCTGCAATATTTCCGTTCGCGCGGCTATTCCAACAAGACCATCACGCGCTTCGGACTCGGCTATGCGCCGGATGCCTGGCATTCTTTGCGCGATCATCTGCGGCAAAAGGGATATTCCTATGAGGAACAGTTCGAAGCGAATCTGGTGCAGCGCAGTGAAAAGAACGAGCGCAAAAGTTATTACGATAATTTTCGCGGCCGCGTGATCGTGCCGATCATCGACGCACGCGGCAATGTGGTCGCATTCGGCGGCCGTGTGCTGGACGACAGCAAACCGAAATATATCAACACCTCCGACACGCTGGTCTATAAAAAGAGCCTCGGCGTGTTCGGATTGAACTACGCGAAAAACTCCAAGGCCGGTTCGCTGATTCTTGTGGAGGGCTATATGGATGCCATCGCGCTGCATCAGGCAGGCTTTGATAACGCCATTGCCTGTCTCGGAACGGCGCTGACCGGTGAAATGGCGAGACTGCTGCTGCGCTATACGGACGAGATCGTGCTTTGTTACGACGCGGACGAAGCCGGACAAAAGGCAACGCAGCGTGCGATCGGCATTTTCACCTCCGTGGGCGCAAAGCTGCGCGTGGTGCGCCTTTCCGGCGGCAAGGACCCGGACGAGATCCTCAAAAACTACGGCGCGGAACGCTTTCGCAGTTTGCTGGACGGTGCGGCGAACGACATCGAATTCGCGCTGCTGAAAGCCAAGGACGGGCTGGACTTGACCTCGGATGACGGACGGCTGAAATATCTGAACAACGCCGTGCAGCATTTGAGCACCGTTTCCGATCCGCTGGCGGTCGAAGTTTACGCTTCGCGGCTGGCGCAGGAGGTGGATGTGGACAAAGCGACGGTCGTCTCACGCGTGAACGCCCTGAAAAAGCGCAGGCGAAGCTTTGAAAAAACGCAGCACTATAAAGATGTGCAGCAATCTTCCATGAAAGAGCTCACGCGCGCTGCGATGCAAAGCGGCGCAACGGTCAAAGCGCTGCATGCCGAAGAGCGCATTCTTGCGCTGCTTTATGCCAATCCGGATTTTTGGCCGTCGATGCGTGAAACGCTGGGGGCGGACGCGTTTTCCGACGAGGCGAACGCGAGGATCTTTTCCGCGCTCACTGCGCAGATCGACGCGCAGGAAAGTCTGGATCTGACCCATCTGTCCGACATGCTTTCTCAGGAGGACATCAGCCGCTTTTCCGGCATCTGCAAGCGCAACGAACGTTTGCCGGGCAGCAAAAAGGAGCTTTCCGACTGCGTGCGGGTTTTGCAAGAGGAACGCGAAAAGCAGCAGAGCAAAGCGGTGGACGTGAGCCAAATGAGCAACGAAGAGTTTTTGCAGGCGATGAAAAACGCAAATCAAAGAAAGCAATAAATACATATATAATCAGAAAGGCAAGGATGTTTGTGATGGAAAATTTAGAAAAGCGTGCGGTATTCAAAAACCTCATCGACAAGGGCATCGCTATGGGAAAGATCAATTCCAGCGATATCGACACCGCGCTTGTTGAGGCGGATGTGGACATTGAGGAGATCGAAAAGCTGTATGCTACACTGGAAGCGCACGGCATTGAGATCGTGGACGATTTCAGCGACGAAATGCTCGACAGCATCTCGATGGATATCGATATCCCGAAGGGCTTTGACAACTCTTTGATGACAGCGGATAACAAGAACGCTGTGATCGACGATCCGGTCAAGGTCTATCTGAAAGACATCGGCCGCGTGCCGCTGCTTTCGCCCGAAGAGGAGATTGAGCTTGCCATCCGCATTTCCGACAACGACCAAGAGGCGAAGGACCGGCTGACCAAGGCGAATTTGCGACTGGTTGTCAGTATCGCAAAGCGCTACGTCGGCCGCGGTATGATGTTCCTTGATCTGATTCAGGAGGGCAACCTCGGTCTGATCAAGGCGGTGGACAAATTCGATTACACCAAGGGCTTCAAATTCTCCACCTACGCCACCTGGTGGATCCGTCAGGCAATCACCCGCGCCATTGCAGATCAGGGACGCACCATTCGCATCCCCGTGCACATGGTGGAAACGATCAACAAAGTGAAGAAAACGAGCAATATGCTCCTGCACCGCGACGGCAAAGATCCTTCCCCGGAGGACATTGCCGCAGAAATCGGTATGTCGGTGGATAAGGTGCGCGACATTTTGCGCATTTCGCAGGAGCCGGTTTCTTTGGAGACGCCGATCGGTGAAGAGGAGGACAGCCATCTGGGCGATTTCATCCCCGATGAGGACGCGCTTTCTCCGGCGGACGCCGCAGCGATGACGTTTTTGCGCAGCAAGGTCAACGAGGTGCTTGAAACGCTGACGCCGCGTGAAGCGGAGGTGCTGCGTTTGCGCTTCGGTCTGCGCGACGGCACGCCGCAAACGCTGGAAGAAGTCGGAAAGGAATTCAACGTCACCCGTGAGCGCATCCGTCAGATCGAAGCCAAGGCGCTGCGCAAACTTCGTCATCCGAGCAGAAGCAAACATCTTAAAGATCTATAAGCGAGGCTATTATGCAAAAGATTTATCATTCCCTTTCTGAACTTGTCGGCGGCACACCGCTGCTGGAACTGCATCAGATCGAGCAGCTTTTCGGTTTGAAAGCGCATCTGCTTGTGAAGCTGGAAGCGCTCAACCCCGCAGGCTCTGCCAAAGACCGTATTGCAAAAAAAATGATCGAGGACGCGGAAAACGCCGGACTGCTGAAGGAAGGCTCCGTCATCATTGAACCCACGAGCGGCAACACCGGGATCGGGCTTGCTGCGGTTGCGGCGGCCAAGGGCTATCGCGTTCTGATCGTGATGCCGGACAGCATGTCCAAGGAGCGCTGCACGCTGATGACCGCCTACGGTGCAGAGCTTGTGCTCACAGACGGCGCGCTGGGGATGCCCGGCGCGATCGACAAGGCAAACGAACTTGCAAAGCAGATCGAGAACAGCTTTATTCCCGGTCAGTTCGTCAATCCGTCAAACGCGAAAGCACACTATGAAACCACCGGCCCCGAAATTTTTGCCGATACAGACGGCAAAGTGGACATCTTTGTTGCCGGCGTCGGCACCGGCGGCACGATCACCGGCACCGGCGCATACTTAAAAGAAAAAAAGCCCACCGTGCAGGTGGTTGCCGTGGAGCCGAAAACATCGGCGGTGCTTTCCGGCGGAACTGCAGGAAAGCATGGCTTACAGGGCATCGGCGCCGGGTTTATTCCCGAAGTGCTGGACACGTCCGTGTATGACGAGATCATTCCCGTGTCGGATTGCGACGCAATGGCAACCGGACGGCTGCTCGGAAAAAAAGAGGGCGTGCTGGCCGGGATCTCTGCCGGCGCGGCGCTTTGGGCGGCCATTGAAGTGGCGAAACGTCCGGAAAACGCCGGAAAAACCGTGGTGACGCTGCTGCCGGACACCGGCGACCGTTATCTTTCCACACCGATGTTTGCCGAATAAAACCACAGGTTACTGTACGCTTGAAATTTAAATGAACACTTTCGACAAGCTGTGCTCCGCACTTTGTGCGGAGCTTTTTTGCGCGAAAAAAGCGGCTTGACCGGCGGGGCGGGACTGCGCGGCACAGCCGCGCAAAAGGGGCGCTGCAAGCGCGCAAAAACAAAAAGAGACGCCAAAGCGCCCCTTTCA
>CADBBT010000049.1 GCA_902792985.1 Oscillospiraceae bacterium
GGGTGAGCATGATGAAAATAAAGCTTTAGAATACTATGAGAAGGCTGTGCAACTTGGATATAAAAATGCAGAAAAGAATGCCGAGCGGCGTTTTCTTGTCGCGGAAAATGCTCACGGCAAGATACATCAAAATGCCGCACATGATGCCGCGCACAAACGTCTGCCACAAAGCCTGATTATCAAGCTTTCCCTGACAAAGAGTTTCAGCCGCCGCACCGAGCGTCGGAATTGCAAAACGCAGCAGATAGCCGAACGCAATTGTGCCGATCGCGTTACCAAGCAGACCGAGCAGCAAAACGGATACTGCTTTTTTGTCATGTTTTTCAGGAATAAATCCGATCTTTCCCGTAAACAAAGAATAACCTTTGTAACAGATGCAAAGCAGCGCAACAGAGAACAATGCCGCGCCGACCACTTTGTTTTCGCTTGCAAGATAAATGCTGCCGCCAATGGAGATCAGAATACCGGCGCTCACGCCGCTGAGAATTTTTTTCAGCATAATTCGATCTTATCCTTTGCTTCTTTAATTTCGCCAATGACATACGCGTCCTCGCCGGAGGAACGCAGAATTTCGAGTGCGCGATCAACATCGTCAGGTGCGACCACAACGCTCATGCCGACGCCCATGTTGAACGTGTTGAACATATCGTGTGTGCTGATGCCGCCTACTTTTTGAATCAGATCAAAGATGGGCAGTACACGCACATCGGCAGTTTTGATCTTCACGCCGAGTCCGTCAGGAATGGAGCGCGGCATATTCTCATAGAAGCCGCCGCCTGTGATGTGAGAGATGCCCTTGACGTTCACTTCTTTCAACAGAGCGAGAAGGGGTTTGACATAGATCTTTGTCGGCGTCAGCAGGGTTTCACCGAGTGACGCGCCGCCGAGTGCTTCCACCGGAGAGGTCAGATCGCAGTGCTCCACGTCAAAGACCTTGCGCACAAGGGAAAAGCCGTTGGAATGCACGCCCGAAGACGGAATGGCGATCATCACATCGCCGGGACGCATCGTTGTTTTATCAATGATCTTTTCCTGATCAACAACACCGACGGAAAAGCCCGCAAGGTCATATTCGTCGATCGGATAAAAGCCGGGCATCTCGGCTGTTTCGCCGCCAATCAGCTCGCACCCTGCCTGCACGCAGCCTTCACATACACCGCCAACGATCTGTTCGATCTTTTCCGGCACATTCTTGCCGCAGGCGATGTAATCGAGAAAAAACAGCGGTTTTGCGCCGCAGCAGATCACATCGTTGACGCACATCGCAACGCAGTCGATGCCGACCGTGTTGTGCTTGTCCAAGAGAAACGCAAGCTTGAGCTTGGTGCCGACGCCGTCAGTGCCGGAAACCAGCACCGGACGTTTCGTTTCGGAAAGATCCAGCGGAAACAGTCCGCCGAAGCCGCCGATGTCGGACGCTTTTGTGCGGATCACCGTGCGCGCAATGTGCTGTTTCATCAGCTCCACCGCACGGTAACCGGCAGTGATATCAACGCCGGCAGCGGCGTAGGAATCGGATTTCGATTGCATGGGAAATTACTCCTTTCCGTTCCAGCAATAAGTGCAAAGACAATCGCGGTCAATACCGATGGCATCGATCAGACCGTCCAGCGTTTGAAATTCAAGAGAGCTGAAGTGGAATTTATCGCAAATCGTCTGCCGCAGCTTTTTGCCGCGTTCTGTGTTGGAGTCGGCGTATTCGTCGATATGCAACAGACCTTCCTCCCCTTCCAGCTCAACGATCACGCGCCGTGCAAGCAACTCCATATCGCTTGTTGCACGCGAAAAATTCAAATACTTGCAGCCGTACATGATCGGCGGACACGCCGAGCGCATATGCACGGCTTTTGCGCCGTTTTGATACAGAAACTCGACCGTTTCGCGAAGCTGTGTGCCGCGCACGATGGAATCGTCAACAAACAACAGCTTTTTTCCTTCGATCAGATTTCGCACGGGAACCTGCTTCATCTTTGCAATTTTATTGCGGTCGATCTGGTTTTGCGGCATAAACGAACGCGACCACGTCGGCGTGTACTTGATGTACGGGCGCGCAAACGGGATGCCGCTGCGGTTGGCGTAACCGATCGCGTGCGGTGTGCCTGAATCGGGAACGCCACCGACATAGTCGATGTCCTGCGCGAGACCGGCTTCCTTGTCGTGCTGCGCAATGATCGAACCGTTGCGATTGCGCATGACTTCCACATTCATGCCTTCATAATCGGAATTCGGGTAGCCGTAATACGTCCACAGGAAAGCGCAGATGCGCATTTTCTTTTGTGCGGGAGAAAGCACGCGGATGCCGTCGGTGTCGATTTCAACGATTTCACCGGCGCCAAGCTCTTTTTCATCCTCATAACCGAGTTTGCGATAAGCAAAAGATTCAAAAGAAACGCAATATCCGGTCTCTTTTCGACCGATAAGTACTGGCAAGCGTCCAAACTTGTCGCGTGCGGCAATGATCTTGCCCTTGTCAGTCAAAATCAGGATACAGGCCGTGCCTTCAATGCAGTTCTGTGCAAACAGCAGTCCGTCAGTGAAATTGTCTTTTTGATTAATCAGCGCGGCCACAAGCTCAGTCGAGTTGACTTTACCGCCGGTCATGGCGCCGAAATGACCGCCTGTTGAAGCAAAATATTTTTCAATCAGCGTATCGGCATTATTGATGATTCCAACCGTACAGATCGCATAAGTACCGAGCTTGCTGCGGATAAGCAACGGCTGAGGATCAGTGTCGTTCAACGAACCGATTGCGGCGGTCCCCTTCATATCGGATAAAACGTGTTCAAACTTTGTTCTGAACGGTGAATTGTTGAGTGAATGGATGTTGCGCTGCAAACCGATCTCGCTGTCATAAGCCGCAAGGCCCGCGCTTTTCGTTCCGAGATGGGAATGATAGTCCGTGCCGAAGAATACGTCTTCAATGACCTGCGTACTGCCGATTGCGCCAAAAAAACCGCCCATAGTCGCCTCCGATTATTCTCCGAGAATTCTCTTCTTCATTTCAATGTAAGCGTCTTCCACATTGCCGAGATCTCTGCGGAAACGGTCCTTATCAAGCTTTTCGTGCGTCTCGCTGTCCCAGAAGCGGCAGGTGTCGGGAGAAATTTCATCAGCAAGCACGATCGTGCCGTCAGACAGTCTGCCGAACTCCAGTTTGAAATCGACAAGATCCACGCCGAGGTTTTTGAAATACGCTTTCATGACATCGTTGACCTTGAACGCCAGCTTTTTGATCGTTTCGATCTCATCCCAGGTGGCGAGCTTGAGCGCAACTGCATGATAAGCGTTGATCAGCGGATCGCCGAGCTCGTCGTTTTTATAGGAAAACTCGATCGTCGGCTGCTCAAACACGATGCCCTCTTCCACACCGCAGCGTTTGGAGAAGGAACCGGCGGAGATGTTGCGGATGATGACCTCAAGGGGAACGATGGAAACCTTTTTGACAAGTGTTTCACGATCGGAGAGTTCTTTCACATAATGAGTCGGCACGCCTTCTTTTTCAAGCAGCTGCATCATGAAATTTGTCACGCGGTTGTTGATTGCGCCTTTGCCGGAGATCGTGCCTTTTTTCAGTCCGTTGAACGCGGTCGCGTCGTCCTTATAGGAGACGAGCAGCACCTCCGGGTCGTCGGTTGCAAAGACTTTTTTGGCCTTGCCTTCATAGAGTTGGTTCAATTTTTCCATTTTTAAAACTCCTTTCGGAAATTGATTACGATGTTAAA
Source organism: Oscillospiraceae bacterium (assembly GCA_902792985.1). Classification (GTDB taxonomy): domain Bacteria; phylum Bacillota; class Clostridia; order Oscillospirales; family Acutalibacteraceae; genus UBA6857. The sequence continues at coordinate 3,723 of CADBBT010000049.1, forward strand.
GTCTTTCGCTGACCGTGCGGTCTTTTTCAAGCACGGCAGCAGCGTCGGTTTTACGTTTTTCGTCCAGTTTTGCGGCAAGTGCAGCATCTTCGACCGCAAGGATCTGCGCACAAAGCAGCGCAGCGTTTGCACCGCCACCGACAGCTACGGTCGCCACGGGAATGCCGGTCGGCATCTGAACGGTGGAAAGCAAAGCGTCCAGCCCGTCAAGCAGCGGACCCTTGCATGGGATCCCGATCACAGGAAGCGTTGTATTTGCGGCGATCGCACCGGCAAGATGTGCAGCCATACCTGCGGCGCAAATGATTGCGCCAAAGCCGTTTTCACGCGCAGACACCGCAAAATCGCGCGCCTGTTCCGGCGTTCTGTGTGCGGAATAGATGTGAACTTCAAACGGGATCTTGAGTGCTTTGAGCTGATCCACTGCCTTTTGGATCACAGGCAGGTCACTGTCACTTCCCATAATGATTCCAACTTTTTTCATAAGCTCCTCCTTAAAAAAGGCGAAGGGCGCACTTCACTTTTTATGAAAAGCAAGTGTGCCCAGACGGTCGGCTTGTTTTGTCCTTTGCTCCCTTGTGGTTTTCCACAGTTCCGTCAGTCACAAAGAACTTTTTATTTACGCAGAAATTATAACATATTCCGCCGTAAATCGTCAAGACACAAAGATGTCAAACTAAGTAGAAAATTCCTTGAAAAGAAGCGCCTATTTTAGGCATTTCGCTTTCAGTTCGCTTTTGTTTCACAATAGATGCAGCGGTACTGCTTATGTTCCTTATCCGTGAGTTTGAAGATCTGGTCAAGCTCCTGCTCACAAGAAGAAATGCAGCGCGGGTTTTTGCACCTTAAAACATTTACAAGTCTCTCAGGGAGTGACAGGCTTCCACATAACCAATCACGTCAAGATCGACCGGAATGTCTGCGTCGATCTTGATGATATCTTTTTTGCCCATCTTTCTGCTGGAAACATTCTTAATGATTGCGATCGACACGTCAAGCGAACCGAGGTTCAACAGATCATACAGCTCCATGCCGCGGCCTGCAGTGATATGGTCGATCACGATCCCGTTCTGAATGGAATCAATGTTCATACCTGTGCCTCCTTGAGAAGTTTGAGGATAAGCGCCATACGCATATATTTTCCGTTGAGCACCTGTTTAAAATAGCAGGCACGAGGGTCATTATCGATCGAGACGCTGATCTCGTTGACACGCGGCAGCGGATGCATGATGCAAAGGTCGTCCTTTGCGTGGCGAAGCTTGTCCGGCGTCAAGATATAGGTGTCACGAAGGCGCAGATAGTCCTCTTCGTTGAAAAAGCGTTCACGTTGAACACGGGTCATATACAGAATATCAAGCGAAGGCATCGCGCCTTCAAGATCGGTCGTCTGCACATAGGGCAGATGGTATTTTTTGAGCGTCTCGTTTTTCACATAGCTCGGAAGCTTCAGCTCTTCAGGCGAAATCAGCACAAAACGGATGCCGCTGTAACGCGAAAGCGCGTTAATGAGAGAATGAACGGTTCTGCCGAATTTGAGATCGCCGCAGAAGCCAACCGTAAGGTTATCAAAGTGACCTTTTTCACGGTAGATCGTCAAAAGGTCGGCAAGCGTCTGCGTGGGGTGACAATGTCCGCCGTCTCCGGCGTTGATCACGGGAATGGATGCGTTGTTTGCGGCAACCAGTGCTGCGCCCTCCTTCGGGTGACGCATCGCAATAATGTCCGCGTAGCAGCTCACGGTCTTGGCTGTATCAGCAACACTCTCCCCTTTTGCAACGGATGACGTGGCCCCGCCGGTTACGGAAAGAACATTTCCGCCAAGCTCATACATCGCCGCCTCAAATGAAAGCCGCGTGCGCGTTGAGGGTTCAAAGAATAATGTGGCAAGTTTTTTCCCTTTACAGCTTTCGCTGTATTTCTCGGGATGCTCGATGATGTCCATCGCAACACCGATGAGTTCATCCAGCTCTCCGGTGGAAAGATCTATGATATCGATCAGGCTTCTCATTTGGCGCCTCCGATCCAGCTTTCGTCCGATGGATTGTTACGAAAAGCAATCAGTCGCGCAATGTCCGCTTCGGCGATATAACCCTCTTCGGCGGCAACGACAGCAATCTCGTCAAAATTTGTCAGCGAAACATTTTTGACGTTTGCCGCTGCAAGACGATCCAAGCCCTTCTGCATACCATAGGTGAAGATGCTGACGATGCCAAGCACATTTGCGCCCGCTTCTCGCAGAGCGTCAACCACCTCGATCACGCTGCCGCCTGTGGAGATCAGATCCTCCACAACAACAACCTTTTGACCTGCATCAAGTTTTCCTTCAATGCGGTTCTGGCGTCCGTGATCCTTGTTCCCGGAGCGTACATATCCCATCGGCAGATCCAGCAGGTGCGCTGTGATGGCAGCGTGCGCAATGCCGGCAGTCGATGTGCCCATGAGCACCTCGGCGTCAGGATAATGCTCTTTGATCATTGCGGCAAGTCCGTTTTCCACATCGTTACGCACTTGCGGCGCAGTCAATGTCAGGCGGTTGTCACAATAAACCGGGCTTTTGATGCCGCTCGCCCAAGTAAAAGGCTCTTGCGGGCGAAAGAACACCGCGCCGATCGAGAGCAAATCTTTTGCAATCTGTTTTGAAAGTTCCATTGTTTATCTCCTCTCAGTCCACAAATTCGCGTACACAACGGCGGTAAGCTGCAACAGGGTCCTCTGCTGCAGTGATCGGGCGGCCGACAACGATATAATCGGAGCCGATCTCCTTCGCCTGTGCTGGCGTCATAACACGTTTCTGGTCGCCGATATCGCCGTCTGCAAAACGCACGCCGGGCGTAACGGTCAGGAAATCACTGCCGCAAAGCTCATGCACTTTTTGCGCCTCCAGCGGCGAACAGACGACACCGTCGAGTCCGGCGTCTTTCGCATTTTTTGCGTAGTGCATCACGACCTCGGCGATCGGAGCGTGGATCATAAGATCGCGCTCCATGGTTTCCTGATCGGTGGACGTGAGTTGTGTCACGGCGATCAAAAGCGGCCGCGTGCCGTCTTCACGCGTCAGTCCTTCCAATGCAGCTTTCATCATTGGAATCGTACCGCTCGCGTGCAGATTGCAGATATCCACATCCAGCCTTGACAACACCGCCATGCTTTTTTTGACGGTGTTGGGGATGTCGTGTAGCTTTAAGTCCAAAAAAATCTTATGTCCGCGCGCCTTCAGCTCGCGCACGATCGACGGCCCTTCGGCATAAAACAGCTCCATGCCGATCTTAACAAACGGTTTTTCCTCGGTGAATCGATCGAGGAAGGCGAAAGTCTGCGATGCAGAAGCAAAATCGCAAGCAACAATCACGTCTTTTCCCATTTCAGCGCACTCCTTTGATGATATCGGAAAGATGATCAATATGGTATTTGTCCATAACAGACGGCAATTCTTCAATGATTTTTTTGCAGGCAAACGGGTCGATCAGGTTCATTGTTCCGATCTCGACCGCAGCAGCGCCGGCAAACATCAGTTCGAGCACATCCTCCGCAGAGGAAACGCCACCCATACCGACTACGGGAATTTTCACAGCATGCGCGACCTGATAGACCATGCGCACAGCGACCGGAAAGATCGCAGGACCGGAAAAGCCGCCCATCGTGTTGGCGATCACAGGACGCTGCGTTTTCAGATCAATGCGCATCCCAAGCAGCGTGTTGATCAAGCTCACGCCATCCGCACCCGCTGCTTCCACCGCTTTGGCGATCTCCGTGATGTCTGTCACGTTCGGCGAAAGTTTGACGATCACGGGCTTTGTTGTCACTGCCTTGACCGCTTTTACAACCGACGCTGCGGCATCCGGCTGCACGCCGAAGCTCATTCCGCCGCCGTGTACGTTGGGGCAGGACACATTGACTTCGAGCCAGCCGACCTGCGCTTGCTTGTCCAGCTTCGCGCAAACTTCAGCATACTCATCCACGGAAAAGCCGCTGACGTTTGCCATCACCGGTTTGTGAAAACACTTTTTCAGTTTCGGCAGTTCCTTGGCGATGACAGCATCCACGCCGGGATTCTGCAGTCCCACTGCATTGATCATGCCCGAAGTGCACTCCGCTATGCGCGGTGTAGCATTGCCGAAACGCGCATTTTTTGTTGTGCCTTTGAAAGAAAACGTGCCAAGGCAGTTAATGTCGTAAAGCTCGGCAAACTCATAACCGAATCCGAAAGTGCCGGAGGCCGGGATCACGGGATTGTCAAGTGCGATCCCGCAAAGATCAACGCTCAGTCTTCCCATGTGATCTCCTCCTTTTCCAGCACAGGACCGTCTTTGCAGATGCGCTTATATCCGCTGATCGTCTTGCAGCTGCAGCCCATACAGGCGCCAAAACCACAGCCCATGCGCTCTTCAAAACTGAATTGTCCGCTTATTTTTGTGCTGCGATAAACAGCTTTAAGCATCGGCTCCGGCCCGCAGGTGTAAAAATAATCATAGTTCTTCGGCAGTGCATCGGTCACAAAGCCTTTCACACCATAGGAACCGTCAACTGTCGTCACGGTCACATCTGCGCCGAGTGCGCGAAACGCATCCTCGCAAAACACTTCGTTTTTTGTATTGAAGCCGAGCACAACGAAAACGTGTTTACCCTGTGCAAGCAAAGATTTACAAAGAAGGTACAGCGGCGGAACGCCGACACCTCCGCCAAGCAAACAAACATCATTTCCGCATTTGGAAAGATCATAACCGTTGCCGAGCCCGGTCAGCACATCCAGCGTATCTCCGCTTTTCATCTTTGCGAGCGCAGCCGTACCTTTGCCGACCACTTTATAGATGATACTCACACCGGTCAAATCAAGATCGTAGACAGAAATCGGACGACGCAGGAACAAACCATCCAGCTTGATATTAATAAACTGTCCGGGCGCTGTGATCGCCGAAACATCGCCTGAAAGGCGCATGCGCATCACATCGTTCGTGAGCGGTTTGTTCTCCGTGATCGTAAAAATCCCTTGTTTCATAATACTCCTCAAGCGTCGATCGTCGAAATGTGCAGCGTGATCTCATCCAGCACATCAACCAGTGCGCGCACCGTATCCAGCGACGTAAACATGGTTACATTGTTTTCAATCGCGCCACGGCGAATCTGATAGCCGTCCTTCTCTTCTGCAGCCGCGCCGGTTTCGCTTGTGTTAATCACATAGGCCACATAACCGCTGCGCAGGGATTCGAGAATCTCGTTGTTGCCTTCGGAAAGCTTGTGCAGCACATGGGTGCGGATGCCGTGCTGTTTCAAAAACGCAGCGGTGCCGGCAGTTGCTTCAATGTTGAAACCAAGGTCATAGAATCTGCGGATGAGCGGCAGCGCTTCTTCCTTATCCTTGTCTGCGATGGTCGCAAAGACCGTACCGTAATTCTGCAGATGCATGCCGGAAGCCTGGAGCGCTTTCCAAAGCGCGCGGTTGCGCTGATCGTCGTAGCCGATCGCCTCACCGGTGGACTTCATTTCCGGGGAAAGATAGGCATCCAGACCGCGGATCTTGTTGAAGGAGAACACAGGCACTTTGACATACCAGCGTTTTTTCTCTACAGGATAGATGTCGAAGATGCCCTGCTCTTTCAGGCTCTTGCCAAGAATGACCTCGGTCGCAATGTCCGCAAGACTGTAACCGGTCGATTTTGAAAGGAAAGGCACAGTGCGGGAGGAACGCGGATTGACTTCGATAATAAAGACTTTCTCGTTTTTATCAACGATAAACTGAATGTTATAAAGACCGACGATACCGATGCCGAGGCCAAGCTTTTTTGCATATTGCAGAATGATGCCCTTGACCTTATCGGAGATGCTAAAAGTGGGATAGACCGAGATGGAGTCGCCGGAATGGATGCCGGTGCGCTCTACAAGCTCCATGATGCCCGGCACAAACACATCGCGACCGTCGCAGATGGCGTCCACCTCGACCTCTTTGCCGGTGATGTATTTATCGACCAAAACGGGCTTGTCCTCGTCGATCTCCACGGCAGTTTTCAGATAATGGCGCAGTTGCTCCTCGTTGGAAACAATCTGCATCGCGCGGCCGCCAAGCACAAAGGACGGACGCACAAGTACAGGATAACCGATGCGCTGTGCGGCCGCAACGCCGTCTTCGATCTTTGTCACTGCCTGTCCTTCCGGCTGCGGAATGTCAAGTTCTTTGAGCAGCTTTTCAAACAAATCACGGTTTTCTGCGCGATCGATCGCCGCACAATCGGTGCCGATGATATTCACGCCGCGCTCCATCAAAGGCGATGCAAGATTGATGGCTGTCTGTCCGCCGAGGGAAGCAATCACACCCTCCGGCTGTTCAAAGTCCACAATGTTCATCACATCTTCCGGCGTGAGCGGCTCAAAATATAGCTTGTCAGATGTTGTATAGTCCGTGGACACCGTTTCGGGGTTGTTATTGATGATGATAGATTCATAACCGCTCTTGCGGATCGTCATCACCGCATGCACCGTGGAATAGTCAAATTCCACGCCCTGTCCGATGCGGATGGGACCGGCGCCGAGCACAACGGTTTTTTTCTTGCCGGTCAAACGGGAATCGTTCGTGCCGGTATAGGATGAATACAGATACGGGATATAGGTGCCGGTATGCAGGGTATCGACCATGCGGAACACGGGCTTAATGTCGTTCGCTTTGCGCAGTGCCGTTACATCCAGCTCCTTGCAATTCCAAAGCTTTGCGATGTACTTATCACAGAAGCCGAGCACCTTTGCTTCTTTGAGTACGGCGACACTGTTTTTGTTTGCAGCCAGATTTTCTTCCATGCGGATGATGTTGACGATGGCTTCAAGAAACAGCGGCGTGATCATCGTGATCTTATAGATCTCATCCACGCTGACGCCGCGGCGCAGCGCTTCGGTGACAGCGAAGATCTCGTCGGCGCGGAAATCCTTGATATAAGCCAACAGTTCTTCGGTCGAATAGCTGTCGAATTTCGCCATATGGAAATGGCAAACGCCGATCTCCAGCGAACGCACGGATTTGAGCATGCACTCTTCGAGCGTGGCGCCGATGCCCATCACTTCGCCGGTGGCCTTCATTTGTGTGCCGAGCAGGTTCGGCACGGTCGTGAATTTATCGAACGGGAAGCGCGGGAATTTTGCAACCACATAATCGAGCTGCGGCTCGATCGCCGCCGTGCCGCCCGCAACAGGGATGTCTTCGAGCGCCATACCCATGGCGATCTTCGCAGTCACACGCGCGATCGGATAACCCGATGCTTTGGAAGCAAGCGCAGAGGAACGCGATACACGCGGATTCACTTCGATCAGATAATACTTGCTGGAAAACGGATCGAGCGCAAACTGGACATTGCATCCTCCTTCGATTTTCAATGCGCGGATGATCTTGATGGCGGAGTCGTTGAGCATCTTGAGGTCGTGCTCGTTGAGCGACATGATCGGCGCAACCACGATGGAGTCGCCGGTGTGAACGCCGACCGGGTCCACGTTTTCCATGCCGCAGATCGTGATGGCGTGATCGTTGGAATCGCGCATGACCTCAAATTCGATCTCCTTGTAGCCTTTCACGCTCTTTTCTACAAGCACCTGATGCACCGGAGAAAGTGCAAAACCGTTTTTGGCGACTTCGATCAGTTCTTCTTCATCATACGCAAAGCCGCCGCCGGTGCCGCCAAGGGTGAACGCCGGACGCAGCACAACGGGATAACCGATGTGCTTTGCGGCAGCAACGGCCTCTTCGATGTTGTAGGTGATCTCCGAGGGGATGACCGGCTCGCCGATCTCTTCGCAAAGTTCCTTGAATTTTTCGCGGTCCTCCGCTTTTTCAATGCTGTCGCTGCTTGTGCCGAGCAACAGTGTATGGCATTCGCGCAGAATGCCCTTCTTTTCAAGCTGCATTGCAAGGTTCAGACCCGTTTGTCCGCCGATGCCGGGAACGATCGCGTCCGGACGCTCATAACGCATGATTTTAGCAATATATTCCAGCGTCAGCGGCTCCATATAGACCTTGTCGGCAATGACAGTGTCGGTCATGATCGTGGCGGGATTGGAGTTGCAGAGAATGACTTCATAGCCCTCCTCTTTCAATGCAAGACACGCCTGCGTACCGGCGTAGTCAAATTCCGCTGCCTGACCGATCACGATCGGGCCGGAGCCGATGATGAGTACCTTTTTGATGTCTGTCCGTTTCGCCATAAGAAGTTCCTCCTGTTTCAATGGTTTTGCGTTAGATTATGCTTTTAGATATACGATTTTTCCGTCATTCACTGTCAGAAGGCATTCGCCATAAAGTTCTTGATGCATGAATGGCGTGGATTTTCCTTTTGAAAGCAGCCTGTCTTCGCGCACGGTCCAGGATGCAGCAAGCGACCAGACAGAAAAGCTGTTTTTATCAGGCAGAGCAAAACGTTTGCGCGGTGCCCGGGTCAATTTTTCAACGATCAATTGAAGCGGCGCGATACCCGGCTTAACAAGATGTGTATATAACACCGGAAATGCCGTTTCCAGACCGACAATACCGAACGCTGAACCGGCAAGTCCTTTACTCTTTTCTTCAGCAGAATGCGGCGCGTGATCCGTTGCGATCATGTCGATCGTTCCGTCAAGCAGACCTTGCAGCAGCGCATCCCTGTCTTCGGCAGAGCGCAGCGGCGGATTCATTTTATACCGACCGTCTTCCTGCAGGTCATCTTCGCAAAGCACAAGATAATGCGGCGCAGTTTCGCAAGTTACGTTAATGCCGCGACGCTTTGCGTCACGAATGATTTCAACACTCTCTTTCGTCGAAATATGACAGACATGATAAGCGCAGCCGGTCTCTTCCGCAAGCGTGAGATCGCGTTCGATCATTTTCCACTCGCTCTCGGAACAGATCCCTTTATGACCGTGCGCCTTAGCATAGCGGCCGTCATGGATGTAGCCGCCGCGCAGCAGCTCGTTGACTTCGCAGTGCGCCGCAAAAACCTTTCCAAGCGTTTTAACACGCTGCATCCCCTGCCGCATCAGTTCCTCGCTTTGCACACCTCTGCCGTCATCAGAGAATGCGGCAACATCTTCTGCCATTTCTTCAAGCGCGGAAAGCGATTCTCCGCGTTCGCCGACCGTCAGAGCGCCGTAAGGCAGAACGTCGATCACGGCACCGTCCCGGATGAGTGCAAGCTCTTCGTTCAAATGCGCAGCGCAATCCGGCACCGGATTCAGGTTCGGCATGGTGCAAACGGTCGTATAACCGCCGTGTGCCGCAGCAAGAGAACCGGTATGAATCGTCTCTTTATAAGAAAAACCCGGCTCACGAAAATGCACATGCACATCGCAAAAGCCGGGAAAAACGGAAAGAGCGGTCTTGTCGGCGGCGGCAAGAACACTGTCGGGGAGCAAGGACAGTTCCGCCGCAGGGCAAAGGGAAGTATCAATGTTTTGAATGGTGGCAGAAGTCATGCTGTTCGACATAGCCGTTCCTTTCTGAGTTGCAAGAAAAAATGCCCGACCGGAGTCGGGCATAGCATCATAAAACTACGCAGTGATCTGCGTTGTAACAAATATGAACTCTTGCCGATCTCTCAGTATCGTCTTAAAGATTTGTTGAGTTGATTATATCACAGCTACATGCAATTGTCAACGAGAACCGGGGAAAATATTTTGTGTTTTTCCATCAAAAAATCAGCAATATTTCACAAGATGTTGTTTCAGCCGAGAATCACCTTTTTGATCGCGCCAAGCAGTTCGTCATAGGTCTCAAACGCCGGGATCTCGGGATAATCCTTTTTGATCTGCTCTGTGCTCTTGAACAAAAAGCCCGCCTTGCTCGCCTGGATCATGCCAAGGTCGTTATAGCTGTCGCCGGAAGCGATCGTTTCAAAGCCGATCGATTGCAGCGCCTTGACCGTGGTATATTTGGATTTTTCAACGCGCATATGGAAACCTGTGATCTCGCCGTCCGGCGCAACCTCCAGCGTGTTGCAGAAAATCGTCGGCATGCCGAGCTTTTTCATCAGCGGCGCGGCAAACTGGGTGAAGGTGTCGCTGAGGATGATGACCTGGCTGAACGAACGCAGCTCGTCCAAAAACGCTTTCGCGCCCTCCATCGGTTCAATGCGCTCGATGACCGCCTGAATCTCTTTGAGGCCGAGACCGTGCTCTTTGAGAATGTTCAGGCGATAACGCATGAGCTTATCATAATCCGGCTCGTCACGCGTTGTTTTTTTCAGTTCGGGAATGCCGGTTTCCTCTGCAAAAGCGATCCAGATCTCCGGGACCAGCACGCCTTCCATATCAAGACATGTGATGTACATTTCGTTCATAAGAAAAGTCCTTTCCGTTTAATATTTGAAGTTCCCCTCGGCAACTCGCTTGAGGTGCGCGCCGTAGGGCGATTTTCCATAGGTTTCCGCGCAAGAAAGCAGCGCTTCTTTGGAGATCCAGCCATTGAGCAGTGCGATCTCTTCCGGCGCAGAGATGAGAATCCCCTGCCGCCGTTCCACCATTCCGACATAGTTTGACGCTTCAAGCAAGCTCTCCATCGTGCCGGTGTCCAGCCATGCATAGCCGCGGCCGAGCAGCTTAACGGAAAGGCGGTTTTCTTCCAGAAAAAGCTTATTCAAGTCCGTGATCTCCAGTTCGCCGCGCGCCGATGGCGTGATCTTTTTTGCCATTTCACAGACCGTATGATCGTAAAAATACAGTCCTGTCACACAGTAGTTGGATTTCGGGTGCACCGGCTTTTCCTCGATGGAGACGACGTTTTCGTTTTCATCAAACTCCACCACGCCAAATCGTTCGGGATCATCCACATGATATCCGAACACCGTCGCAATCCCTTTTTCAGCGTTCTCGGCAGCTTCTTTGAGCAAACGGCGAAATCCGTTGCCATAAAAAATATTGTCGCCGAGAACCATCGCACAGCAGTCGTGACCGATAAACTGCTCACCGATCAAAAACGCCTGTGCAAGGCCGTCGGGAGAAGGCTGCTCAGCATATGACAGAGAGATCCCGAATTTGCTGCCGTCACCGAGCAATCGTTCAAAATTCGGAAGATCCGTCGGCGTTGAAATGATCAGGATGTCGCGAATACCGGCAAGCATCAATGTGGACAGCGGATAATAGATCATGGGCTTATCATACACCGGCAAAAGCTGCTTGCTTGTGACCGAGGTGATCGGATAAAGCCGGGTACCGGCGCCGCCGGCAAGAATGATTCCTTTCATGACAGCCTCCTTAACGGTTGTTGTTTTGCGAAGTTTCCAAAATGTTTCTGCAAAGGAACAACAGCAGCAACGCAAGCAGAGTATTCACCGCAAAAATTGCAAAGAACGAGTATGCAATCGAGGCAAATCCAAGATAGATGAAATGCACCGCCACGCCAGCCGCAATCGCGGGAATGCTCGCAAGCAGACAAAACAGGAAATACACCATGACGATGATCGCCTTGTTGTTGCCGTTTCCGCCAAGCAAGCGCGACAGCAGAAGATTGACGCCGATGAACAGCAAGCCGAAGCTGAAACGCGCTGTCATCATGGCAATGCACGTCAGCCAGTCGCAGTCGATCAAAAACGGCAGCAGCACAAAGTTCAGAACGGATTGCGCTGCCAATGCAGGAAGCTGTTCTTTGATCGTATAAAGCAGCTTTTTGAACGACGGTTCAGGAATCAGATAAACGTAAGGCAGTGTCAGTTCCTTCGCCCAGCGACCGGAACCGACAGACATTACCATCATATAAACGCTGAAAGCAAAAGCACCAACCGCATCTTTGATAATGAGAGCAAATATGATCGTTGCCGCAGCAAAGATAAGGGACATGAGATCAAATAACAGAAAACGGCTGCGACGGTTTTCGATCGAATGCTTGACACCGATGACTGCGGCGCCTTCCCCGTGCGTGATCCCAGTTTTTCCAACCTTGACATTGCGCGGTGCCAGCTCCTGTGCCTTGCCCTCTTTTCGTGCAGTGATCGCAGAGAAGGAAATCTCCGCCGCTTTGAGCACATCTTCATAAAAATCTATACGCAGCAGTGACACAAGGACATAATAGACAGCAACACAAACGACGAAGCAACCAAGCGCAATAAAAGCGGCACTCCAATGCTGTGACAGAGCGCCGGCCACGCCAAAGCGCAGGAACCCTGCCACCGGCAGGAAATGCATCAACGGTTTGTTTGCCGCAGCAACCACGCGCGGCAGCATTTCACCTTCAGTTGTAAGCACGTCTTTTGCAAAGAAAGCAACGAAGATCAGCAGCAGTCCGTAAAAGATTCCTTTGGCGATCCGACACTTTTTATCACTGCCCGAAGTCAGCGAATAAATAAGCATCGCAATCATCTGCGCAAGGAAAACCGTCATGGCGTAACCGATCACGATAACCAAAAGCTTTAACAGCGTCACATCGTAAGCACTGCGCAGCCAGCTATACTGATAAACCAGCACAATTCCCAGTGAAAGCGCATGCCCCATCTGCGAAAACAATCCGTAAGAGAGCATGGTTTTCGGCTGAAACGGCGCATCAAAAAGCAAATTGACGTCCGGCATAGAAAACATAGCGGCACCGTTGACAAAGCCATTTTTTGCGATCAACACAAAAACAACAGTGTAAACGCCAAGCAGAATTGCTTCCAGTTCGCCGAAATCGCGCAGTGCCTCCGATTCACGGCTCATGTTGCCGGTCCAGATCACAAACACAGCAAAAGCCAGAACGACCAGCAAAACGATCAATTCCGTCGGCCTGTGAAGTATTTCTTTCACGCGGTTTTTCAGCTTGCGCGAAACAAGATAAACAAGCGCACTCATGCTTTTTCCCCGCTTTCCGTCAAACGGAAGAACAGCGATTCAAGGCTCTCCTCGCTGACATCGGATGCAGCACGCTCGGCAACAAATTTGCCGGCCTGCATAATATATGCCTTATCCCAATAGTTTTCAACGGAATCGATCATATGTGTACTGATGAGCACCGTTGCACCGTTTGCGCGCAGCTCCATAAACACTTCTTTGAGCTGCTTGATCGCATGCGGATCAAGACCAACCATCGGCTCATCAAAGATCACGACCGAAGGACGATGCACAAGCGCACAGCAGATGGAGAGCTTTTGCTGCATGCCCTTGGAAAGCTCCTTGCCGAGCTTGTCTTTTTTATCGAGCAGCTCAAAGCGTTCCAGGAGCCTTTCGGCTGTGCCGTCGTCCTGCATCCGATAAGCGCGCACAATGAATTCCAGATGCTCGCCCACTGTCAGCATATCATAGACTGCCGGCATCTCGGGCACATAGCCCAGCGCGCGTTTTGCGTCAAGCGACTTATTCGCGTGTCCGTCGATCAAAATCTCACCGTCAAAACGCAAAAGCCCGGAGATGCATTTGATGATCGTGGACTTACCCGCCCCGTTCGGACCGAGCAAAACGGCGATTTCCCCGTTATCGATCTGAAAACCGACATCCTCCACCGCGGTCAGCTTTCCGTATTTTTTTGTTACATGATTTACCTGCAGCATACATAGCCTCCGCGCATCAGATCAGCGCTTCAAACGCGGCAAGGTTGTCCGGCGTAATGGCGCGCTTGCCGTCTTCGATCTCGTGGACCATTTCCACAAGCAGGCTGTTGACCGGTGTTGCAACACCGAACTGTCTGCCCTTTTCCACAAAGTAGCCGTTAAAGATATCGATCTCAGTCTTTTCGCCCTTTTCCAGCGATTGGAGCGTTGAGGGTTTGACATCCATGTATTTGGCTTTGACAGTAATGGAAACGACCGCCTGACAAATGGCGTTATAGGGTCTATTGTTCATAAGCATCAGCAAATCATAATAAAGCAGCTTGCCGTATTTCGGCACACGAATACCCATAGCACGCGCAACATACATGCCTTCGCGCGCAATGGCAAGGAAGAGCCGCTTAGCTCTGGGATCCTCAATGCACTTGCCGAGGACCTGCCCCGTGATTGCCGCAACAGCGTTGATGCAGGAATTGATGATGAGCTTGGAATACTGCTCGCGCGTGATATCGTTCGAGATCGTTGTCGGCAGCACCGTTTGGAACATCTCACAAAGCGCATCGAGCTGCTTCGGATGCGCGCCGCCCGGCATTCCGATCACAAGTATGCCATCAGACGTCATGGTCACATCGTTCGCCGCGTTGCGCGTTGCGCCGAAACCGATCATAACGCCGACTGCATGATTTCTGCCGACCACTTCGGCAAGGCTGTTTGTCAAAATACCGTTCTGAAGACCGACCACAAGTCCGTCATCGGAAAGAAACGGCAAAACAGATTTTGCCACCGGGATCATCGCCTGATATTTTGTGGCGATCATGATCACGTCAAACGTCTGCCCCTGCAGCGCGTCAACACTGTCAAAGCAAGGGAAGTTCGCTGTCATTTCGCCTTTTACGCCGTGCAGATGAAAGCCTTCTTTTTCGATCAGCTCTTTTGTCGCTGCACTGTGGCAAAGGATGGAAATGTCATAACCTGCTTTTTGCGCGAGCACTGCCATGCTTCCGCCGATAGCGCCCGCTCCGACCAACAATGTTTTCATAAGCTTACTCCTTTATGAAAGAATGTTTATTTATTTGTTTTCGCCGTCCTGATTGAGCGGCGCAAATCCCCTTTTGATAAGAAACGCGAGCGGCAGGAACACCAGTGCGGCGACCGCGGCGGCAAACAGGAACATCTCGCTTGTCGGCACATGCTGCACGACGTTGTATTCGTCTGTATAGACCACCGAAGAAGTCGCGGCAGCATAAGAGCCGAGCGCGGGACCG
>CADBBT010000050.1 GCA_902792985.1 Oscillospiraceae bacterium
TGACACCCAGCTCCAAAAAATGAAATGTCCCTATTGCGACAGCACGCTTGAAATGTCGGAAATGGAGGGCAAGGACGCAGTGCTGGACACTGCCGCGCCCGCTGCGGGCGATGCGGCCGGTGCCGGTCCGACACAGGACAGCATCGACTTCGACATTGAAAACGGTGCAAGCTGGACGGACGCGCAGGGCATGGCGGTTTTTACCTGCAATTCCTGCGGCGGCGAGATCATCAGCGACGAAAATACCGTTGCGACTGCCTGTCCGTTCTGCGGAAACCCTGTTGTGCTTACCAGCCGTGTGTCCGGAATGCTGAAACCCGAATATGTCATTCCGTTCAAGTTGGACAAGGCTGCCGCAAAAAAGCGTCTTGCGGATTATGTCAAAAGCAAAAAGTTTGCGCCCGGCGCTTTCCGCAGCGAAAACAAGCTGGAAGAGATCAAGGGGATCTATGTCCCATACTGGCTGTTCGATTCCGATGTTGACGCCGCGGCCTCCTTCTCGGCGACCAGAGTGCGCCATTGGTCCGACAGTCAATATGATTACACGGAAACCAGCTTTTACGACATCTCCCGCGCCGGGTCCATGCGCTTTGAAAACATCCCCGTGGATGGCTCGACGAAGATGCCGGACGATCTGATGGAATCCATTGAGCCGTTCAATTTCAGCGACGCCGTGGATTTTCAAACTGCCTATCTCTCCGGCTTTTTGGCGGACAAATACGATGTGACCAAGGAACAGAGTCTGCCGCGTGCGACAGAGCGGTTGAAGGTCAGCACCTGTGACGCGCTGCGTTCCACGGTGCAGGGCTATGCAACGGTTACGGAAAAAAGCAGCTTTGTCAACACGCATAACGGCCGCAGCAAGTATGCGCTGTATCCCGTGTGGCTGCTCAATACGTCCTATCGCGGCAAGAAGTACACCTTTGCCATGAACGGTCAGACCGGGAAGCTGATCGGTGATCTGCCGGCCTCACGCGGAAAGCTTGCGGCGCTGTTCGGTTCTGTGACTGCAGGCGTTACGGCTGCGGCGTTCCTGATCGGTCTGATGATCGGGTTCTTTTAAGGAGGCGGCGAGATGAAACGACTATTTGCAATCTCTCTGATCCTCCTGCTGCTCGGCGCGTTGCTTGTGCCGTGCTGCGCGGCTTCTTCAAACCATGTGCTTCTCAGCGCCGATCTGTCGAACGATCAAATGCAAGCGATCGAAGCGATGGCGCAGACCGTGCAGGACAACTATGGCATTGAAGCGTTCTTTGTGTATGACAACACACAGCAGGGCGGCGACGCGTTCAAAAAGAGCGCAAGAACTTTTTTCAACAACAACCGCAGCACAGATGACGCCGTTTTGTTTGCTGTTTCTCAAACGACTTACTACATCTATTTGAGCGGCAATGCGCAGGATGTTTTGAAGGAAGATGACAGCGACGAGCTGTATAGAACGATTCAAAGCTTTGATGAGCGCGGCGAAGTCTACAACACGGCGGCAGCCTATTATGCGGCACTGCAATCGCTCCTGGATTCGCGCAAAGGCGCAGCGGAAGATGATGACGACGAGGATTGGGACACGCCGCAGAGCGGTTTGACGGCCTCCGTTACCGAAACGGGAGAGAGCGCGCAATACAGCGCAGCGGACATTCCGCCCATCCCGAAGAAAATCGCAGCCGAGCGCGCCGAACGACTGTATGACGGTGCGGATCTGCTTTCCGCAGAAGACGAAGCGGCGCTGCTTGACCGACTGAACACCCTTAGCGAAACGCTGCAGTTCGACGTTGTGATCGTCACCGCGAAGGCCATCGGTGAACGGTCACCAATGGAGTTCGCTGATGATTATTACGATTATAACGGGTTCGGCTATGACGGCACGGATAAAGACGGCTGCTTGCTGTTGATCAGCATGGCGGACCGTGACTGGTGGGTCTCCACCCGCGGCGAGGGTATTACGGCGCTTGACAGTGATTACTTTATCAGTTGCCTGAAAACGGACGATTTCATGGAGGATCTGAAAGCCGGGAATTATGACGACAGCTTTACGCGCTTCACCGAGCTGGTGGAAGACTTTGTGACCGAGGCGCGGGAAGATCAGCCCTATACTTCCGATCATCGTTACAACGACTGGGAGAACAAAAAGGCCGGCATCGGCATCTCGCTGATCATCGGTCTGATTGTTGCGGCAATCGTCACTGCTACTGTGCGGCGCGGCTATGTCCACGCGGTACGCAAAAAGGCGGACGCCGGCAGCTATCTTGTGGATGGCAGTATGCGTCTGACGCAGAGCACCGATCACTTTATGTATACGCACGTTGACCGCACCCGCAGACAGACGGAGAGTTCCTCTTCCGGCGGCGGAGGCGGCACACATACCAGTTCCTCCGGTGCAACACACGGCGGAGGCGGTGGGAAGTTCTGAGTAGATCGACGGATCCCGACAACCAAAACAACAGAAAACGCTGCATCCGTGATTGGGTGCAGCGCTTTTTTTCAAATGCTCAGCAGTGGCCGCAGGAATCGCCCTTGCGGTTGCTTCTGACTTTTTCCGCGAAGGCACGAAGCTCGTCCAGGTTATTGAAACTTGAAGTGCTCTGAGAGATGCTCTCCTGAATGAAGGCGGGGAGGGAGTCATAGTAGTTTTTCATTTCCTGTGAGAATTGCTGCTTGTTTGTCATGACGATCTTCCTTTCATCTGTTTTGATATCGTTGCATTCATAGTGTGCGCTGAAATCCCCGGAAGATACATTTTTTTAGAAAAAAGTCTTGACAAACTGCCGATAATCTGCTAAACTATACAAGCACTTGAGACGCGGCGAACACTTGCGCGGCTCATAAAAGTGAATAGTCATGGGGGTGTAGCTCACTTGGGAGTCCGAGCGGCACAGAAACGCACCCCGGCAAAAAGTGAATAGGTCATGGGGGTGTAGCTCACTTGGGAGTCCGAGCGACGCGAAAACGCACCCCGGCAAAAAGTGAATAGTCATGGGGGTGTAGCTCACTTGGGAGACCGAGCGGCACAGAAACGCACCCCGGCGAAAAGTGAATAGGTCATGGGGGTGTAGCTCACTTGGGAGAGCGCTTGAATGGCATTCAAGAGGTAAGGGGTTCGATCCCCCTCATCTCCACCAAAATAAGGCATCTGTAGAAATACGGATGTCTTTGTTTTTTTGTTTCGCACATTTGATACGTTGATTACTCAATCTGCCGTGATTAGCTGAGCCTGTCTCTAATGGAAAACATGTTTAAAATAAACACAATTACATTTCCATCATATATTTAACTAAGGGATAAAAACAGGACTTTGAAATGGATCGAATCAAAAACCTATAGGAATCTTATTGACAGCCGTTTTGCTGAAAGATATAATAGTCGATAGAAATAAGAAGGGAGGCGAGGGGCATGGACTTTTATGCTGCACACAAACGTTTAGATCCAAATGGACATGAAACACTGCAAAGCGTGGAAGATCATCTGAATGGTACAGCTGCGCTTGCAAGCCGTTTTGCTGCTGCATTTGGTGCGGAATTGCATGGTAATCTGGTTGGATTGGCGCACGATATCGGAAAATACTCCGATGGGTTTCAAAAACGGCTTCAGGGTGGACCTCGCGTTGATCATGCAACAGCAGGTGCTTTGGAGTGCAGCGCGGTCGACGCACCTCTCGCTGCGCTTTGCGTTGCAGGGCATCACTCGGGCCTTTCAGATTTTGGTTCTCTGGCTGATATGGCAGGCGATTCAACTCTAATCGGGCGTCTTAAGAAGATGTTGCCTATGCGAGGCACTGCATATCCGGGCTGGCAAGGGTCGCTTCCAGATACACCCAAAGAGCCAGATATTGGGCAGGGGTTTTATACTTCTCTCTGGTGCCGAATGCTTTATTCCTGCTTGGTGGATGCTGATTATCTTGACACAGAGCATTTTATGCAAGAAGGGGTCACCCTGCGGGGCAATTATGATTCTTTGGGTGTGCTTTGGGATAGATTGAGCTGTCATTTCACAAAATGGAAGGTTGCCAATACGCCTCTGAATCAGTTGAGACACAGTGTCTTGGAGGATTGCATTTGTGCTGCATCGCAGGAAAAGGGGCTGTTTTCTTTAACAGTACCTACAGGCGGTGGAAAAACACTGTCTTCTCTTGCGTTTGCGTTGCACCATGCTGTTTTACATCATTGCGATAGAGTCATTTATGTGGTGCCATATACATC
The DNA here is from genome assembly GCA_902792985.1 of Oscillospiraceae bacterium. Lineage (GTDB taxonomy): Bacteria > Bacillota > Clostridia > Oscillospirales > Acutalibacteraceae > UBA6857. The sequence goes on from CADBBT010000050.1 coordinate 4,194, forward strand.
AATCATTGAACAGAATGCCGCAGTCTTCCGGTCTGTTCTCGGTGATAAGAACGTAGTTGAACATCACGCACAGGCGGAAGCACCGGAATCTGATGACTTGGAGGCTGAAGAACAACACCGGGCCCTCGCCAGTGAAAACTGGGATGCGCCTGTGATTGTAACAACTGCAGTGCAGTTTTTTGAGTCATTATATGCCAATCGTGCATCTAGGTGCCGGAAACTGCACAATATCGCCAACAGCGTGATTGTGTTTGATGAAGCACAGATGATCCCAATTGCTCATCTTCTTCCGTGTGTAGCCGCAATTGGCACACTGGTTTCCGGTTTTCATTGCAGTGTCGTCTTGTGCACGGCAACGCAGCCGTTTATTACTGACCTGCTTGCGCAATATGCTCCGCATTATCAGGTGCGGGAAATCTGTAGCAAGGGTGAAGCATTGTTTCAACAGCTGAAAAGAGTTCAATATGCTTTTACAGGAAAAAAGACTATTGCTGCGCTCAAGGAGGAATTAGCGAAGCAGAAACAGGTTTTGTGTATTGTCAACACAAGAAAAACAGCGAAGGAACTATATGATGCTTTGCCGCAGGAAGGCACTTTCCATTTGTCAACTTTGATGTGTCCTGTGCATCGGCACCGCACATTGCAAACGATTCGGGAGCGCCTGCGTAAGAAAGAGGTCTGTCGTGTTGTTTCAACATCTTTGGTTGAGGCGGGCGTTGACCTTGACTTCCCTTGTGTGTTTCGGGAACTTGCCGGTTTGGATTCTGTTGTACAGGCGGCTGGACGCTGCAACAGAGAAGGAAAACGCCCTGTTTCCGAAAGTCATGTTGTTGTCTTTGAACTGGAAAGCACTGTGCCCCCTCTTCTTCAAATCAACATCGGCGCAGCCAAAGAGGCGTTGGTGGGTTCAAGCGATCCGGGAGATCCCATAACCTTGTCTCGTTACTTCAATGCGCTTCGAGCTTTGCGCGGAGAAGACATTGATCGAACTCAGGCTGTTAAACATTTGACGCAAGGCATTCACGGTTGCATGCTTCCATTCCGTACAGTTGCTAAGGCGTTTCACTTGATTGATGATGACACAAAAACCGTCTATATACCATGTGAAGAATCCGCTGATCTGATTGCATCTATACAGCGTGGAGATGCCGACCGCCGGACTTATCGAGCGGCTGGGCAATACAGCGTGAATATTTATAATCAACATTATAAAGCATTGCTTGACTCGGGTGACATTGCGGAGTTCTTGCCGGAAAGTGCCATCCTTGTCAATACAAAGCTTTATGATCAAGATACCGGCCTGTCCTTAAAACCGGAAACAGGAAAGGCGGAGTTTATTTGAAAGGAGAAAAATCCAATGTCAACTTTGGTTGAAGTATGGGGCGACTACGCTTGCTTCAGTCGTCCCGAAATGAAAGTGGAGCGCGTCAGTTATGACGTCATGACGCCATCGGCTGCCCGCGGTCTGTTGGAAAGCATTTTTTGGCACCCCGGATTAAAGTGGATCATTGATCGTATCTATGTTCGCGCGCCGATTCGTTTTACCAATGTCCGTCGCAACGAAGTGAAAGACACGGTCAAAGCGTCCAGTATCGAAAAGCTGATGAAAAACGGCGGCGAGTCCTACATTGCAACGTCGGAAAGCATTCAGCAACGTGCTGCCATGATCCTTCGTGATGTGCATTATGTGATTGAGGCGCATTTTGAGATGACAGACAAAGCCGCAAAGTCAGACAATCCCGGTAAATTTCAGGAGATGATGCGGCGAAGATTGGAAAAAGGTCAGTTTTATCATCAGCCGTGTTTCGGTGTGCGTGAGTTTCCGGCGCATTTTCAGCCGTGTGGCAAGATCCCTGACTGTCCGGAAGAGCTGAAAGGATGCATTGATCTGGGCTGGATGCTTCTGGATCTGGATTACACCGATCCAACGGATATTCAACCCCGCTTTTTCCGCGCTGTGTTGGAAGACGGCTGTCTGAATGTTCCGTCGATGACATCCGAGGAGGTGATGGGATGATCCTGCAGGCGCTTGTGTCCTTATATGACGACCTACTGGCACGCGGAGCAATTACTCGCCCCGGATGGAGCAAGATGAAAATCGGTTACGCACTCTGCATTGACGCAGAAGGTATCCTGCTGCAGGTCATTCCGTTGGTTACACAACAGAAACGAAACGTGAAACCGTATCTTGTCAATCAGGAACAGGTCGTACCGTGCCCGGTAAAACGATCATCCGGTATTGCCGCCAATTTTCTGTGTGACAACTCCGGTTATATTTTAGGCATTGATGATAAAGGAAAGCCCGAAAGAACGCGAAAATGTTATGAGGCGTGCAAGGCGCTGCACCTTCAGTTGCTTTCCGGTATCAAAAATGAAACAGCTCAGGGAATCGTCAATTTCTTTTTGAAGTGGGAACCGTTAAAATGCGATGAAAACGCCGCGCTTTTTTCTGCAAAAGACGATTTGTTAAAGGGTGCCAATTTGGTTTTTCGCGTCAACGGTCAATTTGCGCATGAGAATTCGGAAATACAAAATGCATGGGATGCCCATTATTCTGAAGAACAGGGACCAAAAATTCGTTGCCTTGTCAGCGGGGAGTTGGATGAGCTGGCTCTAGTTCATCCGGCGCTCAAGGGTGTGAACGGTGCACAGTCGAGCGGCGCGGCACTTGTCTCGTTTAATGCACCGGCATTCTGCTCATACCAACGGGAACAGGGCGCCAATGCTCCCATTGGAAAAAAAGCCGCCTTTGCCTATACAACGGCGCTGAACCATCTGCTGGCTGATCGTGACAATGTGCAGCAAATCGGTGACACAACCGTTGTTTGCTGGGCGGACGGTGCGGAACCGCAGTATCAATCATTGGCGCTGTCATTCCTGTTTGGCCAGAAAACGGAATCATCATTAACAGACGACGAACTTCACGCAATCGTTTGCCGGTTGGCAGACGGAAAGCCATGTTCCGATCTTCATTTAGACCCGAAAAGAAGCTTTTATATCCTTGGCCTTGCGCCCAATGCGGCACGCCTTTCCGTTCGCTTTTTCCTGCGCAGCACTTTCGGGGATCTGATGAAAAACGTGAATGCGCACCACGAGCGTATGCGAATTGTCGGGAGTCGGTTTTCCTATGTTCCCTTGTGGGCGCTGCTGCGCGAAACGGCAAATCAGAATGCAAAGGATAAATCGCCAAGCCCCGTACTGTCTGGTTCCGTGGCGCGTGCAATCTTCAGCGGGACTCGTTATCCGGCTGCTTTGTTGGAGGCGACCATGCTGCGCATTCGTGCCGAACGTGAGATCACACCCGGCCGGGCAGCAATTCTGAAAGCGTATTATTTAAAAAATCCGGACGATCGTTGTCCGAAGGAGGTCTTAACCGTGAGCTTAAACGAAAACAGTACAAATATCCCGTATACGCTTGGACGGCTTTTTGCTGTCTACGAGGCGGCGCAGGAACGTGCCAATCCGGGAGTCAATGCGACGATTAAGGACAGGTACTTCAACGCCGCCGCAACTACACCGGCCATCATTTTTCCAATGCTTAACAATCTGTATTGCCACCATATCAAAAAGCTTGAACCGGGACAGCGGGTCTATTTTGAAAAACAGGTTGGCGCATTGACGGATGTTTTGGGCGAGAGCTTTCCGACTCGATTCGGCTTGCCTGAGCAAGGCGCATTTCAACTTGGTTATTATCATCAAAAACAAAAAAGATTTGAAAAGAAGGAGAACTGAAGATCATGGAAGCTATCAAAAACCGTTACGAATTTGTTCTGTTGTTTGATGTTGAAAATGGCAACCCGAACGGGGACCCGGACGCCGGCAACATGCCGCGCATTGATCCGGAAACCGGATTCGGTCTGGTAACAGATGTTTGTCTGAAACGCAAAATCCGCAATTATGTGGAAACCGTAAAAGACGGTGAGCCCGGCTATCGCATCTACATCAAAGATCACATCCCGCTGAACAACAGCGACAAAGAGGCCTATGCGTATCTCGGTGTGGAAGAAGGCAAGGCAAAAGACGCAAAGAAAAATGATCCGAAACTGGATCAGAAGATTCGTGACTTCATGTGCGAAAACTTCTTTGACATTCGCACGTTCGGTGCTGTGATGACGACCTTCACGAAAGACGCGCTGAATTGCGGGCATTTACGCGGTCCTGTGCAGCTTGGCTTTGCCCGCAGTGTAGATCCTGTGATGCCGCAGGAAGTTACAATCACACGCATTGCGATTACAACGGAAAAGGACGCTGAGAAAAAGACCACTGAAATGGGTCGGAAGTATATTATTCCTTATGGCCTTTATAAAGTCGAGGGATATATTTCTGCAAATCTTGCACAAAAAGCAACTGGCTTCTCAGAGGCTGATCTTTCGTTGCTCTGGGATGCAATGATGAATATGTTTGAACTGGATCATGCGGCTGCAAGAGGGAAAATGGCAGCGCGGGAACTGATCATCTTTCGCCATGATTCCGCGCTCGGCAATGCACCGGCGCACAAGCTGTTCAATTTGGTCAAGGTTGAGCGGCGTGAAGGCGTGACGGCACCTCGTTCTTACAACGATTACACTGTTACAGTGGACAAAGATGCCTTGCCTGAAGGCGTCCGTTGCGAGATTCGCGCATGAATCGAAAACATACTTCTACACTGGCTATGAAGTAGTCGCTCCCCGCACGGGGAGCGTGGATTGAAATGCATAACCCACTTGCAATCCGCTGAGGTCGCCAAGTCGCTCCCCGCACGGGGAGCGTGGATTGAAATATATATAGCTTTTGGTCGAAAACACTTGCGTATGTCGCTCCCCGCACGGGGAGCGTGGATTGAAATTTCTGCCAGCCGGTTCCGATGATCGTGCCGAGGCCGTCGCTCCCCGCACGGGGAGCGTGGATTGAAATATGGACAATGTGGCTGCATAGGTCGGCCAGTACTGGTCGCTCCCCGCACGGGGAGCGCGGATTGAAATTGTCTCGGAACGTCAGAACAAGTAGCGGCACAGGTGGTCGCTCCCCGCACGGGGAGCGTGGATTGAAACTCCATGGCATTTACAATGTTCAGTCCGTTTATTGTCCTTCCCTATACGGGGGCGTGGATTGAAATGACTACGACCTCGAAGATACCGACACGGTAGGCGTTGCTCCCTGCAGGGGAGTATGGATTGAAATGGTTTGAAATTCTTTACTGGATAGCCAGCGGAGGTTGCTCCCCACGCGGGAGCGTGGATTGAAATATGGACAATGTTGCCCAGCAGGTCGGCCAGTACTGTCGCTCCCTACGCTTGGGCGTGGATTGAAATTTCGAGATGGATATCACCTATAACCCGAAGATGCTGGCCGCTCCTCACACGGGGAAGCTACCGGTGAAAACCGTTGGCTAAAGCTTATTCCGCACATTCGACAAGCCTTCTTGCATTTGATAAAATGAGGCTATCAAATGAAAGGGAGGCTTTTTCTATGGAAAAGCACATTTACAATGAACAAAACAGTTTGAACAACACCCTGTATGGTGATGTCGACCTGCCGGACTTGTCAGCTGCAGAAAACAATTATCCGCCCCTTGGCAAGTACGGCATGATGCGTAAAACGTATCTGCAGGAGCACCAAAAGGCATTCTACACTCAATTGCAGGCGCGAGGTGAGCTTTGGCAGCATCTGCGCGAGGTAGATGAACAGGCGAAATCCATGGTAGATGCCATTGTAACCCGAATGGCGGAAATCGACGGTGTGACGGAAGAACTCAAGGCGACCGATCAAATGCAGTGGATTGGCCTGATGAACAACTACCGGCACTGCGCCGAAGAGTTTGTGCTGCGGGGTGTGGTGTACGCATGAGCCACCAGCCATCTGCTGACCGTAAGAGTTGTAAACCCGAAGGGTTAAAATGAGGCCTAAGGATGCAAAGATTCTAACACTTTGCATCCTTGCATCCTTAAAGACAAAAACTCAGTATTTACAAGGCTTTTTTGCCATTTTAAGGATGCAAAACACCTGGAGATTTTGCATCCTTACCTTGCATCCTCAAAGACCGGACAGCGTTCAAAACGAACCCTGCCCGGTCTTTTTGTTATGCCGCCTCCATACAATCCAGCCCTTGCAAGAATTGCTGATAATTGATATTGAAATCAATGTGCAAATCGTATCTGCGAAACACATCCACGCGGTTGATGAGACAATTCACGATCATCTTCTTTTTCTCAAAAGAGGCCGTTTCGTAAAGCTCCGCCCAGGAGACCAATGTGTCATAGCTCGCGGTAACTTCCCGGAGAAGTAGCTCGCTGTCGGCCACGTTGCTTTCGGCTTCCATGCAGAGCTTTGCCAGCCTTTCACACTCTTTTTCTTCGTCGGCAATCAGCCCAGAAAGCGTGTCGGCAGAGAAAGCGCTTTCTCCTTTGATCGCTTTCACGACTTCGCCTTTCAGTACATTCAGATTGTCCAGAGCCTTGGCATGATCGGCAGTTAGTACTAACAGGTGCGCTTTGCGTAGATCCAGCTCGTTTTTGTATCGAAGCCGGATGATGTCGTCTCTTGATACGCCACGCATTTTTGTGAAAATGCCACGCACGATCTCGTCGATCAGATCATCGAGGATGTGCATGGTGTAACCGGTCTGCCCGGTACAGTTCGTTTGCTTTCGCGTTTTGCCGTAACAGGCATAGCGGACGCGTCGGGTGTTGTCAACGGTTCCGTCCTTGCGCTTGCGGCAACGGCCGCTGGTGGTGAGCGTCAGCTTCGCGCCGCAGTGCCCGCAATAGGCTTTGCCGGAAAGCAGTGCCTGCCCCTTGGTGTTCAGCGGCACGGTGTTTTTCTCCTTCCATTTCTCCGACCGTGCCTGCATGATGGCGGCGGCTCTTTCAAACTGTTCCGTTGAAATAATCTGCAATTCCAGCAACAGTTCCGATCTTGATTCGCCGCTACGCAGAACGCCGGTATAGGTCAGATTGTTCAGAATGCCGCGAATGCTCGCCGCGTGCCACGGCTTGCCCGTGCGGGCACGGTAACCCTGTTCGTTCAGCCAGGTTGCAATGCGTTGGGTGCCGCAGCCTTCGTTGGTGTACTTGTCAAAAATGAGCTTGACCACCATAGCTTCTGATGGGTTGATTTTTAGATCAAAAAGTTCATGCTTCCGCTTGTTGATCCGTCCGCTTTTCACAAGGTCATACCCGTAAGCAGCCGGGCCGCCCTTGTAATGCCCGGCTTCCACCATTTGCCCGAGGCTGGTTTTGGTGCGCACAGAGGTTTTGACGCTCTCGCCGTCTGCCTGCCAAAAACGGATATAATTGAGGAGCTTGTCGATGTGGTTGTCGAACCGCTGTTCACCCTCCTGTGTGCTCCAGACCTCGATTCCGTTCTTGACGAACCATTCGACCACGAAAGGCGTTTCATCGGCGATGCGACCGATGCGGTCGAACATGAATACCAGCAGAATGTCAAATTCCTTTTTTAACGCCCGTTCTTTGATGTTTTGCAGCTTGTCCCGGTTCTCGGCGCGTACCTTGTGGCCGGAGATTCCGTCTTCCTGCTCCTCGTGTACGATTTCCCAGCCCATGTTGTCCGCGAACTTGTGACAGGCTTTTCTCTGCATGGGGATGTCGGCTTCGTGGTTGCTGTCGTAATCGACCTGCTTTCCCGTTGAAACACGGTACAGGCAACAGACGCGTTTCGGCATCATACCGCCTCCTTTGGCTTTTTCTCCATTTTATACGGAGCGGGGGAGACTTGTCGAATGTGCGAATCACCGAGCAGGATTTCCCGCAGGCGCGGAAGGATGTCCGAATTCGGCTTTTCTGTGAAGGTCGCCGTGACGGTATACCCTTTAACCTTGAATGTGTATTCCGCGCGAATGTCGCAGAGAAGGGCATAAATGATTTTGCAGATGTTCATTTTCATCACCTCGCATCCTGATCCCGCTGGCGTTTCAGATAGCGTTGATAATACTCGCAGGCGCGGAACACAAACTCTTCCAGTTGCCGGTCTGTGGCACGCGGCGCAAATTGGCGCAGTCTGTGGCACGCGGCGCAAATTGGCGCAGACGTTCCAGCGGCAGTTTCAGCGTTTCCTTTTGGTTCGGTTTCGGTTCCGCCATGATCGCGCCGATGCTTTCCGGGCTTAATCTACCGGCGGCATAGTCTTTGTGCATCCTAACTGCTTGTGCATAAGATGGCGTACAGTCCAGCGCTTCCATTTCGGAAAGCAAGTGGCGCTGTGTATGTTCATCCAGATATGAAAGTTCTACGCCGACGGAAAAGGCGATCTTGCCCTCGTCCATTTTGTCAAGCAGTTCCGGGATAAGATTTGTCAGCCGGATATATCTGTACACTGTATCCCGGCTTTCATTGTTGGATTTACCGATGAGATCGGCAGTGTCAAACTTTGTCGCAATTTGCGACGAAGTTAAATCCGAACGGAAGCCCTGCCGTTTCAGCGCGTCATATTTCAACTTGTAGGCGAATGCTTTTTCGCTGGGCAGCAACTGCCCGCGGTGCAGATTACAATCCACCAGCAAAATGGCAGCTTCATCCCGATTGATGGCATGAATAAAGGCAGGGACTTTGGTAAGCCCTGCCTTTTGTGCTGCCCGTAATCTGCGGTGCCCGGAGATTACCTCGTATTCGTCCGCCGTGTTTTCCAGCGGGCGGACGAGCAGCGGCTCCGCGATACCCTGCGTTTGGATGCTCTCAACAAGCCAATTCATTTCTTCATCGTCCCGCACCTTGAAGGGATGACCTTCAAATGGGTGCAGTTTGGCGATGTCGATATACTTCAGTTCTTTCATTTGCTTATCCTTTCTTTGATTGGTTGAATGGTTTCGGAAACGGTGTGTTTTCCGGCGGTTCGGTTTTCGATGCAAAGAACGCATCGTGAATCTTGCACTCTACTTTTTTCAGTTCATCCAGACAGGCGCGAATATCCGCAGCCTCAAAAAAGTGATTTGCCGTTGCAATCACAAGGAGCCGATGCAGGTTCTGCCCGGCTCGGCGCATTTCAAACACCAGATGTCTGTAATCCACCGGCGGCATCTCCGTGATTCGTTTGTTGGCGAGTGTGATACGGATGAACTTCTCCCGCGGGAATTTGGATTTTTGAACCTTGTCCGTCAAAGCAGCAAGTTCTTCATCGTTCAGGTAAAACACAATGCGGTTGTTTCTTGTTCTCATGGTTTGGTTTCCTTTCTTAGATTGATTTTTGTTGAGGTTTGGGTCTTAGGGCAGACAGCCCTAACGAGCGCCGTGCATATGCAAAGGCGATGCTTGCTAAACTTGTGCTACAGTTTAGCAAGCGAATTTGCTGCAGCAAATTCAATGCTCGTTAAGACAATACCGCGACCGCAGAAGGATAGTTCGAGGCACGAAGAAGGAGAAAAAACGCTTCTTTCGTGCCTCTTTCTACATATATGTTTTGAGCCACTTTGGCTCAGTATGCAGGTGCAAAAGTGTCATTTGAGCCAAAATCGTCGGGCTTTGGCTCAGCCGAACATGTCCAGCGCAGACAGCACCGCTGCGTCATTCGCTGCCTTTTGTTCTTCGCTCTTCGGTTCTTTTTCGGCGGGTAAAACAGCAGGGGCTGCAACAGACAGCCCCTGTAACTCTTCCCGGAATACCTGCCGGATATCTTCCAGCGAAAAATCGCAGGTTCTCCCTTGCCGCCGGATCTGTTCCAGCAATGCGTTTACAATGAACTTGTTCCGTGATTTGCGGTCGGTTTCGGATAGACTTTGCAAAAAGGCAACAGCATCGGCTTCTTCGGTGTTGTTCAGAACGAACCGCACGTTCAGACGGTAGGTGTTCATACTCAGTCCTTATCCGCTGCTTGCAGCTGTAAATCAGCCATATACTCATAGCCCTTTGCCGCAGCGCAGATGTCGTCCACAAAAACGACACGGTCCTTGTTGATTTTGCAAAAGTGACGGACAAGACACGCACCTCCGCCGGTCAGATAGAGCTTCATAGTGTTTTCATCATAGCCGTGTTCCCGCAAACGCCGAAAGATATCAGCGACATAGGCCGTTGCGGTCGCCTTGATCAGTTTGAGATCGTCCTTGGCAATGTCAGCGGTACCGTTAATGAGGATTCCGTCAATGATGGCGTCGTTCAGCTCCCGGCGGGTTTTCCGCATGAACTCTTCCCGGATGGCAAGCGTGCATTGATACGTTCCGAACTTTTCTGTGTACATCTTGCCGGACAGGGGATTGCCATTGACGATATACAGCACATTCATGGTGCCGTTGCCAATGTCGGCGATCATGTTGACGCCGGTCAGCTCGGACGCGAAGGGCGCAATGGCAGCAAACCCCTGCGGATAAACGCGAACGTCGCAGATACGGATGTTGTATTCCACCTTCCGGTAGGTAAAAAGGATGTCGCCGTCTCGCAGCAGATACTGCTTGAACGATTCTTTCTGACCGGTCATCCAAGTCAGGGGAAGACCGACGGCGAGGATAACGTCCGCTTCGGTCATCCCCGCCGTTTTGAGTTCTTTCGCGATGGCCACAAGGGTCAAAAGGAAGTAGTCCTCATCCAGTTGCTTTTCGGGAAGAAATTCTTTATGCCCTTCGCCGATGATGTAATACTTGCCGCCATAAACAAGCATATCCTTTGTGAACAGTTGTTCGGAATCGTAGGTCAGCACTCCGGTTTGAAAACAGTGATTTGCGGTTTTGATGTTGCCGTAGCCATGGTCAATGGCGATGATGATCGTGTTGTTTACTTTTCTCATAATTGTTTCCTTTCTAAGTTTTGATAAAAGATTTGTCCCGGTTTTCACCTGCTGGACGGGGCAGGGCGAGGCGTCAGGTGGATTGCGGTTTGTCTCTGGCGTGTGTCATGGCATGACCTCCTTTCTGCCTTTCGGCGTGTGTTTTTGAATCGGCAACCGAAAATTTGTTCGATTGCTATTGAAATTGGGGATCGAAGTGTGTATAATGATAGCGAACATTTGTACGTAAGCACGTCTTGACCTGTTTATTCCTCACTCCCTCTATATACTTAATGCAGATTTTTGCGAAAAACAGGGGTATATAGAAACAATAGAAAAACGATTTCCGTAACAGCAAATTTTTACAGATAATACAAGGTTTTAGAGACTTTCTTGTTTGGATATATCGAGATTCGTAACAGTCATCGTCAAAACGAGATTCGTAACAGTCATCGTCAAAACTTTTTTCAAAAACGGAGGGAAACCCATGCGCAAGGCATTGCAATACCTGTCTGCTGATTTCAGAGATGGCCAGATCACCGTCGCCGGGAAGAAATACCCGGCCGGTACCTTCTGTGTTCATCTGCTGAACCGCTTCTATGCGCATGATACCGCCGCAAGGATTGCCGTGTTCAAAACCAACATCCTGCAGGTGCAGCGGACGCTGGAACGCGGGTATCTGATCGACACGGATTTCATCAAGGCCGGTCTAGATATTCTGCACATTCTGCAAACGCTGCCGAAGTTGAAACCATTTGACCGGTTGGATACGGAAGCGGAAAAGCAGCGAATCAACGATTTGTTCCAAAAAGAAACCGCAGATCGTCTTTCGGACTTTCTGCGGCAAAAGGGGATGGAAAGCACGCGGGATGAAGCGGCGCTGTATCTGAACGGTGCGGAGCCGGATCATTTCCACGAAATGGTGGCGCTGTTGCATGACGTGAGTGATACCCTGCGGTTTTATGAAACAATCAGCGACGACATCTGTGAAGCGTTTGAGGCGCTGTGTGCTTTTATAGATCAGCTTGATACCTGTGACCGCTTTGATGAAGCGCACTTGCTGCCACTGGCAGTACAGTGTTTTGCAAAGCGGCGGGCGGTTTATGAAACTGAGTATGTTCCATTTCAAAAGACCCGCAAAAGCAAAGCGGCTGTGACCGCGCGGCGGCTGTATTTCTCCGACTTCTACAGCTTCATTGTGACTGACTTCTTTGAGGGGTTGCATTATGGACACTATCCGCGGCGCTGTGCGGCCTGTGAGAACTGCTTCCTGATGCAAAGCGCCCGGCGGCAAAAGTACTGTGCCAGCCGCAAGGCACTCATGACGGTCAACGGTAAAGCTGTGACCTGCCGGAAGTACGGCGTTTATGTAAAGAAGAAAGAGCAGGCAAAAGATCATCCGGTCATTGACCGTTACACCAAGCGCTGCGCCTGTATCCGCGTCGATTTCGCGCGGGGCAATATTGATGAAGCTTTTGCAGCTGCGGCAAAGGCGCTGGCAAAGGAACACCAGTTCCGTGCAATCCATGAACCGGAATATGAGGCAAGCGGCTATGCGTCCGATATGACGCGAGACAAGCTGTACCGGGATACGGCAACGCGGCTGAAAAAAGAACGGTAGGAAGGGAGCGTGGCACGTTGAACAAAGAAGAGAAGACACAGGATGCCGTTGTGGTTGACGAATGGCGTCTATTTGCCTGTGCCGCGCTGCCGAAGCCCCGGCCAGAATACGACGAGATCATAAAGCTGTACCTCGAAACCCGTAATGAAAAGTATTACGATTGGCTATTGGCTGCATACGAGCCGAGGCTGAACACGCTGGCACGGCTGGCGGTGGAAGGTTATGGAATGTACGGGCACTTTGCGGACATCAAAATGGCGATGGCACTGGGAATGCATAAAGCGCTGCAGAGTTACGATCCGGCATTAGGAGTACCCTTTATGATTTACAAAAACCGCTTTATCAAAAGTGAGGTTCATAATTATATTCGCACGATGCGAACCGGCTATTCCATTCCGACCGCGGCAAGATACGCCGTGCTGCGCAAGGCAATGGCGCTGTATCACGAGTTTGACAAAAAGTCGGACGAGGCGACGCTTGAACGGATCGCGCGTGAGATTCGGCACAGTGTGAAATATACACGGGAGATCATCGCTGCCGGTTTGCGCATGAAATCTTTTGTTGATTTTTTTGTTTTCTATACGGATTCAGATGGCGAAGAGGCAAGAGAAGATGTTACCTGTGACAACAGCACCAACCCGGAACAGGTCTTTTTCACCGCGCTGCGATCTGAGGCTGTTTTGAATGCGTTTGAATCCTTGGACTACCGTGAGCGGATGCTGATTGCGGCACATCTCGGCTTTTGCCCGGAATGCTTTGAGACATTGGAATGGAAAGAAAAAGACGGGGTGACAATCCTTGTACCCCGAAAGAAGCAGTCATTGGTTGATTTGGCGATTGAACATGAATTGGCTGACCCGGATTCCGTCCATGAGATTCTGGAACGGGCGTATGGGAAGATGCGGGAGAAGCTCAGAGATAGTGGGTTTTGTATATCAGAATAAGGAAAAACCGCCGAGGAAGATAGTTGCTCCACGGCGGTTATTGTCATATGATATTTTATGAGTTAAAATATGTTAGATTCATTCAAAAGAAACTAAAGCTTATATTTATGCTTTAATCTAATAAAGAATACTTTTACGTTGCATTCATAATGAACGCCTTTTTGCAATGAAAAAGGACAATAAAAATCACCAGAAAGGAGCATTGTTGCTTGAATCGATGAAAAACTTGTGATATAATTATTACAATATTTTTTAAATTGATTTCTGATCCTATATTGTGTCTGCTACATTATATAAAAGGGTAGTGATTGTTTGAAACGTATTTTTGCTTTTCTTTTTTCCACCTTGCTTATTCTTTTGGTTTTCACTTCTTGTGATAATCAGGACATACTTCGAAAAAGCAACTTGAAAATTGGTGTGGTTCTTTATGCTGATAAAAATGATCCATATATTGCTCTTCATGTTGACGGTGTTAATCGTTTGCAATCTGACTTGAAGCTGAAAGATAATCGTGTTTTCAGAATGGTAAATGTTTTAGAGAATGATTGCTATGATTCAATTGCAGAGCTTGTTGAAAAAGGGTGTAATCTAATCTTTTCCGTTGGAAAGAGCTTTGAAGATTATATGGTTCAATCTGCCATGGAAAACCCCGACGTACAATTTTGTGTTGCTGATGGGGAACAAGCTCAAACAAATCAATTGAATAACCTTCATAGCTATTCTATGAAAGAGTTTGAGGCAAGGTATGTCGCCGGAGTTGCAGCAGGGTTGAAGCTGAAGGATATGATTCAAGATAATGAATTATCCGCTTCCGATGCAATCGTCGGATATACTTCGGAAGATGCGCTGCATCGTTTCTAAGACAATACTGTAAACAACCTCTTCGCGGATATAGTGTGCAGTACAGTTTGACGTATCTTTTCGGTAG
>CADBBT010000051.1 GCA_902792985.1 Oscillospiraceae bacterium
ATGTCATCGAGGTGTTTTTTGATTTCTTCTTTGAGGGCAAAGCCCCCGTGATCTGCGCCGAGTGCGATCATATTGCATTCTCCTTTACCATTCGGTCCTTTGTATTTTTCCGCTTTGCAGCGGTTACGGCAAGCCCAAAAGGGCTTGTGCTTTTTCTGTTTCCGGTTTCAACCTTGCGACTTTCGCGCTTTCAATTCCCGTTCCGCCTGCGGTAGCCGCAGATAAACAGGAAGCAGCGCATGCGCATCGAGCGGCGGCGTTTCATTGGCATGCTTCAATGCGGCAAACGCGACCGAGGCGGCATTTTGAAAACGTGTGAGCGGCAGCGCCGCCGAGTAGCCGAGCGCGTCTTCACAAAGTGCAGCACCGTCGCCGACAAAAACGATTTTTTTCCTCTCGTAGGTTTGCAGCAGCGCCCCAAGGTCGTCGATCTTCAGCGCGGCGTCGTCTGTCAGGCGGGTCACGTCGTTCCCCCGCACGTCGAACAATGCACAATAGACCTGCTTGCAGCGCGCATCCATCACGGCGCAGGCAAGCACGTCCTGCCCCAGCAGGTTATATGCAAGCCCTTCCAGCGTGGACACGGGAAAGGCCTTTTTTCCCGTACCGTCGCACAGGCCTTTGATAGCGGCGATGCCGATGCGGATGCCGGTAAATGAACCCGGCCCGACCGCACAGGCAAAACAGTCGATCTCGCGCAGGGCTGTCTCGCTGTTTTTCAGCGCAGCGTCGATCATCGGCAGGAGCGTGCGCGAATGGGTCAGCCCCGCGTTGACCGAACACAGTGAGCGCACACGGTCGTCTTCCACAATGGCGACGCTTGCACTGACCGCACTGGTTTCGATAGCTAAAAGTTTCATGCTTCGTTGTCTCCGTTTTCAATGGTGATGATCCGCTGTGTATCTGTTTCGCCCGGGGCGATCGTCACGCGGATCGAACCTTCCGGCAAGGCATTTTCAATGTTTTCGCTCCATTCCACGGCGAGGATACCCCCGCGTGCAAAGTCATCAAAAAAGCCTGTCGTTTCCAGATCTTCCCACGTTTCCACGCGGTACATATCGTAATGATAAAGTGTTACGTCCTTGCCTTCATAGGCGTGCACAAGGGCAAAGGTGGGCGAACTGACCTCAGCGTCGATGCCGAGCCCTTTTGCAAGGCCGCGCGTGAAAGCGGTCTTTCCCATGCCGAGGCCGCCGAAATACGCGACGACAGCGGGTGCGTGCAGCGTTTTTGCAAACGCGGCGGCTGCCTGCTCGGTTTCTGTCACACTGTTTGTCACAACCGTTTTCACGCGGCGTCTCCCCCTTGCGGTTTTTCACGTTTTGTTTATTGTATCACAAAATGGCGCAAAGAGCAACACTTTCTCCCGCAATCACTTGCAATCTTTTTGAAAATGCGGTATGATAAGAAAAAACTATCAAACGCAGGATGTGATCGTTTGTTTTCGTTCATAAAAAAAGCATGGAAAGAAACAGACAAGCTGTTATTGCTGCTTTGCTTCGGCTTATCTGTTTTCGGCGTGTTGATGGTCGCCTCAGCATCGCATCGCACGCTGGAAGACGGACAGTTCCTTTCGCGCGACGCCGTCGTCATGATCGGCGCCATGCTGCTCGGTCTGGTGATCGCCATGGTCATCTCCTTCATCGACTATGACCTGATTTTCAAGCTTTGGCCGCTCATTGCGCTCGGCTCGGTGTTTTTGATGCTGCTGCTGCTCACGCCGCTCGGCGTTGCGCCGGACGCACGCCCCGATGCGCGTTCCTGGCTGAAAATTACAAGCTCCCTCTACTTGCAGCCGTCGGAGATTTTGAAAATCGGCTTCATCATCACGTTTTCCTATCATCTGAGCAAAACGCGCAACGATCTCGGCAGCTTGCTCAACGTCTTGCTCCTTTGTCTGCACGCAGCCATCCCCATCGGTTTGGTTGTCATCACCGGCGACATGGGCTCCGCGCTGATTTTTGCGCTGATGTTCCTCGGCATGATGTTTGTTTCCGGTGTGCATTGGGTCTATTTTCCCGCCGGACTGCTGGCCGTCGGCGCCGCCGCGCCGATTGTTTGGTATAAGGTGTTCGACAACATTCAGCGCAACCGGATTCTTGCGCTCTTTCACCCGGACGATTATCCCAAAGAGATGTATCACCAACGGCAGGCTCTGAACGCAATGAAAAACGGCGGCTTTTTCGGCACAGGCTATCTCAAGGGCGATTTTACCCAGAGCGGTTCTGTACCGGAGAGCCAGAACGACATGATTTTTTCTGCCGTCGGTGAGGAATTCGGTTTTATCGGCGCATTGCTTCTGCTGACGCTGTTTGTGCTGCTCACCATCCGCATTGTGCAGGTCGGCAAGCGTTCCAACAATTTTGCCGCGTGTCTGCTTTGCTACGGCGTGATGTTCATGATTATGAGCCAGGTCATTGTCAATATTGGCATGTGCATTTCCCTGCTGCCGGTCATCGGTATCACACTGCCCTTCCTCAGCGCGGGCGGCTCGTCGGTCATCTGTTTGTATCTCGCCATCGGGCTGGTGCTCAGCGTACACCGCTCCTCGCAGGGCATCCATTACGACAGTTACCGCTATGCGCGTATTGCGCTGGAAAGCTGAAATAATCATTGATGATTCGCACCGAGAGCCGCCAATGCAGCTTTCGGTGCTTTTTTCTGCGCATATCTGCCGAGCACCCGGCGGGGGCGTCTGCCGCGCAAAGCGCGGCACAGGGGCGCTGTGTGCGCGCTGCGGCTTTGCGGCGTTTTTTCATTATTCGCGCGCGGTGGATTTATCACTGCCGGTTGCGCCCCTGCGGCGCGGCTGCGCCGCGCCGGACGCCCCCGCCGGGTGCCGCGCAGCAACGCTGCGCGGCAATCTCCGCAAAAAAACACCTGCAAGGGAGCTTCCCCTGCAGGTGAAATGAAAGCAAATGTGCCATTTAGTCTTCGATCAACGCAGCGGCGCCGAAGAAGCGACTGAACAGGTTCCGCAGGAAATTCAGGAAGAACTCCAGAAAACGGAACGGAACGCGCACTTCATCGGGAACATCATAGCTCTTCGCGCCTTCGATCGTCTGCTGCGAAAGCCAGTCGATCACGCCCGTCGAATAACCGATATCGATGTAGTGATCCATGCCGTCGACCGTGGTATTCGAAGGATAGGGCGTGCCGTCGTTCAGATGCATATCGTTCGTCACGGCGTACCAGACGCTGTGCGTATCCGGCATAAGCATCAGACCGCTGCCCGGAATAAACTCACCGTTCGGCAGCAAAACATTGCTGAATGCGGTCAGGCGCACAGACTCAAGGTTATATGTCGCCTTTTTCATGTTTTTGAACACTTCGCGCGCGTTGATCGTGTTCGCGCTGTAGTAGGTATCGTTATCGCTGGAAAAGATCCAGACCGCCGTGTTCTGCAGTTTTCCTGTCACGCTCGCGTCCGGCTGAACGATCGCTGCGGCGGGAATCGCGCCTGCAAAGAATTTCGGATAACCGTCAAGCATTTTCCAAAGGAAGTCTGCGCCTCTGGAATAGCCGATCAAATAAATGCGCTTGGTGTCGATATTCGACTGATGCGCACGGATAAACTGGTCGATATTTGCCTTGACATCCGTCACCTTCGCATCGAGCCAGCCGCCGTTCTTTCCGCGCGGCGCAAACAGGAAACATCCGCCGCCGCCTTGAAAGCGCGCCTGATACGCTTCGCTCGCGTAATTGATGAACCCGTTTTTGTCGATCTGCGAACGTTTGGACAAGCCGACATCTTCTCCGTGGAAAAAGATGATCAGCGGGTAGTACGTCGTGTCAAGGATCCCCTTTGCCGGGGAATAATAGACATAGTCTGTGCCGTCGGTGCTCACACCGTCAAGGAATTTTGCCTGCAGCGCAGCGGTGTCTTCCGAGGCGGCGCAGACGCTGATCGGCAGCAGGGAGAAACAAAGCAGCAGCACGCCGAGCAATAAAGCGATGGTTCTTTTCATAAATAGCCCTTCTTTCTTTGATTATTTCAAGGGGATCAATTCCTGCCGGTTGGAGGAACGCATAAACTGCGGATATTGCGGGGAATCGTCAACGCGCGGCTGTGCGCTTTTGCGCAGAAGCCAGAAAACGAATTCACTGTAATCTGAACCGTAATCACATGAAACGTGCGGCGCGCCTTTGATCGCCCAGGTGCTTTCGGGGAAGAGCACCTTGGAAAGATCGACCATTCTGTCTGCGGAAAGACGAACGGGATTTGCAGGACGATAAGAGTCCGGCAGCGTTTTTCCAAAATCCGCGACCGTTGCGCCGCCGAGCATCCAGCGGCTTTCCAGCACGGTGTCGCCCGACGCGCTGCTGTGCGCATAGGCAGGAACAACCGGCAGATCGTAGTTTGCGACCACGCAGATCTCAAGTCCCTTTTTCGCCATTTTGCGCAGCATCTTGTTGCGTGCGGCGATCATTTCCTGATACTGTTTTGAAAGCTCGATGATCCTTGCATATTCCGCTTCTTTTCCGCCGAACATATATGCCACACAGTCGTCATACACCGAAGGCTGCACAAGCGCCCAGATCACCGGCATGGTAGCAAAGGTGTCGCGCATGAAAGTGTCATAAACCCGGTCTTTGATGCGCGGGACAAGGAAATCGGCCAGCGCGTCGATCAAACGGAAAGCACCCATCATATGCAAAGAGCGCAGCAGCACCGCAACATTGCGGTTTTCCGCAGTCATCGCCGCGAGGAAGTTATACAGGGTCTCACCGGTGAAACGCACTTCACCGCGCAGCACATCGCCTGTGACATAGGTGCCGCAGAAGGTAGACGAAAGGAACAGCACACGGTGGAGCTTGTCCGCGCCGTATTTGGTCAGATAAGCGATCGTCAGAATGCCGCCCATGCTCGCACAGGCAAGGTTGATCTTTTGTTTGCCCGTTTCACGCAGCGCTGTATCGATCAATGCCGCGATCTTTTGCGCGTGCATAAACGGATCCAGCCGCCAGTCGTAGTTGTAGTAGTATACGTTTTCCGCGCCGTATTCCTCCACAGCGCGTTTGAGGATCCCGTATTCACGGTCATCATATGCGTTGATCGCCGCGAGCAGTTCCGGATAATTTGACAGCGCATGGTCATAGGTTTCCACCGTTGTGTCATACTTCGGCTCTCCGTTTTTGTCGCAGGCCATCAGACCCATCAGATCGCGCGCATAATCCACAAGCGTATCCGTGAACACGTCCATATCGCGTTTCAAAAGCGCGCCGCCGATCGCTTTTCCGATCGCCTTGAGCATTTCCGGCACTTTGATGCCGCCGAATGCGTTGCGTTCTTCGTCGGTGCCGGCTTTATAAGTCAAACCGTTGAACAGCATGCCGCGAATGAGCAAAAACGGATATTGCCCGTCCTGCTTTGCCGGCTGTGCCTGCACCGCCGTGCTCTTTGCTTCTGTTGCGGCGCCGGCGCTGACAAGCGACAATCCGGGCAGCAGCATTACGGCGCAAAGGATCAAACAAAGGACTCTTTTCAAGTGGATCTCCTCCCCTGCTCTCATTCGTTCTTCTCTTATGTGTATTATACGAGATGCGTCGTCATTTGTCAATGAATCACAAAAAACAAGTTCAACTTCCGAGCTGCCGAAAAATGTTATTTCTGATGCAGCCTTTCAAAGCAGGCCAGCGACTCCTTCGTTGCTTCAAACGGATCGTCATTCGTCCAGCTGTCGTCCTGCTCATACATCACATAGGGGAACTCCAGCGCACGGCAAACATCGAAGCACGCGGGCAGATCCACAACGCCCTGCCCGAGCGAAACAAACTGCGGACGTCCGTCCGCCTTCGGCACATAATCCTTAAAATGCACAACTTTCACGCGGCCGGAAAGTTTGCGTAAAAACTGCGCCGGATCAAGACCCGCCACCTGGATCCACGCAACATCGGGGATGAAGGAGAACGTCTGCGGGTCCGTTTCATTCAAAAACAGATCCATCAGTGTCTCGTTTCCGCCGGAAAGGGGCTTGAATTCAAAATCGTGGTTGTGATATGAAAAATGCAGGCCGTTTTCATGCAGTGTTTCAGCAATCTTGCCGAGGTTCTTCACATAGTCCCGCGCCACAGCAAGATTTGTTCTGCATTCCTCCGGCGTCCAGCCGAGTCCAACACTGTCGCAGCCGATGATCTTATGCGCTTCGATCACCTCGGGCAGGAAATCGCAGAGCCGCGCATAGTTTTGATGGGTGATACAAACGCGCATATCATACTTTTCCAGCAGCGCCTTTTGCTGTGCAGGGGTAATATCCGCGCCGATGGCGGAAAACTGCACATCGCGCACGCCCCAGGCAGAAAGTCGGGCAAGGGTCGCGTCCAGTTCCGGTTCGGTTTGCGTATGACTGCGAAGCGTGTAAAGCTGCACGCCGGTAATGGGTTCGATCATAAGCCATCCTCCTTGTTGCTGAAATCATTTTAGCAGATGAACGTTTTTTTTACAAGAGTACGGACAAAAAAAGCTGCCTTTGCGGTTGACTTTTTTTCATGTGTAGGGTATCATGATTGCATCGAACAAAGCAAGGAGGTTTTCCAATGTCTGAAAAAGTGGTTCTGGTGCTTGTTGACGGTATGCGGCCAGACGGCCTGCTGCAAAGCGAGCATCCGTTTGTTGAAACCATGCAGCGCGAAGGCACCTGCTATCTTGCCGCGCAAACGGTGATGCCTTCGGTCACGCTGCCGTGCCACATGTCGCTGTTTCACAGCGTTACACCCGAACGCCACGGCGTGACGACCAACACCTTTACCCCGCAGGTGCGTCCGATCGAAGGACTGATCGACCGACTGGACAGCCGCGGCAAAAAGTGCGGCATGTTCTATAACTGGGAAGAGCTGCGTGACCTGTATCGTCCCGGTCATGTGCATGAAACATTTTTCGTCAACGAGGAAAAGCAAAATGACACGGACCCCATCATCACCGACAAGGCGATCGAATACATCAAAGCCGAGCAGCCGGACTTCGTGTTTTTGTATCTCGGTGAAACAGACTCCGCCGGACACGGCAGCGGCTGGATGAGCGCACACTACATTGAAACCATCCGCACGGCGATGGATTGCACAAAGCGCGTGTATGACGCGCTGCCGGAAGGCTACACGCTGATCGTCACCGCGGACCACGGCGGCCACGACAGGGGTCACGGCAATGATATGCCGGAGGATATGACCATTCCCATCTGCTGTATCGGCGCGCCGTTTGAAAAAGGCGCCGCGCTTTCCGGCGGGAACATCATCGACATTCCCGTTACGATCGCAAAACTGATGGATGTTGACCCGGTCAAGGAATGGGAAGGCAAAGCTCTGCATATACTATAAAAAACGAAAGGAAGATGCATTATGATCGGCATTGGCACATGGTCAGCAAAAGTGAGCACCATGTTTTTGAAAATGGAGGGTACGATCGAGATCCTCGACAACAACGGAGAATATGAGTTCCGTTTTCATCCGCCCGAAAAATTCAAAGACGTGCAGATCCGCTATTTTGACATTCGTGAAGAGGGCAACACCCTTTACGGCAAAGGCGAAGCAAGCGCGTTCCCCGGAAAAATCTTTGAAGTGCAGGCGACCTTTGACGGCGACAAAATGACCGGAAAGATCACACTGCCGTTTATGGGCAACATGAGTGTTGAACTCAAGGACGGCCACCGCATCTCTTAACGATTCCAAAACGTCCCGACCTTAAGATTTCCTTAAGATCGGGACTCTTTTTTTATTAAATTGATTGCAAACGCGCAGGTGTTCCTATATAATGAAAAAGTAATTCTTATTTCATCCCCGAGAGGAAAGGACGAAACTTATGTATCGAATCTTAATCTGCGATGACGAAAAAGACATTGTGCGCGCACTGAGGATCTATTTGCACGCCGACAACAAGGACTATGACATTCTGGAGGCCTACAACGGCAAAGAAGCGCTCGAACTGCTTTCGCAGAATGAAATCGACCTTGTGCTGATGGATGTGATGATGCCGGAGATGGACGGCATTGAAACGCTTTGCGAAATTCGCAAAACCTCCGAGGTGCCGGTGATCTTGCTCACCGCGCAAAGCGAAGCGGAAGACAAGCGTTTGGCGTTCCAGCTCGGCGTGGACGATTACATCACAAAGCCGTTCAACAAGATCGAGGTCGCGGCGCGGGTGGAATATCAGCTCAAGCGCGGACTTTGGCGCAGCGAGCGCCAGGCACAGCAGAAAATGGCAAACATTTTGCAAAACGGACCCATCGTCATCGACGATGAAGAAAAGCGCGTCACTGTGGACGGAAAGCCGGTCAACCTCACCCCGACGGAGTTTTCCATTTTGAAGCTGTTTGTCGGCAACGCGGGCACGGTCTTCTCGCTCAAAGAGATCTACAAGCGCGTCTGGAACAGCGATCCGCTCGGTGCGGAAAACACCGTGCTTGTCCACATCCGCCACATCCGCGAAAAGATCGAGATCTATCCCGCGCAGCCGCGCTACCTGATCTCCGTCTTCGGTTACGGCTATAAAATGGAGAAAATGGACTGATATGAAACTGACACTTAAGAATCTGTCCGACAAGATCACAGCCGTTTTTATCTATCTTTTGCTGGCGGAACTGGTCGTGGCGCTCTTTCTTGCCATCGACTGCATGGTGGATTACCGCTTTTATGAGCCGGATCCCGGTGTCTATGCACAGCAGGAGATGTTCCGTGTCAAAACAGGCGACGAGTTTGACACGATCGAACATTACATCTTTTTGCATTATTCCGGCAAGGATACCTCCGAGCTGCAGCGGCTTTATCAGGAGGACGCCTCGAACGTGATCTTTTTTGTGGACGACGAAAACGGCACGCGGCTCATCGACAACATTCCGGAGGGCAGCTCGTTTGACCCGAAGACGCAGGCGGAATATGTCAATATGCGCCCGTTTTCCATCTGCGATGCAGCCGGCACCATCCGCCACGGCACGATCTGCTTTTGTTTGAAAAAGGGGCTGCCTGCCTCCGACAGCTATCGGGTGGCGAACAATCTGATCCGTATGGCGATCATGATCCGTTATCCCATTCTTGTGATTCTTGTGCTCGCGATCGCGATTTCGATCATCGTGCTGGGCATGATCATGTCCAGCATCAGCCGCAAGGACCCGAAAAACGAGGACGCGACGCCGGAGCGCTTTGTGGATAAGATCCCGTTCGATCTGCTGATCCTTGTCATGATCACCATTGTTGCGTTCGTCACAGTGCTCATTGTGCTGACCTCGGTGGCAGACATCAAGCAGAACGATCTTGTGCTTTGGAACGCCGTGATTCTGCTGCTCACGCTGATCATCTCTTCGGTCGTGCTGCTGTTTTGCATTTCGCTGGCAACGCGCATCAAATACGGCCATGTTTACCGCAACACAATGGTGTTCAAGCTGATCTGCTTCGTGCGCAAAAAACGCGGAAAGCCGAACGAGGGCTATTTCAAAACGCCGTTTATCGGCAAAGTCATCATCACCATCGTCTTCATCCTGCTGCTGGAAGTGTTCATTACACTGTTCTTCCTGTTCCAGTATAAGCTGCATGAGGACCAGCCGCTTTCGGAGTTCAAGTTTGCTTATTTCGCGGTCTTCCAGCTTGTGCTTGTCTGCATTGTCGGCGCGCTGGGCTTCATGATGATCGTCAACGTGCATCAGCTGCGCAAAAAGAGCCAGAATCTCGCGCTCGGCAAACTTGACGACGACGGCGCGGCGGCTGTACTCTTCGGCGATTTTCGCGCGATCTCCAACGATTTTGAAAACATCAAGGATGACATGATCCGCGCGATGGAAGAGAAAAACCGCAGCGCAGAGATGCGCAACGAGCTGATTGCGAACATCTCCCACGATATCAAAACCCCGCTGACATCTATCATCAACTATGCTGATATCGTCAGCAGCGGCGGCTGCACCGAGGAAGAGTTGAAGAACTACCTCGGCGTCATCAGCCACCAGTCGCAGAAGCTGAACGATTTGCTGCAAAGTCTCATTGATGTTTCCAAACTTTCCACCGGCCAGATCAAGGCAAACTTCGAAACGCTCGACATCAGCCTGTACCTTTCCCAGCTGCTCGATGAGTTTTCCTATGCCTTCGCGGAAAAGGAGCTGGACCTTGCGCTGCATTTGCCGGAAAACAGCGTGCAGATTTTGTGCGACAGCTCTATGCTCTGGCGGGTGTTCCAAAACCTTGTCAACAACATCTGCAAATATGCCATGCCCGCTTCGCGCGTTTATGTGGATGTTGAAGCGCAAAACGGCCGCGCGGTGATCTCGTTCAAAAACACCAGCGCGCAGGAGATCACGCTGACGAGCGAACAGCTTTTGGAACGCTTCAAACGCGGCGACAAAGCGCGCTCCTCCAGCGGCAACGGGCTCGGCCTTTCCATTGCGAAAAGCTTCACCGAAGCGCAAAACGGCACATTCGATCTGCATGTGGACGGTGATCTGTTCAAGACGGTCCTCACCTTTGCAATGCCCGAAACGCAGGAAACATGATTCTTTTTTGAATCTTCATCATCCCTTAATGCTTTCTTAATTGTTCGTGAAATTGAATCTTAAGCAGAAACTGCATATACTATATTCAACGAAACGAAAGTGAAAGGGAGATTTCCGAACATGAAAAAAATCAAAAGAATCATCGCCATCCTCTGCATCATCGCCACCGTCTTTTCCGCACTTACCCTGTCCGCATCCGCAGCCACCGTCAAAAACGCCAGACAGTCCGCAACCGGCGTCAAGGGCGGCCAGACCATTTTTGTTACAACGAACAAAAGCTGGAACTCCAACCTGCCCGGCGGCTTCTTCAACACCGTTTTGAAGATCACGATCCCCGTTTACTACAGAGACCTTTACAGCAAAGAAGGCAACGGCAACAGCAAGCAGATTCAGGTCACGACCTACAAAAAGACCGGCAAGGGCTGGGTTTTGCAAAACAAGCTGTCCGGCAAATACTTCTGCAACGCCTATTCCGGCCTGCTTTCCAAAACCTTCCGCCTGCCCGGCAAAGGTGTGCAGTATAAGATCATTGTCACCCCCGAAAAGCAGCCTTCCGTTCGCGTTCCGGCGGATATGATCGGCATTCAGGTGGACCTTTCCAACCACGGCACCGTAGACGCTGTTGAATAATGTCCGTTTTTCCGGCGTTTCCATGGATAATCATATAAAGCAAGCGGCCGCTCCCATTTCGGAAGCGGCCGTTTGTTCATGTGTTTTTTATTTTAAGAAGTTTCGGATCTGCGGACGGTCCAGCGCTTTGAACAGCAGCAGGCCGAGTGTGAAGCAAACCACAAGCTCGCCGAGCGCAACAAGTCCGCCTTGAAGCAGGAAATCGCCGAAACGGAACGGGCCTTCGATGAAAAAGATCTCGATCTCCGCGCCGATGATCACGCCGTTGAACAGCGCCGGCATCAGTGCCGCAAGCAGCGGAAGGGTCTTCACACGCACATTTCTGAGCAAATACATCGCGATGGCAGCGAGCAGCGTTGCGATCGAACCGAGGATCATATCCAGCGGCAGCGCATCCATAAACAGGAAGTTCGCGGCAAAGCAGCCGATCGTCAAACCCGGAATGGCGGCGGGGGTGAGCACTGCCAGAAGCGTCATCGCCTCGCTCACACGGAACTGAACCGACATGGAGGCGGATCCGGGGAGAAGAAAATGCTGGGCAGCTGTCAGGGCGGCGTACAGCGCAGCAATCACTGCGGCCTGCGTAACAAACAGGACTTTCTTTCTTTCTTTCATATGCATCTTTACTCCTTTAGTTTTATTTTAGGATTAGCACTTTTAATTCTATTTTTAAGTGGTTGTCTACTAGTATTATTACTACTAAAAAAATTATTTGGTGCAGCAGATGGAATTCTACCACCACCACTTTCATTTGAATTATCTTTCGCTGTCTGCGGCACGCGAATTTACAAAAACTTTTTCCTTTCTTCATCTTGCAATCATAAAAATATGTGATACAATATATAAGGAAGTTTATAACCGAAAACGAAAGGTTGATGACTATGAAGAGAACTGCTCTGCTTTTCACTTTCTTTGCGTTGCTGTGCATGGTTTTCGCGTTCAGCGTTTCTGCTGCGGATTGTGAAGACGGAAAGCACCAATTCGCCGCCTGGGTCGATGTGACGCCTGCCACCTGCGGAAAAACAGGCAAGCAGGAACGCACCTGTGAAATCTGCGGCAAAAAAGAAACACAGATCAGCAACGCGCTCACGCATGAATTCAGCAAGGAATATACCGTGGACAAGCAGGCGACCTGCACGGAAGACGGCAGCAAAAGCTACCACTGTATCCATTGCGGCGAAAAGCAGGAGAACTCCTCCGTGACCATCCCCGCAACGGGGCACAAATTCGGCAAATGGGTCGAAACGACCGCGCCTACCTGCACCAAAGACGGTGAAGAAACGCGCACTTGTGCAAACTGCAATGAAAAAGAGCCGCGCAAGGTCGACGCGCTCGGCCACGAAAGAGTCACTGTGCCCGCCAAAGCGCCCACCTGCACCGAAAACGGCAACGGTGAGGGCATTGCGTGCAAACGCTGCGGCATGGTATTTCAGGAAGCGCTTGTCGTTTCCGCACTGGGGCACGACATGATCGACGAACCCGCCGCCGCGGCGACCTGCACTGAGGACGGCCACACCGCCGGGCGTCACTGCACCCGCTGCAACTATGTGGAGACCAAACAGCAGGTCATCCCGAAGCTCGGTCACAAAACCGTGATCGATCCCGCCTCCCCCTCTACCTGCATTGAGCACGGCAAGACCCAGGGCAGCCACTGCTCGGTTTGCGGCGAAGTGATCTTTGCGCAGCAGGAACTCCCGCTGAAGCCGCACGATTATGAAGAGACGGTTGTGGTCAAAACCTGCATCTCTGACGGCTACCATCAATTCACCTGCAAAAACTGCGGCCAGTATTACCGTGAAAACGTCGATTACGCGCTGGGTCATGTGATCGTTGTGGAAAAAGCCATTGAAGAGACCTGCACGTCCGACGGCCTGTCTGTGCGCACCTACTGCTCGGTCTGCGGCGAAGTGCTGGAAGACGCGCATGTCATCCCGGCACGCGGTCACCGTTTTGAAAACAAAGTGACCAAAGCAACGCGCAAAAAAGACGGCAAAATCGTCGTTGCCTGCGCGGACTGCGGCCTTGTGCAAAGCGAAAGCGTTATTCCGAAGATCGCTTCCATCCAGTTGGAAAAGACCAAGTATTACTGCGACGGCAAAAAGAAGACCCCCGCGATCACAATCACGGACGCAAAAGGCAACAAGCTCATCTATAAAAAAGATTTCACAACCTCCTGGGATTCCGGCCGTAAAAAGCCCGGCACCTATTATGTGACGATCACCTTTATCGGAAACTATGCCGGCGCAAAAACGCTGCGCTTCAAGATTTTGATGCACAAGACCGTCGGCGTCAAGGTCACGCCCGGCAAAGGCAGCGCAAAGGTGACCTGGAGCAAAACCACGGGTGCAAAGAGCTATATCGTCTATATTTGCGAGACGAAGGACGGCAAATATAAGAAAGCCGGTACCACCTCAAAAACAAGCCTCAACGTGAAAAAACTGACGAGCGGCAAAACGTATTATTTCATTGTGCGCGCCGTTGCAACAGGCGCCGCAGGTGAAACGATCAAGAATGCAAGCTCGCCAATCAGAAAAGCAAAGATCCAGTAACAAAAAGGAGAGAACCGCCCCATGAACGATCAACAAAAAACAGAAACCGCAACCGAAACGCCGGCAGGCGCCCCGACAACAAAGCAAAACATTTTTCAGTTTATCAAATATGCTTTGTTTGCAGCTTCGGCCGGTGTGATCCAGGTTGCATCCTTCACCTTGATGAACGAAGTGCTCATCAAGCTGCCGTTCATTCAAAACGCCATGAACAGCAACGAAACCTTTGCACGGATCATGCAAAACGAATATGGCCCGATCTATTTGATCGCGCTCATTCTCTCCGTGCTTTGGAACTTTACTTTCAACCGCAAATTCACCTTTAAGGCTGCCAACAACATTCCCATTGCCATGCTCAAGGTTTTCGGCTATTACCTTGTGTTCACACCCATTTCGGTCTGGCTCGGCAATTATTTCACTGCCAAGTTTGCCTCTTTCGGCGCGATCGAGTACGTTGTTCTGGGCATCACCATGGTCGTTAACATGGTCACGGAGTTTTTGTTCCAAAAGTTTGTTGTCTTCCGCGGTGCGGAAAACACAGCGAAGAAATAAAGCTTCACATAAAAAAGCGCGGAGTCAAAACTCCGCGTTTTTTTCTTATGCCTTTTTACAGCAGATCGCCCGTTTTCAGCTTTCGTGCCCAGTCAAGGATCGTTGTGTAGATCGAACGCATCTTGTCGGAAAAGAGCATCCAACGCTCACTGAAGGTGCCGCGTGATTCCACAAGGCCGAAGGAGTAGAACGATACCGGATCCGTGCTGCCATCAGTAAAATGTTTCACATAATCCGCAAACGCCGTGCGCTTGAACGCACCGCCGTCAGTGCGCAAAACAGCGCCGAATTTTTCCATCAACACGTCGTAGCTGTCGTTTTCAAAATCCACCTTTTGCAGCGACGAAGAACCGTACAGGAACCATGGCGACTGGTCGGCCATGTTGCCGGCGCCCTTGTAGGTCCACGTTGTCCAGTGCAGTCCCCTGCGGTTCAAAACAGAGAAGAGATAGCCGAATGTGGTGATGCCGCGCGGATAAAACTCGCCGATCAAAAACGGCACATCATAACGCGCATTTTTTATTTCGTTCGCCTTGTGCAGCACCATCGGATTCATCACTTCATACCAGTGTTCCTGATAAACAACGTTCTGCCAGCCGTAAACAGACGGTGCAGGCAGCGCATCCGGCGACCAAATGGCCTCCATGCAGATGATGTGACGGCTGTCCACAGCACGGATGGCACGATAAAGCTCATTGGAAAAGTCAAAAAACACCTGACGGAATGATTTGTCGCTGGTGATATTTGTACCGAGCGGCTCGTTCATGAGATCATACATTGCAACGGTCGGCTCGTTGCGATAACGTTTTGCGAGCGTGACCCAAAAGTCCTTGACCACCTCGCGATAGCGCGCAGCCTGCGGCGTATCGTCGAACAAAGACATGGATTTGGACTTTCCGCAGTGGTCGTAATCGTTCTGATATCCGGGCAGACCGTGCAGATCAAGGATCAGATACAGCCCATATTTTTTGCAAAGCGCCACCTGCTCGTCCAACTCATGCAGGTCGATTTTTCCCTTCTTGTTGAGATACCAGGTGCCGTTGTCGTCACTTTGGAAATTGCGGTACCAGAACGGAAGGCGCACAACATTCATGCCGAGCGCGGCAACGTTGCGGTAGTCGTTTTCTGTGATCCAGTTGCTGCGGTAATGCTGCATGAGCGCGTGGGTCTTCTCAAGTCCGAAACGCTCCACCAGCTTTTGAAACATTACTTCCTCGCCGGACGGAGAGGTATAGGGACAAAACCAGTCCTCCATAATCCCCCAGCCGCCGAGGTTCGTTCCGCGCAGCATGACACGCTCCCCTGCTTCGTTGTAAACCGCTTCGCCCTTTGTTTGCAAAAAGGTCAGTCTCTGCGCGGCAGAATCGGCTCCCTGCTCCGCAAGCACCGGAAAGCTCAACAGCAGCATCAGCAGCGCCAAAAGTAACGAAAGACTTTTTTTCATTTGTTTTCTCATACGTATCCTCCTTTATTCTTTCACCATGTAATAATGGCGAAGGTTTCCTTTCGGAAAATCCGCGGTCTGAATCACGCGAAAACCGAGCTTTTCATAAAAGCGCACGTTTCCTTTGTCCTGCGCCTCCAGACCGAAGGTGCAGCCTTTCTTGGCGAGATCCTCCATGCTCTTTTGAATCAGCGCCGTTGCAATGCCCTTGCCCTGATGCTCCGGCGCAACAAACACCGGCGAGATCAGCCATGTGTTTTCGTCAAACACGTGCACATCCAGCGGCGCATAGGCGCTCAGCGTGCGCAGCGTGTTGGGCCAGAACCAGTAAAGATACAACCAGTCCGGACACTTCAAAAAGTCCAGCACGCCATATTCGTTGTGGGCGTGCCGCCAAACGCACACCCCGCGGTTTTCATCGTCAATGTAGAAATAATCCTCACCGTTGGACGTGTTCAGCCGCTCCATCATGAAATGCGAGACGAACTTTTCCCGCCGTGCCGGATTTTTGGTTGCATAGGTGTGCACCGGATCATTCAAATAGGCACGCCCTGCCATATTGGCAAAAAAGCGGAGCTCCTGCCTGGTCAGCTTTTCTCCGGGACGAATGATTTTCATCTGCTTCTCCTTTTTGCAATGCCCCGCCCGTAAAAACGGACGGGGCAAAACTTGTGTTTGTTTGCGTTCAGCGGTCAAGGAATCGCTTTCACCGTCAAATCTTCTCAGCGTCTTGAGAACGCATAGATGATGCGCTGGATAAGATGGACGAAGAAGTGGACGATGGTGTAGAAGATGCCGATGACCGGCTTGCTGCGGTTGGCTTCATAGGTGTCGCACATCGAGCAGCGGAAACCGCTCTGGGAGGAGGAGGAACCGCTGTGGTCGTCGTTTTGAACAACGTCAACCAAACGCAGTACGCCGATGCCGCCGCTGGTTCTGCCGTGCGAAACACGGATGTTGCCGGTGGTCGTGGCGTTCTTTTCGCCGTTGTCATAGCTGATCGTGACCGTATATTCGCCGTCCGCAAAGTGATTGTCGGGCGCGAAAACGCCGTTTCTGTCAGTCGTGCCGGAGACGTTCTGTCCCTCGCCGGTAATCGTAACCGTTGCGCCGGAAAGCGCCGTGCTGGTGTTATCCTTCGCGTAGACCGTGAACAGGACATAGTGGTCGCCGCAGCCTCTGGAGCAGCTGTAGGTCGCCCATTCAAAGGTGCCGTCGTAAACCTTGCCCGAAGCGCTGTTGTCATACAGGTAGCTGCCGTGACCGAGCGCCGCAATGGTCTCCTTGCCCTGCGTGTCGTCGCAGCGTGTGCACTGCATGTAATCGGTGTAGCCGCTGTCGTAGCAGGTTGCCGGTTTGCCTTCCTTGCTCACATAGTTGTGGCCGATCGGGTCACCCGTAAACGTACCCGTGCCCTTGGCGCCGCAGGCGCAGGACAGATAGTATTCCGCCGGCGCTGTGCAGTCTGCAGAGGACTTGTAATACTTCTCGGTTGCCACTTCTCTGTCATACACGTGCGCTGTTGCACTGCCATAGGTGCCGCAGCCGTAGGTGCAGGCGAAGGAGTGCGTGCCGTCGCCGTTGTTCTTGATCTCGCCGTGGAAATCGTGCGGGATCTTGTCGATGATCGTGTCGTTCGGCGTGATCTCCGTCAAGCC
>CADBBT010000052.1 GCA_902792985.1 Oscillospiraceae bacterium
AGCGGGGAGATGCCCTCGGCGGAGCTTACCTGCATGGATGTGAAGGGACTTATGATGGCCAACCGGCATTCGAAGAAGCTGAAAGCCCTTTATTTCGGGGACGCGGTGAAGGAGATCCTGGAAGCCTATCCGATCTTTCAGGAGACCGATCAGAACGGATCTCTCTTTATGGAAATGGTCATCAACTCCACGCCGGATAAGCCACCCGGAATGCAGGGTGGAAACGGAGGAGCCACAGACCGCCGGGTGGAGATGGTCGAGGAAAGTGATTATGATTTTATCGTAAAGGCGGCCAAGCGGTATAATTTCGACTTTTTTATCGTCGGTAAGACTCTTTACTTTATCGAGGCGAAGAAGAACCAGACACCGCTTATTTCCTTAAATCCCGGTTCGGGCCTTTCCACCATTGATGTGGGATATGACATGACCGGTCTCGTGAAAGAGGTTGTGGTCCGGAATATCGATATGGCCCAGGGCAAGTATATCGGCGATAAGAAGCAGAATAAGAACAAGATCTCCCTGGGAAACAAGGCAAAGTCTTTTGTGAGCAATCAGTCTTTGGTCTATATCGATCCCACCACGGACAGCAAGGAAGAAGCCGGCACGATCGTGCGTCAGGAGCCGGAAAAAGGCAAGGTTGAAAAGGGCAGCACCATTACCCTTTACATTGCCACTGGTGAAGATGAAAAGCGTGTGCCCGACGTTTACGGCTTTGAATACAGCTCGGCGCAGAGCATCCTGAAGGCCGAGAATTTCGAAGTGCGCATTGAAAAAGAAGCAAACAACGACCGCGAGGCCGGAACCGTGATCCGCACCTCTCCGGCGCGCGATGAAAAGGTCGCTGAGGGCGCAACGATCACGATGTATGTTGCAACGGCGGACGATCAGGAGCCGGTGGAAGTGCCCGATCTGATGGGGATGACGATCGACGAGGCAAAGGAAGCACTGGAAGAAGCGGGCCTTGCGTTGGATTCTTCCCGCACCGAGTACCGCGCCAGCTCGCAGACGCGCGGCCAGATCATCGGCTATGAAAGCCTCGGCGAATCCGTGCTGCCCGGCACAAAGATCGCTGTCTACGTCTCCACAGGTCAACTGCCCACTGCGGCAACGACCACAGCGGCGCCCACAACAACGACCACAGCGCCCTCTACGACAGAGTCCACTACAGTGACGACCACAGCGCCGTCTACCACGGCGGACGTGGACGTAACGGTTGCCAGCACCCCGTCCAGCACTGCGGCGACGGAAGTGGAACCCGAGCTTGATCTGGACGAATGAGCAACATGGAACAACAGGGCGTGATCTTAAAAGGCATCGGCGGTTTCTACTATGTGGAAACCGCTCTTGGCGTTTTTGAGTGTAAAGCCAAGGGAAAGTTCAGAAAAGAACGCCTGACACCGCTGGCGGGCGACCATGTGCTTGTGACAGTGCGCGACAATCAGGAGAACACCATCGACGAGATTTTGCCGCGAAAAAATGCGCTCGGCCGGCCGCCTGTGGCGAATGTGGACCAGCTTCTGATCGTGGTCTCTGCGGCAAAACCGGCGCCGAATCCGTTTGTGATCGACAAGCTCACCGTTGTGGCGGAGGAAAAGCACATTTTGCCGGTGCTGATCTTTTCCAAGAGCGACCTTGCATCCGTGGAAAAGCTGTATCAGATCTATGAAACGACCGGTTATCCCGTGATGCTGAACACGGAGCTTTCGCGCATCACCGCGCAGCTCAACGGAAAATGCAGCGCGCTGACCGGCAACACCGGCGCGGGAAAATCCACGCTGCTCAACGCGCTTTGCCCGTCGCTTTCGCTGCCGACAGGCGAAATCAGTGAAAAGCTCGGCCGCGGACGGCACACAACGCGCCACGCGGAGCTGTTTCATGTGGGCGGCGGACTGGTCATCGACACCGCCGGGTTTTCATCGATCGATTCGCTGAAATCCGAAACCCCGCCGCTGGAAGCGCTTGAAACGCTCTTCCCGGAGTTTGAGCCTTATCTCGGACAGTGCAAATTCACCACTTGCGCGCATACCGGTGAAAAGGGCTGCCGCATCTGTCAGGCCGTTGCCGACGGAACGATCAGCGAAAGCCGCCATCAAAGCTATTTGCAGCTGCGGCAGGAGGCGCTGGAACAAAAACCGTGGTAACCGTTTTCGGTTTCTCTCATATACTGGATTGACAAGGCAAAAAAGCCTGACAGAATGGGAGATGACCGTGATGCGCCGCAGAGGAATGAACGACCGGGGATTGATTTTTGCCGCCTTCGGCGCGGGGATGCTGCTTGCGCTTTGCTTCCCCACAAAATTCATGCTGTTCGTTCTGGCGTTTCTGCTGGTGGTGCTCGGCGTCATCTCCTGCTTCAGAACTTAGCGTTGACAGTCTGGGAGGTGCCGATATGCAAATTGTAGTCTGGAAAAGTCCAAAAGCGCTGCGGCCGTTTTTGCGCATCCTGTTTAAAATGAAAAGCCAGGAGGAATAAAATAAGCCTCCCGATCCGTTGCTGTGATCGGGAGGCTGGTTTTTTTCAGTCAAGTTTATATTTCATGATCTCCGGGTGGCAGAGCGTTCCGCGCTTTCCGCAGGTGGTGCAGTACACGGCGATGTTCGGGGAGGAATCCCAGTCCATTTTTTCCCAGCCGCAATGCATGTAATAGGCCGGTTCTTTGGCGCATGCCCAAAGCTCCTTGACGCCGCGTTTTTTCGCTTCTTCAAAAACGACCGATTGCATCACGCGGCCGTAGCCGGTACGGTGCAGATCGTTTCGCACGGCGATGTCGCCGAGTGTGTGGACGCCGTCTCGCACCTCCAAAGTGGAGGCAGCCATCAGCTCGCCGGTCTGCGGGTCGTCCATCCGCCACATTTTCAGTACGCGATCCGGCTTTCGTTCCTCAATTGCGACACCCATGCCGCTTTCGTGAAACAACGTGGAAAGCGCCAAAAAATCGTCGGTTTCCCGAATGATATAGTCCTTCATGTATAAATCCTTTCCTTTTGGTTTTTCAATGCTTTGTTTGCGCAAGCAGATCGGTCAGCTTTTTTTGATAAAAGAAATCGTGGACCAGATTGTCATACTCGCGCCAGAGGGGGAGCGTCAAACAGCGTCCGGCGCGCGGACATTCCGCAGCTTCCTCTGCCAGACAGGCGACCGTATTCAGCGGCCCTTCCATCTGCTCGATGATCTCTCCGACGTTGTAGCTCTCCGGTGCACGGCAAAGCATATAGCCGCCGCCTTTGCCGCTGGAGCCTTTGATCATTTTTCCTTTGACCAGATCTCTGACCAGGATCTCCAGATATTTTTTTGAGATCTCCTGCCGCTCGGCGATGTCCTTGAGCGGAACGGGGCCATTTTGAGCGTTTTCGGCAAGATCCAGCATGACGCGCAGTGCATAACGTCCTTTGGTTGAAATCATCTTTTTCGCCTCTTTTCTCAGCATAGTATAACACAGGGGGACGGTTGAATCAAGAGCAGAAGATCAAAATTTAAAAAAAGCAAACAAATTTGTTAAAACCTATTGACATAGTAGGTAAAAGGTGATATAATCCTAAAAAACTTACACAGAGGTGGATGGTTATGATCTATGCCGACAACGCGGCAACGACCAGGATGAGCAAAACGGCAATCGCAGCCATGCTCCCGTTTTTGGATGAAATCTACGGTAACCCGTCCAGTTTATATTCTGCCGGACAAAAGGCAAAGGAAGCGCTGGAGGGTGCGCGGCAAACGATCGCGCGGCTGATCGGCGCTTTGCCGAACGAGATCCTTTTCACCTCCGGCGGCTCGGAAGGGGACAACCAAGCGATCCTGTCCGCGGCAGCCATCGGAAAAAAGCAGGGAAAGACACACATCATCTCAGATACGATCGAGCACCACGCGGTGCTGCATACATTAAAGAAGCTGGAAAAAGAAGGCTTTGAAGTGACCTATCTTCCGGCACACGAAAACGGCATTGTGCGGCCGCAGGAACTGGAAGACGCGATCCGCGACGACACCTGTCTTGTGACGGTCATGTATGCCAACAACGAGATCGGCACGATCCAGCCGATCCGCGAACTGGGTGCGATCTGCCGCAGTCACGGTGTGCTGTTCCACACTGACGCGGTACAGGCCGTCGGGCACATTCCGGTGAATGTCAAAGACGATAACGTTGATCTCCTTTGTGCTTCGGCACATAAATTCCACGGCCCGAAAGGTGTCGGCTTCCTTTATGCCAAACGCGGCGTGCGTTTGCAAAACCTGATCGAAGGCGGCGCACAGGAGCGCGGACTTCGCGCCGGCACAGAAAACGTCGGCGGCATCGTTGCGATGGCGGCGGCGCTGCAGGAAGCGGTCGACGGGAGGGAGGAGAACGCAAAAAAGCTCACTGCGCTGCGCGACCGGCTGATCGAAGGGCTTTCTGAAATTGAACACAGCGCCCTCAACGGCGACGCCGAACAGCGCCTTCCGTCCAACGTCAGCTTTTGCTTTGAGGGCATCGAGGGCGAATCGCTGTTGCTGCTGCTCGACGATCTCGGTGTAAGCGCCTCGTCCGGCTCCGCCTGTACGTCGGGTTCGCTCGATCCGAGCCATGTGCTGCTTGCGATCGGTCGGATCCACGACGTTGCCCACGGCTCGCTGCGGCTTTCGCTCGGCGAAGACGCGACAACCGCGGATGTGGACGAGATCGTGCGATGTACCAAACAGGTTGTTGCGCATCTGCGTTCCTTCTCGCCGGTGTGGCGCGATCTGTGCAGCGGCAAAGGGAACTTTATTCTTTGAGGAGGATCCGCAATGGCATTATACAGTGAAAAAGTGATGGATCATTTCCGCAATCCGCGCAATGTCGGCGTTTTGGAAGACGCAAACGCAGTCGGAACGGTCGGCAACGCCAAATGCGGCGACATCATGAAGATGTATTTGAAAATTGAAAACGACGTCATTGTCGATGTAAAATTCGAAACCTTTGGCTGCGGAAGCGCGATCGCGTCCAGCTCAATGGCGACGGAGCTCATCAAGGGAAAACCGATCTCCGACGCGCTGAAGCTGACAAACAAAGCGGTCACAGAGGCGCTCGACGGCCTTCCTGCACATAAAATCCACTGTTCCGTTCTTGCGGAAGAGGCCATTCAGGCGGCACTGCAGGACTATGAACAACGAAAAAACGAAGGATGAGAACGAATGAAACTTCTTTTTGAAAGCCTGCTGCGGCAAAACTATAGATTTGGACGAATGTGAACCTGCTTTTCTGAATCGTTTTACAATTTATTATTTTAGAAAAGAGGTACTCTATTATGTCAAATTATCGTTTTGAAACGCTCCAACTCCATGTGGGTCAGGAACAGGCCGACCCGGCGACCGATGCTCGCGCTGTGCCGATCTATCAGACGACCAGCTATGTGTTCCACAACTCCGAACACGCCGCGGCAAGATTCGGTCTGACCGACGCAGGCAACATTTACGGCAGACTTACCAACTCCACGCAGGACGTGCTGGAACAGCGCATTGCCGCGCTGGAAGGCGGCGTTGCCGCGCTCGCTGTGGCGTCCGGCGCTGCGGCGATCACCTATACGATCGAAGCGCTTGCGGCAAACGGCGGACATATCGTCGCACAAAGCTCCATTTACGGCGGAAGCTTCAACCTGCTTGCGCATACGCTGCCGCTGTATGGCATTGAGACGACGCTGGTGGATATCCACAACATCGACGCTGTGAAAGCGGCTCTGCGTGAAAATACCAAAGCGATCTATATTGAAACGCTCGGCAACCCGAACAGTGATATCCCCGATATTGAAGCGCTTGCTGCTTTGGCGCATGCCAACGGCATCCCGCTTGTGATCGACAACACCTTCGGCACACCGTATCTGATCCGTCCGATCGAACACGGCGCCGACATCGTGGTGCATTCGGCAACAAAATTCCTCGGCGGTCACGGTACGACACTCGGCGGCGTCATTGTCGATTCCGGCAACTTTGACTGGTCGCCGGAGAAGTATCCGAACATTGCCGCACCGAACCCGAGCTATCACGGGGTTTCCTTCACGGCTGCGGCCGGAAAAGCCGCGTTTGTGACCTATATCCGCGCCATCCTGCTGCGAGACACGGGCGCAGCGATCTCGCCGTTCAACGCGTTTTTGCTGCTGCAGGGCGTGGAAACGCTTTCGCTGCGGCTGGAACGTCACGTGGAAAACACCAAAAAGGTGGTCGAATTCCTTTCCAATCATCCGCTGGTGGAAAAGGTCAACCATCCCTCGCTGCCGACGCATCCCCAGCACGCGCTGTATGAGCGTTATTTCCCGCAGGGCGGTGGCTCGATCTTTACGTTTGATATCAAGGGCGGAAAAGAGGAAGCGTGGAAATTCATTGACGCGCTGCAGATCTTCTCGCTGCTTGCCAATGTTGCGGACGTCAAAAGCCTGGTTATCCACCCGGCATCAACAACGCATTCTCAGCTTTCCAAAGAGGAGCTGGAAGCACAGGATATTCACGAGAATACGATCCGTCTTTCCATCGGCACCGAGCACATCGACGATATCATCGCCGATCTGGAAGCCGGCTTTGCCGCCATTAAATAAATTAAGGAGGATATGAATATGTCAAATATCTATAAAGGTACACTGGATCTGATCGGCAACACTCCGCTGGTTGAGATCACCAACATTGAAAAAGAAGAAAACCTGCAGGCGACTGTGCTTGTAAAACTCGAATACTTCAACCCTGCCGGCTCGGTCAAAGACCGCATTGCAAAGGCGATGATCGAGGACGCCGAAGCGAAGGGACAGCTCAAAGAGGGCTCCGTGATCATTGAGCCGACCAGCGGCAACACCGGCATCGGCCTTGCCGCGATTGCCGCCGCGAAGGGCTACCGCATCATTTTGACGATGCCCGAAACGATGAGCGTTGAGCGCAGAAACATCCTGAAAGCCTACGGCGCCGAACTGGTGCTGACCGAGGGCGCAAAAGGCATGAAGGGTGCGATCGCCAAAGCGCAGGAGCTTGCCGGTGAGATCGAAAACGCATTCATTCCCGGCCAGTTTGTCAACCCCGCGAACCCGGCGATCCATAAGGCGACGACCGGACCGGAGATCTGGAATGACACGGACGGTAAGGTGGATATCTTTGTTGCGGGTGTCGGCACCGGCGGCACAGTGACGGGTGTTGGCGAATTCCTGAAGGCGCAGAATCCGAACGTGAAGATCGTTGCTGTCGAGCCGGACGCCTCCCCGGTGCTTTCCGAAGGCAAAAGCGGCGCGCATAAGATCCAGGGCATCGGCGCAGGCTTTGTGCCGGATGTGCTGAACACGGCGGTGTATGATGAAGTGATCCGCGTTGTGAACGAAGACGCGTTCGCCGCCGCAAAGCGCCTTGCGATCAAAGAGGGCGTCAGTGTCGGCATCTCCTCCGGCGCAGCGCTCCATGCGGCGCTCAGCCTTGCGCAAAGGGAAGAAAACCGCGGCAAAACGATCGTTGCCCTTTTGCCCGACAGCGGCGACCGGTATTATTCTACCGCGCTGTTTACCGAATGAAAGCATCACGATACGGTGCCACAGTTCTTGCCCTGTGTTTCTGAGGTGCCGAAATTGATTAGGCGGAAAACCTGATCTCCTGAAGAGTTAAAAGCAGCGCACCGAAAGCATTTTGCCGCTTTCGGTGCGCACACTTTTGCAAAAGAATCAGAAAAACCTGCAGCAATCGACGCAAAGGAGTCATTGTAACAGGTCTTTTTCTTTTTTAGCCATCAGGCTTCCGCGTTATAAAACTTTTTTCTGCGCAGTCTTGAAGCAATCAGGAAGGTGCCGATGCCCGCAGTTATCAGAGCAGCGAACGAGGGGAGGAGTCTGACATCGAAGATGCCCGTATTCACATACTCGCACATATTCTCTGCCTCAATTCTGCGGCTGGAGGTTGAAATATCCGCGGCTGTCAGCATAAAGTCAGCCGGTGCTTCCAAAGGAGCGTCACGGTTTTCGCTGAACCAGAAATAGAAGGGCTGCGGATTCACCGGGAGAATGTATCCCGGTGGCGCTGTGGTTTCTTTAATACAATAGGCGGTGTCCTTTTGATAAACGTTGGTTCCGTCTTCGTATTCATCGATCACTTTAATAATGATTCTTCCGACCGCGTCTGTTGTATATGTTTTTGCCGTTGGAGTCCATTCTTCGTTCACGGCTTCCCAAGTGTAGACCGTGAATACAGCGCCGGACAGCGGCGTTCCGTCTTCCTGGTCAATTTTGATGAGGCAGAATTCCTCAAAGGTCGATTCACCGGACGTCTGGAAGTCTTCAAGATCGATATGGGTGTTGTCGTCTCCCGACTCATCTCCGTGGCCTTCCACGGTAGCGGAGTTGGAAAGTGTGATACCGTCAGCCATTGAACTGTTGACATGGTAACTGTAGGTTAGCCGCAGATGCGTTTCATCGGGAATTTTCATCTCGATGTACGCATTTTTTACACTCGGGTTCGTAGAATCGGTATCTGTATGTGCGGTCCATTGGATATCTGAAAGCTGTGTCCAAACGCCGTTTTCTTCTTTTTCAAGCTTGACGGAGTTCAGACTGAGGACCGCTTCGCCGGTACCGGTTCCTAATTTTGCCGTATAAGAAAGCACATCGGTAAACGTCAGCCAGCTCGGATCGATCGTGCCGCCGTTGCTTGTCAGCAGGTTTTCAGCGGAAGGGTTGATATCGACCGAGTAGGTGATCATATGGGTGTTTTTGTCCCAAACGCCGCTTTTGTCGACCACTTCCTGCATATTGGTTGCGTCGATAATGATCGTGTTGTCCGCCTCGCCGTAGTCCTCGTTGTCGGCAGAGACGTGGATCGTGTTGTTCAGCGTCATATGAATCGTGCCGTTTGTGGGCCATGCGTCCTCTGAAAGTTTGCAGTAGTAGATCACATAAAATGTATTTCTGAACAAAGTGGTGTTCGCGGAGTTTGCCCGCAGTGTTACATCGACTGTTTGGCTGCCGTCTGCAGAGGTCGTGAGCTGACCGGATGCAATGGTCTTGTCGAGCCAAAGCTGACCGATCTCACCGGAGATCGTGCCGTCGGCAGCAATGGTCAGCAGGTTGTACGGGTAATCATCTTTTCCGTAATTATACGCGGTCAAGGGTGATGGAACCACCTTGATGCCGGTCACTTCAACGCCTTCAGGCAGATCATCGGTGATACTGAACGTCTGTACACCGGGCACCGGCGTGACCTGCGCAACCCAGACGAACTCATCGTCCTTGTTTTCTTCATAATTGAACGTCAGTGTGGTGGGGTCTTCGGTAAAGATCGTTTGCCAATCGTTGACTTTTCGCACATTCAGCTTTTTGACGTTCGGGCTGATGGTGTTGCTGACCGGCAATGTTTTTTCGCCGTCGCTGAACGTATTGGTGAAGGTCTCCTTGTTTTTGCC
Organism: Oscillospiraceae bacterium; assembly: GCA_902792985.1. GTDB lineage: Bacteria > Bacillota > Clostridia > Oscillospirales > Acutalibacteraceae > UBA6857. The sequence goes on from CADBBT010000052.1 coordinate 9,372, forward strand.
GGTCATATCACCGGTGGTCTGATACTGCCAGGTGATATGTTCCACAAGCCCGTCGTCCAACAGCATTCCGCCGCCGGCAGCGCCCACAGAGAACGTATAGCCGGTAATGTTGCCGTCGGTATAGGTCGGCGTAACGTTCACAATGTTCGGGCTCCATGCGGTTTGAAGCGCCGAAACAAGCGCGTTATACTGCGTTTGCGTCATGTAATGTCCGGCAGGGCTCAGCGTGTCGGTGAAGGTCGTGCCTGCCTCAATACCGCCCGTTGGAACCTCAACGCTGACCGTCCAGTCCATCCCGTGCAGGTCGCCGTTCAGGCTTTGGTCACCGTTAGACGTTTTTTCAATATCGCCGCCGTCGACAACCACGTCGTAGAAAACGGTGTCGCCGTCAAATTCTGCTTCGTTGTGCACGACCGCAGTCTCGCCGTAGGCCACGTCGGGGAGCGTGTAGTAGGTGATATGATAAAGGTTGGTGTTGGGCGTGCTGCCGTCGGCGGGCAAGAACTGAACACCGATGATATCGCCGTTGTTGTTATAGACAAACTGGTAATCAACGCCGGGGGTCGCTTCCTGCCAGACTTTTTGCACATAGATGCCGTTGGTGCCGTTGATCGTTTCGTTCTGCGCGTTGGCAAAGCTGTCGTCATAGATGATTTTTCCGGCGATATCGCCGCCGCGGTTGTTGACAGCAATGTTCCACTGCACATATTCGCCGAAGGGCGTACCGTCTTTTTTAACTTTTTTGGGCTGCTGTTGATAAATGAAGTAATCGGCGTAATCCTCAACGCTGTCGTTGTTATTGTCGGAAGTTGCTTCAAGAATGTTATATGCCGAAACGGCAGCGTTCTCATCCGTCAGGCCTGTGACCGCATAATCATAAGAAAGGGTATAATATTCGTCTTCTTCGAGCTGGGGCAGATTGAGGTCGATCTCATAGACGTTTTGCATAACACCGCTGATATGTCCCTGCGAGGGGATGGTTGAAACTTCAACGGTTCCGTCAGCGTTGTGTTTGATCACCGAGATCTCTGTCGGCGGTGTGATCGATCCGCCGCCCGAATAAGTCAAGGTATCCATAAAGGAAATGTCAGACGGCGTTCCGTTGACGGAGCTGACCGTGACATCATAGTGGAGTTTGCCGTCGGCAGTGTAGGAACCTGTTTTCTGCGCTGTGATATCATAGTTTTCGTTGATATCCTCCGGCGGGATCTGCAGCGTGGTGTCTACGGTAAATTCAACGTCCAATCCGTCGTGCGTGTCGTCGCCTTCCGCGTCGATATAACATCTGAAGCGCAAAACGTTGTTGATGATTTCGGTTTGGCTTTCAATCGCATCCTCGATGAAATAATCATCGTAAATGATTTCAATTCTTGTTGTCCCGTCGCCGTTGGGAATAAAATCATATTTGAATGCCACTTCAAGCTCCGGGTACTTATCCAGCAAATATGCATAGTACGGACCGCCGTTAAGAAGATCTGCGGGAATGATCACTTCCTCCGGAAGATCGTAATAGAATTTATAACCGCCGCTTGAAACCTGATTGATATAATCCGTATCGATTTTAAACTTGAGCTCCAGCGTTGTCTGATAAAGGTTTTCGCCAACTTTTGTTGTGCCGGAGCCGTTAACATCCGTAATGAAATCGTCAAGCTCAACGTCGCTGTTCGGCGCCGATCGCTGTATTCTGCCGCTTTTCAGAGGCGCTTTTTTCTGCGAAGCTTTGCGTGTGCTTGCAACGAACCACGAGGATGCCGACGGGCTTTTGGAATATCTCGAAACCGATATGTCAGCAGGGGAGTCGTTGTTTTTTGCGCCCGCAAAGGTCATTGCAATGCCGAGTGTGCCAAGCTGCCAAAAGCCGAGCAAAAGAACCGTAACCAAAACAAGGCATAAAGCTCTGAAGGCTCTCTGCTTGGTCGCGTCTTTATTCAATTTTTGCAAAAAATCAAATAAAGGTCTGTTCATTGCTCTGTGCTTTCCCCTTGCTGCGCGGTCGTAGGTGTTAGTTGTTGGGTTCTATACTATATATAGTATTAATACGTCTTTTCATCTTTGACCAGTCTGTTGGTGTTGACCGTATACAACAGCGCAAGCAGAAACAGTCCGAACGAAGAAGCAATGGCGGCCGTCAAATAACGGGTCAGGTTTGATTCGTCGCCGGTTCTGGGTGTGCGGCTCGGTTTTCTGATGGTCTCGGGAGTGGAGGAGGATAACTTAGGCGCACTCGGTTTTCCGGGCGTGCCCGGAGTCGTCGGTGTGTCGGGTGTACCGGGTGTTCCGGGGGTTGTCGGTGTGCCCGGAGTATCAGGCGTGCCCGGTGTTGTCGGCGTGTCGGGTGTACCGGGAGTGGTCGGTGTTGTTGGGGTGTCGGGGTTGCTTGGCGTACCGGGCGCGGTGGGTGTTTCCGGATTGCCGGGGAGCGTTGTCGGCTCCGTCGGGATTTCAAAGCGAACGATCGTCTCTTTGTTTGCCCAATCGGATTTGTTTGCCCAATCGGATGCGTAGATGGTGGTCGTTGCATAAAGCTTACCGTTTTCGCGCTCATAGACCGTTACGGTCACGCGGAAGGTATTTTCGGCCGGACGATCCTTTCCGGATTCGGAAAAATCGGCTTTGACCGTATAATGGAATTCTCCGGCTCTGGTAAAATCAATATAGAAATGTCCGGTCCTGCCGTTGTCGATGCGGATGGAATAAGCCGTCGGCAGGGGACTGTTGACTTCGGAAATCATATAAGCTGTTCCGCCGCCCTCAATCACAACGGGCACATCAGCGCGGGCAGATTCTGCCGCAAGCGCCGTCCCGGTGAAGCGGAACAAAAGGAGCAATAAGCTCAAAAGCAGTAGTAGCAATTTACGCATAAGAAAAAAGTTCCCTCAAGAAATCTCTTTCATTTCGCCGAACAGGACCATACGGTCGATGTTTTCGGCGGACTGACAAGTGGAAAGCGCAATCAATTTCAGATTTTCCTCGCTTTCCGGCGGTTCAAAGATCATTGCTGTTTTTGCAAGCTTATCTATCAAAGCTTCGGGTGTCGCGTTCATCGGATGGAACACGAGCGGGTCAGTGGCTTGCACCATGGCTGTGGCAAAAAAGCGGATGTCATAGCTTGTTCCGCCAACGGTGATCAACCGGCCGGTGCGGTGCGTGTCAAAGAATTCTCTTTTTTTATACAGGTCCAGTGAACCGAACATGGTGTTATATTCCATGTGGTGTCCGTACAGCAGGCTATAGCGGTCGGAAAAATCGCGGTTGTTGCGCGCGTCAAGAAAAATGCTGCCGGACAGGGTATATTTGCCGAAGGGGTCTTTGTTCAAATATTCTTTGTTGTCTTTGCCCTGCATGACCGGGTAGTCGATCTTGGTGTCGTCCACGGTGATCCACGCAATGGCGTTTTTGGAGATCTCCTTCAACACCTCGGGGTTGGTCAGGTCGGGCTTGAATTTCAAAACGCTGGTGTCGTTTGCGTTGTAATAGACCATGGCCGCGTCGTACATGGCGTAGGCACAGATCAGGAAGAAGAGGAGCGAGACCAGAACAACCAGTCTGTCGAAAAATTTATCGCAAAATATGACCACTTTCCTGCTCATCGCTTTCTCTCCTTCCAAAATCTTTGCTTAAAAACTAAAAGAGTTTGATTCGCACTAAAATCAGAGGAATGAGGAACGACGCCTCATTCCTCTGTTTCATCATACTCTTCTTCTTCTAAATCTTCAGACTCTTCGTCTTCGTGATTCCTTCAATAAGCAGCTCTTCTGCGTCTGCTGATCATGAACATCATGACAGCGCCGAACAGCAGCAGGCCGATCATGAACGGAGCAACCGTGACGATCACGCCGGTCGGGATGATACCTTCGCGGGTATTGGTGAAACCGGTCTTAACATTGGTAGTAACACCTGCAGTGCTTGCGGTAGCATCGGTGAAATCGTTGTCAGTACCGTCGTTGTCAACACCATCTGCGGACGTATAGTCCTCAGCGTTTTCAGTCAGGGTATACTGATAACCTTTGTTCAGGCCAATCACTTTCACAACGTCGCCGTCGGTAAGAGCGAAGGTTCCGGTGTAGGTGCCGTCGGAAGCAACAGTGATCTTATTGTTGGTAACGCCGCTGCCATCAACGATGACATCGTCACCGTTAACAACTTGGATCTCATAGTCGCCGGGGATGGCGTCTTCGATCGCAAGTGTGAACGTGAACTTCTTGGTCGTATCAGCCTGGTTGCCGGTGATCTTCTTGGAGAACTCAAGGTCAACAGTTTCGTATTCGTTTTTGAATTCGACTGTCTTGACGCTGGGATCCTGATCAGCATAGTTATAGGGGTCATCGCCAATGTTAACAGCCGGATAGAAGGGATCGTCATCAACATTGTCGCTCGGGTTTCTCATGGCATAGCCCGTGATTTCGAGGTTGTCGCCATTTTTGGCAACAAGCACATCGACGATACGGGTGGAATTGGTGTCGTTTGTGATACTGCCGTAGTAATCGGTGGTCGGCTGCTCAGTGAGGATATAACGATAGATACCGGGGCCGGGGAAGGTGATGCCGGAGAAATCCATCGTGACTTGATCGGTCGCATAAACTTTGTTGGCATCCTCGCCTTTGGTCGCATCGCCGGCTACTGTGGTCATACCGTTGGAGAAGACAGCGTGTTCAACCGTGGGGCTGCCGATACCGGCATTGACCGAAATGGTGTCTTCATCACCCTGAACAGCAGTTCCCGGTGTGAGTGTGAATACAAATTCAACATTGGGAACCTGAGCGTTGCTGGGTACTCCGAGTTTCTTATTGAAAGTCGTTGTTACTTGACTCTCTGCGGATGCGGACATTGCGGCAAAGCCCATGACGAGTGCGAACGCCATAAGGATTGCCAAGACTTTGCTTGCTCTTTTCATAGTTTAACCTCCTTTATGAAAAGAAAAATAATGTATGCAAAGTTATTGCATCTGAATGGAATGGTGCCGGAGCATGAAAGATGTCCGGACTTTGAAAAGGGGTTCGGCTCAGAAGTTCCTGCGCCGCACGGTGAACAGCATCGGCCCCTTGAGGTCTTTGACGCTCACCGCGCCGAATGTGCGGCTGTCGTTGGTGTCGCTGCGGAAGTCGTTCAAAATGAACACCTTGCCGGGCTCCACGGTGTAGGGGTAGGTGACGATGGAATCCTCCGCCGGATAGGTGGCGTAAAACACCTCTTCCGCCGGCGAAACGCCGTTGACGGTCAGTGAACCGTTTTCGTGGATATCAACAACGCTGCCTTCCAGCGCGATCACGCGCCCGACTCGGGTCTCTCCGTTGATCTTGTAAAGCACAGCGGCGTTGATGAAGGGCTTTTGCAGCCGGTAGGTGACAAGCAGGTCGCCGTCGTGGACTGCCGGGTGCATATTGTTGCCGTAATGGACGGAAAGCCCCAATACAAATGTAAATACCGCCCAGACCAGCGCGGTGACGACCGCGATCTTGATCAGCAGACCGATCAGCAGCTCTTTTGTCGATTTCGGGGGAGGACCTTTTCGCGGCGGCCCCTTTTTCGGCGACGCTTTTCCGGGCGGATGTTTTCCGGGCGGCGCTTTACCCCAAAGTGCTTTTTTCGGTGGTGCTTTTTTGGACGGTGGTTTTTTAGTGCTTTTTTTGTTTGCGGATGCACCCTTTTTCGGCGCAGCAGGCGCAGAGGGCGCACTTGCCGAAATTTCTTCCGGCGCGGGCTCGGGTGCGGGTGTGGGTTCGGGCGCAGGCGTGGGTGCTGGCTTATGCATGCCGGCGACCGGTTCAATGGAATCGAACAGATCTGTGATCTCCAATTGTAGCGCCCCCTTTACGGTTAGTCTTTTTGGTCCCTAAAACGAATTAATGATGTTTGTATTATATTATAATTACTATACCGTGTCAACAATTTTTTTGGATTTTTTTGTTTGGCAAAATACACAAATATTCAACGGCACATCGGGCATTTTTTTGTAAAGCTTAAGGTACTTTTCCCTTTGCTTTAATGCTTTCCGTCGTTGTCCACACGATAGGCCGCAACAACAAAACGACCGTCCTTTGTGTGGTAGCTGCAGGTGGATAAAAACAGGAGCTGCGCGGGGTATTTCGGCGCGTCGGAAAGGTCATAGATCGACATATTGCGAATATGCTCCACAGTGTCGAGATAGGTCGCCTCATCCAGCTCGCCGATCCGGTCGTAATACTTGAAAACGTTGTCGTTCACGCCGTAAACTTTGGTCTGGAACGCGGCAAAAACACGGTAGCGGCGGTTGTCTGTCGGCGTGCCGATTTTGATCAGCCGGTGCAGCACCGCGTAGTCCGGGTCAATGTAACGGTCCAGCTCGCCAAACATCGTGTCTGTGTCCATATTGTGTCCGTAGATGATGAACGAATCGGAATCCAGATTGCACCCGCCGCCGATGAACAGTGTTCCGGCGAAGGAGTATTTTTTATCGAAGCCGCGGCGCAGATAGTATTCCGGGTCGTCCTCCGAGGTTTTCATCACAGGGTAGTCGATCGCGGTGTCCGGGATCTTCAGCCAGCAGGCAAAATCTCCGTTCTTTGCCATCACGGATTCATAACGGTTCACAAAGGTCGTTGAAACCTCCTCCGGCGCTTCCGTGGGAAGCTCTTTGCGCAAGCGCTCAAAGGTGTTCTGATCCTGCCGCTGCGGCAAATAGATCCGCAGCGCGGTGACAGAGGAAAACACCAACACTGCAACCAGAATCACGACCGGGATCAGATAAAACAGCGTGCTCCATTTTCTCCTTTGATGCATCTTGCCGCCCCCTTTCAAACGATCGTCAGCTTCCACCGAACAGGCAGAAACCGATTTGTTGTCTTATATTTTAGCATTATTTTATAAAAGTGTCAACCGCAGCGGCTGCTTTTTCGCAAAGCGGAAACTTGACATTTTGTCAAATTCCGTGTATACTTTTTCCGGTATTGAACCCGTTTCAAGAAAGGATGGAAGCATATGAAACACACAAACAACCGCCTGCTCTCCCTTTTGCTTGTAATCGTCTGTCTGTGCAGCTTTTTGACCGCCTGCACAGAAAAGCCGCAGGAAACGCCGGGTGAAGAAGCAAAGTATGATTATCTTGTGCTGGTCAACAAACAAAACAAGCTTCCCGATGACTGGGAAAGCGTTGTGGTGCTGGAAGACGCACAGAACACGCTGCCCGAAGGGATCGAGCTAAACGAGAACAACGATTATCTTGCCACCGACGTGTTCAAGGTGGAAACAAAAACGCTGGAAGCGTTCCGTGCGCTGCAGGAAGACTGCGCGAACGACGGGATCACGATCCTGCTTGACAGCACCTATCGTTCGGTTGCCCGCCAGGAGGAGCTTTGGGCGGAATTCGCTGAAAAATACGGCGAGGATTACTGCAAGCAATATGTGGCTGTGCCGGGCTATTCCGAGCATCACACCGGCCTTGTGATCGACATCTGCGTCATCAAGGACGGCAAGATCATCAACGACAACGATGAAATGATCGCCGAGCGCGATCTCTTCGCAAAGATCCACGAAAAACTGGCCGATCACGGTTTCATCCTGCGCTATCTTGAGGGCAAGGACGACAGCACGGGCTACGCGTATGAGCCGTGGCATTTCCGCTTTGTCGGCAGTCCTGAAATCGCAAAGGAGATCATGGACAAGGGTCTGACGCTGGAAGAATATCTGACGCTTTCTACTCAGGCGCAAAACCCGAACAAATAATCAACAAAAGCCGGACAGCGTTCAACACGAACCCTGCCGGCGTTTTGCTTTTTGCCTTTTTCAAATACGGTTGAAAAGTCCGTGCGCTTGGCGTATACTGAAACAAAGGCTTATCCACCGACCCAAACGATCGCAGGAGGATTGCAATGATTACTTTTAACGAAAAAAACAAAACGCTCAAGCTCGACACCCCGCGCACGTCTTATGTGCTTGGGATCCGCGAAGGCGGCTTTTTGCTCAACCTGTATTACGGGCGTAAACTGCCGGACGATTCCCTCTGGCCGCTGGCAAAGCGCCTGACCAGCGCGTCCTTCAGCCCCTGCGACCCGGATGATCCGTCGTTTTCGCAAGACGTCGCGCCGATGGAATACCCGACGAACGGGCGCGGAGATTTCCGCATTTCCGCGCTTTCGGTGCGCGGCAGCGACGGCAGCAGCACGACCGATCTGCGCTATGTGTCGCACCGCATCGTTGCCGGAAAGCCCGATCTTCCCGGCTTGCCGCATCTGTATTGCACCGATGACGCGCAGTGTGAAACGCTGGAGGTGACGCTGCGCGACCCCGCAACTCAGGTGGAGGCCGTGCTGGTCTATACGGTCTTTTGCGACTGCGACGTGATCACAAAGCATGTACGTTTGACGAACTGCGGCGAAAAAAGCGTAAAGCTGGAACGCGCGCTGAGCTCCTGTGTGGATCTGCCCTCGATGGACTTTGATCTGATCACGCTGTGGGGCAGACATGTGAAGGAGCGCCAGTTTGAACGCCGTCCGCTCGGCCACGGGCTGCAGGGCATTCAAAGCAAGCGCGGTTCATCCTCTCACAGCCACAATCCCTTTGCTGCGCTGGCGCAGACCGGCGCCACGGAAACGACCGGCGACGTTTACGGCTTCAACCTCGTCTACAGCGGCAACTTTTCACTGACGGCTGAGGTGGATCACAACGCGACCACGCGCGTGGTCATGGGCATTTGCCCGACGGATTTCGGCTGGGTCTTGCAAAGCGGAGAAAGCTTTGTTACGCCGGAGGCGGTCCATGTTTTTTCGCCGGAAGGTCTCGGCGGAATGAGCCGCATTTTCCATGCGTGCTATGACGCGCATCTCATCCGCGGCAGATGGCAAAAGGAAAAGCGCCCGCTGCTGATCAACAGCTGGGAAGCGGCGTATTTTGATTTTGACACGGATAAGCTGATTTCGTTTGCCGAACGCGCAAAGGAGCTCGGGATCGAAATGCTGGTCATGGACGACGGCTGGTTCGGCAAGCGCAACGACGACACATGCAGCCTCGGCGACTGGTACATCAACGAAAAGAAGCTCGACCTCGGCCGACTTGTGACGAGCGTTCACGCGCTGGGCCTGAAATTCGGGATCTGGTACGAGCCGGAGATGATCTCGCCGGACAGCGATTTGTTCCGTGCCCACCCGGACTGGTGCGTGCACGTTCCCGGACGAACGCCGTCCGTTGCGCGGCAGCAGTATGTGCTGGATGTTTCGCGCGCGGATGTGCAGGAAAATATCTTCGCGCAGATGTGCGCTGTGCTCAAAAAATACCCGATCGACTATGTAAAATGGGATTTCAACCGCAATCTCAGCGAGGCCGGTTCGGCAATTCTGCCCCCGGAGCGAAGCGGCGAGTTTTTCCATCGCTTCGTGCTGGGCACCTATGCGCTGCAGGACCGTCTGACGCGCGAATTTCCGGATCTGCTGCTGGAAAACTGTTCCGGCGGCGGCGGACGCTTTGACCCGGGCATGCTCTATTATTCCCCGCAGATCTGGACGAGCGACAACACCGACCCGATCGAGCGGCTGAACATTCAGTTCGGCACCTCGTTGTGCTATCCAGCGTCGGCAATGGGCGCGCACGTTTCCGCGTGCAATCGCACCGGCTACCGCACCAAGGGCGACGTTGCGCTTTGGGGCACCTTCGGCTATGAACTTGACCCGAACAAGCTCAGCACAGAAGAGCGTGAAACGGTCAAAACGCAGGTGATCGAATATCACAAATATTACGGTCTCATCCACTCGGGCGATCTGTATCGGCTGATCTGTCCGTGGGACAACGCCTTCATCTGTGCGTGGTCGTTCGTTGCAAAGGATAAGCGCGAGGCGCTTGTCACGCTTGTGCGTGTGCGCAGGCAGGACAATGTCTTGCTGCATCTGAAACTGCAGGGTCTCGATCCGGACACGGTCTACACGGTGGAGGAAACAAATGAATGCTATTCCGGCGCGCTGCTGATGTATGCCGGCCTTGAAATGACCGACTGTGCATGGGACGACGGAGAAAGCTGCAAGCTGCATCTGACCGCACGATAAACACCTGATACTTTTGTGAAAAAAATACACAGCACACGAACCGAACCGTCCGTGTGCTGTGTTTGTTTGGTGTCTTCAGACGTGGAAATAAACCCCCGGTTCAACCGGGGGAGAAAAAAGGCTTTAGCAAAGCCAAAACGGGCGAGCTAAAAGCAAGCCCAAGC
>CADBBT010000053.1 GCA_902792985.1 Oscillospiraceae bacterium
TAAAACGGCAAGCACACGGGAACTGCCGCAGGAAATATCCATCCCTTCGGCGCAGTCTCCGGCGGCATAGACGCCTGGCAGAGATGTGCGCATCTGCGCATCGACCAAAATGCCGCGATTTATTTTGCCGCCGCTTTCGCGCACAAGCGCAGTGTTCGGTCGCACACCGATTGCAAGTACCAGAACATCAAACGGTATTTGTTCGCCGCTTTGCATGATGGCCGTGTTGCCGTCAAACCGCGCCGCCGTGTCGGACAACAGAAACCGGATGCCGTGTTGTTCCAACACCGTTTGCATCCGTGCGGCGCAGGCGTTGTCTAAAATACTCGAAAGCACCCGATCCGCCAGATCGCAGACCGTGATACTTTTTGCGCGTGCAGACAGTCCTTGGGCGCATTTCAGACCGATCAGACCGGCACCTACGATCAGTACGCGGCTGTCCGGTGTGACAGCCTGCTCCAAAGCAAGTGCATCGTCCAGCTTTAAAAATGTGTATTTTTTTGCAACCGTTTCAAGCCCGGGAATCGGCGGCACAAACGGTGTTGACCCTGTTGCAACGCACAGCGCGTCATAAGAAAGGGTCTGTCCCTCGCTGAGCGTCACGGTCTTTTGCCGTACCGAAAGATGGACGGCTGTTTTTCCATACAGCACAGTGCAGCCATTCGTTTCATAGAAATCGTCCGGGCGGTACTGCATCCGGTTGCGATCGGTTTTGCCCTCCAGATAATAGGAAATCAGCGGACGGCAGTAGGCCGGATATAGTTCTTCGGAAACAATGGTGATCGGCGTTTTTTCGTCTATGCTGCGAATCCCTTCCACACAGCTGACTGCCGCCGTACCGTTGCCGATAATGACATACTGCTTCATAAGACCGCGCTCCTTTCTTCAAAGACGATCGCGCGGTTCGGGCAGCCTTTGACACACGCCGGTTCCCCGCAACTGTTCTGCAGACAAAGCTCACATTTTTGCATGACGCCGTTTTCGTTCGGCGCCAGCGCCCCGTAGGGGCAGACCAGCACACAGGTCAGACACCCGACACAGCGGCTTTGGTCAACGGTGATCACGCCGTCTTTCACCTGCAGCGCAGCCGCAATGCAGCTTTTCACACACAGGGGATCGGTGCAGTGGCGGCAGGAAACCGCATAGCAGATCTTGTCGCCCTCTTCAATGTGGATACGCGGATAGATGGACTTGCCTTTGAGCGCAAGCGCCATATCCTGTTCGCCGGAGTTGGCGAACGCACAGTTGTACTCGCACAGATGACAGCCGAGACACCAGTCCTCATTGACATAAACACGTTTCATTCTGACCTCCTCACTCGCCGGCGTGGGCGATTCCGAGAATTTGCAGCTCTTTTTCGTTCAGCCCGACGCCCCGCAGCATCAGCCGGTTGCCGCGCAGCGCTTCAATGGAATTGATGCCCATGCCGCCCATGATCTCTTTGATCTCATGCTGCCAGGCTGTCATCAGGTTAACAAGTCTTTTTGTGCCGTTTTCCGGGTTCAGACGCTTCACAAGATCCGGCCGCTGGGTGGCAATGCCCCAGTTGCATTTGCCGCTCTGGCAGGTGCGGCACAGGTGGCAGCCGAGCGCGAGCAGCGCCGCCGTTGCAATATAGCAGGCGTCCGCGCCGAGCGCCACAGCCTTAATCACATCTGACGCTGAGCGGATACTGCCACCCACAACCAGGGAAACATCATTGCGGATCCCCTCGTCTCTGAGACGCTGATCCACCGCAGCAAGCGCAAGCTCGATCGGGATGCCCACATTGTCGCGGATACGGGTCGGCGCAGCGCCGGTACCGCCGCGAAAGCCGTCAATGGCAATGATGTCCGCGCCGGAGCGCGCAATGCCGCTGGCAATGGCCGCAATATTGTGCACGGCCGCCACCTTGACGATAACAGGCTTCTTGTAATTCGTTGCCTCTTTCAAAGAATAGACCAGCTGCCGCAGGTCTTCGATGGAATAGATGTCGTGGTGCGGCGCAGGTGAAATTGCGTCCGTGCCTTCGGGGATCATGCGTGTGCGCGACACATCGCCAACGATCTTTGCGCCCGGCAGGTGTCCGCCGATGCCGGGCTTTGCGCCCTGCCCCATTTTGATCTCAATGGCCGCCCCTGCGTTGAGGTAGTCCTCGTGCACACCGAAACGGCCGGATGCGACCTGTACGATCGTGTGCGCTCCATATGGATAAAAGTCCTCGTGCAGACCGCCCTCGCCGGTGTTGTAAAGAATGCCGAATTCGGTTGCCGCACGCGCCAGAGAAGCATGAGCATTATAGCTGATGGAGCCGTAGCTCATGGCGGAAAACATGACAGGCATGGAAAGTTCCAGCTGGTGATCCAGACTGCAAACAAGGTTTCCCTGTGCGTCGCGCTGCATCTTTTTGGGCTTTTTGCCGAGGAACACGCGCGTTTCCATCGGTTCGCGCAGCGGGTCGATCGGCGGGTTCGTCACCTGTGACGCGTTGATCAGTATGCGGTCCCAATAGACGGGCAGCTCCGTGGGATTTCCCATCGAAGACAGCAGCACACCGCCGGTGTTTGCCTGCTTATAGATTTCACGAATGGTGTCGTTCTGCCAGTTTGCATTTTCGCGCAGGCGGCAGTCGCTTTTCACGATTTTCAGCGCATGAGTCGGGCACAGCGACACGCACCGCTGACAGTTGACGCATTTGCTTTCATCCATGCGAAACACGCCGCGTGTTTCGTCAAAGCTATGCACCTCATTGGCGCACTGGCGCTCACAGACCCGGCAGGCAATGCAGCGGTTTTCATTGCGGACAACTTCAAATTCCGGCGTCAGATACAACGGATTCATCAGTAGGTACCCTCCTTTACGCGGACGATGACCGGCTCGCCGCCGGCAGGCGACCAGACGTTTTGCACCTGCGGCGCCATCACGCGGATGGCTGCCTCCTCACTGGCAATGAACACCTTGTCGTCCTGTTCGCCAACGACCATGGAACGCAGCTTCAGCCGGTCGTTCAACGCCATCAGACCGCCGGAAAACCCGAGCACGATGGAAAACGGACCGGTGATCAGAAGACTCGGAAACACCTTGCGCAAAAATGCGGCAGTTTCGCGTTCGCGCGCGGTTTCCTTCGCCTCAATGGTGTTCCAGAACGGCGCAGCAATCACCGCAGCGGCTTCCTTGAGCGTCAAGCCCTGCCTGCGCAAAAGGTAGTCCAGAATGTAGGTGATGACCTCGGTATCCGTCTGCAGCGTGCATTTGTAGCCGAACATCTCCATAAAACGGCGGTTCGCGTCGTAGGAGGAGATCTCACCGTTGTGGACCACGGAATAATCGAGCAGCGAAAACGGGTGTGCACCGCCCCACCAGCCGGGCGTATTGGTCGGATAGCGGCCGTGCGCTGTCCAGCAGTAGCCTTCATATTCATCGAGCCGGTAAAACGCGCCGACATCCTCCGGATAACCGACAGCTTTGAACGAACCCATGTTTTTTCCGCTGGAAAAGACGTAAGAGCCGGAAAGCTTTGTGTTGATCTCCATCACCGCGCGCATGACATACGCCTTTTCGTCCACCTGCATGGCAGCAACGGCCGACGGAAGCGGCGAAGCAAAATAGCGCCAGATCATCGGCGCGTCTGTGATCGCCGGCGTCTGCCGTGTGGGAATACGTTCCCCGTGCACGAGTTCAAACCGCTCTTTTAAAAAGGCTTCGCATTCTTTGCGTACGGCGCGGGAATCAAAGAACAGATGGAACGCATAATAATCACGGTATTGCGGATAAATGCCGTATGCGGCAAACCCGCCGCCGAGTCCGTTGGAACGCGCGTGCATCGGGCGCATGGCGTTGATGATCGCCTCGCCGGACATACGGTTTCCTTCTTTTGAAATCACCGCGGCAATGGCGCAGCCGGCAGGTATGCGGATCTGACCTTCTTTCATCATATCGGTTCACCTCCCAAAAAGAAAAGGCGCTCATTTTTGCGAAGCACGCAAAAACGAACGCCATTGCTCTTTTTTTGCATTGTACACCTCTGCGGTGCGCTTGTCAACCCCCAAAATTTTTTTTCAGTTTTTCTCGAAAAGGGGTTGACATTTGCGCTTTTCGGCGCTATAATGCACAAAAAGGCAACGAGGTCTTTGGGCAAATCGCTCAAAGACCTTCTCTTCTTCTAAGGCAACGGTGTCTTTCGCATTTTCTGTGAAAGCGCCGTTTTCTCATTTTATGAACAGAAAGGAAGTCCTGATCATGAAACAACTCCCCGAAACCTTTGGCTCTCTCGTTTTTGATGACCGCGTGATGAAAGCCATGCTGCCGGCGAAAATCTATCAGTCGCTGCGGCACACGATCGACGAAAACGCTGCGCTCGATCTGAATGTTGCCAACGCTGTTGCGGCGGCGATGAAGGATTGGGCGGTCCAAAACGGCGCAACCCACTTTACTCACTGGTTCCAGCCGCTGACCGGCATCACCGCCGAAAAGCACGACAGCTTCATTTCCCCCGCACCCGACGGCGGCGTGATCATGGAGTTTTCCGGCAAAGAACTGATTCAGGGCGAACCGGACGCCTCCTCCTTCCCCTCCGGCGGCTTGCGTGCAACCTTTGAAGCGCGCGGCTACACTGCCTGGGATCCGACGTCCTATGCGTTTATCAAAGGAAAAACGCTCTGCATCCCCACAGCGTTCTGCGCCTACGGCGGCGAAGCGCTCGACAAAAAAACGCCGCTGCTGCGCTCCATGCAGGCGCTCAACCGCCAGGCCATGCGGATTCTGAAGCTGTTTGGCCACACCGACGTCAAATGCGTCAAAACCTCCGTCGGTCCCGAGCAGGAATATTTCCTTGTAGATAGAGAACTGTATAAGCAGCGCAAGGACCTGATCTTCACCGGACGCACATTGTTCGGCGCACCCGCGCCCAAGGGACAGGAGCTTGACGACCACTATTTCGGCGTCATCAAGCCGCGCGTACAAAGCTTTATGGAAGAGCTGAATGAAGAGCTTTGGAAGCTCGGCATTCTTGCCAAGACAGAGCACAATGAGGTCGCACCCGCCCAGCATGAGCTGGCGCCGATCTATACGACAACAAATGTTGCCGCCGACCACAACCAGCTCACGATGGAGATCATGCAAAAGGTTGCGCTCAAACACAATCTCGTCTGCCTGCTGCATGAAAAGCCGTTCGCCGGCGTCAACGGCAGCGGCAAACATAACAACTGGTCGATCGCCACTGATACCGGCGTCAACCTGCTGTCGCCCGGCGAAACGCCCTATGAAAATGCGCAGTTCCTGCTGTTCCTGTGCGCGGTCATCAAGGCCGTAGACGATTATCAGGATCTGCTGCGCATCGCCGTTGCAACGGCGGGCAACGACCACCGCCTGGGCGCAAACGAAGCTCCGCCTGCCGTGGTGTCCATCTTCCTGGGCGACGAGCTGACCGCGATTCTGGAAGCCATTGAAAAGGACGAGCCCTACAGCAGCGCGGAAAAAGAGATCATGAAGCTCGGCGTGCACGCGCTGCCGAAATTCAAAAAGGACGCGACCGACCGCAACCGCACGTCGCCGTTCGCGTTCACGGGCAACAAATTCGAATTCCGTATGCTCGGTTCCGCCAACAGCATCTCCTGTACGAACATCATGCTCAACGCTGCCGTGGCGGAGAGCTTGAAGATCTATGCCGACCGGCTGGAGAACGCGGAAGATTTTGAAACGGCGCTTCACGAAATGATCCGCAAGACAATCAAGGATCACAAGCGCATCCTGTTCAACGGCAACGGCTATGACGACGCCTGGATCAAAGAGGCGACCGAGGTGCGCCATCTGTGCAACCTGCGCACCACGCCGGACGCGATTCCGCACCTGCTCGACAAAAAGAATATGAAGATGCTGCTTGCGCACAAGGTCTTCACCGAAGCGGAGCTGCGCTCGCGCCACGAGATCACGCTCGAAAACTACAACAAAGCGGTTCTGATCGAAGCGAACACGATGGCCGACATGGCGCGAAAAGAGATCCTGCCTGCGGTCAGCCGCTATTGCGGCAAGCTGGCGGCAACTGCGGCGGCAAAGCTGGCCGTTTTGCCGGGTGCGCCGTGCGCCTATGAGACCGACACGCTGGAAGCGCTCAGCGCCTTGACAAATCAGATTGCAGAACGCACGGCGGTGCTGGAAACGATGACGCAGACAGTTAAAGACATTGACGATGTGAAGGAGCAGGGCTATGCCATTCGCGACGATTTGCTGATTCTCATGGATCAATTGCGCGAAAGCTGCGACAAGGCGGAAACCCTCACGGCCAAAGAGGACTGGCCGTTCCCGACCTACGGCGATCTGCTGTTCGGGGTATAATTTTTGAAAATAACCGTCGGCTTGCGGGAAAAGACCGGGTCTGACTTCCCCGACGTATGACACCCCTTGTTGGCGGTTATTCTTTGTTTTTCGAAAGGAAGAATTGTTATGATTTCAGATAGTCTTTTACAAACGGTGAATGAAGCGGTCGGCTCTCAAGTGTTTGCCGTCTGGTTTTTGATCGGTGCGGCGCTGGTGTTCTGGATGCAGGCCGGGTTTGCCATGGTGGAGGCCGGATTTACCAGAGCAAAGAACACGGGCAACATCATTATGAAGAATCTGATGGATTTCTGCATCGGCACTGTTGTTTTTATCGTGATCGGTTTCGGTCTGCTGATGGGTGAAGATCTTGTCGGCTTCATCGGCAAACCCGGGTTCGACTTGTTTACAGCATACGAAAGCTTTGATTTTTCCTCGTTTGTGTTCAATCTCGTTTTTTGCGCAACAACGGCAACCATTGTTTCAGGCGCGATGGCGGAGCGCACAAAGTTTTTATCCTACTGCATCTATTCCGGCGTCATCTCGGCGCTGATCTATCCGATCGAAGCACACTGGATCTGGGGCGGCGGCTGGCTGAGTCAGCTCGGCTTCCACGATTTTGCAGGTTCGTGCGCCATCCACATGGTCGGCGGCATTTCGGCGCTGATCGGCGCAAAGATCCTCGGCCCGCGCATCGGAAAATTCAAGTGTGACAGCACGGGCAAAGTACAAAAGGTCAACGCCTTCCCCGGCCACAACATTGCGCTCGGCGCGCTGGGTGTGTTCATCCTCTGGCTCGGCTGGTACGGCTTCAACGGCGCGGCAGCAACAAGTGTGGCGCAACTTGGGTCCATCTTTTTGACAACCACCGTCGCGCCTGCCGTGGCAACAGTCGTCTGCATGGTCTTCACCTGGCTGAAATACGGCAAGCCCGACGTGTCGATGTGTCTGAACGCGTCGCTGGCCGGTCTGGTGGCGATCACTGCACCCTGTGATGTGACGGACGCTTTCGGTGCCATCTGTATCGGCGCGGTCGCCGGTCTGCTTGTTGTGTTCGGTGTGTGGCTGCTCGATCACAAGCTGCACATCGACGACCCGGTCGGCGCTGTCGCCGTCCACTGCATGAACGGCATCTGGGGCACGCTCGCCGTCGGCCTGTTCGCCACGGGAACCGCACCCGGCTACGCGATCGCAGACAGTGCGGGCAATACGCTGACTGGTCTGTTCTATGGCGGCGGGCTCAAGCTGTTGTCGCTGCAGCTGCTCGGCTTCGCTGCGGTTGCCGCCTGGACGGCAGTCACGATCACGCTGACGTTTTTGCTGATCAAAAAGGTCGTTGGCCTTCGTGCCTCCAGAGAAGAAGAACTCGTCGGACTTGACCGGACCGAACACGGTCTGCCGTCCGCCTATGCCGGGTTCTCCATGCTGCCGGAAGCAATTGACGAAGGCAGCGCACCGATTCTTGTCAGCGGTGACGTACCGGTTTCCGAAGCGGTTCCTGTCAAAAAAGTACCCGCCTTCCACGAAGGCACTGTGAAGTTCACAAAGATCGAGATCGTCTGCAAGGAAGCAAAGCTTGAAGCGCTCAAGGACGCCATGCTGCAGATCGGCATCACCGGCATGACCGTTTCACATGTGCTCGGCTGCGGTGTGCAGAAAGGTAAGCCGGAATATTACCGTGGCGTGCAAGTGGAAGCCACGCTGCTGCCGAAGGTCCAGGTGGATATCGTGGTCAGTCAGGTGCCTGTCCGCGCAGTGATCGAAACGGCAAAGAAGGTGCTGTATACCGGTCACATCGGCGACGGCAAGATCTTTGTCTACGATGTAGAGAACGTCATCAAGGTACGTACCGGTGAAGAGGGCTTTGACGCCCTGCAGGATGTGGAATAAAAAAACGGGCAGCATCATCGGATGTTGCCTGTCTTTTCTGTTGGAGGATTCTATGGCAATTCATGAAGCGTGCGGCGTATTCGGCGTTTTTTCCAAAACAAAGACCGATGTTGCCGCAAAGACGTATTACGGCTTATATGCGCTGCAGCACCGCGGGCAGGAAAGCTGCGGCATTGTGGTAAACGAAGACGGTCTGTTCTTTTCACAGAAAGATCTCGGTCTCGTCAGTGAAGTCTTTTCCGGCAGGAGCCTTTCCGACCTGCCGAAAGGGACCATGGCGGTCGGCCATGTGCGCTATGGAACTACAGGCGGCAACAACCGCAGCAACTGCCAGCCTTTGATGATCAATCACCAGAAAGGCAAGCTGGCACTGGCGCACAACGGCAATCTCAGCAACGCAGAACAACTGCGCAACGCGCTGGAGATGTCCGGCGCGATCTTTCATACGACCAGTGACACAGAAACCATCGCCTATATCATAACAAAAGAACGAATCCGGTCTTCCTCCATTGAGGACGCGCTGTCTGCGGCGATGCATACGCTGGAGGGCGCCTATTCGCTGGTTCTGATGTCGGCGCAAAAACTGATCTGCGCCCGCGATCCCTATGGATTCCGACCGCTCTGTTTCGGACAGACTCCCGACGGTGCTTATGTCGTCGCATCGGAAAGCTGTGCGCTGGAAGCAGTTGGCGCAGCGTTCATCCGCAATGTGGAACCCGGTGAAATTCTGGTGTTCGGCAAAGACGGTTATATTTCACGCCGGGAGCATTGCGGAAAGCAAAAAAAGCAGCTGTGTGTGTTCGAATACATCTATTTTGCACGTCCGGATTCCGTGATCGACGGGCTTTCGGTGCATCAATTTCGTCTGGAAGCGGGAAAAATACTGGCGGAACAGCACCCGGCCAACGCAGATCTGGTGATCGGCGCGCCGGATTCGGGGCTGGACGCGGCACTCGGCTTTTCGCGGCAGTCCGGCATTCCCTACGGGATCGGTCTCATCAAAAACAAATACATCGGGCGCACCTTCATCGCCCCGGGACAGAGCGAACGCATTGACAGCGTGCGCATCAAGCTGTCTGCGATCGCGTCGGTTTTACAGGGCAAACGGGTGGTGCTTGTGGACGATTCCATTGTGCGCGGCAATACGATGCGCCGGGTCGTCGGCCTGCTGCGCGACGCGGGCGCAAAAGAAGTACATGTGCGCATCACCGCACCGCCGTTTCTGCACCCGTGTTTTTATGGTACCGACATTGATTCCACGGAAAACCTGATCGCATGCCGCCATACGGTGCAGGAAACAGCAGCGCTGATCGGCGCCGATTCTCTGGGCTACTTGCCCATCGAAGCTTTGGAGCATCTGACCAAACACAGCGGTTCCTGCGCTGCCTGCTTTTCGGGTGAATATCCCACAAAGGTTCCGGAGGGTGTGTATAAAAACCGCTTTGAGCAAAAACTGACGGACGAAAAAAGCGGGACATGATTTCCGGTTAGAACAGTGCTCTCCGATCAGAGGCAGTCCCGGCAGTCCATCGACTGTCGCTGAATACCGCCCCTGCTTCGATTCCCCACTCCCCTTTTTGCAAAAAACAAACAATAGAATGAAGGAAGCGAAGGAGAACAGGAGCGTTCTCCTTCGCTTTTTCAGTGGTACTCAATCAGCCGATTCAGATGTCGGCTGCGTTGATGTTTATGCGGGAAAATGTGGTTTAGGAGCGCTTCGCAAATTTAATCATCGGCACCACCACACCCAGCACAACTTCTTTAATAAAGGCCAGAATCGCATGGAACACTTTTGTCACACGGTTGTTATGCTCGGTCTTACCGCAGATCGGGCAGGCGTTTGCAGGTGTAACCTCGCTGCCGCAATCATCGCACTTGCCGTCCTGATCCGCGTCGGTGTGTTTCGTCTTCTCAATGATCTGTGTTTCAGTGAAATCACAGTAGACACACTGCCGTGTTTTGGAGCCGGTCTGCGTGCAGGTTGCTTCTGCTGTCACGACCCATTCGCCCATCGCGTGCGATTTCTTCGCGGTCACAGTGCCCTGCTTGATCACATTGCCGCAGGCAGTACACTTCACATCGCCGGTATAACCGTTCGCAGTGCAGGTTGCAGCCTTTGCGCCAACGGTTTCGTTCGGGCCTTCATGATTGTTTGCATCAAGCGCAAGCGTCTTCGTCTGCTTGTCGCCGCAAACGGAGCAGATCTTCTCGGCTGTTCCGGCGGTTTTGCAGGTGGAAGCGGTCACAGTAGTCCAATCGCCGTAGTTGTGCGCTGCGTACTCAGTGTAAGCAACGTGTTCTGTAGCAAGAACGCTGTCGCAGCGGGTGCAGCGTGTGACCATATCGTAGCCGCCAAGATCTTTGCAGGTTGACGGAACGTCATTTTCCTTCGCCGGCTGGCCGGAAATGTGCGCGTCGGGATCGATGGCCGTTTCGTTCTTCTGCGTCGTCGCGTCGCAGCGCGAGCACTTGTAAGTGTCATAGCCGCCCGCTGTGCAGGTCGCCGCTATGGTCTCCACAAACACGCTGAAGTCGTGCGCGTTCGCATCGATGGCCGTTTCGTTCTTCTGCGTTGTTGCGTCGCAGCGAGAGCACTT
>CADBBT010000054.1:0-9404 GCA_902792985.1 Oscillospiraceae bacterium
TTGATAGTCGTTAGTCGTTAGTCGGTAGCTGGTAGCTGGTAGCTGTTAGCTGTTAGTTGATAGTCGTTAGTCGTTAGTCGGTAGCTGGTAGCTGGTAGCGGATAGAAAAGACCCGCCGTGGAAATCCACGGCGGGCAATGGAATGCAGTACCCGCGCACAAAAAGCGGGCGGCCACCGGCCGCCCCTACACAGCTAACAGCTAACAGCTAACGACTACCGACTATCGACTAAAAAAGCAAAAGACGAGAAACCGTGCGGTCTCTCGTCCGTGTTTTTCTTTGCAGCGGCGAATCAGTCGCTGGTGTAGGGCATCAATGCCACCTGACGGGCGCGTTTGATCGCGACGGTCAGTTCACGCTGATGACGGGCGCAGGTGCCGGTCACGCGGCGCGGCAAGATCTTCGCACGGTCGGAAGTGAACTTGCGAAGCTTTGCAACATCTTTATAGTCGATCGTTTCCACTTTATCAACACAGAACGCGCAAACTTTTCTGCGGCTCTTGCGGTTGGAACGATTTCCCTTTTCATATGCCATGAAAATTTCCTCCTTGTCAGTGTTTTTGGTTGCCTCTGAAATTGATCAGAACGGCAGGTCTTCGTCGTCGGTGATTTCTTCAAAATCCGCTCTTGTTGCCGATTGGAACGCGGGCGCCGGCTGTGCCGGAGCTGCCGCGGCGGCAGGTGCACCGAAGGCGCCGGTGCCGGTCTCGTTCTTGGAGCCGGTGAAGCTGGCCTCGCGCACAACAACGTCATACGCGGTGCGCTTTTGACCGGTGGCCTTGTCCTCATAGGTACGGGACTGGAGCGAGCCGATCACGCCGATCATGGAGCCCTTGTGGAAATAGCGGCTGATGAAGTTTGCGGTCTGTTCCCATGCGGTGCAGGGAATAAAGTCCGCCTGACGTTCTTCGCCCTGACGGACGAAGGAGCGATCAACGGCGATGCGGAACGAGACGAGCGTGCGTCCCGTTGTGGTCGTGCGAAGTTCGGGATCCGCCACAAGGCGACCCATCAATACGACATTGTTAATCATACTGCAATCTCCTTACTTTTTGACGGTCAGGGAGCGGATGACGCCTTCCGTGATCTTAACGATACGGTCGAGCTCTGCCGGGAATTCGGGTTCGCACGAGAAGTTGACGAGCATGTAGTAGCCTTCCGTCTCATAGTTGATCGGGTACGCGAGCTTGCGCTTGCCCCATTCGTCAACGCTCTCGATCGTGCCGTTTGCCTCGATCAGTGCCTTGAACTTTTCAACAAGAGCGGCTACATTTTCGTCGCCGTTCGCAACCGAAAATACCAACATGGTTTCGTAGCTGTTTGCCATTGTTTTGCACCTCCTTATGGACTGATGGCTCAGGTTTGCCTGAGCAAGGAACCGCTTTGCATATTTGCGGTTCTACGATAATAGCAGAAAAGTGCGCACTTGTCAAGCGCTTTTTCAAAAAAATCGGCTTGCAATGGAGAAAAAAATCCTGTATAATAAAACCACCCTGCAGGAAAGGAAGAGACAGATGAAACGATGTGCTGCCCTGCTGCTGTGTGCGCTGCTTTGCGCCGGACTTTTTTTCGGCTGCGAGCGCCGGACGGCTGTGCCGGTACGCATTGGCGAGACCGCGTTTTCCGCGGGGGTTTTCGCCTATATACTGAATGAAACAATGAAAGACGCACCCGAGGACGCCGCGCGCGAGGATGTGCTCGCTTCGGCCGTGCAGTCCTGCGCCGTGTATGCCGCGCTGGAAGCACAACTGCGCGCGCTGTCGCTCAAACTTCCCGCACAGCAAAAACAGCAGGTCGCCCAGCGCACGCGGGGGCTGTGGCAATATTTTTCGGCGCATTATCGCGCGCTCGGCATGGAAAAGAGCGACCTGACGATGGTCTGCACCTGGGAAGCGGCAAAGCAGGCGCTGGCGCTGCACCTTTACGGCAAAGGCGGCGAACAGGAGATTTCGCAAAAGAAGCTGCAAACATGGTTCGGCGAGACCTACGCAGGCTTCCGCGGGTTTTCCGAAAGCCTTTCCAAAACGAACGCAAAGGGCGAGACCGTGCCGCTTTCCGACGCGGAGAAAACAGAGCTGAAAGCGCAGTTTGACGCGCTGCGGCAACGCGCGCAAAGCGGCGAAACGATCGACACGCTTTACAAGGAATACAGCAAAAGCAAGGGCCTGCTCGTTACGGCGGACATTGAAGTGACCGAGCTGAAACAGAGCGATCCGACGGTCAGAGCATCGTTTTTTGAAAAGGTCCGCGCACTGAAAAAGAACGAGACGGCCGTGCTTGAAAACGGCGATACGCTCGTGCTGCTGCAGCGGATCGACCTGCTGGAAAAGGACACGCCCTACTTTGACGCGGCCAGGGACGACGTGCTGCTTGCAAAAAAACTGCCCGACGTGGAAAAAGCACTGCAAACACAGGCGCAGACCATGGACGCGCAGACCGACGCACGCGTGTGCGCCGAGGTTTATGAACGGGTGAAAGCGACGCGAAATTAAACAGCAAGGAACCGCAAGACAGCAGCGCTGCCCTGCGGTTTTTTTGAGCTTGCATCAATACCGTTTGACCACGACCGGTTTGCCGACTGCGTGGCAGCGGTCGATCACATATTTTGTGCCGCGGCGAAAGGGGTCAAAAATCTGCTTTTTCACTTCGGTGTGTATGTTTCGTTATCTTTTGCTTTTTCCGAACGGTGCCTCCGGCGGGTCTATTCTTTCTCTTTCTCTTGCAGGATGCTGAATTGCAATGGGAACAGACAATCTTTGCGGCCTGATTTCCGTCATGCTGCGTTGTCGTCCTCGCCAGGCGACAGCCTGACTTCGTCCTTCGCCTTGCCTGCCAAAAATCATTCTCGCAAATCTTTGTCTGTTTCCATTATAAGCCAGCATCAGAGAAAGAATAGACGAAGAAAGAGAAAACGCTAAGTTCGGACGTTGACGTGGCACCGAACGATATGGGAAAAGTTTGTGTTACATGCCCTTTATGCTTCGACTTTTATCTGCGGGAATAGTAATAATGTTCCGTGTGCGATTTCCGAAACGCTATGCGCACAGTGCGCCTCCATCTTTCCTTATGGAAATATCGTAAAACCCAAGGGAAAGCTGAACTTGTGATTTCATAAGTTGGTGACACAGTGTGAACGCGACTTTTCAACACCGTTTGACCACGACCGGCTTTCCAACTGCGTGGCAGCGGTCAATCACATATTTTGTGCCGCGGCTTTTGCCGTCCCAGAACACGAGCACCAGATCCGCCAACGCAATGATCATATCGTTGCGCTGCAGCGGCGCACGTCTGCCGTAGGCTTCGTAGTCCGGCAGGATCTCCAAAATCTGGATGCGGTGCTCCAGTGCAAAGGCGCGCGCGCTGCGGTCAATGCCGTTGGCCGCGCCGGAGATGATCTGCGTTGTGTTTTTCGGCACAAGCTCCGCCGGGATCTCCATGTGCAGCGATCTCGACCCGACGATTGCAACTTTCATTTGTTTTCCTCCCTTGCCAAATGTCGAACAATGTGCTAAAATAAGCCCAGACGACAGGAGGCGATTTTTTTGTTTCAGTTTTTATCGCTCGCTTCAAACACCTATTATCTGCGCTGCTTTTCCAACATCGGCGTCTATGACAACGGCAACGGCAGCGTTATCCTGATCGACAGCGGCGATCACAGAAAGAGCGTGTCCGACCTCGACCTTGCGCTGAATGAACGCGGCTGGCGCGTGCAGACGATCATCAACACCCATGCCCACGCCGACCACATTGTCGGCAACCGCTTTTTCCGTGAAAAATACGGCTGCGCGATCTTCGCGCCCGAAACCGAGCAGTTTTTCGTGGAGCATTCCGCCGTGGAGCCGAGTTACAACTTCCTCGGCGTTCCGATCAACCGCAAGCGCAACTTTTTCTTTAAACCCCACAGCGAAAAAGCAGAGATCCTCACGCCCCAAGCGCTGCCCGCAGGGTTCGAAGTGCTCCCCCTGCCCGGACACAGTCTGAACATGGTCGGCATCAAAACGCCGGACGACGTCTGGTTCCTTGCGGATGCGATTTTGAGCGAAGAAACCTACCGCGACTATGGGCTGCCGATGTTCTTCGACGTCAACCAAAGCATCGAAACGGCAAAGATGATCGCAAACCTGCATGGCAAGCTGTTTGTGCCCGCCCACGCGCCGGCGGTGACGGACATCCGCCCGCTTGCCGAAGCGAACGTGCGCGCGCTGGAAGAACGCAAAGCGCTCTTTCTCTCCCACTGCGACGGTCACACGTTCGAAGAGATCTTCTGCGCGGTCAGCGAGGATCTGCACATGACGTTCGATCTCGACAAATATGCCCGTGTCTGCGGCAACGCCCGCGCGATGCTGCAGTCGCTCATTGACGACGGCGCGATCACGGCGCACATGGACGGCGCAAAGATGATCTACACGCGCATCGGGTGATACGTTCATTATACACATTCCGGCAAAAAAAGCAACTGTGAAGGGGTTGCCGCATTTCGCCAAATGCGGCAGCCCCGTTGTTTTTGAAAACGGCCGTGCAAGTTCCTTGCGATCCACGTGCGGCGGTTTTGAGGCGGCGGCGAGCCCGTCCTGCGCGCAGCGCAGGACGCAAGGAGCGCCCGACGCGCGCAAAAACCGAAAGGCGGCGTGTTTGCGCTCCTTGGTGCGCAGTGCAAAGCACTGCGCCGGCTCGCCGCCGCCTCAAAACGAAAGGGCCGCCCCGCAGGACAGCCCTTTTTTATGATTTGTTTATTTGTTCTTCGCGTCCAAGATCGCCTGCACCTTGATCGGCAGACCGTAAAGGTTGATGAAACCTGCGGAATCGGTCTGGTCGTAGTCACTCTCACCGAAAGAGGCAAGGTCTTCGCTATACAGCGAGAACGGACTCCAGACGCCGGCATTGATCATGTTGCCCTTATAGAGTTTCAGACGCACCTTGCCGGTCACACGCTCCTGCGTTTTGTCAACAAACGCGGAAAGCGCTTCGCGCAGCGGGGTGAACCACTGGCCGTTATAGACGAGTTCGGCAAAGGTGATGGAAAGCTTCTGCTTTTCGTGCGCGGTCATCTTGTCCAGGCAGATCGTTTCAAGCACGCTGTGGGCTTTGTAAAGGATCGCGCCGCCCGGGGTCTCATACACGCCGCGGCTCTTCATGCCGACCAGACGGTTTTCCACAATGTCCAGCAGACCGATGCCGTTTTTGCCGCCGAGCTCGTTGAGCTTGAGGATGATGTCCTTCGCGCTCATTTTTTCGCCGTCCAGCGCAACGGGCGCGCCCTGTTCAAAATCAAGCGTGATATAGGTCGGCTCGTCCGGCGCCTGCAGCGGAGAAACGCTCATTTCAAGGAAGCCGGGCTTCTCATACTGCGGCTCGTTGCCGGGATTTTCAAGGTCAAGACCTTCGTGCGACAGATGCCACAGGTTCTTGTCCTTGGAATAGTTCGTTTCGCGGTTGATCTTCAAGGGGATGTTGTGCGCTTCGGCGTAGTCGATCTCCTCGTCGCGCGATTTGATGTCCCACTCTCTCCACGGCGCAATGATCGGCATATTCGGCGCAAAGTGCTTGATCGCCAGCTCAAAGCGGACCTGATCGTTGCCCTTGCCGGTGCAGCCGTGGCAGATGGCGTCTGCGCCCTCTTTGATCGCAATGTCCACAAGACCCTTTGCGATGCACGGACGCGCGGTGCTGGTGCCGAGCAGATATTCTTCATAGATCGCGCCGGCTTTCAGCGTCGGAATGATGTATTCGTCCACATATTCGTCCGTCAGATCGAGCACATACAGCTTGGAAGCGCCGGTTTTGAGCGCCTTTTCCTCCAGACCTTCCAGCTCGTCCGCCTGACCGACGTTGCCGGAGACAGCGATGACTTCGCAGTCGTTATAGTTTTCCTTCAACCAGGGAATGATGATCGACGTATCCAGGCCGCCGGAATAGGCGAGCACAACTTTTTTGATGCTTTCCTTTTTCATAACCAGTACCTCCGTTACGGTTCATGCGGCCGCTGCGCGCGGCTGCGAAACATTACGGACGCTATTATACCCTGCGCGTGTATATTTGTCAAGTGCTTTTGAATATTTTTTCGAATGTTTTTCGTTTTTATGCAATCAATACTTGTTTTATTCATTTTTCATGCAGAAAAGTGGCAAATCAGCCCATGAGGTACAGCAACGCGAGCAGCAGCGCGTCGTCTGCGCCCTCTCTGCCGAGCAAAAGCAGCAGCGGCAAAAGCAGCGCCGTATCGTTCTCCATATGCAGAAAGCGTGAAAGCAGCCCGGTGAGATTCGCGCCGGGTTTGGGCGCCGGCGCAGGCGGCAGCGCGGAAACCGGCGAAGCAGCAGCCCCTTTGGGCGGCTGTGTATTTTTTTGTTCCTCCTTCGGCGGCAAGGGCACGTCTTTTTTCGGCGGCTCGGATGCCGGGGCGGCCTTTGACTGCATGGCTTTCATCTGCGTGATCGCCTGCTGCTGCATGGACTGGAAGCCATCGGGCATGTAGATCGCAACCTTTCGGGGATATGGAATAGGAGAGGATAAGGGATTAAGGGATTAAGGGATTAAGGGGTTAAGGGATTAAGGGATTAAGGGATTGAGGGATTGAGGGATTGAGGGATTGAGGGATTGAGGGATTGAGGGATTGAGGAATTGAGGGATTGAGGAATTGAGGGATTGAGGGATTGAGGGATTGAGGGATTGAGAAAATGAGACAGGAAAGGGTAAAAAGAGGAAAGAGCGGAGAACAGCATTCTCCATTCTCCACTCTCAATTCTCATTTGGCTCAGCCTTCGCTCGCAGCTTTGACGATCACGGAGAAGTCTGCGGCTTTCAGCGATGCGCCGCCGATCAGGCCGCCGTCCACGTTGACCTTGGAAACGAGTTCTTCGGCATTTTTCGCGTTCATGGAACCGCCGTACTGCACGGTCACGGTTTCGGCAACGTCTGCACCGTAAGCTTCCGCGATCGCGGCACGCACAAAGCCGTTGCCCTCGTCCGCCTGCTCCGCAGTTGCGGTCACGCCGGTACCGATCGCCCAAACCGGCTCATAAGCGATGATGACGTTCTTGAGCTGCTCCTTGGTGACGTTCGTCAGCGCCATCTTGGTCTGATATTTCAGCAGTGTCTCGGTGTAGCCGAGCTCGCGCTGCTCAAGCGTTTCACCCACGCAGATGATCGCTTTCAGACCGGCGTTCAACGCTGCAAGGGAGCGCAGGTTGACGGTCTGGTCGGTCTCGCCGAAATACTGGCGGCGTTCGCTGTGGCCGATGACCACATATTCCACGCCGGAAGCGACGAGCATATCTGCGGAAACTTCACCGGTGTAAGCGCCGGAGGCTTTGAAATGGACGTTTTCAGCGCCGATCTTGATGTTGCTGCCCTTGGCGGCTTCCACAGCGGCGGCGATGTCCACAAACGGCACGCACAGAACGACGTCGCAGTCTGCGCCGGCCACAAGGGGCTTCATTTCATTGATCAGCGCAGTGGTCTGCGCGGGGGTGTTGTTCATTTTCCAGTTGCCGGCGATGACAGCCTTACGGAGATCCTTTTTCATAATATACAACCTTTCTTTGCCGGAAGCAATGTCAAATTCGGATTTTGGAATTCTGGATTCGGGTCTGCGACGATGCGCCGAATGCCGAAAGCCGAATATGTTCCGTTCACCGAAAAGGAACGTCTCCCGATGAATAATAAAAATATGTATGTAAAAATCAATCGATCACTGTGCTGCGCGGAGAAAACCTGAAAAACCATGATTCTTCCGCGCGACCATAATTCCGAATTCCGCTTTCCGAATTCCGAATTAACTAAGTTGATTCGCTCCGCGAATCAATCTTTGTCGTTAAGTGCCGCAACGCCCGGAAGCTCCTTGCCCTCAAGGAACTCAAGGGAAGCGCCGCCGCCGGTGGAGATGTGGCTCATCTTGTCGGCAAAGCCGAGCTTCTGAATGGCCGCAGCGCTGTCGCCGCCGCCGATGATGGAGATTGCGTTGCTCTCGGCGATGGCAGTCGCAACGCCGATCGTTCCGTTTGCAAAATGTTCCCATTCGGAAACGCCCATCGGACCGTTCCAGATCACGGTGCCCGCGTCTTTCACGGCGTTTGCAAACAGCTCGGTGCTCTTCGGACCGATGTCAAGACCCATCCAGCCGTCGGGAATATCGTCGGAGTCGACCGTTGCATATTCGGTGTCCGCCTTATATTCTTTGCCGATCACGTTGTCGATGGGGATCAGGAATTTGACGCCCTTGGCCGCAGCCTTGTCCATCATCTCTTTTGCAAGGTCGATCTTATCGGCTTCCAGCAGCGAAGTGCCGACGGAGTGACCGAGCGCGGCAAAGAAGGTATAAGCCATGCCGCCGCCGACGATCAGGGTGTCAACTTTTTCCATCAGGTTGGTGATGACGCCGATCTTGTCGGAAACCTTTGCGCCGCCGAGAATGGCAACGAGCGGACGCTTCGGATTTTCGAGCGCGCCGCCGATATATTGCAGCTCTTTCTGAATCAGAAAGCCGCACACTGCGGGCAGATAGTCCGCCACGCCGGTGGTGGAAGCATGGGCGCGATGGGCGGAGCCGAACGCGTCGTTGACATAAATATCAGCAAGAGAAGCGAGCTTCTTTGCGAATTCGGGGTCATTCTTGGTCTCTTCGGCGTGGAAGCGGACGTTTTCCAGCAAAAGCACTTCGCCCTCTTTCAGATCGGCTGCAAGCGCCTGTGCGCTTTCGCCCACAACATCCTTTGCCATTTTGACTTCTTTGCCCAACAGTTCGCCCAAACGCTTTGCCACGGGCGCCAGAGAGAATTCGGGTTTGAATTCGCCCTTGGGTCTGCCGAGGTGGGAGCAGAGGATCAGCTTTGCGCCGTGGTCAAGCAGATAGTTGATGGTCGGAAGCGAAGCGACGATGCGCTTGTCGCTCGTGATGACGCCGTCTTCCATTTTGACATTGAAGTCGCAGCGCACAAGTACTTTTTTGCCTTTGACGTCAATGTCTTCGACTGTCTTTTTGTTGAGTACGTTCATAATGTCTTTCCTTTCGGTTTTGAATTGATACATAATCAAAAGCTATTCTATAACAAAAACGATTTTTTTGCAAGGGTTTTGGTGGATTTTTTTGAAAAGAGGGCATGATTTTGTTTTTTGAAGCAGACAACTGTCGCACAAAGAAGCGCCTTTTTGAACGGAATTGAAAAACGCTTGCTTTTTCTGCGCAAATATGATAGAGTAAAGGTGCGACACGAACTGAATAGCGCGCTTTGAACAAGGTGTGTATTTTTATCATTTTACTTGGTAAAGATACAGACTCTCATTCATCTTGTTCAAAGCGGTGAAGTTTGTGTCGCAGCAAATCGGAGTCATGTATTTTTACAATGCGTGGCTCCAGAGCTGCGCATTTTATTTTAAAGGAAGGAGGGATGCTTCAAAAAGCAACC
>CADBBT010000054.1:9422-18294 GCA_902792985.1 Oscillospiraceae bacterium
CCGGAAGTAACGCGCCGAAACTCCGATTTTCGCACGCCTTTTCCGGAAGGCTCCCTGAGCATTCAGCAATCTACTCAAAAAAGCCATAAAACATTTCTACATTGTCAGGAGGTTTATCATGGATATTTTTAAAAAAATTCTCACTTCCGTAACAAGCTTCTTTTTGGCGCTTGTTTTTTCCGTCATTCCGATGAAGGAAGACGCGCTGTTGTTGTCGGTCAAAGCGCCGGTCACGCAGACATCGACGGAGATCGTTTTGGTTTATAAAAACAAAACCGGCCGTTCCGTCGTCTTTTGCGAAGACGATTATTTTGCAGAGCGCAAAACCGAAACCGGCTGGGTCGCGGAGCCGCGGCTGAATCGGGAAACCGTGCGCGAAATTGCGACCGTGATTCGGCCGCAGGGTTCTCATCAGTACACGATCACCATCACGGAGCCTCTGGACGCGGGCGAATACCGCATTACGCAGACATACAGCGTGGAAGGGTTTTCGCTGCGCTTGCCGTTTGCAGGAACTGAATCGACGCATAAAACGACCGTAGAATTCACGGTATCATAAAGCAACGTGCAGCTCGAACGCTGCATAATAATTGCCGTGCGCATTTTTGCACGCCGCAGCTTGGCTGCGGCATGCAACGCGGCGGCGAGACGCCTCGCGCTTTGCGCGAGGCAAAAAGGAGCGCACTTGCGCGGCACGGTGTTTTCCGTCCGTTGCAATGCGCTCCTTTTTCGCGCAGCATTCGCTGCGCGGTCTCGCCGCCGCACGGCGCGCACGGCAAAGCCGTGCGCGCCAAAACAGCTTTACGCATATCTATTGACGAATCAAAAAAATGCAGGTATAATGGATTGGAAGAAAAGGAAAGGAGAACTACTATGATTCAGAACCAAACCATCGTTTTGACCGGCGCGTCCAGCGGTATCGGCTTTGAAGTGCTGCGACTGTTTGCAAAAGGCGAAGGCAACAAGATCCTTGCAGTTTCCCGCCACGCGGAACAATTGCTTGCCACCTTTGCGGACAACGTAATCCCCTTCAACATGGACATCAGCAACAAAGAGGGTGTGGACGCCGTATTTGAAAAGGCCGCGGAGGTCTTTGACGGCAAAAAGATCGACATCTTCTACGCCAACGCTGGCTTCCCCTATTACGAGGAATTCAACTATGAGAATTGGGACCGCGTGAGAGCGATGTTCGAAACGAACACCTTCTCGCCCATCTACACCTATGCAAAATACATCCATCACCTTGACGGCCGCGAAGGCACCCTTGCCATCACCGTCAGCGCCATCGGTCAGATGGCAATGCCCGGCTACGCGATCTACAGCGCGAGTAAATTCGCCGTGCAGGGCTTCCAGCAGGCGATCCGACTGGAAAAGCCGAAGAATCTGCAGATCACCTGCCTGTATCCGGTGGCGACCGACACAAACTTCTTCCGCGTGGCGAACGAAGTGCCGTTTGAAAAGCCGTTTCCGGTGCAGCAGCCGGATGTGGTTGCGCGTAAAATGGTTGCAGGGATCGAACGCGGCGCAAAATTTGTGTCGCCCAGTCCCCTGTTCGGCCTTTCCAAAGTGCTCATGGGCGTCTGCCCGCCGGTGCGTGCAGTCTACTGGGGGCTGGAGACTGCAAAGCTGAACCGGTTCAAAGAAAAGCTGAAAAGCATTGGGAAATGAGAGTGAACTGCCATGTATGATCTGATGTTTTCGCCGATGAATATCGGCACCATGACGGTCAAAAACCGTGTGGTCATGAACGCCGCCGAGTTCAGTCTCGGTCAGGCAGACGGTACGCCGACCGAGCGCATGATCCGCTATTTTGAAGCGCGTGCGAAGGGGGGCGTCGGGCTGATCATCCCCGGCATCTGCCGCGTCAACGATATGGGCGCGACCTCCACGTTTTCGCAGCTTTCCATGGCGCATGACTGGCACATTGAACCCATGCGCGCCATGGTGGAACGCATCCACGCCGCAGGAGCAAAGCTGTGCATTCAGCTGCACCACCCCGGCCGGCAGGGTTACGGCAGTTCCATCAACAGTCTGCCGCTCGTCATCCCCATCGAAAAGAAATTTCCCGGCGTGATGAATCTGATGTTCAAAGTTGCTCCGGTGCTGATGGATCTTGAACAAAAGGGCATCTCCCAAAGCGTGCAGGCGCCCTCCAAATGCGAACTGAGCGCCCACGGTGCAACGCGCATCCACGCTATGAGCCATGCCGCTGTGCAAAAGCTGCGCGACGATTTCATCAACGCCGCAATTCGCTGCAAAAAAGCGGGTGTGGACGCAGTGGAGCTGCACGCCACACACGGCTACATCTTACAGCAGTTCCTCAGCCCGAACACCAACCAACGCACCGACGAATACGGCGGCTCGTTCGAAAACCGGATGCGCTTTCTCACCGAGATCATTCAGGGCATCCGTCTGTACTGCGGCCGAGATTATCCGCTGATCGTGCGCCTTTCCGCCGACGAGATGTACGCGCGGATCGGACAGCCGGGCAAGGGTTACGATTTGGAGACCGGAAAGCGGATCGCAAAGCGGCTGGAAGAACTGGGCGTGGACGCGATCGACGTTTCCTGCGCGTGCTACGACGCTTACAACTACTGGCTTGAGCCGACGTCGTTTGAACCCGGCTGGCGCGCCTATCTTGCCAAAGCGATCAAAGAAACCGTTTCGATCCCCGTCATGGCTGCAAACTTCATCCGCTCGCCGGAGCAGGCTGAACGGCAGCTTGCCGAAGGCTATCAGGATTTCGTCGGTTCTGCGCGCAACTTCATCTGTGACCCCGAATGGGCAAAAAAAGCGCAGGAGGGACACCCCGAAAAGATCCGTCGCTGCATCGGCTGTCTGCACTGCATCCGCTCGTTCATTGCGAACGCAACGGTCGGCGGCGTCGGTGAGTGCGCACTGAATGTCGCTGTCGGCATCGAAAAAGAATATGCCGAACTGCCGCAGGTCGGCCAGGGCAAAAAGGCCGTCGTCATCGGCGCCGGCCCGGCTGGTCTTTCCGCCGCCATCACCCTCGCCCGCCGCGGATTCAAAGTCACTGTGTTTGAAAAAGAAGCAAACGCCGGCGGGCAGGTCAATGTTGCCGCCGCAGGGCCGCACAAGGATAAGCTCGGCTGGTGTATTCACGACCTTTCAACCGAAGCGAAAGATCTCGGCGTCACCTTTGTGTTTGACACCGAGGCCACTGCCGACAGCATTGCCGCCATGGACCCGAATGCCGTTGTTCTTGCCACCGGCGGAACGCCCCTGCGTCCGCGCAGCATTCCCGGCATTGCGATGGATCATGTTTACACCGCGCCGCAGATCCTGACCGGCAAAGTTCAGCTGACCGGCAAAAAAGTTGCGGTCATCGGCAGCGGACTGACCGGCCTTGAAACGACCGAAGCGCTCAACGAAAGCGGCAACGACGTGACCGTTGTGGAAATGGCAAAAACGATAGCGCCGGGCGCGTGGTTCCAGTTTGTGGATGATTCCATGAGCCGTATCAAGCCCTTCGGCACAACATTTTTGCTGAACACGGCGCTGTGCGCGATCGCTGAAGATCACATCACAGTGCTCGATCAAAAAACGAAACGCCGCGCCTTTTTGCCGACGGATGCCGTTGTGCTGGCAATGGGCGTGCGCCCGAACAACGCGCTGGAAAAAGCGCTGAACGACAAGGGCATCAAAACCGTAAGCGTTGGCGACGCGAGCAAGGGCGGCACGATCGGTCATGCGGTCCACGACGCGTTCCAAAAGGCGATGCAAATTTAATCTTTCATAGAAACATTGCGACCGTCTTCACCGGGAAAAGCCTGATGAAGACGGTCATTTTCATTTTTAGTGTCATTCTGCATTGATCTTTTGCGATTCGCCGATATAATCAATGCACCGGCTCTCCCCGGTCAAAATGTATCTGTCCGCACTCTGCCGTAAAGAAAGCGCGGTGGAAAGCACGTTCGTCTTTTCATAACGGCTTTCAAAAGCGCGGGTATACTCATCGAGCAGCAGAGCGAAGGTGCTTTGCCCCGGCCGTTCTGTCCGGTAGCAGCGCGTTTGCAGCACAAGTCCCAGCGGCAGCGACACGCCGCCCCACTGCGCTTGACGGAACACCGTGAACACATCGAAATCGCGCGACGGCGGGAACATTCCCAGTGGGATCGTCAAATGCAGCAGCCGCAGCGCCGGCACAGTCTGCACTTTTGCATAACCGCCGCCTGCCGTTTGCTCGGGCAGCTCCACGCGCAGCACATCGTCGTGCAGCGCCGTTGCAACGCCGCGCGCCTCATAGAGATGCGATCTCCCGTAGCGGTCGACGGAAACGCCGCTGATGAGCAGATCGCCCTTGCGCACGCCTGTACCCACAGGCGCGGCCGCGCGGCCGCTGTGGACCTGCAGCGAAAGCAAAAGGCCGTCAAAATCGGCAACAAGATTTGCCGGTTCGCCATACGTCTCATCCTCGCCCGGATCCAGATACGGATGCACCTCGATCACAGCGCGCATTCCACAGAGGTTCACGCCGAACCAGGACACTTTCCCGCGCAGGCGGCGCATCGCTTCCTGTGAAATTGCCGCAGTGTCAACGTTTTTGCGCCAAACACCGGCACGCAGACCGAGTTCTTCTGCAACCGCGAGCACCTCGGTGCGCGAAACACGCGCGCAACCGTCGCTTTCCACGCTCCAGACAAAGCCCGAGAGCACAAACGCCAAAACCGCAAACGCCGCACCCGCCACAGGCAGGGCAAGATGCGCCCGATGGCGGCGCAAAAAGAACGGCAAACCGTGTTTTTCCTGTGCGCGCAGCTGCATTCCGCTGCGTTTTGCAACATCGCGCAAGCGGCAATAATCGCTGCGCCGCACAGTCGCCGTCAATGTCTTTTGATGCATCTGCGGTGAAAAGAGCACGATCCCGCGCACGTTGCAAAGGTTCAAAAACCGTTCGGGAAAACCGCCGTCGGCAACAAAAGTCACACTGCCGCGCAAAAAAGAAAAAAAGAACCCTTTTCGCATAACAGGCCTCACAGACTTGAAAGCTCCAGCGACACCAGTATGCCGCTGACACTGATGTGCGCGCCGCAAAGCTGCTCCATGCACAGCGCATCCCCGTGCAGCGTCAGCAAAAATGCACCGCAGTTGAGTTTGACACACGTTTCGTCATATGCAACGATCCCCCGGCAGCCGTCGATCACGGCGCGGCAGTTGGCGTGCAGCTCAATGTGCGGCAGCAGCAGCTCCGTGTCTGTTGCAAGCTGCGCCGCCGTTTCCACCGTTTGTTTCAGATTTTGCAATACGATCGCCCCCTGTCAATCATTTTTATGCGCGGCACGCTCATAAGATAACACCGAGGGGCGTGGTTTTATGCAGCAAAAACGATCACCGAACGCAGCCGAGCGACTGTTCTTTTTCAAATGCGGCGCAGGACTGTTTTTGTTTTTTGCGCTGATCTTTTTCCTGCTTCAAAACGCAAAAGCGGCGCAAAGCGGCGTTGCGGCCGGGGTCCGCCTTTGTTTGCAGACGCTTATTCCTTCCATGCTGCCGCTGCTGATCCTCAGCGCGTTTTTTCAACGCAGCGCCCTCGGCTTTGCGGCGTCAAAACTGCTGGAAGCGCCGACAAAGCTGCTGTTTGGCGTTTCGGGCGCAGGGGCGGGCGTGTTTTTGTTTGCGCTGCTCGGGGGCTTTCCAGCGGGCGCAAGCAGCATTCGTGCTGCGGTGGAAACCCGTTCGCTCTCCCGCCGCGACGGAAAGGTGCTGCAATTGCTTTGCTTTTGCCCGTCGGCGGCGTTCACCGTCGGCGCGGTCGGAACGGGGATGCTCGGAAAAACGGAGATCGGGCTGCTGCTGGAAGCGAGCGTGCTGCTGCCGCTGTTTTTGCTCGCGATTCCGCTGCGGTTTCTTTATTCGGCCGACACCGTTCCGCCCGGACAAAACCGTGCGTTCCTTTCCCCGGCAAAAGCGTTCATCGACGCTGTGGAACAGGGCACAAAGGCTATGCTCAGCGTGTGCGCGTTCGTCTGTTTGTTTTCAGCGCTGCCGCCGGTGCTTTCGGCGTTTCCGTTTTCTGAACGCGTGCGCGTATGGGCGCTTGCGCTGCCGGAGCTGACCGGCGGGATGAACAGCGCGTCAAAGTCGCTTTCGCTGCCCGCGCTTGCGGCATTGCTTTCCTTCGGCGGCTTTTGCGCGCACTGTCAGCTGCTGCCGACTCTGCAGTTTTTGCACCTGTCCTATTTGAAGTTTTTCCTTTTTCGTTTGTGCCATGCCCTGCTCTCCGCCGCGGCCTGTTTTGTGCTTTGCCGCTTGTTTCCGATGCTGCGCCCCGTATTTGCGCAACCCGGCACTGCGCTCGCGCCCTCTTCGGCGTCGTCACCGGCGGTTTCTGTCTGCCTTTGCATCATGTGCGCGCTGCTTTTGTTGGGCAGCAGCACCATAACGCTTGAAAAACAAAAAAAGATGTGATATACTAAGCGCAAAGGAGGCGTTGCTATGCGTCAGAAACTGTTCAACAAAAAGGACCACACGCCGCAGTGTGCCATTTGCGTGCACGCAAAAGTGATCGACGACGACGCCGATGTGCTTTGTGTGCGTGAAGGGGTCGTTGCCGAAAGCGACGTCTGCCGCCACTATGAATATGACCCGCTCAAGCGCAAACCGACCAAGCACAGACTCAGCGGCGATTTTTCCGCGGAAGATTTTTCCCTTTAAGAAAGGAGCCTTATCATGAGCAAGATCAAAGATTTTTTACAGGAGACCGGCGTCTTTTTCCTTGCAACCGTTGACGGAGATCAACCGAAGCTGCGGCCGCTCGGCGCGTTTTTGGAAAAAGACGACAAGCTCATTTTCGGCGTGGGCGATTTCAAGGACGTCTACCGCCAGATGAGAGCAAATCCGCTGGTGGAGATCGCCGCGTGCAAGGCAGACGGTCACTGGCTTCGTTACACGGGCAAAGCAGTGTTTGAAACCGATGAAAGCTACGCAAAAGAAATGATCCGCACCGCCGGACTGGACGCGATCTATAACGAACAGACCGGTCACAAGCTGATGACGTTCCATCTGGAGGACGCCACGGCGGTCGATATTCCTGTGATGGGCGCGGGAGAATCCTTGCTATAAAGCGATGTTAACGGCAAAAAAGCGTTTTTCGAAAATATTTGACTTTTTTTCGAAAAACGCTTGCATTCTTCAAAAGAAAAGTATATAATAGCTCTTGCGTTTGGGCCTGTAGCTCAGTTGGGAGAGCGTTCGGTTCGCATCCGAGAGGTCGAGAGTTCGAATCTCTTCAGGTCCACCAGAAAACCTCGTCTTATGACGAGGTTTTTTTCAACGCTATGAATCCCACCGCGTGGATTTGTGATCTACACTTCGCGTGTGAGATTCGCCTTCGGCGCAAGCGAGATATCTCACCAAAACACGAGGGTTCGAAGCCATCTGTCAAAAACGCAAATCCGTCTTTTTCGCTTTGTATTTATCACGGCTCAAAAAAATGCCAAGAAAACTTTGCAAAACCTATTGACAAGTATACTTGGCAATGCTATAATCATGATGTGCCAAGTAAACTTTGCATACAGGAGGTTTGCATATGAATCGAGAAGAAATACTGGCAAAAGCACAGAGCGAGGGAAGACAGCAGGATCTCCCGGATCGTGAGGCCCAAAGAAACGGTGCATGGTCTGCGTATATCCTCGGCGTTGTGCTGCTGATTATTGTGGACACCGTGAACGGCTTTGTACTGCACTATGTGAACCGTGGCGCAGACTTTGCGTTGTTTTCTATGGCCTTTGTGCTGTTTCTGACGAAGTATCGGCGTTTGCGGAAGAAGCATGAACTGATTGTGACAATCTTCTGGGGAGTGTTGGCGCTCTCCATGCTGGTCGTTTGGGCTTTGCAGTTAATGGGGGTGCTTTGATGGATGAAGGGCTTGTTCTGCACAATCATCTTGCACTTGCAAGAAAAGAAAAAGGACTGTCTCAGGCTGAGTTGGCGAGACTGGTTGGCGTCTCCAGAAATACGATCAGTTCCATCGAAACCGGACAGTTCAACCCCACGGCAAAGCTGGCGCTGATCATCTGCATTGCCCTGGATAAGAAGTTTGAAGAACTATTCTATTTTTGAAACAGTAACGCTGGAACAAAACTTTTTTCCGAGAGTTCGGATCCATCTATTCAAAACACAAATCCATCTTTTTCATACCCTCATAAAAAACAGGCAGTGACTTTTCGATCACTGCCTTTTCTTTTGTTATTTACTGCCGAACAGACGGAACAAAAGCGAATGGATCAGCCCCACCAGCCAACCGAACAGGCCGCTGTGGACCTCGCCGCAATATGCGCAGGCGTTCGGATCGGTCACATCTTTCAGATGCGTGCCGCAGCGCGTGCAGTTGCCGCCTTTGTCAGGTGAAGTATGTCCGAGCGCAGCCACGGATTCGGTTTTCACCCCTCCGCAGACGGTGCAGGTGAAGGTTTTTTCGCCCTTTGCCGTGCAGGTCGGCGTAGTCGTTACGGTGCCGGTGTTCCAGGCGTGCGCGGCCGTTTCCACATGGGTCTCGTCGTTCGCGCAAACGCGGCGGTGTTCTGTTTCACTGAACGGCTCCCACGCGCCGAAAGCGTGATCGAGCGCGTCAACGGGTTCGGTTCTCGTCGCGCCGCAGACGGTGCAGGTGAAGGTTTTTTCGCCGTTTGCCGTGCAGGTCGGCGCAGTCGTTACGGTGCCGTCGTTCCAGGTGTGCGCGGCAAGTTCCACATGGGTCTCGTCGTTTGCGCAAACACGGCGGTGCTCTGTTTCACTGAACGGCTCCCACACGCCGAATGCGTGACCGAGCGCGTCAACGGATTCGGTTTTCGTCGCGCCGCAGGCGGTGCAGGTGAAGGTTTTTTCGCCGTTTGCCGTGCAGGTCGGC
>CADBBT010000055.1 GCA_902792985.1 Oscillospiraceae bacterium
TATTCGCTGAACAATGACGGCACACCGGTATACAACAAGGTCGTTGATCAATACGACGCCGCATACAGCAACCTGCCGCCGGAAGCGCAGCAGATCGTGCAGCACCACATCAGCCTGCACGGGCTTGAGGACTACAACGATGTGCGCTACTACTACACCTATGACACCTTCGGTTCCATCAAGCAAGCCGGCGACGGCCTGCACGATTATATCCACAACGTTGTGCTCAAACAGACCGGCGCAAAAAAGATCATCCTTGTACCCGTCAGTCAGGGCGCGACCGTGCTCACACAGTATCTTGCCGATTATCCGGAAGATCACGGTCTGTTCAAAAAGATCATCTCCATGATCCCCGCCTTTGACGGCGCGCAGATTCTCGGCGACATCATGACGGACAATGTCACGATCTATGACATCAACTATGACCACGAAACAGTGCTGCCCGAACTGATCGGCGGCGACCTCGGCTATCAGATCAGCCTTGCGCTGCGCTTTGCGCTCAGTGAGCGCCAGCTCAAAAAAGTGCTTGCCGCAGCACTTGAAAAAGCACGGCAAAAGCTCGTTGTCGACAGCACGGCCATGTGGGCGCTGGTTCCCGCAGCGGACTATGCCAAAACAAAAGAGCACTTCCTTTGTGACGGGAAGCACGACAAGATCTTTGCCGAATGCGAAGCCTATGACGCGGCGCGCAAAGCATTGCCGGCCACACTGCACAAACTGCAGAACAGCGGCGTTTCGATCCAGATCGTCTGCTGCTACGGACCGGGCAACACGTTCCCCTACCTCTTCGGCTCGGGCAACCTCAATTCCGACGATCTGCTCACGCCGGCATCCGCCTCACTGGGCGCAACGTTTGCGAACCTCGGTGAAACGCTCGGCGACGATTACGTCTGCAAGGGCACGCACTGCAAAGACAAGACCCACAATCACCTTTCTCCCGACCGCATGATCGACGCAAGCACCTGCGAGTTTCCGGAAAACACCTGGTTCTTCAAAGATGTGAAACACAGAGAAGCGAATTTGCGCAACGATCTCAAGGACTTCGCCGCGCAGATCATCCTCAATGATGAGATCAAAGACATCTACACCTACCCCGGCTACGAGGGCCAGCAGTTTATCAATCCACGTGATGCGGCAGTACACTCCATTGACGGCACAAACAGCAACGGGCAAACCGTCCGCTACTATTACGACAAAAACTGGCATTTCCTGTTTTATGAAGAACTGCCCGCGCCGGAAACCATGTCCGTCTGGAAGGTGCTTGCCACCTTTACGAACAAGCTGTTTCGCGTTTTTGATTTCAATCTGTTCTCATAACCGCCACCCTTTCCGCATAACATAAAACCGAGGGACTGCTTTCACAAAAGCAGTCCCGTTCTAAAGGAGATTTGTCAAATGAAAGTTTTACTCATCAACGGCAGTCCGCATAAAAACGGCAACACCGCGCTCGCGCTCGCGGAGATGGAAAAGGTCTTTGAAGCCGAAGGTGTGGACTGTGAAATCATCCATATCGGCAATCAGCCCATCCGCGGCTGCATCGCCTGCGGTTCCTGCGCCAAAACCGGCAAATGCGTGTTTGATGACGCAGTCAATGAAACGGCCGAAAAATTCGCCGCCGCAGACGGGCTTGTGCTCGCCTCCCCGGTTTACTATGCCGGTCCGAACGCCACGCTGACTGCCTTTGCCGACCGTCTGTTTTTCTCCACAGGCTTCGACAAGCGCATGAAGGTCGGCGCTTCCGTTGTGGTTGCACGGCGCGGCGGTTGCTCCGCAAGCTTTGACCGGCTGAACAAATACTTCACAATCTGTGGCATGCCCGTGGCGTCCAGCCAATACTGGAACTCGGCGCACGGACGCGCACCCGGAGAAGCCGCAAAGGACGCCGAAGGGATGCAGACCATGCGTGCCCTCGCGCACAATATGAGCTTTCTCATGAAGAGCATTGCGCTCGGGAAAGAAGCGTTCGGCCTGCCGGAAAAAGAGCCGTGGCAGCCGACACATTTCATTCGCTAAGCGCACGTTCCGTTTTTGAAGAGGCCGATCGCTTTTGTAAAGCGACCGGCCTCTTTTTCGCTTGCAGCTTCGCTGCAAGCGGCACGCCGGCGGCGAAACGCATCGCGCGTGCGCGATGCAAAAAGGAGCGCGAAACCACGGTTCGCATACAAACCGCAGCACCCCTTCGCGCTCCTTTTTCGCGCAGCTTCGCTGCGCGGTTTCGCCGCCGGGCCGTGCGCACGGCACTGCCGTGCGCAAAAAAGCGGCTGCAGAAATCTGCAGCCGCAACTGTTTCAGCCAACTGTTTCACTCCCCGACGGTTCAACTATGACCGGCGGATCAACAATGATCGGCGGTGTGATCGGCGGATAAACGGGCGGATCGATCGGCCAATCAATGGGGACCGGCTGGATGCTCTCGTCCGAATCTCCGGTCAGTGAATAGGTCTTGTCGTTTACACCGTAGAACGTGTTCGTATAATAGTTGAACGCGCGGAAGCTCACGCTGTCGTCATAGACCTCCATCAGATAGCCGCGGCCGCTCTGTTCATCGATCCGGCCGTCGTCATCTGCAAGGTGTCCGAAGTTCGGCACCCAGATCTCCGGCGTGTCCATCTCGCCGGGCATGGTCTTGAAGCGCCAGTAATAGTGCATATGACCGACAATAAAGAAGATCTTATCGTAGGAATTCATCAGGTCGATGAACCGATCATAGCACGCGTCGTCAACATAACTGCTTGGATGGTGATTGAACACAAACACGGGTTTCCCGCTCTCCTTGGCCTTGTTCAGCTCGGATTCCAGGAAATCAAGCTGCGCATCCGAGAAGAAACGGCCGTTGACCTCAGCGTTGTCGGGGGCAAGGAAGATCAGGCGATAGCCGTTGACCTCTTTTGCGTAATAGGCCCTGTCAATGTTCTTATCTACGTGCTTTTGCAAAAACGAAGTGAAGCGGCCGATGAGCAAGTCATAATCCGCGTCGGCGCTGTTGCCGACATCATGGTTGCCGCAGATGAGATAATAGGGACGGATCGGATTGATGCGTTCAAGCATTCCGTACAGCAGCGCGTACTCCCCGTCCTGTCCGTTCATCGTGTTATCCCCCAGCAGCACAAGCGCATCAAGCCAATCCTTGCCGCCGCCGAGGTTTTTCATTGCGCGCGAGGTCACCTGAAAGCGCTGCAGGTTGTTGCCCTCCATGTGCACATCCGCCATCAGCGCAACACCGAGACGCAGGTTGTCAGCGTCGGTCGGCGCAAACGGCGCCACCGTCTGGTTCATCGTTGCAAAAACCAGATAGAGCACAATGAAGAAATTCAAGATTCGGATCAGGGGGTTGAGAAGCTTTTCTTTCATAAATCATATCTCCTTTCAAAGCCGCTTTGCGGCAATTTTTCAGTTGACCCGCAGAACGCTGCGTCCCTCGACCGTGACGCCGTGCACGGTCACATCGTTCGCGTTGTAGTTGACATACACCGTGGACGCGTTGCCGAACGTTGTTGCAAACACGCCATTCTTCACTTCTTCATGCGCGGTAATGCGCCTGTCGCCCAAGCCGTTCAGCGCCGCGCCGAGCCGTTCAAAGCTTTGCTGCGCAATGGACGCCGCCTGCTGATAGTTGCAGTTATCTGTCGTTTCGACGTTGCCGTAATCGTTGTAATAGCAGATGATCGACGGCGTTTCGCCGTATTCTGCGGCGCGCAAAAAAGCCGTTTCCGCGTCTTCGGCAAGGTTCAGCGGCGTGCCGCTGTAATCGCAGTAGCCGTGCAGGAGCATTTGCAAAAACGGCACTGCGCGATATCCCTCGCCAGAAAGCGTTGCCGTATTCGGCAGTCCGGTCACCAGCGACGCAAATTTCAGCGCATAGAGATTGCCGCCGCTGACACACAGCGGCTTTGCCGCAAAGAGGCGGGAAAGCTGCTGCTGCACCTGCACACGTTCCGCCTGCCGGTCGGCGGTTTTTGCGCCGGAAAGCGGCAAAAACAAACCGACGTCACCGAGAGAAAGTCCGCTG
The DNA here is from genome assembly GCA_902792985.1 of Oscillospiraceae bacterium. Classification (GTDB taxonomy): domain Bacteria; phylum Bacillota; class Clostridia; order Oscillospirales; family Acutalibacteraceae; genus UBA6857. Next base: position 4,009 of record CADBBT010000055.1, read on the forward strand.
CATGGAAAACTGCGCACCGCGCGCAGTAAACGGGTCTGCGCCGCAGCAGAAGCACCTGATGTGATGTTTGTCTGCGCTGTGATCCGAGAGCCGGAAAGCGTTTGCAGCGTTTGATCCGACCGCGGCTGTGCGGCTGCCGTGAGCGCAAACACGCCCGGATACACCGCGGCATTCTGCGACGCGGCAAAGTCAAAAAACGCTTTTGCGTTTGTGCCGTCCTGCACAGCGGAAAGCATATGCAACCGGCCGTTTTTGCCGTCGCCGCGCAAGAAACCGGACAGCATTACATCCATATCCGAAATGCCCTTGCTGCGCAAAAGCTGTAAAATGTCCTGTGCCTGCGAAAGCGTTGTCACCGTGTGCCGCGAAACAAAGCTGCCCTGCCCCGGAACGGCAAACGACGCTGTGCCGATGAGCGTGACCGAAAGCGGCAATGCGGTGCGCTCTTTTCGTTTCGGCAAATAATCCAGCATGCCGCCGCGCACCAGCAGCTCCCGGCACGCCGCAGCCATGCCGGCCACATCGGCGCTTTCTTTTGTCAAAAATCGGTAAGCGACCGAGAGAACGCCGCTGTACGGTTTGCCGAGCACACGCAGCGTATCGCCGTCCGTTCGGCTTTCGGTGATTGCAAACGCCGCGCCGACGGTGCTGCACGCTTCGCCGGACGCGCGGTTTGCCGTAACGGCTGCCAGCGCGTCGCCGTTTTCCACAAGTGCAACGAACGCGCCTTCACCGCGTTTCATGCCGAACGCCGCCACACGCGCCGCCGTGCTTTGCAAAGAAAGCGCATCGCCATAGACCGGCAGCGAAAGTGAGAGCGGGCTTTGCTCATCCAGCGCAACCGTTGCACCGCAGCCGTCGGGCACAAAGAGAAAATCGCCCTTTTCCGCGCCAGACGCAGCGCCGAACGACGGCAGCACCTCAATCGAAAGGACTGTTACATCGCGGCTGCAGTCTGCCGCCTTGAGCGCGGCGCAATCCACCTCTACGCGCATGGTGCCATCTTCGGCGGCAAAGGTCATCGGCACCGTGAGATGCAAAAACGAACGCCCGAGTTCCCGCACAAAATCAAAGGTCAAACGCAGCACACCGTCTGTGACTTCAAACGCGGCGGTCGCGTCCGTTTGTGACGAAAGGGTGTAAACCGTATCCTTCACCAGCACGCGCAATCGCAGCATTGCATGGTTTCCACCGTCTGCGTGTTCCGGCAGCGCGCGCCAAAGCTGCTTTGCGCCGGCGTCATAAACGCTCACGGAACTGCTCGCTTCGTCAAAATACAGCACAGTCATGTCGGAGCGGGAAACGCGCGTTTGTTTTTCGCGCGGCAAAAGAGAAACCTGCTTCGCCGCGTCCGCACTGCCCTGCACGGGCTGCGCCGGGGCAGAAAGGCGCACCTGCTTTTCCGCGACGCCGCACGCGCCGAGAGAAAAGAGAAGCACCAAAACCAAAAGCAAAGCCATCCGGCGTTTCAAAAAAATCGCTCCCGTCTGTAGAATCGGCTTTATTATAACACAAGCCCGTCGGAAAATCTACCGTTTTTATATAAATTTGCACACACAAAACGCAGCATTGGCGTTCCCTTTGCGGGGCTGCGTCTCTTTTAAAAGAAGAAACCGTGCCAAACGATATGGAAAAACCCTCACTGCGGAGCGCTTACCGCAGTGAGGGTTCTCTTTGCTGTTTCTTGCTGATTATTCAATCATTTGACCAGTTTTGCAGCCGGAACAAAAACTTTTGTGAACAGGTCTCTCACAAAAATGATCACTGCATGGAGAAAGCCGAGCCAGTGCGGGCTGTGGGTCGTTTTTCCGCAAAGCTCGCACGCGCCGCTTGTTTTCGTCGGCTCGTCGGTCGGTTCCTCTGTCGGTTCGGTCGGCTCAGTCGGATTTGTCGGCTCATCCGTCGGTGTCGCGTCGATCGTATCCTTCTGCTCCTTCACGGAAGCCAGAACGCCGAGCACCTGCTCCGCTTTGGCAAGGATATCGGCAGCGCTGTCGCTGTTGAGCATTGCTTCGCCCTGCTGGATCGCAGTGTCAAGCGTGTCGGCGATGGTCGCGTACTTCTCAACGTCCTTGATGGTGTCATAGAACGCCTTTGCGGTATTCACTGCGCCTGTGAGCTGCTCTTTCGCGGCGGCAAGGGCTGCAGCAGCTTCTTCGGCGGTCAGCTCGGCGTCGGTCTTGATCGCGTCGATGGCGGCCTTCGCGTTCGCAAGCGCTGTCGCTACTGCTTCGGCGTCGGCTGCGGCGTCGATGGCGTTGTTGCCGGCGGTGATGGCGTCGGCAAGCTCGTTCTGCTGTGCCGGGCGGTAATCCGCGGCGTTCTTATAAGCTGCCAGCTCCGCTTTGGCGGCTGCCTTGGCTTTGGCAAGGGCGTCGGCGGCTCTCTGCGCGGCCAGGGCTTCCGCGATATCCGCCAAGGCGTCAACGGCCGCTTTGTTCTCGTCAAGGGTCTTCGCCGTGTCGTAGTCAAGCAGGGCGATGGCGGCTGCGGCGTCGGCAATGATCTGCGCGGCGGCTTCGCTGTCGCCATCCTGCGCCATAGCCTGCACGGCGGCTACCAGATTGAACTTGTACGCGTCGAACGCGGCCTTGTCGGCGGCCAGCTTGTCGGCGGCGCGCTGCGCGGCAAGCCTGTCGGCGATATTCGCAAGGGTGTCAACAGTCGCTTTGTTTTCGGCAAGGGTATAGAATTCGTCGTAGATCAGCGCGTCGATGGCTGCGGCGGCTTCGGCAATGATCTGCGCGACGGCTTCACTGTCGCCTTCCTGTGCCATGGCTTCCACAGCGGCCTTCTGCTCGGCCTTGTAATGGTCGAATTCAATCTTCGCGGCGTATAAGTCGGTGGCTCTCTGCGCGGCCAGGGCGTCCGCGATATCCGCGGCGGCGTCAACGGCGGCCTTGTTCTCGGCAAGGGTCTTCGCCTCGGCGTAGGTCAGGGCGTCGATGGCAGCGGCGGCGTCGGCAATGATCTGCTGCGCATCCGTGCTGTCGCCTTCCTTGGCCATGGCCTCCACGGCGGTTTTCTTCTCTGCTTTATAAGCCTCGAAGGCGGCCTTGTCGGCGGCCAGTTTGTCGGCGGCTCTCTGTTCGGCAACTGCGTTCGGCACGTTGGCAACAAGGGTGTCCAAAGCAGCCTTGTTTTCGTCAAGGGTCTTGCTTTCGTCATACTGAGCGCCGTCTATAGCGGTCTTAGCAAGTCCGACGATGCTCTGAACGGCTTCGCTGTCACCCTCCTGAAGGAGAGCATCCATGGCTGATTTCTTTGTTGTCTTGTATGCTTCAAAAGCTGTCATATCTGCTGCAAGCTGAAGAGCGGCGTACTGTCCTTCGGCAAGCTGCAGCGTCTCATAGTTGCTCACAAGCGCTTTCTGCGCGTCGGTCAGGGCGTCGTAGGCGGCTCTGGCGGCGTCGATCTTTTCTTTGCACGCGTCGGTATATTCCACCGTGCCGATGGCGTCGATCTTGCCGATCACTATTGCGGCCGGAGAAGCGCTCGTCGTAAAGGTTGCGGTGTAGGTCGCGTCGCCGGTGACCGCTACGATTTCCTTATCCCAGCCTGCGAACGTGTAGCTATACTGCGCGTCCGCGTCCTTGGTCGCATCGGCGTGCGTGGGCACGGTGCCGTAAGGAACTGTCGTGGTGTCGATTACAGAACCGTCGTCGTTCTTCCATGTGATCGTATACTCTCTGTCGGTCTGGGTAAACGTTGCGGTATAGGTCGCGTTGCGGATAACCTCAGGAAGCGCGTCGTCGGGCGCATAGGTCGTGGTACCGTCGCTCCAGCCTGCGAACGTGTAGGTGTACTGCGCGGTCGCGTCCTTGGTCGGTGCGGCGTGCGTGGGCACGGTGCCCCCGGCAACCGTCGTTGTGTCGATCAAAGAACCGTCCTCGTTCAGCCATGTGATGGTGAACGCGGGTACGGACAGTAGTTCGCCCTCACTATTAACCTTGTATGCCCAACCAGCATTGTCGCAGCTGAAGTAAGTTCCCGGATTAACTCCACTGTGATACGTACTGTATCCGCTGGTCACCGGATACGCGTTAGTTTGATACTCATAAATGCCGATCTGTGCACCGGCTGTCAGTCCGGGGGAAACAATGGTAATTACTGCATTCAATGGCTTTCCACCACTGTAAACAACCTGCATATGAACATTTTTTGTGACTTTATTACCGCTGTAGCTGGAATAATTGCCCGTAATAGAAGGCGTATGGGATACATTGAATGTTGATGTTGCCGATAAAAAAACGCCCCCGCCATAACCGCCACGGGCACAGGAATTCCCTGTAATAGCGCCGCCGGTCATATTGACAGTACAATCATTGTAGATGTAAATGCCGCCGCCCCAAGCAGCGCTGTTGCCGGTAATTGTGCCGCCGTTTATATTCAAAACGGCATTGTTTACATATATACCGCCGCCGAGGATATATGTTGCGGTCGAAGTACCAGGATGATCTTTTGAACCCGTCCCTCCTGTAATATAGCCGCCAAGAATGCCGCTCGGTCTGTTTTCTCCGCCGCTATACGTCGGCCGGCTGTCATTCAGTGTCAGTACGCAGGAAGCATCACGGCAAACATCAATAACCGTACCGGTTCCGGTCATCCGAATCCCGTAGCCGTTGAGGTCGAGGGTGGTCGCGCCGGACGGCGCCAGCCATGTGCTGCTGATGGTGATATCCTGCGTCAGATAATAGGTTCCTTGTGTGGACGGTAGTTGATCAGTCAGGGGTGTACCCTCAGGT
>CADBBT010000056.1 GCA_902792985.1 Oscillospiraceae bacterium
CGGTCCTTGCTGCCCTGCTGCATGGCTTCCAGAGATCCCATTCCACGGTATGACTTGAACTTACGTCCGTTGAGGATGATGGTCTCGCCCGGAGATTCCTCCACTCCTGCAAACAAAGACCCTGCCATTATGGTGCTTGCACCTGCGGCCAGCGCCTTTACGATGTCTCCGGAGTAACGGATTCCTCCATCTGCAATCACAGGTATGCCGGTACCCTTCAGGGCATTGGAAGCCAGCATCACGGCGGCTCCCAATACCGAAACGATCTTTTTCAATGCTTTCACGGCACATTCCCCCCTTATGAAGTTAACGGTCATAAACGCATACTTTTCCTTACGCATACTATTATATATTGCAATACGGCAAAAGTCAACGAGGCGGGGTCATTTGTAACAGAATATTCCAAAATGTAACTTCGGGGGAGCCGTTCGGATAATATACGGTTACAGCAGAGTGCGGCTTTGGTTAAGATACGGTTAGAATTATTACAGATCGGGGCGCGGGATATGTTGACAACTTCGGCAAATCGTGATAAAATAAAGCTGTCAATGTGTTATGTTTTACACGCCGGACGGCGGCGAATTGCGGCTGATTGAGCGCACGCGGGTCAAAACAACGGTTTTTCTGCAGACCGCCGAAGACATCCGGGCGCTGTTTTCCATGACGCCCTACGCCTACCGCACTTCGCGCGAAGATCTGGCAAAGCTCGAAAAGCTGGAAACGCTTGAGACGGACGTGGACTTTGTGCTTTTGCGCTACGGGAAGTGACGGTCGGTTTTGCGCGCGCTTTTCTGCCCGCGCAGCTTGCTGCGCGGGCAAGGCGGCGGCGGGACGAACCGTGCGGCGCACGGTTCAAAAACGAAGCGGCGCTTCGTTTTTCGCGCGGCGTCCGCCGCGCGGTCCCGCCGCCGCCCGCTGCGCACGGCGCAGCCGTGCGCAGCAAGAAAAGCGCGCAAAAAAATGAACCGACGCCGTGGAAACCCGCGGCGTCGATCCATATTTGAAAGGAGAGGGGAAGTGCAATGGGGATGGGAAGGAGCGGCGAAAAAATCGGAAAAAACACCGTTCGGCCTCATTGCACGACTACAGTATAGCGGGAAAACCTAAAATCAAAATAAAAGAAAAATAAAGATTTTCTGAACACCGAAAGGAAAGTCTTTCCGGTCCCCACGCGAGCACTTGCATAAAAAAACACCCCTTTCTCTTATGCAATTCGTCAAAAACTATGATTGACTTTTGATTTTATTCAGAGTAAAATATTTAAAATTTATAAAAGCGGATCATATTTCAGTTATAAATACCCGTCAGGAGGTTTTTTATTATGGCAAGAGTTTACAATTTTTCCGCCGGTCCCTCCATGCTGCCCGAGCAGGTGCTCAAAACGGCAGCGGCCGAGATGCTCGACTACAAGGGCAGCGGTCAATCCGTGATGGAGATGTCGCACCGTTCCAAGACGTATGACGCCATCATCAAAGAGGCCGAAGCGCTGCTGCGCGAGGTCATGAACATCCCCGAAAACTACAAGGTCCTCTTTTTGCAGGGCGGCGCATCCTCGCAGTTTGCAATGGTGCCGCTGAACCTGATGAACAAGAACCATAAGGCCGACTATGTCATCACCGGTCAGTGGGCGAACAAAGCCTATAAGGAAGCTGCCCGTTACGGCGACGCGCATGTGGTCGCCTCCTCAGCGGACAAAACCTTCTCCTATATCCCGAAGCTTGACCCGGCGACCTTCACGCCCGACGCGGATTATTTCCATATCTGCATGAACAATACCATCTACGGCACGAAGTACCACACCCTGCCGGAAACCGGCAATGTGCCTCTGGTGGCCGACATTTCCTCGTGTGCGCTGTCCGAACCGATCGACGTGAGCAAGTTCGGTCTGCTCTATGCCGGCGCGCAAAAGAATATGGCGCCCGCAGGTCTGACCGTGGTCATCATCCGCGAAGACCTCATCGGCTCCGCGCAGGACATCACCCCGACGATGTTCAACTACCAGACCCATGCCGACAACGGCTCTATGTTCAACACCCCGCCGTGCTACACGATCTACATCTGCAAGCTCGTGCTCGAATGGATCAAGAACGAGATCGGCGGACTGGAAAACATGAAGAAGATCAACGAGAAAAAGGCCGCGCTGCTGTATGATTTCCTCGACAATTCCAAGCTCTTCCGCGGCACGGTCGTTCCCGAAGACCGCTCCCTGATGAACATCCCCTTCGTCACCGGCGACGCCGACCTCGACGCGAAATTTGTCAAAGAAGCGACCGAAGCCGGTTTTGTGAACCTCAAGGGTCACCGCACGGTCGGCGGTATGCGCGCGTCCATCTATAACGCGATGCCGATCGAAGGCGTGGAAAAGCTCGTTGCGTTCATGAAAGACTTTGAAGCAAATAATCTGAAATAAAGAGGGATATCCATGTTTGACATTTTAACGCTCAATAAAATTTCTCCTCTGGGTCTTGAAAAACTGGAGCCGGAGAATTTCAATATCGGCGCCGACATCAAAAACCCCCACGGTGTGATCGTCCGCTCCGCTTCCATGCACGACATGGATCTTCCGGAGAACCTGCTGGCGGTCGCGCGCGCGGGCGCAGGCGTCAACAACATTCCGCTGGAAAAATGCAGCGAGCAGGGCATCGTGGTCTTCAATACGCCCGGCGCGAACGCCAACGCTGTCAAAGAGCTGGTGCTCGCCGGTCTGCTGATCTCCTCGCGCAAGGTCATCCCCGCCATCGAATGGGCCAAGACCCTCAAGGGCGAAGGCGACCAGGTCGGCAAGCTGGTTGAAAAAGGCAAGAGCGCCTTTGCCGGCGGCGAGATCAAGGGCAAAAAGCTCGGCGTGATCGGCCTTGGCGCGATCGGCGCGCTGGTTGCCAACGCTGCGGAAAAGCTCGAAATGGAAGTGTACGGCTACGATCCGTTCCTGTCGGTCGACGCCGCGTGGCGTCTTTCCCCGAGCGTGCACAACGTCAGCAAGATCAACCAGATCTTTGCGCAGTGCGACTACATCACGCTGCACCTGCCTTTGACGGACGGCACGAAGAACATGATCAACGCCGAAACGCTCGCGCAGATGAAGGACGGCGTGCGCATCATGAACTTTGCGCGCGGCGGGCTTGTCAACGGCAAGGACCTCAAGGACGCGCTTGCGGCCGGCAAGGTTGCCGCCTATGTGGTGGACTTCCCGGACGATGAGATGCTCGATGTGGAAAACGTCATCGCAATCCCGCATCTGGGCGCCTCCACGCCGGAGAGCGAGGAAAACTGCGCGGTCATGGCCGCCAAGGAGCTGCGCGATTATCTGCGCAACGGCAACATCAAGCATTCCGTCAACTTCCCCGACGTGTCGATGCCCAAGAGCGGCAGCGCGCGCATCTGTGTGCTGCACCGCAACATCACGGGCGTTCTGTCCGCCATCAACGGCGCGTTCCGCGGCAACAACATTGAAAGCCAGACGAACCGTTCCAAGGGCGACTATGCCTACACGCTGCTCGACCTTGCAAACGTTCCGGACGAAGCAACGCTGGAGCAGGTGAAGGGGCTGGAAGGCGTCATCCGCGTGCGGATGGTGTGATTGATAGCTGATAGCTGTTAGCAGTTAGCTGTTAGCTGTTAGCTGTCAGCTGACAGGTGAAACCTGCCGCGGATGTTTCCGGGCAGAATGTGGAAAAACCGATAATTGTATTTTTGGCAGTCGCTGCGTAGCGGCTGCCTTTTTATGTCTCCCACGTTCCCAGCGCATATGCATGGTTTTTTCTCTTGCAGGATGCCGGGGTGAAAATGAGAGATACGCTTTTTCGCGGCAGTGTGTATGGTTCGTTGTCGTAAGCTAAACCGTGCGGTGCCTCTGGCGGGTCCATTCTTTCTCTTTCTCTTGCCGGATGCTGAATTGCAATGGGCGGCAGGCAAAGATTTGCGAGGATGATTTTTGTCAGGCAAGGCAGCGGACGCAGTCAGGCTGACGCCTGGCAAGGACGATCACGTAGCATGACGGAAATCAGACCGCAAAGATTGTCTGTCTTCCATTGCAATTCAGCATCAAAGAAAGAATAGACGAAGAAAGAGAAAACGCTAAGTTGGAACAAACGCTAAGTTGGAACGTTGACGTGGTACCGTACGATATGGGAATAGTTCGCTCTTCATGCCCTTGATGTTTCGGCTTTTCTCTGCGTAAAAAAATATTTTTCGGCGTGCGCTTTTTGGAACACCTTGCGCACGGCGTTCGCCGTGCGCAAACAGGCGGCGGGACCGCGCGGCGAACGCCGCGCGAAAAACGAAGCGTCGCTTCGTTTTTAAACCGTGCGTCGCACGGTTTGTCCCGCCGCCCCGTGCGCGCAGCAACGCTGCGCGCAAAAGAGCGCGTTTTGTTGACTTGACTTTTTTTCGCATATAACTATAATGGAACCGAACAAAAAGGAGGCTTTTTTATGCAACAAACCAAACGCATCCTCGCCGTTTTTCTCTGCGTTTGCTGTCTGGCGCTTTGCGCCGCGCCGACTGCGTTTTCCGCCGACGGCGGGATCCGCAACGTCATCTTCATGATCGGCGACGGTATGGGCTATAACCACCTCAAACTCGCCGAGGAGGAGGGCTTCGAGATCTTTATGGACGATGTGCCCGATCTGCTCGGCTGGTCGCGCACACGTTCCGCCAACAATAAAGTCACCGACAGTGCCGCCGGTGCGACCGCGCTTGCCTGCGGTGTGCGCACAAACAACAAAATGCTCGCCGTTTTCCCTGAGGAGGAAAAGCGCGAAACGCTGCAGCCCCGCTCGGTGACGGAAAACGCGATCCTGCACGGCATGAAGACCGGCATCGTCACGACCGATTACACCAGCGGCGCAACGCCCGCAGGGTTCAGCGTCCATGTGCTCTCGCGCAGCGATGCGCAAAGCATCACGGCGCAGCAGCTCTCCGGCAACATCGACCTCATCCTCGGCAAAAAAGAGGACGCCGCCGAACAGTCGGCGGTGGAAGAAGCCGGATACCGCTATCTTGAAACCCGCGCCGATCTTGCTGCGCTGCGGGTCGGTGCTCGCGCCTTCGGGCAGTTTGGCTCCGATATCTGGAAGCTGGACCTTCCCGCGGAAGCGCCCTCGCTTGCGGAAATGTGCGCCACGGCGGTCTCGCTGCTGACAACAAAGAACCCCAAGGGCTTTTTCCTGATGGTGGAGGGCGCGCATATCGACAAAAACGCCGACGATTCCAAGGACGGGCTGAAGGATTACCCGGAAAAGCGCGCGAATGTTGCCGAGGCGGTCAAAACCTTCGATAACGCGGTGCGCGCCGCTGTGGACTTTGCTGAAAAGGACGGCCGCACACTGGTCATCATCACCGCCGACCATGAAACCGGCAACCTGTATCCCGACGGGGAAGACGGCCGTATGACCTTCCACTCCGCTTCCCATACAAGTGCGAACGTGCCCGTGTTCGTTTACGGCGCGCGCGATCTGTTTGAAAACGGCGCGGAGATGGACAACACCGACCTTGTGAACCTTGTTGCTGAAAAGCTCGGCTGGGAAGAGCGCTTCCCGATCGAGGACCCGGTCGGCTTTGTGGCCGAACCGCCGGCGCCTGTGCAGGAAACGCCGCAGTCGAACGGTAACAAGCCGGTCAGCTTTCTGCTGCGGCTGTGGCAGTGGATCTGCGATTTCTTCAAGCGGCTGTTCGGATAAAGGCAATGCGCAATTCTTCCTTTTCACTGTGAGCGCAAATCGTTTTTCAATGTGCGCTTTCCGCCCTTTTGCGCGCAGCGACGCTGCGCGCACGGGGCGGCGGGATGAACCGTGCGCAGCACGGTTCAAAAACGAAGCGGCGCTTCGTTTTTCGCGCGGCGTCCGCCGCGCGATCCCGCCGCCTGTCTGCGCACGGCGAACGCCGTGCGCAAATGCGCTCCAAAAAGCGCATATGAAAAAGGAATGATTGCCGCAGAGAAAAGCCGAAACATCAAGGGCATGTAACACGAACCCTTCCCACACCGTTCGGTACCACGTCAACACCTCGAACAAAGGCGCAAACGCTGTTCTTTTTTAAGCGCGCTGATTGTATGAGTATGCACTTTGCCCATCCTGCCGTCACCGTTTGTCGGCGGCAGGCGAAATGACAACGGCTTGCGAGCTTGCCGGGCAAACTGCTGTCCTCTTTCGCCGTACATAAGCGTTTTCTCTTTCGCAAGAGAAAGAATGGACCCGCCGAAGGCACTGTACGGAAAAAGCGAAAGACAACGAACCATACACACCGCCGCGAAAAAGCGTATCTTTCCGCATTTTTTTCAAAAAACACTTGATATTCCTTGCAAAACGTGGTATCATACCGATATCCGAAGATCAACCTTGAACGTGGGCTCCAAAAAGCCCGCGTTTCTTTATGAAAGGAGACGAATGCAATGGCGAAGGGCGGCTCGACCGTGCAGACTGTTTGTGCGCTGGCACAGCCCGTGGCAGACGAGCTCGGCGTTTCTTTGTGGGACGTGCGGTTTCTCAAGGAGGGCGCAACCTGGGTGCTGCGCATCTTCATCGACAAAGAAGGCGGCGTTTCGATCGACGACTGTGTGGATTTCACCCATGCGATCAACCCTGTGCTGGACGCGGCGGACCCGATCGAACAGGCGTATTGCCTGGAGGTCTCTTCGCCCGGAATCGAACGCGAACTCACGCGTGAGGCGCATTTTGAGGCGTGCAGGGGGCAAAAGATCAAGCTGCGTACCATTCGTCCCGTGGACGGCGCGCGCGATTTTTCCGGCGTGCTGGAAGATTACGCCGACGGCGCGCTGACCCTGCGTTTTCCCGACGGGGGCGGACTGACGCTCGACAAAAAGGAGACTGCGTGGGTGAAGCTTGACGATTTTGAAGGCTTCGGCGACTGATCGGCAAAAAAAGAGAAAAAATGATTTACTATAGACGGAAGGATTGATTACAAAAATGAACAAAGAATTTTTCGAAGCGGTAAAGATGATGGAGGCCGAAAAAGGCATCTCCGCCGATTATCTTTATGAGAAGATCAAAATGGCCATCCTCTCCGCCACCCGCAGCCAGTACGGCGAAAACGTGGTGTGCGAGATCGACCCGGATGCACAGACGATGAAGATCTATGTGCACGCCGAGGTCGTGGAATCCTATGAAGAGCCGGGCGGCAAAATGACCGTTGACCAGGCGCGCAACTACGATCCGAACGCAAAGCTCGGCGATATCATCGAGTTTGAACTGGATCCGAAGAAGTTCGGCCGCATCGTTGCGCAGACCGCCAAGAGCGTGATCCGCCAGGGCATCCGCGAAGCTGAACGCCAGATCGCCTCGCAGGAATTCCAGAGCCGCCATCAGGAGATCGCGACCGCCACGGTCAAATTCGTCAACGACGAGACCGGCGACTGCACGATCGAGATCGGCCGCGCCACTGCGCATTTTTCGCGTTCCGACCAACTGCCGACGGATCACTTCCGTCCGGGCCAGCTCATCAAGGTCTATGTCGCCTCGATCAGCGAGGAGGGCGGACTGAGCTACGCGACGATCTCCCGCCGCCATCCGGGCTTTGTGCGCCGGCTGTTCGAGACCGAGGTGCCCGAGATCTTTGACGGCGTGGTCGAGATCATGTCCGTTTCCCGCGAGCCGGGTTCGCGCACGAAGATCTCTGTCAAGAGCAACGATGAAAACGTCGATCCCGTCGGCGCGTGCATCGGTCAGCGCGGCCAGCGCGTGAATTCGATCATCGAAACGCTCGGCGGCGAAAAGATCGACATCGTGCCCTACAGCGACGACCCCGCCGCCTATGTGTCCGCCGCCCTTGCGCCGGCACAGGTGATCTCCGTCACGCTTGCCGAAGACGGCACGCGTGCGTGCGCGGTCATTGTGCCGGATAACCAGCTTTCCCTCGCCATCGGAAACAAGGGCCAGAACGTGCGTCTGGCGGCCAAGCTGACGGGCTGGAAGATCGACATCAAGCCGCAGTCGGCGGAAGGGAACGCCTGATGACGCCGCGCAAGACGCCGATGCGCAAATGCATGGGCTGCATGCAGATGTTCCCGAAAAAGGAGCTTGTGCGCGTGGTGCGCACCAAAACGGGCGAGGGGGAAGACGATTATGAAGTCTCGCTCGATCTGACCGGCAAAAAGGCCGGCCGCGGCGCCTACATCTGCAAAAATCTCTCGTGTCTGCAAATGGCGCGCAAGGCAAAGCGCATTTCCCGCGCGCTGGAGTGCGCCATCCCCGACACGGTCTACGATACAATGGAGCAGGAGATGAGCCAAAGTGAATGAAAAAGCGCTCTCTCTGCTCGGAATGGCAAGACGCGCCGGCCGCCTTTCCTGCGGCCATGACGCCGCGGTGGAAGCGATCGTCAAAAACCGCGCGTGCCTCTGCCTTTGCAGCGCGGACGCGAGCGAACGCCTTGAGCGGGAGCTGCGCCACGCCTGCACGTTCGAACAAAAACAAATCCCCTTTGCGAGACTCTGCGTTCCCATGGCGGCGCTTTCCAAAGCCATCGGGACCAAGGCTGCCGTGATCACGGTCAACGACCCCGGCTTTGCCGCGCGGCTGCAGACGCTGCTCGCACAGGAACCACCGACAGGAAAGGAAGAAGACTATGCCGAGAGTGAAATATAAAATCAGTGAGTTTGCCAAGGATTTCGGCACCGGCAGCAAATCGATCATTGCGATCCTCAACCGCCTGAACGACGCCGAGCGCAAACACACCACCGTTTTGGAGGAGCCGGAACTGGACTTCCTCTTTGAGGCGATCACCCAGGCCAAGCAGGTCGCGTCGTTCGACGCCTACTTTGCCATGAACGACGAAAAGCCGCAGCAGGAAGAAGCTGCACAGGCCCCCGCAGAAACGCCCGCCGCCGCAGAGACGAAGGGCGAAGCGAAAGAAGCTGCGCCTGCCGCGCCGGCAAAGGACGAAAAGACCGAAAAGACCGAAAAGACCGAAAAGGCGGCAAAGCCTGCAAAGCCGGACAGAAAGCCGCAGCAGGCGAAGACGGCGCCGGCAACGAACAAGCCGATCGCGCCGCAGCCGCAGCAGCAAAAGAAAAAGGAAAAAGACGCCAACAAGCCGTTGCAGGCGCGCACCAAGGGCGAGACCAAGCGTGTGGATACCCGCCAGAGCAACGTGGATCTCGACAAATACAACGAGCGTTATGAGGAGATCGCCCCGGCGAACCGCATGAACAACGACAACGCGCAGCGCAAGCAAAAGCTCAACCAGAAGAGCAAGCAGTATCGCAAGCAGGGCGCCGGCCGTTCCGCCAAGCGCGAAACCGAACAGGAGCGGCTCAAACGCATTGCCGCAGAGCGCGCCAAGAAGCCGCTGACGATCAAGGTGCCGGATGAGATCACCGTGGGCGAGCTTGCGTCCATGCTGAAGATGACGGCCGCCGAGGTGATCAAAAAGCTGTTCGCGCTGGGCGTGATGGCCACGGTCAACGAAGTGATCGACTATGACACCGCGGAGATCGTTGCAACAGAGCTCGGTGCAAAGGTCGAAAAGAAGGTCGTTGTGTCCATCGAAGAGCAGATCATCGACGCGAGCGAGGACAAAGAGGAAGACCTTGACAAGCGCGATCCCGTCGTGGTCGTCATGGGTCACGTTGACCACGGCAAGACCTCGATCCTTGACGCGATCCGCAACACCGCCGTCACCGCGACCGAGGCCGGCGGCATCACCCAGCACATCGGCGCCTATCGCGTGGATGTGGGCGGTCAGATGATCACCTTCCTCGACACCCCGGGTCACGCGGCGTTCACCTCGATGCGTGCGCGCGGCGCAATGGCGACCGACATCGCCGTGCTGGTCGTGGCTGCGGACGACGGTATCATGCCGCAGACGATCGAAGCAATCAACCATGCCAAGGCTGCGAACGTGCAGATCATCGTTGCCATCAACAAGATGGACAAAGAGGGCGCGAACCCCGAACGGATCAAGCAGCAGCTCACGGAATACAGCCTCGTTCCCGAAGAGTGGGGCGGCGACACGATCTGCGTGCCCGTTTCGGCAAAGACCGGCGAGGGCATCGACAGCCTTTTGGAAAGCATTTTGCTTGTGGCGGAGGTCGCCGAACTGAAAGCCAACCCGAACCGCGCCGCGAAGGGCGTGGTCATTGAAGCGCGTCTGGATAAGGGCCGCGGCCCGATCGCGACGCTGCTGGTCCAGAACGGCACGCTGAACGCCGGCGACATCATCGTTGCGGGCACAGCGGTCGGCCGTGTGCGCGTGATGGTCAACGAGCGCGGCCAGCGCATGAAGAGCGCCGGTCCGTCCGTTCCGGTGGAGGTCATGGGTCTTGCGGAAACGCCGAATGCCGGCGACGCGTTTGACGCCGTGTCCGACGAGCGTCTGGCCCGCGAGCTTGTGGAACAGCGCAAGCAGAAGGAAAAGGAAGACAAATTCAACGCCCAGCACAAGGTCACGCTCGACAACCTGTTCTCCTCGCTGAAGGAAGGCGAGATGAAGGAACTGAACATTGTGGTCAAGGCGGACGTGCAGGGCTCGGTGGAAGCGGTCACGCAGAACCTCGAAAAGCTTTCCAACGACGAGGTGCGTGTGCGCGTCATCCACGGCGGCGTGGGCGCGATCAACGATTCCGACGTCATGCTTGCCGGTGTGTCGAACGCGATCATCGTCGGTTTCAACGTGCGCCCGGATTCCGGCGCGCAGGTGGCCGCGGAGCGCGACGGCGTTGAAATGCGCATGTACCGCGTGATCTATGACTGCATGGAAGAGATCGAAGCCGCCATGAAGGGCATGCTTGCGCCGAAGTTCCGCGAGGTCGCCCTTGGCAAGATCGAGGTGCGCACCGTGATGAACCTCTCCTCCGCAGGCAAGATCGCCGGCAGCTATGTGCTGGAGGGCAAGGTCACGCGCGGCTCGCTCATCCGTGTTGTGCGCGATGGCATCGTCATCACCGAAGACGAGATCGCCTCGCTGCGCCGTTTCAAGGACGACGTGAAGGAAGTTGCGACCGGCTTTGAATGCGGCATCGGTCTTGCAAAATTCAACGATATCAAGGAAGGCGACATCTTCGAAGCGTTCCTGATGGAGGAATACAGAGATTGACGCGCTGCGTCAATCTCTGAGAGGTGGTAGTCGTTAGTCGTTAGTCGTTAGCTGTTAGCTGTTAGTCTTCACTCTCCACTCTCCACTCTCCACTCAATCCCTCAACCCCTCAATCCCTCAATCCCTTTCCACTCTCTCGTAACCCACGGAGGTAAACATATGAGTTACAAACACAACCGCGTCGCGGAGGACATCCGGCGCGAGATCACGCTGTGCATCCGCGAACTGAAGGATCCGCGCGTGAAGGACCGGATGCTCACCGTCGTGCGCGTGGAGGTCAGCTCCGACGTCTCGTTTGCCAAGGTCTTTATCAGCGACCTGCAGGGCATCGACGGCGCAAAGGAAGCTGTGAAAGCGCTTACGGCCGCCACCGGCAGACTCCGGCGGGAGGTCGGCGCGGCGCTGCATCTGCGCAAGGCGCCCGAATTGCAGTTTTTTGCCGATGATTCGGTGGAGCAGGGCGTGGCGCTGTTCAAAAAATTAGAGGACATCAACAGAGGAAAACTCCATGAAGATTGAATTTCATACCGCGCTGCAGCGGCTGCGGACGTGTGAGGATGTGCTCATCCTCACCCACGCAAACCCGGACGGCGATACCCTCGGCAGCGGCTGTGCGCTGTTTTGGGGGCTGAAAAAGCTCGGCAAACGTGTCAAGCTGCTCAACAACGAGCCGATCCCGGAAAAATACCAGTATCTGCTGCGCGGGCTGCAGAACGACGTGTTTGAGGAACAGTACATCATCAGCGTGGATGTGGCAGACAAGGCGCTGCTGGGCGCCGCGCTGGAGGAAAGCTACGGCGACAAGGTCGATCTTTCCATCGACCACCACGGCACGAACCGTCTGTTTGCCAAGGAGTCCTATGTGGAATCCGACGCGGCTTCGGCGAGCGAGGTGGTATATCTGCTGCTGCTGTCGCTGGGTGTGGAGTTCAACAAAGAGATGGCGGACTGCCTTTACACCGGCGTTTCGACCGATACGGGCTGCTTCCGTTATTCCAACGTCACGGCGCGCACGCACCGCATCGCCGCCGATCTGATCGAGCGCGGCGCGGACCACACGGCGATCGACGTGGCGATGTTTGAAACCAAAGACATGAGCTTTTTACGCCTGCAGCAAAAATGCCTGGAGGCGCTGGAGCTTTATTTTGACGGGCGCGTCAGCGTGCTTTCCATCACGCGCGCGCTGCTGGACGAGACCGGCTGCAAAGACGAGGACTGCGACGCCATTGTTGCTTTGTCGCGGCAGATCGCCGGCGTGCAGATCGGCGTGACCTTCAAAGAAAAGAAGGACGGCACGCTGAAGGTTTCCGTGCGCACCCATGAGGGCGTTGACGCTTCGGCGATCTGCGCCGTGTTCGGCGGCGGCGGACATAAACGCGCGGCGGGCTGTCAGTTTACCTGCCGCAAAGACGAAGCGCTCAAACAGATGCTTCCGGCGCTGGAATGCGCGCTTGCAGAATGATTCGCCCTGCGAATCATTCGAATGCGGAATTGTGGGGCGTGGCGCAGAGGTGTTTGTCAAACCTCACCCGTCAGCCTTACGGCTGCCACCCTCCCCGCCTTCGGGGAGGGCAAGTTGGGTTCGCTTTTATAGATAGGTTGTCATAAAAATGTTTGTAAACACCATCCAATGCAGAATGAACTTTACAAAATAGATAATGCTCTATGC
>CADBBT010000057.1 GCA_902792985.1 Oscillospiraceae bacterium
GCAGAAATATTTCACTGAGCAGCCGCAGCCGTTCACCAAGGAAGCACAGGCGGCTTATCTTGCAACGATCGACGGCATCGCGCTCGGTTCCGACGCGTTCTTCCCGTTCAGCGACAATATTGAACGCGCAAAGAAGAGCGGCGTAAAATATATCGCCGAACCGGGCGGCTCCATCCGTGACGATCTTGTGATCGATTGCGCGAACCGTTACGGTATGGTTATGGCATTCACCGGTATGCGCCTGTTCCATCATTAAGAGGTATTCTATGAAACTCATGGTTGTCGGTGGCGGCGGCAGAGAGCACGCCATCATCAAAAAACTCAAAGAAAACCCGAATGTGACCGAGATTTTTGCGCTGCCGGGCAACGGCGGCATGGCTGACGATTGCACGCTTGTGCCGATCGGTGCGCTGGAGGTCGAAAAGATCGTTGCTTTCGCCGTGGAGAATAAGATTGACTATGCTGTGGTCGCTCCGGATGATCCGTTGGTGCTCGGCTGTGTGGATGCGCTGGAAGAAAAGGGGATTCCCTGCTTCGGCCCGCGTGCGAACGCGGCGATCATTGAAGGCAGTAAGGTCTTTTCGAAGAACCTGATGCAAAAATACGGCATTCCGACTGCTAAATACGAGGTCTTTACTGAAATGAACGCAGCGCTGGCATATCTGGAAACAGCGCCGATCCCGACAGTCATAAAAGCCGACGGACTTGCACTCGGCAAGGGTGTGATCATTGCACAGACGAGAGACGAAGCAAAAGAGGCTGTGATCTCGATGATGCAAGATAAAAAGTTCGGCAAGAGCGGCGAGCAGATCGTGATCGAAGAGTTCCTGGAAGGCCCTGAGGTATCTGTCCTTTCATTTACCGACGGCAAGACTGTGGTGCCGATGATTTCTTCCATGGATCATAAGCGTGCGAAAGACGGCGACGAAGGGTTGAACACTGGCGGCATGGGAACGATTGCGCCGAATCCGTATTATACAAAGGATGTCGCTGATCGCTGCATGAAGGAGATCTTTTTGCCGACGATGCAGGCGATGAACGCCGAAGGAAGAACCTTCAAAGGCTGCTTATATTTCGGATTGATGATCACAAAAGACGGCCCGAAAGTCATTGAATATAACTGTCGATTCGGTGATCCGGAAACACAGGTCGTTCTGCCTCTTTTGGAAAGCGATCTTCTGACAGTGATGCAGGCAGTGACCAACGGAACGCTTTCTGAAACAGAAGTCAGGTTCAGCGATAAGAGCGCTTGCTGTGTGATCCTTGCATCCGACGGCTATCCGCTCTCTTATCAGAAGGGCTTTGAAATTCAAATGAGCGAAAAAGCAAGGGAAAAGACCTATGTTGCCGGTGCAGTATTAAAGGACGGAAAGCTCCTTTCTAACGGCGGTCGTGTGCTGGGCGTAACAGCCACGGCGAATACGCTTCCCGATGCAATCGCACAAGCGTATGAACTCGCCGGTGAGATCCATTTTGACAATGCTTTTTATCGCCGTGACATCGGCAAACGCGCCTTGCGCGCATTGGAGGAATAACGGTGGTTTATCGAATTTTTGTTGAAAAGAAAAAAGAGTTTGCGAACGAAGCAAAGTCGCTGCGTTATGACGTGCGGCATCTGCTGTCGATCAAAAGTTTGACGGACGTACGCGTGATCAACCGCTATGACGCCGAAGAAATCGACGAAGCGCTTTTTGATTATGCAGTGAAAACCGTGTTTTCCGAGCCGCAGCTCGACTTGACTTATACCGATCCGGATCTTTCCGGCGCGACGGTGTTTGCAGTTGAGTTTTTGCCCGGTCAGTTCGATCAGCGAGCTGATTCCGCTGCGCAGTGCATCCAGATCATCTCGCAGGGAGAGCGCCCGATCGTTCGCTCTGCAAAGGTGTATGCGCTTTACGGCGATCTTTCCGCGGAGGAACTTGCGGAAATCAAAAAATATGTCATCAACCCTGTCGAGGCACGGGAAGCAGCGCTTGAAAAGCCCGAAACGCTTAAGATGCAGTATGACATTCCGTCTTCCGTTAAAACGCTTGAGGGC
Organism: Oscillospiraceae bacterium; assembly: GCA_902792985.1. Lineage (GTDB taxonomy): Bacteria > Bacillota > Clostridia > Oscillospirales > Acutalibacteraceae > UBA6857. The sequence goes on from CADBBT010000057.1 coordinate 2,039, forward strand.
TTTAACGCGCTTGATCGAGATGGTCTTACCGATTTTGTGAAATCTTACGGCCTTGCGATGGATGTGGATGATATCGCATTCTGTCAAAGTTATTTCCGCTCAGAGCAGCGTGATCCGACGATCACGGAGATTCGCATGATCGACACCTACTGGTCGGATCACTGCCGCCATACGACGTTTCTCACCGTGATTGACGATGTTAAGTTTGAGGATTCACTGCTGCAGCGTGCGTATGAAGATTATTTGAATGTGCGCCGCGATCTCGGCCGCACAAAGCCGATCTGCCTGATGGATATCGCAACGATCGCAGTGCGTGCGCTGAAAAAACAGGGTAAGCTGGACAAACTTGACGAATCCGAAGAGGTCAACGCCTGTACGGTGAAGATCAATGTGGACGTTGACGGAAAAACCGAACCGTGGCTGCTGCTGTTCAAAAACGAAACGCACAACCATCCCACGGAAATCGAACCGTTCGGCGGCGCGGCAACCTGCATCGGCGGCGCGATCCGTGACCCGCTGTCCGGCCGCTCTTATGTATACGGCGCCATGCGTGTGACAGGTGCTGCGGATCCGACCGTCCATGTGCGTGAAACGATGCAGGGAAAACTCCCGCAGCGTAAGATCGTTACAACTGCGGCGGCAGGGTATTCGTCCTACGGCAACCAGATCGGTCTTGCAACGGGCATCGTGGATGAGATCTATCATCCCGGCTATGCCGCGAAACGTATGGAGATCGGTGCAGTCATTGCGGCTGCTCCGCAGAAGAATGTGCGCCGTGAAGTGCCTGCGCCGGGTGATGTTGTTATCCTGCTCGGCGGCAGCACCGGACGCGACGGCATCGGCGGTGCAACCGGTTCATCCAAAGCGCATAATCTGCAGTCTGTGGAAACCTGCGGCGCAGAGGTTCAAAAGGGTAACGCTCCCGAGGAACGCAAACTGCAGCGTCTGTTCCGCAACGGTGACGCCTGCCGTATGATCAAGCGCTGCAACGATTTCGGCGCGGGCGGCGTATCTGTGGCAATCGGTGAGCTGGCTGACGGGCTGGATATCAATCTGGATGCCGTACCGAAAAAATACGATGGACTCGACGGCACGGAACTTGCGATCAGTGAATCGCAGGAGCGTATGGCTGTCGTTGTTGAAGCAAAAGACGTGGATGCTTTTCTTGCGCTTGCCAAGGAAGAAAACCTGCAAGCCTGTCCTGTTGCAACTGTCAAAGCTGAAAAACGCCTGACGATGCGCTGGAACGGTCAGACGATCGTTGATGTCAGCCGTGAGTTCCTCAACTCCAATGGCGCTGACAAGCATATCACCATCACACCTGTGAAACCTCAGGATTATCAAAAGAAGATTGATGGTTCCTTTACTGAAAACCTGTACGCTGTCGCAAATGATCTGAACATGTGCTCCAAGCGTGGCCTTTCCGAACGCTTTGATTCCACGATCGGCGCCGGTACTGTTCTGATGCCTTTCGGCGGAAAGAATCAGCTCACACCGATTCAGGCAATGGTGCAAAAGATTTCCACGGAAAAGGCGCATACCGACGACTGCTCTTTGATGGCATGGGGCTACAATCCGTTCATCATGGAAAAGAGTCCGTATCACGGCGCGTATCTTGCCGTTGTGGAATCCGTCAGCAAGCTGATTGCAACGGGCGCTTCATTTGAGGATGTATACCTGACCTTCCAGGAGTATTTTGAGAGTCCCCGTAAGGATGGCAAACGCTGGGGCAAACCGCTTTCCGCGCTGCTCGGCGCATTTGAAGCGCAGATGCATCTCGGCATCGGCTCCATCGGCGGCAAAGACTCCATGAGCGGATCGTTTGAATCGCTTGACGTTCCGCCGACGCTTGTTTCCTTTGCGGTCACAACGCAGAAAATCAAAGAGATCGTTTCAAATGAACTGAAAAAGGCAGGCAATCAAGTTGTTCTGATTGCGCCGGTTCTTGACGAAAACGGCCTTCCGAAGACGGATTCACTGCTTTCAGTTTTCGATCAGGTCACTGCGCTTTTACGCAGCGGAACTGCAGTGTCGTGCTACACACCGGGACTTGGCGGCGTTGCTGAAGCAATCGCCAAAATGTCGCTTGGCAACGGCTTCGGATTCTGTTTCAACGAAAAGCTTTCAATTGCTGATCTGTTCCAATATCAATACGGCGCGTTCCTTTTGGAAGTGACTGCGCCTGTGGATGGCGCAGTTGTGATCGGTACAGTCACAGATGACGCATCGTTCAGTTTTGGTGCTGAAACTGTTGCCTGCAGCGATTTCCTGCGTCAGTATGAAGATAAGCTGGAAGGCGTATATAGCTGCAACATTGAAAACACCGCAAAGAATATTGAAACGGTGACATATCATGCAACAACACGTCCGTCACCGGCTATCAAGGTTGCGAAACCGCGTGTGCTCATCCCTGTCTTCCCGGGCACGAACTGCGAATATGACAGTGCAAAGGCGGTTTCCGATGCAGGCGGTGAGGCGCAGATCCTTGTGATCAACAACCTTTCCGCATCGGGCATCAAGGAAAGCGTGGATCGCTTTGCCCGCGAACTTGAAAACGCACAGATGGTCTTTATCCCCGGCGGTTTTTCCGGCGGTGACGAGCCGGAAGGCAGCGCAAAGTTTATCACGGCGTTCTTCCGCAACGCGAAGATCAAGGAAGGCGTGACGCGTCTGCTTGACGATCGAGACGGTTTGATGTGCGGTATCTGCAACGGCTTCCAGGCGCTTGTTAAACTCGGCCTTGTGCCGTACGGAAAGATTATCGATACCGATGAAACCTGCCCGACGCTTTCTTATAACACGATCGCGCGCCATCAGTCAAGGATCGTGCGCACAAGAATCGCATCGAACAAATCTCCGTGGCTGTCCCTTATGCAGCCCGGCGAGATCGTCAATGTTCCGATCTCTCACGGGGAAGGCCGCTTCCTTGCAAGCGATGCGCTCATTCAGCAGCTTGCACAAAACGGTCAGATTGCCACGCAGTATGTGGACCTTGACGGCAAAGCGACGGCAGACATCCATTTCAACCCCAACGATTCCGCCTGTGCCATTGAAGGCATCACTTCTCCGGACGGCCGTGTGTTCGGCAAGATGGGACACAGCGAGCGTGTGGGTGATGGTTTGTATAAAAATGTCCCCGGCAATTATAATATCCGCATGTTTGAAGCAGCGGTGAAGTATTTTAAATAAGGAAAGGAACGAGGATCATGGCATATCTCAGCGACATTGAAATTGCACAGCAGTGCAAAATGCAGCCCATTACTGAAATTGCAAAAAAAGCGCACATCGACGAAAAGTACATTGAGCAGTACGGAAAGTATAAAGCAAAGATCGATCCGGCGCTGCTGAAGGAAACCGACCGTGAGGACGGAAAGCTTGTGCTTGTCACTGCGATCACTCCGACTCCGGCAGGCGAAGGCAAAACCACAACCACGATCGGTCTTGCAGACGGTCTTTCAAAAATCGGAAAAGATGTGACCGTTGCGCTGCGCGAGCCTTCACTCGGCCCTGTGTTCGGCGTAAAGGGCGGCGCTGCCGGCGGCGGCTATGCGCAGGTCGTTCCAATGGAGGATATCAACCTGCATTTTACCGGCGACTTCCATGCCATCGGCGCGGCGAACAACCTGCTTGCCGCGATGCTTGACAACCACATTCAGCAAGGCAACGAGCTTGGCATCGATGTGCGTAAGATCACTTGGAAGCGCTGCGTGGATATGAATGACCGTCAGCTCCGTTTCCTGACCGACGGTCTCGGTGGACGATTCAACGGTACGCCGCGTGAGGACGGATTTGATATCACGGTTGCATCCGAGATCATGGCGGTATTCTGCCTTGCCAATTCGATCACCGACCTGAAAGAGCGTCTTTCCCGTATCATCGTCGGCTATACCTATGATGATAAGCCGGTCACTGCCGGTGATCTCAAAGCTGTCGGCGCAATGGCAGCATTACTGAAAGACGCACTCAAGCCGAACCTTGTGCAGACGCTCGAAGGTACGCCTGCGTTTGTTCACGGCGGTCCGTTTGCCAATATCGCGCACGGCTGCAACTCCGTTATGGCAACAAAGCTTGCGATGAAGATGGGTGACTACACCATCACCGAGGCCGGCTTCGGTGCAGATCTCGGTGCGGAAAAATTCCTGGATATCAAGTGCCGTATGGCCGGGCTGACGCCTGATGCTGTCGTTGTTGTTGCAACAGTGCGTGCGCTGAAAATGCACGGTGGATTGGATAAGAAGCAGCTTGCTACAGAGGATTTTGTTGCGCTTGAAAAAGGTATTCCGAACCTGCTTCGCCATGTTTCGAATATCAAGAACGTTTATAAGCTTCCCTGTGTTGTTGCGGTCAATCGTTTCCCGACGGATACCGATGCAGAAATCGACTTCATCATCGAAAAATGTCGCGCGCTCGGCGTGAATACCGTGCTTTCCACTGTTTGGGCTGAAGGCGGCGCCGGCGGTGTGGAACTTGCCAAAGAAGTTGTTCGTCTTTGCGAAGAAGAACAGGGCGACTTTACGTTCTCCTACGATCTGGATTGCTCCATCACCGAAAAGATCGAAGCGGTCGTCAAAAAGATCTATGGCGGCAGCGGAATTTCGATCCTTCCTGCAGCGCAGAAACAGATTGCTACTCTGACGGCGCTCGGGTTTGACAAGGTGCCTGTCTGCATTGCTAAAACACAGTACAGTTTTTCGGATGATCCGACAAAGCTCGGCGCACCGGAAGATTTCACCGTAACGATCAAGAACGTCAAGATCTCTGCCGGCGCAGGCTTCCTTGTGGTGCTGACCGGCGACATCATGACTATGCCCGGATTGCCGAAACGTCCCGCTGCAGAACGTATTGACGTTGATGAAGACGGCGTGATCAGCGGCTTGTTCTAATCATTTCAATCAAAGAAACCGTTGCTCTTAAAAAGCAACGGTTTTTGCGTTTGAAGATATAGTAAGTGCTCTTGTTTCAAAGAACGCCGTTATTTCCAAAACTTACGATCCAGCGCGCGATATTGCAGCGCTTCTGTGAGATGTTCTGTTTCGATCCGTTCGCTGCCGTCAAGGTCGGCAATCGTGCGTGCAACGCGCAAAATCTTATCGTAGGCTCTTGCTGAAAGGCCGAGTGTATCAAAGCTGCGTTGTAAGATTGCTTTGCCGGTTTCACTGATTTCGCAAAACTCTCGTGTCTGCCGCGGCGACATTTTTGCGTTGCAAGATGTTTCTGTACCCGCGAATCGTTTTTGCTGAATGGCGCGTGCTGCGTTGACGCGCTTTCTGATTTCGGCCGAACTTTCAGACGGCACGTTGCTGGAAAGCTTTTCAAAATCGACCTGCGGCACTTCAATGTGGATATCGAGCCGGTCAAGCAGAGGACCGCTGACTTTGGAAAGATATTTTGCCGGAACGCCGGGTGCGCAGGTGCATTTCTTTGTCGGATGACCGAAGTATCCGCAGGGACACGGGTTCATTGCGCAAACAAGCATCACCTCACATGGATAAGTCAGCGCTCCTGAAACGCGGGTGATCGTAATTCTGCCGTCTTCGACCGGTTGCCGCAGCGCTTCCATGGTTTGACGCGGAAATTCCGGAAGCTCATCCAGGAACAAAACGCCGTTATGGGCCAACGACAGTTCGCCCGGATGCGGAACAGTTCCGCCGCCGGAAAGCCCGACTGCTGAAATCGTGTGGTGCGGTGAACGAAACGGACGCTGTGTTATCAGAGAATGGCCGTTGTCAAGTAGCCCTGAAATTGAATAGAGCTTTGTTGTTTCCAAACTTTCTTCCTGTGTCATATCCGGTAAAATCGTCGGGATTCGCTTTGCGAGCATACTCTTTCCCGAGCCCGGCGGTCCGATCATCAGTGTGTTATGTCCGCCTGCAGCAGCGACCTCAAGCGCGCGTTTGACTTGAAACTGACCTTTGACATCGGAAAAGTCAACCATGACGCGCTCCATATCGAAACGCGGCTTCACAAGATCACTTTTTGCTTTTTCAATACGTTTTCTTCCGGTAAGATGATCGACAAGTTGTTTGACGGAAGAGACAGGATAAACGTCGATGCCTTCAATGATCGCGCTTTCGGCAATGTTGTCCAGCGGTACATAGACTTCTTTGAATCCACACTGTTTGGCTTCTATGACCATTGGCAGAACGCCGTCGATTTTTCTAACATATCCGCTGAGAGAAAGCTCGCCGATAAAAACACTGTTTTGGACATC
>CADBBT010000058.1 GCA_902792985.1 Oscillospiraceae bacterium
AACTCCTTTGCTTTTTAGTCATTATTAGTTTATCATTTTCTTTCCCCGCTGTCAATAAAAAAATATGAAAAACAGAAAGATAGACAAATATATATAAAAAACTTTGCGATTATGTAACCGCAAAGGAATCGTTCTTTTTTGCCGGAGGATTTGACGGATTCAGTCCGAGACTGACCGAGATCGCCCGGTCGATCTGCAGCATCATGGCAGGAGCAAGTTCGCCCATGCGCTCGCGCAGCCGCCGCTTGTCGAGCGTGCGCATCTGTTCCAGCAGCACAATGGAATTGCGCGTCAGCCCGCAGGTGGACGCATCCACAAAAATATGCGTCGGCAAATCGTTTTTCGTTGTGCGGCTGGTAATGGCCGCCGCGATCACGGTCGGACTGTATCGGTTGCCGATGTCGTTTTGCACGATCAGCACCGGCCGGATGCCGCCCTGCTCGGAACCGACAACGGGACTCAGGTCGGCGTAATAGATCTCTCCGCGTTTAACGATCATTTTAAATCCTCCCCTTCCGAGCAATAGTATGCGCCGCTTTTCGGAAAATAATCATCGGGGAGGCAGCTCTTTTTCAGGAAATCGTTTCCGCGTTTTGAAATAAAAAGGTCACGCCGCCGAGCTCCGCCGTTTTTGGCAAAAGCGATCCATCGGAAAACGCAACGCGCGCCGTGCCGCGTTTTGTCGGCGCTTGCGCAGTCAGCGTGTCCGTAACCACAACCGGCGCACCGCACAGCGCGGAAAGCGCTTCAAACAGCGCGCCTACGGAAAGCGGCGGAAGGCCCAGCGTTTCGGCGTCCGAAACGGAAAGGGTGACGTCGCCGAAGCGCAATTCGGTTTCGCCGCCCGAAAAAACAAACTGCAGCCCCAGGAGATCTCGCGGCGCACGCAGCAAAAGCTGCATGGACTGCGCGCTTTTCATCGTAAAGACGCCCTCAAACGCGGCACCCGCTTCCGTATAGGACAGCGTCGCGGTAAACGGCGAAAGAATCAGCGTGTGCGCCTCGCCTTTGCAAGCGCTCAGCGAACACAGAAAAGCGAACAGTAACAACGCGGAAAACCAGCGGCTGCGCATAACATCACCCAAACATCAATGTTCAAACGCGGCAAACACCTTGGCAAGCGCTTCGATCACATCGGTCGGCAGCATTCCAGTCCGGCTCAGTTCGGCGGCAACCACATCGGCGGCATAGCCGTGCAGATAGACTCCGGCGCACAGCGCCTGTGGCAAAGAGAGCCCCTGCGCACAAAGCGCCCCGAGCATTCCGGCAAGCACATCGCCGCTGCCGCCCTTGGAAAGGCCGTTGTTGCCCGTGGCGTTGACATAGACCGCGTCTTCGTGGGGCGAAGCGATCACGGTGTTCGCGCCCTTGAGCACAACGTAGACACCGTGCGTCTGCGCCGTTTGCTGCGCAAGCTCTGCGCGCTGTGCCTGCACGTCCGATGTCTGCATGGAACACAGCCGCGCCATCTCCTTGGGATGCGGCGTCAAAACCACGGGGCAGGCCGCGTTTTGTAATATATCTATGTCGGAGGACAGGATGTTTATGCCATCTGCGTCAACAACCACAGGCACGCGCGCGTGCTCGAGCACGGCTTTCAAAACCGCGGCGGTGTCCTCGCAGACGGAAAGTCCGCAGCCGATGACGATCGCGGAATATTTATCGCTCTCGATCTCGTGCAGCAGCATCGGGATCGACTGTCGGGAAAGGCTCCCCTGTTCGGTCTCCGCAAGGGGCAGCAGCAGCGTTTCCGTCAGCTTGAACGCCATCGTGTGATACATCGAGCGCGGAAAGGCGGCCGTGACCAGTCCCGTGCCGCAGCGAAGCGCCGCTTTTGCCGCCATAAACGCCGCGCCGGGCATCCGCCGGCTGCCGCAGACGCAGAGCAGATGTCCGAACGTGCCCTTGTGCGCCGTTGTCGGGCGCTCAGGCAAAAACGAGCCGATCTCGGCGGCGCTGCAGGTATAAAGCACGCTTTTCACTTCATGGAAGCAGTCCTCGGGAATGCCGATGGAAGCGATGACGATCCTGCCGCAGAGTTCGGCGGCGGGATGTAAAATATGCGCAGGCTTGAGCGCAGAGATGGCAACGGTCACATCCGCCCGCACCGCGTTTTTGTCGCAGTGTCCGCTGTCGCAGTGCACGCCCGACGGCACGTCGACAGCCACGGTCAGCGCTTTGGCATTGTTCATTTCAGCAAACAGCGCAGCTTGCGCTTCGCGCACTTCGCCGTAAAAGCTGAAACCGAACACGGCGTCCACGATCACATCCGCGACCTCAAATGCCGCAAGACACTTTTCACGATCGCCGTCAAAGCGATAGGTCGGCAGCGCCAGATTCGCCATTTGCGAAAACGCTGTGCGCGCCTGTTCGCTCGCCGGCAGACTGCCCGCCAAAACCACACTCACACGCCAGCCGCTCTCATGCAGCTTTCGCGCAATCACAAAGCCGTCACCGCCGTTGTTGCCTTTGCCGCAAACAACGACCACTGTGCGGCCCTGCAGCTCTTTTTGTTCGGCAAGCACACGGATGTTGCGCGCAACTGCCGCGCCCGCGTTTTCCATCATGCGCTGATAGCTCATGCCGAAGGCCGCAGCACGCGCTTCGACAGCTTTCATTTCTTCACTTTTCAGCAGTTGCATCTGTATCCCCTCGCATCAGAAGAAAAAGTGACGTTCCAGCGCTTCGCGCAGCGGACGGATCAGACCGATCACGATCAGCAGCACGCCGGCCGCGCCGAGACCGATCAGATAAAACGGGCTCCAGGTGAACATTATTGAGCCGAAATTGATGTGCTGAAAGTATTCCAGCAGCGTCAGACACCCGCCGAGCACGATCAGGAACGCGCCGTAATAAAAGAGCTTGCCGCGCCTGACATATTTGAGCACGCAGATCATGTAGGTGACAAGCACGCAGCTTATGATCAGCAGCGGCAGCGCAAATTTCCAAAACCAGTGGCCGCCCGTCCAGCGGCAGACATACAGCACAAACGCCGCGATCGCCGCGTGATCGATCACGGAAAAGATCGGCAGCAGCGGACGGTTGAACCAAAACGGAAGCACAAACAGCACATAGGCGAGCACCACGCCCAACGAGATCAGCCCGCTCATTCCAAAATTGCCGTAAAGGCCGAAGAAGATAGACTGCAGCACAGTGATCACGATCACACTGAGCACCGTGACCACAACGAGCAGCGGCAGACGCGATTCACGGTAATGCTGCGGATGAATATTGGAATAGGTCTTTTCCTCCGGTTTGCCGGCGCCCGGCTCCGTATTCGGATTCCAGACCGGCGTGCCGCACAGCGGACAGGCGTTTACGTTTTCCTGCAGCTTGACGCCGCATTTCACACAATACATAAGTTACCTCCTGTTGCTTTCGATCTCAGTCGGCACATCCAGTTCCACAAGGCGGGAGAAAAACCGGCGCTCCAGCTCGGCTTCGCGGATGTTGCGGATCATGTTGATATAGGTTTTGCCGCCGTAGGAGAGCACCGAGCAGTTGTTCGGATAGCTGCGCTGGGTGCCGATGATGAACTCCATGCGNNNNTTCAAACAGCTCACGGTCTCGCCCACATTGGCGTACACCAGATTCATACCGAAATCTTTGAGAAACAGCGGCGTCAGACGCAGCGGCACAAGCTGCTGCAGTTGCACGTTCGCCTTGATCATACCGGCGAGGTTCTGCTTTGTTGCATACAGGCCGAGCTGGTGCGAGATCGAACGGCAGATGTCCTCAAGCGAATAATCGCCGAAACGCGGATCGACGCCCGTGTTCAGCGCAAGCGCAAAATTGCGCAGCGTTTCGCTTTTAAAAAAGCGGCGCAGGTTCACCGCCAGCGAGATTTTGACGGGCTTTTGCTTTTTGCGCGGCTTTTCTTCGTTTTGGATCGCGATCACGCTTTCGGTCATCACCGCCGCGAGGAAGGAGGTCAGTGAAACGCCAAACCGGTGCGCCGCGTCCAGCAGCGCTTGCGTATCCACGATGCCGGTCGTCAGATACTTGAACCCGTCCTCTTCGCGCGTGCCGTGCATCCGGTACGCGTGCGGCTCCTTGCGCGAAACTGCGCCCTCGGCCGCGTATTTGAAAAAGCTGTTTTCCAGTTCCTCTTCGGACGGCGTTTTTGAAAGGTCATAGATCATGCCGCCGCGCGGGATCACAAGGTCGTGCTTCAGTTCCAGATAGCGCGCCACGAGGTTACACAAGAAAACGCTGCCGCCGTGCCCGTCGGTGACGGAATGGAAGAACTCCACGGCGATGCGGTTTTTATAATACAGCACACGCACGCAGTTGTGCTTGAGGTCCTTGCGGCGCATGAAGGTCAGCGGATAGGCATAGTCGGGCTGCACCGGCACATGTTCGGCGCTCTGCTGCAGATAATACCAAAACACGCCCTTGCGCAGCGCAACAAAAAAGGTTGGAAACCGCGGCTCCAGATCGTTCAGCGCCTGCTGCAGAATGTCCGGCGCGACCGCTTCATTCAGCGTTGCCGAAAAGCGGAAGGTGTTGCACCAGTCCTGCTGCGCGATCGCGGGAAAGATCAGCGCGGCCGTGTCCAGCCGATACCAGTTTTTCTGCATAAGTCCTCCTTTCGGAAAAGGGTCAAAAGCACCCGATTCGAATCGGTCTTAATCGTTTTTTATTATTGTACAGAATCTCTGTGCAAAAGTCAATGCGCAAGAGAAAAAGAACTGTCAAAAACCTCCCTGCAAAAGTGCAAGGAGGAATGCGGAATTTTTATTCGCCTTTCACAGCTTTCATCACCGGCCGCAGCGCTTTGAAACGCGCCTTGTGCGCAGGATCGATGCGGAAAGAATCGCAGATTTTTTGAATCGCCTTTCCGATGATCTCATAGCGCAGGTTTGACTGCGGCAGCCAAAGCGCGATTTCTTCGGGGAAAAACACGGCAAGCTCCGCGATCAGCCAGGCTTGGGCCATCTGTACATAATATGCGTCATCGTTATGAAACAGCGCGAGCAGCTCATCAAGATGCGCCGGATCACGGCACAGCTTTGAGATGAACATCACATAACCCCAGCGGCGGATGAACGGGTCTTCGTCGCGCACATACCGCCGCGCAAAGGAAAGCGCGGTTTCGATGTCAACGTCCTTGACAAAGTCGATGTTCTCATCCGTATGCCACCAGTCGGAAAACAGCAGGTTTTTGTCAAGCCAGCGCAGACGCTCGTGCGCGTCCTTGATCTGTTTGAGACTGCCGTGAAAATAGATGCGGTGGAACTGCTGCTCGCGCAGCACATACGGACGCAGGAAGGAAAGGTCCTGCTTTTCTTTGACAAGCGCGCGGATCAAACGGTCCACATCCGCTGTTTTATAGTTTTCGGGCAGCGCGTCAAGCTGCGCCTGAATGTCTTGTTTGTTCAACATCGAGTCCTCCGAAAAGAGCGCCGAAGACCGCGTTGCAAAACAGTCTTCGGCGTGCAATTATGGATTATTCCTGCGGGATGATCTTGCCGAGCAGAGATTCCGCCGTGCCGATCAAATGCGCAAAGCGCACCTTCAGCCGCTCCATCAAGCGGACGGGATAGCCGTTCTCTTCGTGCGTTGCGGCGCCGACGATTTTTGAAACCATATCAAAGATCGCATTGGAAAGATTTGCCATAAAACTGCCTCCCTTCGTTGGTTTTGTAGTTTCATTATAGCACGCGGTGATCAAAAAAGCAAGAGACCCACCGATGAATCCGGTGTAAAGATTCGCGTTGAATTATTTCGTCGGATGAAACAGAAATCACGCAGCAAGCCTGGAGGTTTGCAAAAGGATGAGAAACATACCGTCAGGATTTGAAAATCCGAGTTAATCAGCGGGTTCCAGGCACTGAATCACGTTCCAGGGGCAGCTCCACCGTAAAATCGGTGTATTCGTCGCAGCTGAAAGCGCTGATCTCGCCGCCGTGCTGTTCCACGATCTGCTTTGCGATCGCAAGTCCGAGCCCGGAGCCGCCGCTTGCTGTGCCGCGCGAAGCGTCCAACCGGTAAAACTTTTCAAAAATGCGCGCGAGCTTTTCGGGCGAGATCTGATCGCATTGATTACGCACACGGATGAACACACGATCCTCCTTCACTGTGGCGCCAACGCGGATGACGCTGTTTTCATAGCAGTATGCCACGGCGTTTTTGAGTAGATTATCGAGCACGCGCGCGAGCTTGTCCGCATCGGCGATCAGCACGATCGACTCCGGCAGTTCAAGCCGGATCTCCAGCCCCTTTTGCAGAAGCATCGGATAAAACTCGTCCGCGATCTGGCGGATCATCATGCAAAGGTCGATCCGGTTGCGTTCAAGTGTAACGGACTGCATATCGTAGCGGGCGATCTCAAAGAATTCACTGATGAGCTGTTCGAGCCGTTCGGCTTTTTCCAGCGTGATTCCAATGTACTTTGCCCGCGATTGCAGCGGCAGATCCGGGCTTTCCGCAAGCATGGTCAGATAGCCGATGATGCTAGTCAGCGGTGTTTTCAGATCGTGCGCGAGATACATCACAAGATCGTTCTTGCGCGCTTCCGACTGCAGGGCATTCTGTTTCGAGCGGTAGACCTCATGCTTGATGTCCTTGAGCGTGATCTCCACATCGGAATATCCCTTGGAAAAGGATTTCACCTCGTCCTCGTCGTTGAGGATCGCGGAAAGACTCAGCCATGTTTTGCTGAAATTGTGCAGCGTAGACACGGAATATACAAAGCTGCTGACAAGAAAGAACGCGGCATAAAGCAGCGCAAACGTGCCGGTCTTGTGCGCCATGATCCAGCTGCCTGCGGTTTTGCCCACAAAGGCGTTCAGTGCACCGCGCACCGCAAAATAGACGTCGTCATACTGCCTCGACGCCAGAAAAACGATCAGAAACACCACAGTAAGGATCATCAGCGCAATGAACTGTGTGCGCAGAAACGAGCGCACAACCTTGCGGCTCAGCCGCTCATTGCGCCGGATCTGATGGCGCGTTTTGCGCCGTCCCTTTTGGTTCGTTTTCCCCTGTTTCAAGCTTATACCCCACTCCCCACACGGTTTTGACAAACCGCGGATTTTTTGCCGGCTCATGCAGCTTTTCACGGATGTGCCGGATATGCACCATCACGGTGTTGTTGCTTTCCAAATAGCGTTCGCCCCAGACCGTCTCAAAAATCTCCTCGGTCGCAATGACCTTTCCCGCGCGCTCGCACAGCAGCTTGAGGATGCCGAACTCTGTCGGCGTCAGCGCAACCGGCGTGTCATAAAGAAAGCATTCGTGCGTCTGTGTGTTCACGCGAAGGCCGGAAAATTCATAGATGCCCTGCTTTTCACTGCTGCCGTTATACTGCCGGCTGCGGCGCAGCTGCGCTTTGATCCGCGCGATCAGCACCGGCGGACTGAACGGCTTTGTCACATAATCGTCCGCGCCGAGCGTCAGACCGGAAATTTTGTCCGCGTCATCCGTGCGCGCGGTGAGCATGATGACCGGATAGGTCGCGCGTTTTCGAATTTCGGCGCAAAGGGTGAAGCCGTCGATATCGGGCAGCATCACGTCCAGTACAGCGAGATCGAACACTTCGCTTTCAATGCACGCCTTCGCGCTTTTGCCGTCATAGCAAACCGTTGGCAAAAAGCCCTCATTTTTCAGATAAAGCGCCACAAGATCGGCGATCTCCTTTTCATCGTCAACGACAAGGATTCTCAACAAAACCACCCTTTCCGACAGTTTTTCTTTATTATACAGGCTGAACCAAAATTGTTCCTTAATTATTTCTGAATATTTGGCAACTTTTCTTACATTATAATGAAATTTAATTTCAAAAACTCTTTCTTTTCGTCCGCAAATGATGTAAAATGAAAAAGAATATACTCCAAGGAAGGTGTAACAGATGGCGAAAATCTTAATTGTGGACGATGACATGGCAATTGCGCAGCTTGTTTCCGATGCGCTTGAGGACGACGGCTTTGAAACCGAAATCTGCACCGGCGGCAAAGAGGCGCTGCAGTATATTGAAAAAAACACAGGCAAGATCGATCTGATCACACTCGATATCATGATGCCCGACATGAACGGACTGGAGCTTTGCAAGCGGGTGCGCGATTCGGTCACCTGCCCGATCCTGCTCGTTTCCGCCAAAGGAAAGACCGTGGACACCGTGCTCGGTCTGGAATCCGGCGCCGACGACTATATTTCCAAGCCCTTTGTGGTGGAAGAGCTCGTTGCGCGCGTGCGGGCTCATTTGCGCCGGGAACAGCGGCTTTCGAACACACCGGCGGAAGAGATCATCAAGGTCGGCGAAATCGAACTGCGCACCGGCTCGTTTGAGGTGTTCAAGAACGGAAAGCCCGTGCAGTTTTCCACCCGCGAATTCCAGCTTTTGCAGTATTTGATGGAAAACAAGGGCAAGGTGCTCACAAGAGAGCAGATCTTTTCTCACGTTTGGAACACGGAATTCGGCGACATCGGCACGGTTGCGGTCAACATCAAGAGCGTGCGTGACAAGATCGACCCCGACAACACCTATATCAAGACTGTATGGGGCGTCGGATATAAGTTTGTGAATCTGCAATGAGACAGGGAATGCGCAACAACTTCAAGGCAGACATCGCAATCGCGTTCCTCGTTCTGGGCGCGGTGATCGCGTTCGCGTTTGCTTTCAACTCCTCGGTCACGAACAACGTGACCAATATGATGTATAACGACCGGGAGACGCTGACCGGCTATAACAACGAGATCATCGGCAAGCTCACCGCCTGCGAAAGCACAGACGACTGGCAGGAGATCATCGAAAGCTACCCCGAACTTGCGGTCATCATTCAGGATTCCGCCAACAACGTCCTGCTGCGTTCGGAAAACCGCACCAACTCGTCGCTCGACGTTAAGGTGCAGACTCCGTTCGATTACCGCGGGCAGGCATATCTGGTCGTCTCTTCAGTGTATCTGCTGCGCGACTATGAAGCCGACAGCCGCGAGCTCGTGCGCGCGTACTTCATCGAGTTTTTGATCGGCATCTCGACGCTGTTTTTGCTTTTCTTTATTGTATACTCCATCATCATGCGCCCGTATCGGAAGTTTTACCATGCGATGGAGGAATACGACCGCACGGGAAAGCTTGCCGAACACAAATTCAAAGGCTATGTCGGCAAGATCTATCAGCGCTTCGGTCAACTCACGGAGCACCTGGAAAAAGAACAGCAAAACCAGCAGCGCATCATTGCGAACATTTCGCACGACATCAAAACACCGCTGACAAGCATCCTCGGCTATGCCGAGCGGCTGCGCGGCGACGATCTGCCGCCCGAACGCAAAGCGCGCTATCTGGAAACGATTTACGGCAAAGCAAAAGAGATCCAGCTTTTGATGGACGAGTTCGACGAATATCTCAGCTACAAGATGATCGCCCCGCTGCACATGGAATCGTTTTCCACCGAGACGATGAAAATGATGCTGGAAAACGAGTATCGCTCCGATCTGGAGCTGATCAACGTGGAGTTTCTTGTGCTCAACCACGCACCGCATTCCTTCGCGGTGCTTGACCGGACGCGTTTGAACCGCGTGTTCGGCAATCTGATCTCCAACAGCATCAAACATCTGCCCGAACACGGCGGTAGGATCGTCATTGAATTCACTGCAAAGGAAAACGCGCTTTGCATCGACGTTTCCGATAACGGCGAAGGCGTGCCGGCAGACAAGCTGGAAGTCATCTTTGAGCCGCTGTATACCTCGGACGAGGGCAGAAAAGTCGCAGGCCTCGGCCTTGCGATCTGCCGGGAGATCATGGAAAGCCTCGGCGGCACCATCAGCGCAAAACCGGCCACGCTCGGCGGCCTTTGCGTATGTCTGACACTGCCGCAGGAAGAAAAGGAAGAAACGGGAGCCACCTGAAACAATGAAACCACCGATCAAAAAGAATGACGAAATCATGCTCGACATCACTGCGCTGACCTCGCAGGGCAGCGGTGTCGGGCACTTTGACGGTTTTGCCGTCTTTGTGGAGGGCGCGGCGGTCGGCGACCGTCTGCTCGCTCACATCATCAAAGTCAAATCCACCTATGCTGTCGGCGTCATCCGGCAGCTTCTGCGTCCATCCAGGGACCGTGTGACGCCCGCCTGCCCTGTTGCCGAACGCTGCGGCGGCTGCTCATTTCAGCATATCAGCTATGCGGCGGAATGCGAACACAAGCGATTGCGCGTGCAGGACGCCTTGCAGCGCATCGGCTCGTTCGATCTGACGGTTGATGAATTTCTGACCACGCCGCACACCGAACACTACCGCAACAAAGCGCAGTACCCGATCGCTCTGGGCGCCGACGGACGCACCTGCGTTGGTTTTTACGCTAAGCGCAGCCACCGCATCGTGGACTGCAGGGTTTGCGCGCTGCAGCCGCCGGAATTTTCCGCGTTGCTGGACATTATCGTGCGCTGGGCGGCAGAATACGGCGTTTCGATCTATGACGAGGAACGCGGCAAGGGGCTTTTGCGGCACATTTATCTGCGCAAGGGCTTTGCCACCGGCGATGTGATGGTCTGTCTTGTCGTCACCGACCGGAATGTGCCGCACACCGACGCGCTGACCGAAGCTCTCTTGGCACAGAACGAACACATCAAAAGCGTTGTGCTCAATGTCAACGCCGCGCGCACCAATGTTGTGCTCGGCAGCAAATGTCACACCGTCTTCGGCAGCGATTACATCACAGACACGCTCTGCGGGCTGACTTTTCAGCTCTCTCCCCTTTCGTTTTATCAGGTCAACCCCGCCGGCGCAGAGATCCTTTATCGAAAAGCCGCCGACCTTGCAGCGCTGACCGGCGAAGAGACCGTGCTCGATCTTTACTGCGGCACGGGCACGATCGGCCTTTCCATGGCGCACAAGGCAAAGCACGTCATCGGTGTGGAGATCATTCCGCAGGCGATCGAAAACGCAAAAGAAAACGCGAAGCGCGGCGGGATCGAAAACGCCGAGTTCTTCTGCGCGGACGCAGCACAGGCGGCGGCGAAGCTGCTGGAAAACGGCACGGCACCCGACGTTGTGATCCTTGATCCGCCGCGCAAAGGCTGCAGCACCGACACACTGCAAGCCGTTGCCGCCATGGGACCCGACAGGATCGTATATGTCTCCTGCGACCCGGCAACGCTCGCGCGCGACTGCAAAACGCTGCAAGCGCTCGGGTATACGCTGAAAACGGCGGTCGGCGTGGATATGTTTCCAAGGACGGTGCATGTGGAGACGGTTGTTCTTCTATGTCGGAAACATATCGACGCGGAAAAGCAGATATCCGTAACGATAGAAGCAGAAGACGGCTGGCGAGCGGATAGTTTCGATGTCCAAGAATTCAGGAGGGCATATGATTATAATAATAACCGGTGCATCGCACACAGGGAAAACGCTCCTCGCACAAAGGATGCTCGAAAAATATAAATACCCGTACTTGTCCATCGAC
>CADBBT010000059.1 GCA_902792985.1 Oscillospiraceae bacterium
GAGAGATCATCGCTGCCGGTCTGCGCATGCAATCGTTTGTTGATTTCTTCGTTTTCTATATGGATTCCGATGGGGAAGAGGCAAGAGAAGACGTCACACCTGATAACAGCACCAACCCGGAGCAGGTCTTTTTTGCTGCGCTGCGATCTGAGACCATTCTGAATGCGTTTGAATCCTTGGACTACCGTGAGCGGATGCTGATTGCGGCGCATCTCGGATTTTGCCCGGAATGCTATGAGACATATGAAATCAAAGAAAAAGAGGGGATGCCGGTTCTGGCACCCCGCAAGAAGCAGTCTTTGGTTGATTTGGCGATAGAACATGAATTGGCTGACCCTGATACCGTGCACGAGATTCTGGAACGTGCGTATGGGAAGATGCGGAAGAGACTCGGAAATAGTGGGTGATGAACATCAGAATAATATATGGAATACACTCATCCATGAATAACTGCATGGCGGTACAGGAACGAACCTGTGCCGCCATGCTTTCGTGCTTCGTTTTGAGTGGTCTTATTTTTCACACATAGGCAGAACTGTCAAATGTGTGAATATAACGAACAAGGCACCTGCTTTGGGCGGTGCAAATCAGGGATCATACAGGTTTTTTGCCGCTCTTTTCCGCCCGAACTGCCCAAACGGAACAGGGTATCCGTCAGGATTACCCTGTGCCGTTCAGATTGTTCGGACAAAAAATATCAGGCAAAAAACTGCTTTGCACCGCAGCGGATGTGATTTTTGCGAAAGACAAGGCGCAGGGGGCGGATCATCCTGGCGGATATCCGTCCCCTGCAACGCAGTATTTCACAAATAAGCGCGCCGCTGCGGCTATAGGATCCCTTATTTGCGCCGCCCTTCGCAGATGCCTTTGGTCTTTTATATGCAGCGCATTTTCGGCCGCGTCACTTTGCCCGGAAACAGCGCAGCCCGGCGCCTTGTCCGTAATGCGTGCCGTCGCGGTCAAACAGGACGGTCCAGTTTTCTTCGGTGATCCCGGTCACCATAAAATAATCCCAGCTTTCCGGAAGGATCGGATCCGCCGACAACACGCCGTTTTCAAACCGGATGCCGAGCAACCCGGACAGCACAAGGTCGCAGAACGTAGAGTGGTTGTAATCTTTGCCCCGTTCGCGGATGCCGCTTTTCTGCTCGTAGGCAAGGCTGATCAATTTGTCGCGGCAGTGCCAGCGGCCGGAGAACGGATCCATATTCTCGTCGATCCAGCAGCGTGTCTGACCTTCCGCGTCCGTGATACGGTGAGACAGCGCATATTGGCGCAGCAGATGATAATACGCGTCTTTGGAAACGGGCGAATCTGCGCCGCGGTCGCGGATCAGGTTTGCCGTCGCTGTCAGCGTCTGTGCGGTGGCAAACGGCCAGACGTAACCGTTCCACAGGCAGCAGTGCTCGTTCTCAAACAAAAACCGCGGGTGGCGCTGCTCGGCCGTTGTCAGCCCGAAGGGCGCCGCAAAGCCGTTTGGATCGGTCAATTGTAAAAACGCGTCGTCCTTGTCGCTGCCGGCAAGATGGAAATACCAGGGAAGATATCCGATCTGCTCGCGCACGGTATGGTCTTTTGGCACAGGCGGACGCGTTTTCCAATCGGCGGGATCGTCGCTTTCGCAGGGGATCGTGCGGTAAAAATCGCCGTCCCACAGCAGACGGTTCATCCGTTCCAAAATCCGTTCGCCGCGTGCCCGGTATTCGCGCGCCAGCGCGTCGTTGCCGACCTTGGCCGCCATACGGGAAATCGCAAACGCGTCGCCGCACAGATAGCTGTTGAGTGTCGGCCGGATTCCGGAGCCGCTGATGGAAAACTCCATACCGTCGTTGTTGTCGTTTGACCAGTACAGACCGCACGGGCGCAGGCTGATTTCCTCCCGCTGCCGGAACAATCGGTCCAGCTTCGGAAGCGCCTCTTTCATACGTTCTACATCGGGATGAAGCTTAAAATAGCCCTCCACAGCGGATGCGAACCACATACTGTATCGCATTGCGTCGCCGTGTCCGTCCAGCCAAAAGCAGATGTATTCCCAAAGCCGCCGGGGCGCATCGGCCAGCCAGCGCGCTTCCGTCAGATGGTGACCCACAGGACAGTTGACGGTATTATACGGCCCCGCCCAGCCGACCGCCGGCAGAAACTCCGTCATCACGTGCCCGTGCGGGGTTTGCTTCCAATGCTTGCGCAGCGTCCACCAGCGGAAATAATACGTTGTTTCCAGCGCTTTGTCCGGGCAGTCCAGCAGCGGCGCGTTTTGCGCCAGATAGGCAAAGGCGTCCGCGTTCGGGATTTCCTGCACATAGAGCTCATCATTACCGGCGTTGAACATTTCCACATAAGCGCGAAGCTTTTCTTTCAGATCGACAATCATAGGCTGCTCCTTTATTCAAAGTCGTCTTTTTTGAAATCACCGTGTTTTTCCGCCATGCCGATATATTCCATACCCCCGGCGCGGCCGTTGTACCAGATGCGCCAAAGATCGCGGCTTTTGTCATAGAGCGCGGAGGGCTTATAGCAGGCGTCCGCGTCCCAGGCGCCGGCGGTCGGCGCAATCAGGGGATTGTGCTTGCAGCGGTGGAAGTCCGTGACGCCGTCTGCGGAATACGCCGCACAGATACAGGCGGTATGGATATCCCGGTAGCCGATATAAAACAGGAGATAGCCGAGATCCGGATGCGGCAGCACCTGACAGCCGCCGATACGGTTTTGCTCATATTCTTTTGCCGGATTCTTTTCAAGAATCGGATTCAACGGCGATCTTTCCCAATGGATCCCGTCGGGACTCTCTGCATAACAGAGCACGTTCGGCTCGTAGGTTTCGCCGGCACTGTACCACATCCGGTATCTGCCGTTTTCAAAAAGGACGCAGGGGTTCATCACGGACGCGCCCTCGAAGCCGGCTTCCGGAGACAGCACCGGTGCGTCGGAAACGCGGTGAAACGTTTGTCCGTCCCGGCTTTCGGCAACGCCGATATAGCTGTTGCCGTGCGCCTGACCGGTGTACCACATTTTGTAGGTGTCGCCGATTTTCAATACGCAGTTGCGGTTGACCCAATCCTCCCAGCCGGACGCGTTGTCAGGCGCGAGCGTGGGGATCGGGTCTGTCCAGCGGACGCCGTCTTCGGAAAAGGAGACGGAAAGTGAATTGTCTTTTCTGGTGGAAAGATCCATACGGAACCGTCCGTCCGGCAGCGCCGTCAGATAGACGTCAAACAGCGTGCCGAGCGCCGGATTGCCGAAGATCGGATTGTTTGGATACTTTTGAAACATAGAAATCTCCTCCCAAAATCAGGATGCGTCTGTCTTTTGCTAAATGGTATCATATCTTGCGATCACTTTCAAGACCGCTGAGAAAAATATTGAAAACGCCTGCCGCTTGTGTTATAATTCGCTTAAAACAAAAAGGGAGGCGGTTGTGTGGAACACATTGCAAAACCGACAAAACAGCAACTGGACTGGCACGAGATGGAGCTTGGCGTGTTGATCCATTACTGTCTGGAAATGTACCGGCCGGAGCTGCCGGGCGAATGGTATAAAACGTCCCTTGTGCGCAAGGCGCTGGCGCCCGAAACCATCCACCCCGCAAAGCTGGACCCGGAGCAGTGGGTCAGAAGCGCGGCCGAGCTCGGCGCGAAATATGCAGTGCTGGTGGCAAAGCACGGCACCGGCTTTGCGCTCTGGGATACCAAGGTGAACGATTTTTCCATCGCGCATACCGACTGGCGCGGGGGCGGCGGCGACGTTTGCCGGGCGTTTGTGGATGCGTGCGTCAAATACGGTCTGAAACCCGGATTCTATTACACCACCGTCTGCAACGGCTATTACGATATCAATAACAGCGTCCCGCAGGACACACGCGGGGAAGCCTATCGGGCCTATGTGAAATGTGTGGAGGCGCAGGTGCAGGAGCTTTGGAGCAACTATGGCCCTTTGGTGGAAATCTGGTTTGACGGCGGCGTGATTCCGCCCGAGGAGGGCGGGCCGGATCTGCTGCCGCTGCTGCAAAAGTATCAGCCGGATGCGATCTGCTTTCAGGGACCGCGTGCCTGGCCCCACAATGTGCGATGGGTCGGCAACGAAGACGGACTGGCGCCGGAAAACTGCTGGGCAACCACCAACGCAGGAGAAGCGCGGTTTGACGGCACGGCGCCGGATGAGCAGGCCGGTGTCGGCGATCCCGACGGCAAATATTACTGGCCGGCGGAAACCGATATGCCCAACCGCACGCACGCAGCCTTCGGCGGCGGCTGGAGCTGGCAGCCGAACGAGGAGCATCTGCGCTATACGCCCGAGCAGCTTCTGGACTGCTATATCCGCTCGGTGGGCAGGAACTCCAATCTGCTGTTGGGTATGGCAATCAGCCGGGACGGAGATTTTCAGGATGAAGCGCAGTTCCGCGATTTCGGCAATTTGATCCGGGAAACTTTTTCCAACCCGAAGCGGCAGATCGATCGCCCCGTGTTGACAGACGATCGCTGCGAGATCCGGTTTGACACACCGCAGACAGTGCGCTACCTTGTGCTGCGCGAGGACATCCGCGACGGGCAGCACATCCGGCGATTCCGCATTCTTGCCGACGGCAAACAGGTCTATGAAAGCGCCTGCGTCGGCCACAAACGGATCGTGCCGTTTGACAATCTGACAGCGAAGACGATTGCGGTCGAGATTACAAACGCAGCCGGTCGTCCCGTTTTGCGGGACGTTGCGGTTTTTTTAAAAGCGACGGGAGGTTTGACGAAATGACATATTTGACAAGAATGGTTGCGTTTTTGATCACGGTGTTTGGGCCTGTTCAGCGTTGTGGGCACACCGACATGGAAGCGGCAAAAGCTTTGGACGATTCTCATCTTGATGATTTGACGGATATTATTCTGATCGGCAACACTGGCTGGTTCGGAACGGACGGAAAGCTGCATATGGCAGAAGCATTCGGCGATGTTGCTGCCTGGTTTCGTGCCCGCACGGCAAAGAACCACACCCGATTGCTGGTGACGATCGGCGGCAACCGCTGCAAGTGCGGCAAGGTGCACACCGTTCCGTTCGCTTGGCTGATCAAGTTCTTCCACTCCATTCAGTACTTCTTCAAAAACCTGTTCAAATAAGCTGTTTCTGCCGGGCTTCGCAAAGCGCGACAGATCCATCCAATCGACAGACATCTGAACCATCATAACAAGGGGCTGTTGCAAGTTCAGGCGAACTTGCAGCAGCCCCGCTGTATTTCATTCTATGCTGCCGCCTCAAAAATCAGTCTGTGGGGCGATAGCTTGTGATGCGCACTCTGGCGCCGACGTCGATAATGTGGAACAAAGAGCCGTCCGCCAGCGGACAGATTGCAATGCCTTCTCCCTCGGCGTCGAGCCTGCCGGTGCAGCGAACAAAAACCGTCTCCACGTGCCCGGTCCGCAGATCGACGGCATGCATTGTTTTTTCCCGGAAACCGGAATTGGTCACAATGTAAAGCGTATCGTTATAGATTTCTCCGCCCTGCACCTTGAAAAGCGTTTCGTCGATCTGCAGCGCGCCGAGATAGGAGTAGTCGCGCAGATCCAGCATACGGATTTCATCCACGTCGTTTGACTGCGAATAATACAGCACGTCGTCTTTGATCACGCACCACGGGATACGTCCGTTTCCGCGTCCCTCGTCGGGCAGCGTATGGAAATCCACCGCATCCAATGTATCGGGATCGTACACGATCACGCCCGGGTGCCGGAAGCCGAAGTCCTCAAGCGCAAGATAGAGCCTGCCCTCATACAGGCAGCCGTCGCCGAGATGCGAATAGCCCTTTCGCATCAGATCCTTTGGCAGACACATTTCGCGCCGCCCGACGATTTCGCCGGATTGGATATCGATTTTTGTGATTGCGTTGTAGTTCAAAAACTTGACAGCGCCGATGCCGTAAAAGGTCTTGCCGTCCGTTGCAAGCCCCTGGCAAAAGCTCACGCCGTCGGCATAGCTGAACTCCAATGTGCGGGTGATCTCCATGTTTCCCGCGCTGACAGACGCGTCACCCGAAAGGAGCCCGCCGATCCAGGCAATCAGCGCAAAGAAAAGTGTCAGGCTGCGGCGAATCAAGGCTGCTGTTTTTTCCATTGATGATGTTCCTTTCTGTCCGGGGGATTATTTGTCAAAGACAAAATCATTTGTCTGCCATATGGCACGGCATGCTTCTTCGGTCATGAAATCTCCCATGATCCAGCCGTAATAGCGTCCCTTTTGCAATCGGTTCTGCGCGTAAAGACAACCGTTTACCTGCATTGCAATGTCATACGGACTCTGCAGGGG
Source organism: Oscillospiraceae bacterium (assembly GCA_902792985.1). Taxonomy (GTDB): domain Bacteria; phylum Bacillota; class Clostridia; order Oscillospirales; family Acutalibacteraceae; genus UBA6857. The sequence goes on from CADBBT010000059.1 coordinate 6,286, forward strand.
AACGAAGCTAGCGTTGGTTTTCAGCACATTTGCACAGGACAGATGTTGTTCGGGCGATTTGCTGATTTCTGTTGAAAACTTTTGAAGAAAGCGCGCTGCAAACAGCGTTTTCAGATGTGCCGGCACGCTCCAGTGGTTTTCATAACGGAAGGTCATGCCCATATAATCGGTTTCTCCTGCTTTGTTTTTGGCGTCCAGCATATCTCCCGTCTGCAGTTCTTCGTAAAACGGCGTCATGAGAATGATCTTTCCGCGCACCTGCGAGAGCGCAGGCATTTTTGTGTAGACGCCGTTGCCGTTTTCGGAATATAAGTATTCCTGTTGTGTGGAAGGGTTAATCTCTGCTTTTAAGCGGTTTATCTGCTCTTTAAAAAGCATTAAAAACTGTTCCGGATCTCCGTTTTCTTGTTTTGCGGTAACAATCACCGTTTCACTTGGATGGTCTTTTAAAAAGTCCTTGATCTGTGCAAAAGCACGCGCACAGGTGAGGGGTACGGTACATGCTTCGTCTTCATACGCGTAAAACTCCGTGTCCAGCGGCGGCAGCGAGCGGTTGCAGTGCTTTGCCAAAAGCAGCACCGGATTGAGACGGCGCAAAAAACGGACAACCGCGTTCACCGCTGCAATTTTGTCGTTGTTGCCGTGGCAAAGCAGCAGCTCTCCCTGTTTCGGCGAAAAGCGCAGATCCAAATAGCGAACGCCCGCATCGAGTTGTTCCGGCAGTGTGAGCGACTGCGTTTTTGCAAATTTTTCCACATGGAACGCCGGAAGCCCGAAGAGCTTTACCGTATTGTCCGTTGCATTTTTGCAATAGGCCGTTGCACTGTCATGTGTACCGGGGAGGTTGATCTCATAAATGTACCGACTGTCCGGGATGCCCGCCATCCAGTTTTTACCGTTCAGGCTGTCTTGACCGACAGCGCCGGCAGCATCGTTTGCCGCATTAGCGCCGCCGAAGGACAGCGCACTTATCAACAACACGGTGATCCATCCCATGGAACATATTCTTTTTAAAAATTGTTTCATCGTTCCTCATCTACCCTTTCAGCATGTTGCAAATGACGGTGCGTTTTGATCCATTGGCTGCTTCCCCGGTGAATGCCTGCGGAGTATATGCAAAGCCGCGGCACGTTACGGAGGAAGCGGTTACATTATTCTACATCAGAAAGAGAAATTTTGCAAGCAAAAGGCAAACGAATTATAAAAAAAGTAAAGGCGAAAAGTAAGGTTGCAACCTTTGTTCTATGTGGGGTGCGTTTCCGCGTGATTCGGGAGAGCGCTTGAATGGCATTCAAGAGGTAAGGGGTTCGATCCCCCTCATCTCCACCAGAAGAAGGCATCTGCGAAAGGTAGATGCCTTTATTTGTTATAATGGAGGTTTTAGGAGAGTGAACAGAATGGCACAGATTAATCTGCTTGGCCGTTTTTGCTTTGAAGTGAAAGCGTTATAATG
>CADBBT010000060.1 GCA_902792985.1 Oscillospiraceae bacterium
GGGGCAGAAGGACTTGTTTGCCCTCTTGCGGTGCCCGAAATTGCCTGCGCCTTGGAGCGGCGCACAATTTCGACCGCTGCGCCATCACCGCCTCGCTGCATCCGCCACCGGCGGCGCTTCAGCGGTGATGCCCGGCACGCGCGTGCCTCGGGTAAAGTGTTTTACCGGAAAAAAAGGAAAAAGCACCCGAAGGCGCTTTTTCCTTTTTGGCAGGGGCAGAAGGACTTGAACCCTCGGCACGCGGTTTTGGAGACCGCTGCTCTACCAACTGAGCTATACCCCTATATCTTTGGTGGGCCATCAGGGACTCGAACCCCGAGCCGACCGGTTATGAGCCGGTTGCTCTAACCAATTGAGCTAATGGCCCATGCGTCACATGACTTAACAAAGTATAGCAAACTGCGGGGAAAATGTCAAGCCCTTTTTCGCTTTTTTTGAATTTTTCCGCATTTTTGCTCAAAGCTCGTCGCCTTGTTCCTGTGCTTTTTGCCAGCGCTTGCGCGTGGCAAGTCCGCCGCGCAGGTGGCGTTCGGCCTTGTTCTTTTCCAGCACGCGGCGCACTTTTTCAAACAGTGCGCGGTCGCTTTCGCGCAGGTGCACTGTCACATCGCTGTAAACCGTGGATTTGCTGATCTCAAACCGCTGCGCTGCGGCGCGGACCGTTGCGCCCGTGGCCGCGATATATTCGCCGAGCATGCGCGCGCGTTCGTTTGCGTTTGTTACCATCGCCATCTCTCCTTACCCGATGTATATGAGAGACGGCGGCACGCTTATGCGTGCTTAAAGCACATTTTGCAGATAGGCTTCGATGTCGAATGTATCCAGGGTGCTGTCTTTTTTTAAATAGAGTGGGTGGTGGGGATGTCCCTTTTTGCTGATGGCGCCGCTGGTGACCCATGTTGCGGCGTGGCTTTTGCCGATCATCGCCATGTCGCGCAGACAGTCCTTGAGATACGGCCGCAGCTCGATGATGTTGCCCCATGCCGCCCAGACAACTGGATGTTCTCCCTCAAAAAGAGAGAGCACATAATCGAACGCCTTCATGTTCTCCGCGTGCAGCAGCTCGTTGCGCGTTTTGTCCATATCGTTCGGACGCGTGGCGCGCTGGGCGTAGACGTTGAACATGATGAAGCTGTCAAAGCCGTTGTGCAGCGCAATGCGCTCCACGGATTTCAGCGTGTTGTCAAGATCGTTCGGCGCGGCGGTGGAAGGATTGATGCCGATGCAGATGAGCGGATGTTTGCCTGCCGTGCCTAAGATGTAACGGTAGTCGGCGTAGTGGTTCGGCACATATAACCAGTCGCGCACATCATAGGCGATGTGCGACTGCACACGCGACTGCGCGAGCGCGTCTGCAAACCGTTCGATCTGCAATGTGTGGTTTTTCGCTGTCGGAATGTGCATATCACTCGATCTCCTTCCAGGTGTTGATGTTGATGTATTCCGCGCGCGTTTTGGAGTAGATAATCTTCTGGCTGCTGTAAAGCCCGAAATAGCCGGAAAGCGCAAAAGAGAACGCGCACGCGAGCGCAAAATAGAGCAGCCCGCCGATCCCGAACAGCTCAATGCTCAAAAAGATCGAGGCGATTGGGCAGTTCACCACGCCGCAGAACAGTGCAACAAGTCCGATCGCGGCGCCGAAACCGGAGGGGAGACCGAGCAGCGCCCCGATCGTGCAGCCGAAAGTGGCGCCGATGAAAAATGTGGGCACGATCTCACCGCCTTTGAAGCCGAAGCCGATGGTGATCGCCGTGAAAAGAATTTTCAAAAGAAAGGCGTAGGGGAGGGCGCTGCCGCCGATCGCGCGTGCGATCACGGGCATGCCCGCGCCGTTGTAATCGTTCGGAAAAAGCAGTGACAGCCCGATCAGCAGCACACCGCCGACTGCCGCGCGTACAAACGCGTTTTTGAACAGCTTTTCTGCGCCCTTGTGCGTGAAGGTCATCAGCAGGCAAAACCCGATGCTCAGCGCCGCGCACAGCGCCGCCATGAGCACGACCTTGCCGACGGACTGCCAGCCATAGGATGGGATGGTGCCAAGGGAAAAGCGCACGGGCTCCAGCTTGAACAGCAGCGAGATGCCGTAGGCGATCAGGGCGGAAACGAGGCAGGGGACGATGCCGGAATAATAGACCACGCCCACGGAGATGACTTCAAGCGCAAAAACGGTTGCGGTCAAAGGCGTCCCGAACAGCGCGGAAAACACGGCGCTCATGCCGCAGAGCGTGACAAGGTGCATATCCTTTTCGTCCAGACGGAACATTCTTCCGACCTGCGCGCCGATGGAGCCGCCGAGCTGCAGCGCAGCGCCCTCACGTCCGGCGGAGCCGCCGCAAAGGTGTGTGACAACGGTGCTTACAAAAATGAGCGGCGCAAGGAGAATGGGGACACTATGCTTGCTGCGCACAGCGTCGATGACCGCGTCGGTGCCGGCGTTTTCCAAATGCGCAAGCTTGTAGATGCCCGCGATGAGCAGTCCGCCGAGCGGCAACAGAAAAATCAGCCAGTTATGGCTTTCCCGCAGCGCTGTGACTTTTTCAACGCTCAGATGAAATGCGGCGCCGATCAGTCCGCCGACTGCGCCCGTGATGGCGGCGATGAGGATCCATTTTAAAAGCGTGAACACATAGTTCCACGCGCGCAGTAAATCCCGTTTTACACTTTTCATACGTCTCTTCCTTTCAAAGCAGAAACAAGTATAACACAGTTTCGGATGCTTTGCAATGCTCTTTTTCACACCGTTTCTTTGAATTTTTGAAAAAAAGCGCAAAAGCACTTGAAAAATGAACGGAAACAAAGTATAATGTTCATGATTATGGAGTGGTGAGGAGAAACGACGAGAATCGCCGCAACGCGGCAACCGCTGCATCAAAACCACCAATGAAAGGAAAGATCATCATGCTCAACAACGCACCGACCAAAAATCCGACCATTCTGGCCTGGCTGGAAGAAAAACTGGCGCTTGTTAACCCTGACAAGGTTGTCTGGATTGACGGCTCCGCGGAACAGACCGAAGCACTGCGCGCAGAAGGCTGCTCCACAGGCGAAATGATCAAACTCAATCAGGAGCTTCTGCCGGATTGCTATTTGCACAGAACCGCTGTCAATGACGTTGCCCGTGTGGAAGCGAGAACCTTTATCTGCACGCCGACCGAGGAGGAAGCAGGCCCGACGAACCATTGGATGGAGCCCTCCAAATGCTATGAAATGCTTTATGACATTGCAAAGGATTCCTACAAAGGCAGAACTGCATACATCATTCCCTATTCCATGGGTCCGGTCGGTTCTCCGTTCTCAAAGGCCGGCATCGAGCTGACAGACTCCATCTACGTTGTTCTGAACATGCTCATCATGACCCGCGTCGGCTTTGACGTGCTGGATTGCCTGGGCGACAGCGACGACTGGGTGCGCGGCCTGCACTGCAAGTGCGACATCGATGCGGAAAAGAGATATATTTGCCAGTTCCCGCAGGACAACACGATCATCTCCGTGAACTCCGGTTACGGCGGAAACGTGCTGCTTGGCAAAAAGTGCTTCGCACTTCGTATCGCGTCCTATCAGGGCAAGAACGAGGGCTGGCAGGCAGAGCATATGCTCATTCTCGGCGTTGAAAATCCGCAGGGCGAAGTGAAATACATCTGCGCAGCGTTCCCGTCCGCCTGCGGCAAAACAAACCTTGCCATGCTGATCCCGCCCGAAGGCTATAAAAAGAAGGGCTACAAGGTCTGGACTGTCGGCGACGACATTTCCTGGATCCGCAAGGGACCGGACGGCCGTCTGTATGCCATCAACCCCGAAAACGGTTTCTTCGGCGTTGCACCCGGCACCAACATGAAGTCCAACCCGAATGCGCTTTTGAGCACGAAGAAGGGCGCCATTTTCACCAACGTTTGCCACAACCTTGAAAACAACACGGTTTGGTGGGAAGGTCTGGACAAGAATCCGCCCGAAAACGCGATCGACTGGACGGGTATTCCCTGGAACGGCAAGGTCGACACCGACCGCCCGGGCGCAAACCCGAACTCCCGCTTCACTGCACCGGCTGTGAACTGCCCGTGCCTGAGCTCCGAATTTGAAAATCCGAACGGCGTGCCCATCTCCGCGTTCGTCTTCGGCGGTCGCCGCGCAAAGCTTGCGCCGCTGGTCTATCAATCCCGCGACTGGAACCACGGCGTCTTCGTCGGCTCCATCATGGCTTCCGAAACCACCGCTGCCGCGACCGGCGCTGTTGGCGTTGTTCGTCGTGACCCGATGGCAATGCTCCCGTTCTGCGGCTACAACATGGCTGACTACTGGCAGCATTGGATCGACATCGGCGCCGGCCTCGATCCCGAAAAGGCACCGAAGATCTTCAACGTCAACTGGTTCCGCAAGAACGACAACGACGAGTTTATGTGGCCTGGCTTCGGCGACAACCTGCGTGTGCTTGAATGGATCCTCAAGCGCTGCGAAGGCAAAGTCGATGCGCGCGATACCGCGATCGGTTATCTGCCGTATGCCGAGGACATCAACATCGAAGGTCTGGAAGGCGAAGTGACCCTTGAGTCCCTGCGTTCGATCCTCGACGTTGACAAGAAGCTTTGGCTCGAAGACGCCAAGAGCATTGAAGAGTTCTATGCAAAGTTCGGCGACAGACTGCCGAAGATTCTGCGCGAAGAGCTTGACACGCTGGAAGCGAACTGCGCTGAATAAGCTTTCGTTACTGATCACCCGTCCGAGCGGCGGGTGATTTTTTCAAGGAGGAAAAAGCCATGAAAAGAGGGATGACGCTCTGTTTTGCTTTTATGATCTGCTTTGCGCTTCTTACATCCTGCGGCAGAACCGAAATAAGCGATGCTGCGCCGGACGAAACGCAGTTGACGCTCACACAAGCGAAGGAACAGCCGCCGATCGCATCCAAGACCGGCATTTACACCGAATCGCAGACCGGCATGGGCTCTGTTGAGATCACAGCGGGCAACAACGGCAGAGCGCATATCGTTGTGCGTTGGAACAACGGCGCCGACGAGAGCGTAGCCTGGAACATGAGCGGCGAATACAATACAAAGAAAGACTCGATCCGTTATGAGGACGGTTTCAAGAGTGTGACAACGACCGACGAAAGCGGCGAGAGCGTCACATCGGTCGTGTACCGTGACGGAAAGGGTGCTTTCAGCTTTGCGGATGACGGCCTGCACTGGGACGACGATGAGGAGCATTTTGCGGACGCGCTCGTGTTTGTGCGTGTGAAATGACAGGTTGAAACTGCAACCCTCTCGCGCAGCTGCGCTGCGCGGTCAGGCGGCGGCGGGACGCCTCGTGCGGATGCACGAGGCGCGCGGCACGCGAATGCGTGCCGCTTGCGCAGCGGCGTTTGCCGCTGCAGCGCTTTGGCATGTTCGGTTAATCAGTCAAACTCCCGTCTGCCGCAGCAACGCGCACCGTAATGGAATTGGACGCGCCGCTGTTGTTGGAAACGGCCGTGATGGTCGTTTCGCCGGGGGCGATGGCTTTGACCTTGCCCGTGCTGTCAACAGTTGCAATGCTTGGGTTTGCAGATTTCCACGTCAGCGATTTGTCCGCTGCGCTTTCCGGTAATACGCGCGGGGAAAGCGGCATGAACGCGCCGGGGGACATGATGATCGTGGCCTGGTCGAACTCGATCGACGTGACCGCGTCCACCACACTGATGATGACGGATTTCAAATAGCCGCCGTCCGCCGTTTTTGCCGTCAGTGTGACGTCTCCGGCCTTGATGCCGGTCACAACGCCGTTTGCATTGACGCGCGCGATGGAGATGTCGCTGGACGAATACTCGATCGTCTTGTTCGTTGCCACTGCCGGAACTGTTGTCGCCGTCAGCGTGATTGTGTTGCCCACATTGACGGTTTTTGCCGATGCCTCCAGCGTGATGCCTGTGACGGCAACGTGGACGTTGACCGTGCAGGAGGCCGCAAAGCCGCCGTCATCCGTCACTGCGGTGATGATGGCTGTGCCGCTGCCAATGGCTGTGACAAGGCCTTTTTTGGTCACTTTTGCAACGTTCATGTTGCTGCTTTCCCAAATGATGGTCTGGTTCGTTGCGTTGCGCGGGGTCACCATAGCTTCAAGCAGCGCTGTTTCACGGTAGTTGAGGTTCAACGTCTTTTGGTTCAGGGAAACGCCCTTGACGGCACGGCGAACCGAAACGGTGCAGGTGTCAGAAAGCCCGCTCGCCGCGTTGGAAACGGTAATCGTTGCCGTGCCGGGCGCAACCGCCGTGACAATGCCCTTGCTGTTGACCGTTGCAACCTTGGCGTTGCTGCTGGTCCAGGTCAGTGTGCCGTTGCTCAAGTTTGCGGGCTTTGCGCTCGCTTTGAGCGTGGATGTCTGACCGATCACGAGCGAGAGTGCGTTTTTGTTCAGCGCAAGCTCGGTGATGACTTCCTGCACATTGATCACGCAGGTCGCGCTCTTGCCGTTGGAGGTCGTCGCTTTGATCACAGCGCTGCCGACGCCCTTGCAGCGGATCAGACCGGTCTGGCTGACCGAAACAACAGCGGGTGCGGAACTCGACCAGGTCACGGTCTGCGGCGCATCGGCGGGCAGGACCTTACTTTTCAGCGTCATGGTTTTGCCGGTGCCGAGGTTGAGTTTTGTGTTGCTGAGCTTGACACCGGTCGGGAACACGCGCACGGTAATCTTGCATTTTGCGGTAAAATTGCCGTCTTTTGTTTTCACAGTGATCACTGCGGTGCCTGCGCCCACAGCCTTGACTTTTCCGTTTTCATCCACTTTGAGGACGGTCGGGTCGCCGGAGATCCATTTGACAGCCTTGTTCGTCGCGTCCGCCGGAGCGATGTTCGCCTTGAGCTTGAACACCTTGCCTTTTTCCAGCGAAAGCTTGGTACGGCTGAGTGAAACGCCTGTTACGGGGACGATGGCCGTGACTTTGCACGATGCTTTGAAACCGCCGTCTTCCGCAGTCACAGTGATGGTCGCCGTGCCCGGGCGGATCGCTTTGATCAGGCCGGTGCTGTTGACTTTTACAATGTTTTTGTTGGAGGTTCGCCAGATCAGGTTTTTATTCGACGCGTTGGCGGGGGTGATGGTCGCCTTGAGTGTCTGCTTTTTGCCAACGGCGAGGGTGAGTTTGCTCTGGTCAAGCGTGACGCCGGTGACGCCGTAAACCACGCGCACCTTGCACGTTGCCGTTGCGCCGGTGTCGTTGGACTTAGCGGTGATGACCGCGTAACCGACCGCTTTCGCTTTGATCTTGCCTTTACTGTTGACGGTTGCAACGTCGTTGTTGCTGGAGGTCCACGTCACGCCTTTATTCGTGGCATTCTTGGGCGTGATGATCGCCTGCAGGGTGGTCGTGCGGCCTTTGGAGATGGTCACCGAGGATTTATCGAGCGTGAAGCTCTCCACGCCGGTGGTCACCGTCAGCGAGCATTTTGCCTTGACCGTGCCTGCAGCGTTGGAAACCTTGATGGTGCAGGTGCCGGGGCCGACGCCGAGAACCTTGCCCTTGGAGTTGACCTTGGCGATCTTTTTGTTGGAAGATTTCCAGATGAACGTCGTTTCGGAAGCGTCTTTCGGCAGCATGGTGACTGCAAGATACTTTTTCGCGCCGACCTTGACGGTGTCGGTCGGGTTCTTGAACTTGATCGACGTCACGCGCTGGATGACCGTGACTCTGCAGGTCGCCTTTGCGCCGCCGTCCGCTGAAGCGCATTTGATCGTGACTGTTCCTGCCTTGAGCGCCGTGATGGTGCCCTTGCTGTTGACGGACGCGATCGTTTTGTCGGAGGACGACCATTTCACGTTTTTGTTCGTGATCGTGATCGGGCGCAGCGATGCGGAAAGCGTCTTGGATTTGCCGACGTCGAGCTGCAGATTTGTGAAATCGAGCACGACCTCCGTGGCAAGCTGGAGTACCTCCACAAGGCAGGTATCCTTATACTTGCCGTCGGCTGTCTTTGCTGTGATCACAGCGGAGCCGACCTTCAGACCGGAGACCTGGCCGGTGGCGTTGACAGAGGCGACAGAAGCGTCGCTGGAGCTCCATTCCACGCCCTTGTTCGAAACGTCCGCCGGGGTGACGGTCGCAGTCAAAACGGTCTTTGCGCCCTTGCCGAGCGTGATCTTGTCGCTGTTGATCTTGATGCCGTTGGCGGGCGTATAGACCACCACGGTGCAGCTTGCGCTGAATGAGCCTTCTTCCGTCATCACGGTCACCGTTGTGGTGCCGGGCTTTTTGCCGGTGACGATGCCCTTGTTCGAAACCGTGGCGATGCTGGTATCGGCGCAGTGCCAGGAGAACTTTTTGTTTGTTGCGTTGGCGGGAACGACCGACGCGGTGAGCGTCTTGGATGAGCTGACGGGCACGTTGAGCTTGGTCTTGCTGAGCTTGATGCCTGTCACGCCCTGCGTGACCTTGACAGTGCAGCGGTAGCTGTAGCCGCCGTCCACCGTTGTTGCGGTGATCGTGCAGGTGCCGGGGCCGTTGGCGGAAACCTCGCCGCCGTTAAAGACCGCCGCGACCGAAGTGTCGCTGGATTCCCAGATGATGTTTTTGTTGGAAGCGTTCGAGGGGAAGATCTGCGCGCTGATGGCGTAGGTGTTGCCCGCGAGCATGGAAATGTTGTTGTCGGCAATGTAGATGCCGGTGACGGCGACCATTTTTGTGACTGTGATCGTAACGGAATCGGAGTAACCGCCGTCCTTGGTCGTTGCGGTGATGATCGCCGTGCCCGCCGCGCGCGCGGTGACGATGCCGCCAGCGCTGACGGAAGCGATCTGGGAGTTGGTGGAAGCCCATGTGACGCTCGTGTCGGTTGCAGTGGCGGGCGTGATGATGGGCGAAAGGGTGATCGCCTCGGTCTCATACATGGTGATCTTCGCGTTTTCAAAGCGGATGCCCGTCACACCCTGTGTTACGGTGACGCTGCAGGAGGCAACTTTGCCGCCGCTGTTGGTCGTTGCGGTGATGGTGCATTTGCCGCCGGCAACCGCGGTGACTTCGCCGCTTGCGGAAACTGTTGCAACTTTATCGTCGGACGACGACCACGAAACGGTTTTGTCTGTGGCGTTGTCCGGCGTGACCTTCGCCGAAAGCTTCTGCGTGCTGCCTGCGGCAAGGGTGAGTGTCTTTTCGGAAAGGGTGATGCCCGTGGCGGGGTTGACAACGTGCACGTTGCAGGTCGCTTTCACACCGCCGGCGCCGGTGCAGGTGATCACGGCGGTACCGGCCTTTTTGCCGGAAACAACGCCTTTGCTGGAAACGGTCGCAACGCCCGTGTTGGAGGACGACCACGAAACGGTCTTGTTGCTCGCATAAGCGGGCACAAAGGTCGGGGAAAGGGTGATCGTGCCGTTCAAATCAACATTGACGTCCTTGTCAAGCTCGATCTTTTGCAGGTCTGCGGAAACCGAGACCGCGCACACGGCGTTCTTTTCCGTGCCGTCAAGCGCAACGGCAAGCACGCTGGCGGTGCCGGGACCGACCGCTTCCACGCGGCCGCTGCTGTCCACCGTTACGACCGCTGCGTTGGAGGAGACCCATTCCACATCGTTATAGGTCGTGCCGGAGGTGGTGCGCACCGTGCCTTTAAGCACAGCGGTGTCGCCGACGTTCAGCGTGAGCGTGTCCTTATCCACGGAAACGGCGGAGGCGGGGTCTGCAACGCGCACAAAGCAATCGCCGGAAAGGCCGCTGCCGTCGGTGGTGGTCGCGGTGATCGTGCAGGTACCGATCATCTTAGGGTTCAGTTCACCGGCATAGTTGACCTGGCAAACGTTTTCGTTGCTGCTCTTCCAGGTGACGACCTGGTTGCCCGCATCTTCGGGCAAAACCTTGGCGGAAACTTTTTGATTCTTTGCATTCGGCGCAACAACGATCTTTTCGGGCGAGACCTGAATGAACGAGACCGCCGGATTGACGTTGACGGTAAAATAGCCCGAAAGGCCGCTGCCGTCGTTGGCGGAATAGGTGATGCGCGCCGTGCCTTCCTTGAGCGCGTTCACTTTTGTGCTGACCTGCGCGCCGTCCACAGTGCTTTCGCCCACTGTTGCAACGCTTGGATCGGAGGACGTCCATGTCAGCTTTTTGTCGCTCGCGTTGGCGGGTTCCACTTTGACAGAGACCGTCTCCGTAGCGCCCAGCGAGGTGGTCAGTGTGCCGCCGACGGGAACCGAAACGGATTCGATGGAGCTGATCTCCACCATGCGGCCGACCGTGACGACACAGTCCGCCGTGAACTGTTTGCCCGCGCTTGTGACCGACACCGTGATCGTCGCCACACCGGCGCTCAGACCTTTGACCGTGCCGTAATTCGAAACGGAGGCCACAGCCGTGTTGTCGCTGCGCCAGAAGGTGGAACCGGCGGCGATGGTGTCGGTGGGGTCGGCGTCTTCATCCGCGCCGACAGCCTCCACTTCGAGCTTGAGCTCTTTGCCGGTGAGGATGGATGTATTCGTTTCGGAAAGCTTGACCCTGGCGATGGGGTTCGTGATGTGCAGTGTGCAGGAGGAAGAGATCCCGTTGGAGACCGCTGAAATGAGCACAGGGTCAGCGGAATACTTTTTCACAGTGACCTTGCCGCTGTTGTTGACCTCGGCGGCGGCAGAGTTGCCGGACATCCATGTCACGGTGTCCGCCGCGTTGGAAGGCTCTTTGGTCGCTTTGAGCTGAACGGAACCGCCCACAGGCGCTGTTTGCTCTCTGGGATCGACGGCGAGACCGATCGTGTGATACTGGATCGTGTTCAAAACGCTTTTGAGCTGCGCCGTGACGGTGCGCACCTCGGAATCCTGGTGGGCATCCGGCGCTTTGAGAAGTTCGGTCGCGTTGTCATAGGCAACCGCCAGCGCTGTGGAATCCACATAGTAAAGGTTCCACTTGCTGCGCTCGGGGATGGAATCCACCAGCGATTTCAGCTCGGTCACATCCGCTGCGGCAGCCGTGATCACCGTTCCGAACGAAAACGGCAGAACCGGCAGCCCCGACAGCAGCATCAGCGCGCAGAGCAGAAGGGCGAGTAATCTTTTTTTCATCATAAAGAACCCTCGTTTCGTTGACCGCAGGGGGAGGCCGCCGCGGTCGGAGAATTTTACATTTTAAGCATATCGGCATAAGCTAAAAAGAACTTTAAGATTAAAGTTTTTATATTATACTAAAAATATGCAAAGAAGTCAATAATTTGAAAAAACCGGAATTGCATTTCTGCGGAAAATATGCTATGATAAGAGCATCCCACCGCGAAAAGAGGATGTTCAAATGAAAAAAATGATCTCCTGGAACGTCAACGGCATCCGTGCCTGCGTGCAAAAGGGCTTTTTGGAAAGCTTTGCCGCGCTGGACGCCGACATCTTCTGCTTGCAGGAAACCAAGCTGCAGGCCGGACAGCTCGACCTTGCGCCCGAAGGCTATCACGCCTTTTGGAACTATGCTGAAAAAAAAGGCTATTCCGGCACGGCGATCTTTACAAAAGAAGCGCCGATCGCTGTTTTCAACGGGATGGATATCCAGAAGCACGACACCGAGGGGCGGCTCATCACGCTGGAATTCGATACTTTCTATTTCATCACCTGTTATACGCCGAATGCGCAGGACGGTCTGCGCCGGATCGACTATCGGATGCAGTGGGAGGATGATTTCCGCGCCTATCTGTGTTCGCTCGACAAAAACAAGCCCGTGATCTTTTGCGGCGATCTGAACGTCGCACATCAGGAGATCGACCTGAAAAACCCGAAAACGAATCGCGGCAACCCGGGCTTCTCAGACGAGGAGCGCGGTAAATTCAGCGAGCTGCTCGCCGCAGGGTTCACCGATTCTTTCCGCTATCTTTATCCCGATGTCACCGACGCTTATTCCTGGTGGAGCTACCGCTTCCATGCGCGGGAAAAGAACGTCGGCTGGCGGATCGACTATTTTGTTGTGTCCGATCGTATTGCGCCGCAGATCGCAGACGCAAAGATCCACCCTGAGATCTTCGGCTCGGACCATTGCCCTGTGGAGCTGGATATTGAGATTTGAGAGGGGTTAAGGGGTTGAGGGAGTAAGGGATTGAGGGATTAAGGGATTGAGGGATTCTCTTATTTTGAGAGCTATTCCCCGTTTGCGTTCTTCCTTTCGCAGCCTCATTTTGTTAGAATAAACGCAAGAAAAGACACAGGAGGTCCATTGCTATGGAAAAAAAGACACTCGGCGCGTTTCTTGCCGTTTTGCGCAAATCGAAGGGCTATACGCAAAAGCAGCTCGCAGAGCAGCTCGGCGTTTCCGACAAGACCGTCAGCCACTGGGAGCGTGACGAAAGCGCACCCGACATCAGCGTTTTGCCTGTGCTCGCGGATATCTTCTGCGTCACGGTTGACGAGCTGCTGCGCGGCGAAAAAAACACGGCAGGGGAGCCGGCGCAAAACAGCGGCCTTTCGCCCAAAAGCGAAACGCAACTGCGCTATCTGCTGGAGAAAAACTTTCACAAATTCAAAAACGGCTTTTGGGCGGCAATGTGTATCGCCGCGCTCGGTCTGCTGCTTTCCTATGTGCTATATGACCGTTTTGCAGTCTCCGTGCAGGTGTTGTCTCTGCTCTTTTTGTTTGCGGCGGCGGCTGTGCTGCTCTTTTTTGCCGGGAATTTTTCGTTTTCGCTCAAGAGCGATGCGTTTCCGCAAGAGCTGCTGCTCCTTTTTCGGCGGCGCTGCAAACGCTTTGTGCAGCTCGGTCTGCTGCTGCTTGCTTCGCCGGGGAGTTACATGGTGTGCTCTCTGCTTGCCTTGGCGTTCCCTTTGTCCAAAGCGGGCGTCTGCCTTTCTGCGGCAGCGTTGGCTGCGGGGGCTGTTCTGGTGCTCAAAAACAAGCGCGATTTCTTCGCCTGAACATCGTTTTTCCTCTGCGAAAAAATATTTTGAAAAAATTTCAAAAAAAGGGTTGACAAATCCCGGGGAAGCGTATATAATAGCACTCGCTGAAACGCGATAAGCGTTCTGCAGTCGGTGTCTTTAGCGATGAGGGTCCACCCGTTCCCATCCCGAACACGGCAGTTAAGCTCATCAGTGCTGACAATACTTGGCTGGAAGCGGCCCGGGTGAAGCATATGGATAACAAAGGCGGCCGCGTGGTCTTTATGCCCGACATTGAATACCGCGCCTGGGTCAACCGCAACAAGGATCTGTTGGAAAAGATCGTCAAATCAAAGCAGGTATCCACCGCATGGCTGCGTTCGGGACAGAACAAGAGCTTTCTCGTGCGCTATTTCAAAGAGTGCGGCTACACGATCTCGATCGACTGAGGAGGGAACAGTATGACACAGACGACCAAGCGTATTTTGCAGGAAAAAGTCACAAACCAGCTCAAAAAGCGCGTTTCGGCAAAAATTCAGCAGCGCGTGGAAAACACACCGGTTGCGACCGTTTCCGCAAAGGTGTCGCACACGACGTCTGTGATCGCCGAAAAAACCGACAAACAGGCGCAGCGTGTGAAAACGCTCAAAAAATGGTTCGCGCGTGTGTTGGCTGTTGTTTCGGCGGTGCTGTGGGTGTTTCATAAGCTCAACCGGCTCTACAGTCTGATCCCGAAGGCAAAAGGCTTGAACGACAAAATCAGCGCGCTCACGGGCGTGGACATCGCCGCAAAGGTGATGCCGTCAAAAGCAAAGGAATAACAAATGCAAAAAAAGAACAGCTTGCGGTTTCGGTCCGCAAGCTGTTCTTATGTTTGTTTTCTCAGTCGATGAGCGTGGTCAAAAGCTCCCAGTCAAGGAGATCGCCGATGTCCTTGAACGCTTCTGTGAGCTGCTCACCCAGGCTGTTCTTGGTGTTGTTTCTGCTCTCTTTGGAAAGACCGAGAACGAACAGCATACGGTTGGAGAACACGGTGAGATCATTGATGATGCTCGTGGGCTGGCAGGAGATGCTTGCACTGGAAAGGATGTTGTTGCCGTTGTGCTTCGACGCGATGTCGCGCAGATCCTTTTCTGCGCCGTACCAGATCAGTGTGCGGATGGAGCTTTCCTGCTCCTTGTCGGTCTGCGGGTCAAAGCTGCCCAAGCCGTAAGCGTCAATTTTGAAAAAATGGCGGCGCGAACCGTCGCTGACGGAGTTGGCAAGCAACGACGGCATCGGCAGCAGAACGTGGGAATAGTTGAATTCCAAAAAGCGCAGATGCTGCGTGTTGCTGAACGCATAGGGACGAATCTCCATCGTGCGGCTTTCCATCTTGTAGCGCTCGTCGGTCTTGCCGGCGGGGTAGTGGATGAGCGACGTCACGGTGGAATCATACAGCACGCCGTTTCTCACCGCGTAGTTGCTGCTGCCTTCCTCAACCTCAAACGCTTCAACGTTCGTCAGCGCGCAAAGCGCTTTTTCAAACAGATAATAATCGCTGCCGTGCGCGTCGCGGTTGCGCATCAAAGCATCCTTTGTCAGTTTGACGGTCTTGCAGAACGGTGCGATCGCATTGATGAAAAACCAGAAATTCTTCTCGTTGCTGATGAAGTTGCCGTTGCCGGAAATGGTCAGCACCGCGCTCTTAATGTCGAAGGAAAGCAGACGATCGACCTCTTCATATTCAAACGGGTTTCCGAACGTGAAGGATGGATTCTCCGGTTCGGGGTCGGCCGCAAACGCAAACGCGGCGGTGGAAAACAGCATGACAACTGTCAGCAGAACAGCGAAAATGCGGGATGTTGTTTTGTTCATTGGTATACGCCTCCTTTAGATTCCGGATTATCATACAATATTTTGGGGAAAATGTCAATTTAATTTTGTATTTTTATTAAAATTAGAGTTTTTTTAAAGCATATGTGCAAAAAATTATGAAAGATTGTTAAAAACAACAAAGATTCTTTTCGCTCGGCACTTGCTTTTTTCGGGAAAATGGTATATTATTACAAAGTCAGTCTGCTTTCGGCAGAACAATCAACACAGTAAAGGATGATTCTCAATGGCAAAACAGGAAAAGACCTCCGCTGAGCTTTATCGCGAGCAGCGCAAAGCAAGACTTGCGAAGGCGGCGAAGAAAAACAAAAAGAAAATGCTGACGCCCCAGGCGACCAAGCGGATCGGCAAGATCACTGCTGTGATCGTTGTGCTGGCGATCATCTGCGTCATCGGCGCGGTTGTCGCGAGCTATACAGGCATTATCGAGCGCAACACGACCGTGCTCACGATCAACGGTGAACAGATCAAGCAGCCCGAATTCGCGTATTACTATAACAACGCTTACTCCATGGCGTATCAGTATGCCAACTACGGCTATGTCCAGTATGACACGAGCAAGACTCCGGACGTGCAGACCTACGGCGGCGAGATGGGTGAGATCAAGGATTTCCCGGAAGATCAGACCGCAATGTGGACGGACTACTTCGAGTATTACGCCAAGAACAGCATCCAGACGATCAAATCCGGCGTTGCCGAAGCGAAGAAGCTCGGTCTGGAGCTTGACGAAGACGATCTGGCGGCTGTGCAGAGCAACATCGATTCCACAAAATCCAATGCGGAATCCGGTGGCTACTCCCTGAGCGCCTACCTGCGCGCTTACTATGGCAAAGGCCTTTCCGAAAAGCTGTTCCGCACGATCCTTGAAGAGCAGCAGCTCTATACCAAACTGAGCGACACCAAGGAAACCGAACTGAAAGACGCACTCAAGAAGAAAGATGTGGAAGAAGCGTTCGACAACGGTCTGACCACCTATGCAGTTGCTTCCTTCCGTTCCTACACGATCACCGCTGAGACCGAAACGAACGAAGAAAGCGGCGCCACCGAGCCGACCGAAAAGACGCTTGCCGCCGCAAAGAAGCGCGCGGATGCGATCGTGGCTGCCTCCACAAGCGAAAACGCGTTCCTGTCTGCCGTGCAGAAGGACGCCAACGCCAACAACGACGATACCAACTACCTGACGGACGACAGCAACACGCTGCATGAAAACGTCTCTTATTCCGACGCGCAGTCCGCAGTCTCCGATACGGATTTCCTGACGGCATTGTTCACAAAGGACGCGCAGACGAACGTTGCTAAGCTCATCTCAAGCGACACGGGCTACACGATCGTTTATGTGCTGGAAGGCGCCCACAAGCCGGGCGAAACGTTCACCTATGACGTGCGCCACATCCTTGTGAAGTTCCCCGAAGAGGACGCTGCCGAAGCAACAGACGAGACCGCTGACGAAGACGCTGCCACCGAAGAAGCCGCCACTGAAGAAGCCACCACCGAGGCGGCCGCAGAAGAGATCACCGTGGAAGCGCTGACGAAGGAAGAGATGGGCGATGTGAACGTCGCGCTCGACGTGAACGGCGAAACCGCGAAGGATAAGGCGACCTATCAGAAGGCGCAGAACATTTTGAAGGAATACCTCGCCGGTGAACACACCGAAGACGCGTTCGCGGCGCTGGCCAAGAAGTACAGCGAAGACAGCAACGCCTCCGAGGGCGGCATCTACACGGATGTTCCGGCCGGTCAAATGGTTGCGCCGTTTGAAAACTGGGCGCTTTCCGAAGACAGAAAAGAAGGCGATGTGGGCATCGTTGAGACCCAGTACGGCTATCACATCATGTACTTTGTGAAGACGAACGCCACACCGTGGGACGATAAGATCCGCTCCGATCTTGTCGCGACCGATCTGAACGATTACCTGCAGGGTCTTGCTGATGACGAAGCCTTCACAGTCAACGTTGAAAACCAGAAGGGCATCGAGAAGGTGGAGGATTCCATCGTGCGTCTGGCACGCAACCAGATCCGCAACGCCGCAAATTCCGCAAACACCGCAAACTGAACACACTAAAACTAACCGCCGCAAGGACACGCGCCCTGCGGCGGTTTTCATATTCGGGCGCACGCTCGCATAGCATAAACCGAGAAGTACCCACTGACTTTACGCATCGAATGAATCAGCGGGTACAAAAAGATTTTCGGAGGTTGTTTTATGGCGGAACTGCTCGAACCCATCAAAGCGCATCAGCTCATGCTTGAAAACCGCGAACGGTTGCATCTGACAGGTGTGCGCGATGTGGATTCCTTTGACGAAACGCGCGTGGTCGTTTATACGGAGCTCGGCGAACTGACGGTCGGCGGCACGGCACTGCACATTCAGAATCTCAACACAGAAAACGGCGACCTGACGCTGGAAGGGCACATCAGCGCGCTTTATTACGCCGAAGAAACGCAGGGCGGCGGTCTGTTTTCGAGGTTGTTCAAATGAGCTACGGCGTCACTTTGCCGCAGCAGCTTTCGGCATTCGCGGCGTTTTTGGGCGTCGGGTTTCTGCTTGGCGCGGCGTTTGAGCTTTTTCGTTTTTTGCGCTGTTTGTTTCTCGGCGAACGCGCGTCCTCGGTGCGGGTGCAGGATGTGTTTTTTTGCGCGTTTTCGTTTTTCGCGCTGTTTTTTTCGTTCCTTTCGTTTTCTGGCGGCGTTTTCCGGCTGCATCTGCTGCTTGCGGCGCTCGCCGGCTTTTTGAGTTTTCGTCTGACGCTCGGCAGCGTCTGCCGCCGCGTACTGGATTTTTTGCAGCGCAAAACGGGCCTTGCCGCAAACCGGGTGCTGCGCCCGTTTTTTGCCTTTTCCAAAGCTGCCCGGACGCGCATTTTTTTTGCGCTTCGCAGTCTTTTGCAAACGTTTTGCGCCGTTCGGCGCGGCAGGGCCGCTGCGCGGAATATTAAAAAATTATAAGTTGAAGAAAAATGAAAAAAAGGTCTTGAAAAATGAGAAAAAATCTGTATAATAAATAATGCAGAAATTTAGGTTGCTTACAGAGGGGAGCGTATCTCAATGCCGACGCAAGGGGCGACAAAGACCAAACAAAAACGCAGTCTTTTGGTGATTCTCGGAATTGCTGTGCTTGTTTGCGTGGTCGCGGTTGCGTGCATCATCAACTATTCCGAAGCAGCGCAGAATAAACGCGAGGCACAGGAAGCACAGTCGGAGTGCAGTGAGATCGCATCGCAAAATTCAGAGCTTGAAAGCTTTTTAAACGATGAGAACCACGATGAATACTACGAAAAGATCGCCCGCGAGCAATATGACTACGCAGGCGACGGCGAGCGTGTATTCAAATATGATTCGTCGGATGAATAAATAGGAGGACCCCTTTGTATGCTGGAAATCGGATCGATCGTTGAAGGAAAAGTGAGCGGCCTGACAAATTTCGGAGCCTTTGTGTCGTTGCCGGACGATAAAAGCGGCATGGTGCACATCTCCGAAGTGTCCACTTCGTTTGTCAAGGATAT
>CADBBT010000061.1 GCA_902792985.1 Oscillospiraceae bacterium
CGGTCAGCGCTGCCAGGTCGCGCCTGATGGTGGATTCGCTTGCGCCGAAAACATCGCAAAGCTCAGAGACGGTCACGCTCCCCTTGTTACTGATGAGCTTCAGTATTTTTCCGTGTCTGTCCTGTGTAAGCATGCTCAGGTCACCTCTGTATCTTCTGCCCTGATTATACCAAATTCAATCAAATCGGTCAATAGTGAGCGGTTATTTTCAGCCAAACAGCCAAAACCGCGCAATTTTATTTGAAAAATGTTACAAATACAGCGGTTCACATGACTGAAAATGACTGAAACTTTCCAACCGTTCACACGACCGGTCACGGCTTGCGGCGTAAATATGGCGTGGCGGTGTGGCGCAAAGGAAACAGTCGCCCGTGTGGCAGGTGAAACATACGGATAAAAAGTCCGGCAGCCGCGACCTTTTTCAGATCGCGGCTGCGTTGCTTTTAATAGACAATTTCTCTTATCACCAGTTCTTCCGCGCAGTGGCGGTAGTTGTTCATCAGTCCGATCCAGCGCATGGGATCGCTCGCCTTGAGTTCCTCTGTCACACCGTCGATCTCCGCCATGCCGACGATGATCGCGTCCACGGTGCTTTGCGCATGCGCGTCCACTTCATGCAGGTTCTGCCAAAGCGACCCGTCCATCAGCATCCGGCAGTACAGCCCTTTATGATGCACCATCAGGTAGGTTATGCGCATTCTGCCGTACTTACTACAATAATCGCAGAATCAAGCTAAAACTAAATGGCCTGACACCTGCTCAACACAGATCTCAAGCCATTTTAGCTGCTTAATATTCAGTTTTAACTAAACTTTGTCCAACTTTTTGGGGTCAGTTCATCCGGCAATCCCTCTTTCAATTATTCCGGAAAAATATGCGGAGTCGTTGATTTCTTACGGTTTTTATCCCGGCATAAGAAAAACCATCGGCTTTGTTATTGACATAAGTCAGATATTGTACTATAATTGACATAAGTCAGAAAGGGGATGCGGATATGCCGAGGCCTCAGAAATCACGCCGTATCTGCTGCTATCCGGATTACTGGAGCTTTGCGCCCGATCAGGACAAGGCAAACGATACGGTCACCATGTCGCTCGACGAGTTTGAAGCGATACGTCTGATCGACTATCTGGGAAAAACACAGGAGCAGTGCGCCGCCGAAATGAACGTGGCGAGAACGACTGTCACTTCCATATACGACGGCGCAAGGAAAAAGCTGTCGCAGGCGTTGGTCGACGGCAGCCGCATCGTCATTTCAGGCGGAAACTATACGCTTGATAACACGGTCTCCGCGGAGATCGCAAGGAAAGGAAACGGTATTATGAGAATCGCAGTAACTTATGAAAACGGGCAGATATTCCAGCACTTCGGCAAAACGGAGCAGTTCAAGCTCTATGACACGGCGGACGGAAAAGTGATCAACGCGCAGGTCGTCGGGACCAACGGCGCGGGACACGGCGCGCTTGCCGGATTTCTCAAAAACGCGCAGGCGGACGTATTGATCTGCGGCGGGATCGGCGGCGGCGCCCAAATGGCTTTGCGGGAGGCGGGCATCACGCTCTACGGCGGCAATACGGGCGGCGCCGATGAGGCGGTCAAGGCTTTTCTTGCACAGACACTTGTGCAGAACGAAAACCCCACCTGTGACCACCACGGTCATGAGCACGGCGAAGACCATTCCTGCGGCAGCCTCGGCGAAGACCGTTCCTGCGGCAGCCACGGCTGCGGTAAACGCTGATGAAATACGATCATGCTGAAAGGGCCGTCTCGCTTTTCACGCAGGGGTACAATTGCGCACAGTCAGTCTTCGTTGCTTTTTCTGACGTGACAGGCATGGAAGAGGCGCTTGCGGCAAGGCTTTCATCCTCATTCGGCGGCGGTATGGGGCGTCTGCGGGAAGTCTGCGGAACCTGTTCCGCCATGTTCATGGCGGCAGGCATACTCTACGGAGAGGGAACCCAAAACGATCACACCGTAAAAACAGAGCATTACAAGCGTATCCAATATCTTGCGGAGGAATTCCGCAAGCGTCATGAGACGATCGTCTGCCGCGACCTGCTGAAAGGGCTGGCCGTCACGAGCACGCCGACGCCCGAAATACGGACGGAACAATACTACAAGGTGCGCCCCTGCGTCAAATTCGTCAGGACGGCTGCGGAGATCCTTGACCGCTATCTTGAGGAGCATCCGCCAGGAGGGATCGGCGTATGAAGATCGTCACCCTTGTAGAAAACACCTGCGGTGCCGAAAACTGTATCGCGGAGCATGGACTCAGCATTTATATCGAGACCGAAAAGCACCGGCTCCTGCTTGATACGGGACAGACGGATGCGGTTGTCAGAAACGCCGAAGTGCTCGGCATTGATCTGCGGGCAGTCGATACGGTCATCCTCAGCCACGGGCATTACGACCACGCGGGCGGCGTCCTGCCGTTTTCAAGGCTGAACAGCTCCGCCCAGATCATTATGCAGCGCTCAGCCGCAGAGCCGCATTATAATGGCGAGCGCTATATCGGTATCGATACGGCTATTCTGCGTCTGCCGAACGTTCGGCTGACGGACGGCGATCTGAAAATAGACGACGAGCTGTTTCTGTTCGGCAACGTCACGGGCAGGCGTTGCTATCCGCAGGGAAACGGAAAGCTGTCCCGCCTGGAAAACGGCGAAAAGGTCTGCGACGATTTCCGCCACGAGCAATGCCTTGTTATTACGCAAAACGATAAACACTGGCTGCTGTCGGGCTGCGCGCATAACGGCATCCTCAATATCCTCGACAGGTACCGCGAGCTGTTCGACAGCCATCCCGACTACGTCCTCACGGGCTTTCACATGATGAAGCGCGAGGGCGAGTATACCGCGGAAGAAAAAGCCGTCATCATTCAAACAGCACAGGAGCTTTCACGGCTTGATACGGTGTTTTACAGCGGCCACTGCACAGGCGCTCCTGCGTTTGCGCTGATGAAGGAGATCATGGGGGATAAGCTCATTGCCCTGCACAGCGGCGAAACAGTTATATAAAAAATCCGTGAGCGATAAACTCACGGTTTTTTATAACAAGAAATAAAACCTGTTTAATGAATCATGCGTTTGATGGGCTGTTCTCACTTACAAACTGGCCAATAGACTAATATCGGAAAAATGGATGCGATTGAATCCCCAATTCCAGCAACCGGAACCTTTGATGATGCTTTTTAGCATTAAGAACTGTATTTCGGACCATAAAATGATTTTGTCGAACATTTTTTCGAAACTTCTATTGACAAGAATGAAAGACCTAATTATAATAATACTTGTGAGCAATCACAAAACAATCTAATATTCATTCTCGTTTGCACGTACCGAGCAACGGGTCCGTGAGCCAAAAACGGTTCAATGAGTCACCAAATGGCCGGACATGTATAACCCCAAGGGAGTAATCTGCCCTGAAGGTTAACATGTCCGGTTTTTTGTTATTTATAAAAGTATTTCAGAAAAAACCTTGAAAAAATGCCCCGTTTTGTTCTTATCTTTGGAAGGCGTTTTCCAGTTCATAAAAATTTAACAACTTCAAAGGGCAAAACAGGTTAATTTTTAGGCCCTTTTTGTCCTTATAAGTGGAGGGTATTTTTTCACTCACACGAACCTTGACAACCGAATAACCGAAAACCTGTGTACATTCCTTGTGCGGCGAGCAAGCACTGCGGTACGCCATGACCCTGCCCCGGCAGGTGAGCGAGAACCCCGGCTGTGAGATCGGCTTTGCAACCCGATTCTGCGATGACCCGTACAGGGCACAATGATACTTCAATCGAGCGTCCGGCGCGAAAGGCGGGAGGGTGAAATGCCCATGGAGACGGTGCAGTCGTCCGCGCAGGTTTTTCTCAAATCGTAGACAGATGTAGAACTTCTCACCGAAAAAGCAAATTTTTTCGGGCAAAACGGGAAACGAGTTCCAAATAGATAGTAGAGGGATCATTTGTCTTTTCACACGCAATTCATTGACAAATGTAGAACATCCTGTCGAAAAGTAAAGTTTTTTTGGCTAAAAGTGAAAAAGAGTCAGGAACAGAGATTAGAAGGAAATTATTCTTCGGACAAATCGAAATAGAGTCAGGAATAGATAGTGGAAGGAAAAAAGTTTGTCCCAAATCCAAAATCAGTCAGTAATAAGTAGTAGGAGGAAAATTTATTTCAAAAAGGGCTGCCCCAAATCGAAAACGAGTTCCAAATAGATAGTAGAGGGAGAATTATCGAAACCGACTTTTCAATAAAAATCATCCAACCGACAGTGCTTCGTTCGCCGAAAATCTATTCGAGATTGGTACAAAACAGCGGGTCTTGAGCCAACGAAAAAAGGCCGAAAATGGCACCCTTTTCAATCATCAGAAAAACACAAAGGAGTGGTTATACAATGTCAAGAAAAGCAAAAGAAACCCACATTTTCTACGTCCACGGCAGCGGTGAGATTCAGGTCCGCAGCTGGCATAAAGGGCTGAACAACGCGATCCGCAAGCTGCAGCAGGACGAGCCGCAGAGCGTCTGGATCGACGAAAGCGACGAGCCCGGCTATTTGCAGGCCGCCGTCAAGGTCGGCCGCCTGACCTTCCGCACGGTGCGTTCACCAACTGAAAAAAGCCGTGCGGCACAGTCCGCCGCAGGCAAGCAGCATGCCGGTAATCTCAGACACCAAAAAGAAAAAGCGCCGCCGTAGCGACGCAATCATAGGTTATGTTTCATCCGGTTGCTGTCCGTCGTGTGCTTTCCATGCACAGTCTGTCAGTTGCATATCGCTGAAAACAGCAGTGAAAGAAGAAGCCTCCGGCGAGCAGGCATAAATTCCAAATCGAATCGTGCCGCCTCCCTTTGCCATGTGGCAGATTCGCATCTGCTTCCACCGGGTTCCGTCTGTGGAACACTCGATACAGTAGTCGTCCTCCCGGCGGCTCAACCGGTACCACATCGTTTTGACCGACGCGGGAATCTCAGTCGTCGCCCAATCGGAATACCCGCCGTTGGTAACGACACTTCCCAAATGTTGATACTCCTCGTTTTCGTATTCGACGGAAGCCTTCAGCCAGTTTTCGCTGTCCAAATACAGAACCACACCGCATTGATCGAACCGATGGTGACTGTCCGCAAAAGATGTGTGCACAACAAAGCTAAAATATGGCTTAGCTGTTTCCATCTGAAACACCGGCGCATTGTCGTTTCGAAAATGATAATAGGTACGCTGCCAAAGATCCGTATGCGGCAACGTCGTGATCAAAACCCGATCGGTTTCGACGACAAAGCTTTTCGGCTGTCTCGTCCACTGAAAACACTTCAAATCCATATTTCGTATCTCCTCTTCATGTGAATCATCTGTCGCCTTCATTATACTCCGATTCTCATTTTTTACAAGCCCACATTAAACATCTGACGTGCCACACCCTTACATAGCCTTTGCTCAGCGAAGGCGGATTATCGAAAGGAGGACTTTCAATGAGAAAAGTCCAAAAGGAGCGGTCATACAGACCGCATGGTGTGTTCCCGTGCATGGAAACAACGGAAACAACGGGAACATTCCGCAACGCACAAGGCACGTCAGAGTATCCATGTTTCCAATGTTTCCGTTGTTGCCGCAAATGGGGACCTATCCCGGGAGGTGTAGCATGACGTTTGAAGAGCTGAAATATCCATCTCCCTACACCGTCCGGGACGGGCTGTTCGGCTACACGTCAGCCTCACCGAAGGGACGGGAAACCTTCATTCCGCTGTGCAACTTCTGTCCGTATGTTGCCTCGCAGGTGCTGTGTGACAACGGACTGGACAAGCATGTGCAGGTCGAGATCGGCGCCTTTCAGACGGACGGCACGCCTCTGCCGACCGTGACCGTCAGCGATGAAAAGTTCACGTCACTCGACTGGATCCGTTCTGCCTGGGGGTATGAAAACAACCTTGAAACCGGCAAAAGCGTGAAGGACCGGCTGCGCCACGCGATTCAGTCCACGGCACAGTTTGCGCCGAAAACATACTGCTATGAATCGACCGGCTGGCGCAGGATCGACGGCGACTGGCACTTCCTGATGCCCGGCGACGAGCAGCACACCGTTCGTCTGTTCGGACGCGCGGTGAACTACGGTTTTTGCCGGAGCGGCGAACCCGAAGCGCTGCTGCATGCGTATGAAATGCTGTACCGGATCGCACCGGAAAGCGTCATTTATCCGCTCGTTGCCTTCGCGTTTTTGTCACCGCTTGGCACCTTTTTGCGCATGGCGAACAAGGAGCCGCAGACGATTCTGATGCTCACTGGCAAGACAGGTTCGAAGAAAAGTACGCTCGCAGCACTCATGCTTTCCTTCTTCGGTAAGTTCTCAACATCTCAATTGCCGCTCTCGTTCCGTGACACCGCCAACAGCATTTTGAAGCAGAGCTTTCTGCTCAAAGACGTGCTGACCTGCGTGGACGATTACTACCCCTCCGGCGGTCGGGACGCGTCCGATCTCAACGACAAAATGCAAAAGCTGCTGCGTGCCTACGGCAACCGCTGCGGCCGCGGACGGATGAACGCAAGAACCGAACTGCTGCCGGATTACTATCCGCAGGGCAACGCGATCATGACTGCCGAATTCTCGCCGGACGTCGGCGAAAGCGGCACGGCAAGGTACCTTTGCATCGACCTCGATCCGCAGATGGTGAACAACGAAGAGCTGACCCGGTTTCAGCAATACGCCGCCGAAGGCGTGCTGTCCTATGTCATGTTCCGGTACACTGAATGGATCAAAAAAGAGTTCCTTTCCGACGTGGAAGACTTCAAAACATACCTGCTGGAGGAACTGCAAAAGGCAACGATCCGCCTGCGGGAGCTGGCGCTGACCGCAGGCATCGAGCTGCGCGATAGGCTGCTCGGCGACATCGCCGCGCTGACCCTCGGCTTCGAATGCTTCGTTGATTTTTTGCACCGCTCAGGCGTCATTCCGTCCTCGGTACAGATCGCGCTGTACAACGATTTTCTGGAAGTGATGGTCGATCTCGCGAAGAAACAGCAGCGCAAAACGACCCACGATCAGCCGACCCATGTGTTCCTTCGCAAGCTCCTGTCACTCATCGAAAGCAGCCGGGTGACGATTTTGCCGAAAGGCAATCCGGTGCCCTATGCCGCCGAACGGACGATGATCGGTTACGAGGATGATACCTACTATTTTCTTTATTCCGACCTCGCACATCGGGAAGTGAAGAAGCTGTGTACCGAACAGGGCGAGTCGTTTTCAATCAGTGAAAACGGGCTGTTAAAAGCGCTTGCGGACGAGATGCTGTCCATCCATGACGGAGACGGACGTACCAAGAAAAGCGTGCGTATCGGCAACAAAACGCAGCGTCTGTTATGCCTGCACAAGCTGAATGTGCAGGCGGTTGCCGGGGAGGTTTGAGCGATGGAAAAAAACCGCGGTATTGTCTTAGCAAGCATTGGATTTGTAGCCCAAATCCGGCCCGGCAGCCCCGACCGCTGCCCGAAGGAGGTGTTCGCATGAGCAAAGACATCAATCTTCATGTGCGTCTGACAGCGGAAGAAAACGCCTTGCTCACGTCACTTTCAACGGCCACGAAGTGTTCCAGATCGCAGGTTTTGCGTGATCTTTTACACGGTGCAAAACTGATCGAAGCGCCGCCGGTTGCGTACTACGATCTGCTGCGTGAGGTGCGCCGTGTGGGCGTCAATCTAAATCAGTTGGCACGGTATGCAAACGAAAAACGATTCATCGATTCCCGGAAATGGGACGAGGCTCTGGCAGATATTCGCGCCATTGAAAAGACGATGAACGAAGCGTTTACGCCGCGGAAAGGAGCGGTGAAATAACGCTATGGCAACCACAAAAATCTGGTCGATCAAGTCCGGTCATTTGAGCAAAGTGATCGATTACGTTTCCAACTCCATGAAGACGGACGAGCACAATTTCGGTGAGCGGGAATTGCATGATCTTTACAACGCGCTGCACTATGTGCAGGATTCTTCCAAGTCCCTGACCGGCGAAAAACACCTGCTCGTTTCGGGCGTCAACTGCGATCCGTCCAACGCAAAAACCGAGTGGGTCGAGACGAAAAAGCGCTGGCGGAAGGAAGGCGGTATTCTTGCCCACCACGCATATCAAAGCTTCAAACCGGGCGAGGTCACGCCCGATCTGGCGCACAAAATCGGCGTGGAGCTGGCAGAAAAGATGTGGGGTGACAGATTCGAGGTGATCGTTGCAACTCACCTCAACGCGGGTACGATTCACAATCATTTGCTTTGCAATTCGGTGTCGTTTACAGACGGCAAAAAGTACAACGGCTGCAAAGAAAACTATCTGAAATTTCGGGCGCTTTCGGATGATCTTTGCCGTCA
>CADBBT010000062.1 GCA_902792985.1 Oscillospiraceae bacterium
CCCGGAATATGCGAACGGTCAATATGAAAAGGAGATGCGCAAGCGCCCGTTTTATGCGGAGGTTGAGCGGCGCATGCAAGCACAACGGGAGGGGTGACAAGTGAAGGAATGGGAAAAGGAACTGTCTATTCTGCAGGCCCGTGACTATCCGCATGAGGACGAGCCGAAGTTTCAGTCGCTTGTCATGCTGTATCTGGACACGGGCGATGTAAAATATTTTCGCTGGATGCTGGACGTCTGGGAAGAAAAGCTGAACGACATTGCGATGGGCGCTGTGCAGAACTACTCGATGTTCGGCCACTTTCTCGACTTCAAGATGACAGCCGTGACCGGCATGCTTCATGCATTGGAGCAGTATGACCCGACACGGGGCGTACCATTCGAGGCGTTCATGCGTCCCTATATGAAAAAAGAGATTCTCGCTTATGTCCGTACCATGCGGCGTGGATTTACCGTGCCGAGCGAGGGCCGGGATTACATCCTGCGCAAGGCCATGGCAATTTACAATCAGGAGGACTGCAAGAACGACGCTGCAACGATAGAGAAGATTGCCGGCGCGATAGGCCGCAGCGTCAAAACCACGCGGGAGATTCTTGCCGCCGGTTTGCGCAACACGAAGATCGACGACATCAATCAAACGGTCAAGGACAACGACGGCAACAAAAGGGAAATTGACCTGACACGCGATCTGACTTACGGGGAAGCATTCGGCTTTTGCCCGGCGTGTTACGGCCTGCACGAGCTGGAAGACGGAACCGTACAGCGCCGCCGACCGCTTGCGCTGTATGAGATTGCAGCCTACCATCAGATTGCCAGCGAAGCCACTGTGCGTAGGACAATCAACAAAGCCCTGGAGAAGATGCGGAAGCAGCTGACTGCTTCCGGCTGGTTTTCATCGGATTGACAGCACAAAAACAAAAAAACCGCCGACAGACCACAAAGGCCAATCGGCGGCAATGTTCTTCTTCGGCGGGTAAAACAAAAAGAGGTATTAGGGAAAAAGGTGCCACAAGTGCCACAGGTGCCACGGAAACTGAGTTTGTGGCAGTTGTGGCAGGTAAATGAACCCATACAGAATGTTTAGTTTGACAGAGTAATAAAGCATGACGTTGACCTGTTGCTTTTCTTCTTCTTTTTATTTGGTAAGAATGTCAAAATTCCCGGCAGGAATAACGCCCACTGCGGATTTAAACCACAGCGGGCGAAAATTAGAATATTTGTGGTTGCGGTGCTTTGCGCTTAGGTGACAATTTCGTGAGCCGTTCTATAAATCAGTCTAAGGAAGAAGCGGATGTTTTATGCGAAGAATCCACCGAATCCTTTGTAAATATGTCCGCAGTATTTGCAGTGACCATCAACCACAGCGGATCAGTCTGTTTATTTCGGCTTATTTCTGAATCCAGCGGGTAAGCATATTGAACAGATCAATCAGGAAGCGGAACAGCGCTTTGATAAAGTTGTTCTTCTGCTTGTTATTGTTGGTCGGCTCGTCAGTCGGTTCCGTCGTCGGTTCGTCGGGAGTTTCGGCTGCCGCTTTCAGTTCTGCATATTTTTCCTCGGCGGCCGTCAAGGCACTGTAGTTCTCCACGATGGCTTTCTGATCGTCGGTCAACGCGTCATAAGCGGTACGCGCGTCGTCAATCTTCGCTTTGCACTCGTCGGTGTAAACCACCTCACCGATCGCAGAGATCTTCTCTTCAACGGCATCGGCGGCTACTTGATCGGCGGCGGCTTTGTCTGCTGCTTCCTTCGCTGCCTCGGCTGCAGTCAATGCGAACGCAATGTTTCTGGTGTAATCGAGGAGCGCAACCGTGTCGTCGCTTGCAAGAGCAGCTTCTCCGCTCTCATACGCGGTCTTCAACGCGTTTGCAGCCTCAGCCAACATTTCGTTGTCCTTGATGGTGTCATAAAACGCCTTCGCAGTGTCGATCGCAGCAGCGAGCTGTTCTTTCGAGGCGGCAAGCTGCTTGGCAGCAAGCACAGCTTCGGCAGCAGTGTTTATGGCGCTGTCAAGAGCGTCCACAGCCGCGTTCACATCACTCTGACTTTCGTTGGTAACGGCCTGCGCCGCTGAGATCGCCGTGTTCAGCGCTTCGGCAATTGCCGGATACTCTGCTGTAATGCTGTTGGAATACTCGGTTGCCTCGTCAATTTTTGCCTGAAGCGCTGTCATGTCCGCAACGATTTTGACGGTGAGCGAAGCGGGGGCAGTGTCTCTGTGATTGCTGTCACCAACAACCTTGTACCAGATATAATAGCTGCCTGTCTCGGCGGCAGCGGGGATGGATGCGGTGAACGCATCGTCCGCGGGTGTCGTGTCTGTTGTTGTCACGGCATAGTACATTGTGCCGCCCTCTGCCGCACCGGCATTGATAAGCGCCTGCTCAGAACCCGTGTAGGTGAGTTCCTTTGCGGTCGGATCCACGGTGATGACAGCATCATACTTCCACATTGCATAAAGCGTTGTGTCGGCACTCAGTGTGACGGTCGCCTCATCGGCATAGGCTGTGCCGCTGCCGTCTGCTGCGGTATTCCAGCCGTTGAATTCATAATCACCGTTTGTATAGGTGTTTGCCCGAAGCGTTGTTGCTTCTCCGGAAACGAATGCCTGGGTCATGGCTGCACCGGTGCCGCCGTTGGCGTCAAAGGTCACGGTGAGCATCCCATCTGCCAAACCTGACAGAATGTCATCCAAACCGCTATCAGGGTCAAAGCCGGGCAGATTGGAAATCAGCGAAACGCCGCTCTCCAGCTCGGAAAGTTTGACTTCTTTCACATCACCGTAAGCGGTGCCTGCATCCGTTGTTACATACGCTCTGGCAGAATAAACTGTGCTGCCGTCCGCAGGAATTTGAAGGATCCAGCAATTGTTTTTATCCAGAACACTGTCAGGCAACGTGGATGTGCTGTCGGTGAGTTGCACCGCCGGCACATTCGTGACGCCTGCGCCGCCGATGGTTAAAGCGTCTTCCGATGCAGAGGTGCTGTAGACAATGCCTGCGCCGGTGAGCGACTCGCCGTCTTTTGCGTCTGCAATCGCCTGGAATGAGATCTTGTCGCCTTCATTCGTCCGCGTGATGGATGTAAATCCCGCTGTGGACTGGGCTGCCGGTGCGGCATCCGCATAAACCGCAGAAAGTGTGGTGTCGGCATTCATGGTAAGCTTTATTGTACGGCTGTAGCTGATCACAGAGCCGTCTGCCTCCCAATGGGAGAAGCTCTTGCTTCCGCTGTTTGCCGGCGCAGTGATCGTAGCCGTATCTCCGAAGCCGTAGCTGTCAGAGAGCGCGTCGGACCAACTGCCGTCCACATTGACCACAAGCTGCGTTTCCGGAGCAAAAATGAGACTCAGATCAAGGTCGTTTCCTTGCACATCTTCTGCAGAGACCACAAAGGTCAGCGCCGCAAGCAGAGCGACAAAAACGACCAGCTTTGTCAGCAATGAGGAATTCTTTATCATTCTTTTCATATGGGTTACCTCCTTTGTTCAAGTTTGCGCATTACGAGCCGCTTGCGGTGTTGGTTTTGGTCGGAATGTTCTTCAAGGTTGCAGCAAGTGCCGGCGTGTAGATCGTTTCAATCGTGCCGTCCGGCTTTTGATATTTCAGATATCCCATGCCGTAAATCCAATGGTTGCCGTTATTCTTTTGCGCCATATTTACCTTAAACACGGTATCCAGGGAGCCGCTCACGCCTTTCGTTTTGGATGCCGAGATCAAATAAATCGGATCAAAGTCCATGTTGATCGGTTTCCATTGGATCATATAGTCGCTCAGCGTCTTCTCGCTCATAATATTCAACACACTGTCTTCGCGCTTTTCAATCTTATACTGCGGTTTTTCCTTTTCCAGTTTGCTGAGCGCGAGCGCAAACGGATTCGTGATGGCGTTGTAAATTTGAGTAGCACGATCTTCTTTTTGTTCCACAAGCTCGTAATAGGAAATGCACTGATTGTCGCCCATCCAGATTTGCGCGTCAAGGCATTTATAACCGTCCGGCAGCTTGTGATCCAGGCGGTAAAGAACAGTGGAGTAATATCTTCCGTCACCGCCCTTCACCGCGGCTAAGCCGGCCTGCAGTTCGATTTGCGGCTTTGTAATCGGGTTGACGTAGAGTGCGCGAAGCTGCGTGTCCTTCGTGGTAGTGAAGGACATCATTTTGGAAGCTGTCGCCGTGTTCCAGGTTGCGCCGCCGTCTGTGCTGTACTCCCATTTATAGAAATTCAAAATGCCCCAGGTGTTCGGTGCGATTACGGAAGCTTCCTGACCTTTTGTAACGGTTCTGTCGCCTTCGATGGCACGCACAGTAAACGTCTGTTCAAACTCTGACCAATAACCGTAGGAAACCTTCAGTGTCACTGTCGGCGAGGGCTTCGCATAGCCGCAGGCGCAGTTGCCGCTGCTGTCAAAGCTGTGCGCTTCCAGCTTCACAACGCCGCAGCTGCACATTTTGACATGGAGATATTCTCCATAGCTCTGATAGCTTGCCAGCGCGGCAAAGGTGTCGATGGAATAGCAGGTGTAGTAATGCACATGCTTCCACCCGGCTGTCAGGGTCAAATCGTTGGTGATGCGCGTATCGAAATCAAAGGCGGAGCCTTTCTGGAAGGACGCGCCGTCCTCTGTTACGTTTTCGGCAACGAGCCAGCCAGTGAAGGCATAGCCTGCTTTTGCGGGTACTTCGGGAGCAGTCAGCTTTTCGCCGTAAGTGACTTCCACCGTTTTGCTTTGTGTGCCGTCGTTCAGTTTGACTTCCAGCTTGGCCGGTTCCCAAACCGCGTTGAGAATCGTGTTTTCACGAATGCTGACGTTCTCGCCGGCACTGTAGACTTTTTCAGTGACCTCTCCGTCGATTGCCGTGAACGCAAAGCCTCTCCAGCCGACGAAGTTGAAGCCTTCTTTTACGGGTGCTGCCGGTGCTGTGACAGAGCCGGCCGCTGTGACGTTTCCTTCGGTGTCGGTGGTGCAAACCGCGATCTGATAGCTAACGCCGTCGCCCTCCTGGGCTTGGGTAACCGTTGCCGTATCGTTGTCATACACCGTCAAAGATTTCACATCGGTCACAAACGATGCAACCGCTGTTTTTGCAGTTCCGCCGATGACGATAAACCGACCGTCGTCTGCAGCCGTTGTCCAATCGGATTCTGCGAGGGAGGATTTAAAAGTGATGTCTGTCAGGTCGTTTGAAAGTTCTGTTTCAGTTGCGGCAAATGTGATCTGTGTCGGCGCAAATGCGGAAGTCAGATAGGCAGACCAAACCGCGGTTTCGCCGTTGATGTTGGCGTCGGGTTTCATTTCAAATTTGATGGTTTGCGGCACGCCTTTAACAGTCATGCTAACCTTGCACCAAACCTCAGTCGGCGTCTGACCCGTGGGCGGCTGATAAAGAATGGTATATGTCTGCGCCTTAGCGAAATCAACAGAGATCGTCAGGTTCTCTGCGTCCACGCCCGGCATTGTGACCCAGAACAGTTTCGTTTGCTGAGAAATGGGACCATTGATTGCAAAATAGCTGTCATAGTCTTCTGCTTCAAAGCCCCGGATGGATGCGCTTGCATTGTCGCCTGTGCTGAATGCGATGCCAAAATCATAATTATCGTCGCTTGTTACGCGCAGAACGAACCGATCGCCGATCTGTTGTGCAAAGCTTTCGTCCACCGCTTCCAAAGATTCGTTCAGCAAAACGGCGGTGCAGTCCTCGCCGTCAGCGCCGGTGACGCTGAGCTGAACCGGAACCGTGCGCTTTTGGAACGAAGCGGCAACGGTGACGTCGGACGCGGGCATCGTGAACTTGCCGTCTGCAACGGCCACACTTTCGCCGCCCGCTTTGGTGACGGAATATGCATCGAACACATAGCCTGCAAGGGGCGAAGCGTTCAATGTGATTTCCGTGCCAACGTTCGCAGTCTCTGCGCTTGCCGCAACGGTACCGCCCTCACAGGCAGCAGCCGTCACAGTGTAATCGATGGCGGCAAAGGCTGCAGCCACCGTGGCGTTTTCAGCCGGCATCGTGAAGGTGTAGGTGGCGTCGTTCACTTTGGTTGCCGCGTCGCCGTTGACGGTGAGGGCGTTCAGTTCATAGCCTTCCGCGGGAGCAACGGTGAGTGTAACGGTATCGCCGTAATGCGCAGTTGCAAGATCTGCTGTCACCGTGCCGTTTGTTGTCGGATCCACTGTAACCGCATAGTCGGCAAGGCCGAACGCAATGTCCACCGTGACATTGTAATCGGGCATGGTGAAGCCTTCGGTCGTTGCGCCAACAAGATCGGAAACGTCTGTGTCGCCGTCTTTGACCGTGATCGTTTTCACTTCATAGCCCGTTGCAAGCGTCAGCTCGGGGGTGATTGTCGCACCGACATAAGCAACCACGGGAACGGTAAAGTCGCAGCCGTTTTCCGCGCCTTCGCCCTTGGTGATTGCGTTGACGCCATAGGTCACGGAAGCCGTATTGCCTTCCACCGTGATGTTGGCACGATAAAAGCCGGTGCTTGTGACTTCGGAAGCAGCAATGTCTTTCCAGCCGGTGCTGTCCTTGGTCTGATAAGTAATGTCTTCATTCGACACGCCGAACGCGTCTACGTCGCCGGTCAGTTCCGCAGTTCCGCCGCCGGAAGCCGAAGGCGCAATTGTCAGAGCAGCCGTCAGCTCGCCCTCATGCCCGCCGTCGCTGTTTGCGCAGGTGGCCGTGATGGTTGCGCCGCTGACAGCGTAGGTGTATTCATGGGTGTGCGTGGGGCCCGGTACAATATGCACCCACGCCTGGGTGTGGCTTTCCACAAAGCCTGCATTGTCAACTTCTACCGCGCCGTCTTCGTTATCGCCTGCCAGAACAGTAACGTTGCCCAGTGTCAAGGTACCGCTAATACCTCCACCCATGAGTGGGCAGACAGCGGTAATCGTGCCGCCGTTGATGGTGACTGTGCCGGCAGTACCGCTTTGGCCGGCGCCGATACCTGGAGTTCCCATGGTTCCTCCTGTCGCAGTAATAACGCCGCCGTTGATGGTGATCGTCCCGCCAGCTCTGTTCGTCTGACCACCGCCGATACCTGCACCGCCGTTGTCGCCACCGGTAGCGGTAACAGTGCCGCCGTTGATGGTGATCGTGCCAACGTTAGCCTGCTGGCCACAGCCGATGCCGGCGCCGACCCTGCCTCCGGTGGCGTTAACGACGCCGCCGTTGATGGTGATCGTGGCGCTGTTGCCATACGCGCCGCCGCCGATACCGGCGCCATTGGTACTCTTTGCCACCAGCGTACCGGTTCCATCCGTCTGTCCGTAGATGTTGAGGATGTTGGAACCCGTAACAGTAATGCCTGCGGTAGCGTTCAGTGTTGCACCGTCCGCGAGGATCAGGTTGACTTCACCAATCACGGTAATGCGCGAACTGATGGTGACCACTCCGTTCACAACGTACCAGCCATCGCTCCACTCTGTGTCGGTGTCTGCAACCTCGGTGCAGTTCTGCGTGCCGGTGGAAGCCCTTCCGGCAATCGCCGCCGCTTCATCCTCATAATAGAGGTAGGAAACGCCATCCTGCGCCGACACCGACGTCATGCCGCCGAAAACGGAAAGCAGCATGAGCAGGCTCATCAGAACACTCAGTGGTTTTCGGATGAATGATTTTTGCATAGTTTTACCTCCTTTGTTCCTGTCTATGCGAACAGGATCATTGATGAATATAAAAAACGGCCGCAGCGAAACAAACGCCCGCTACGGCCGGTCTTTCAAAGAATATGCATAAAGGGCACAGTTATGCCGCTTGCTTGCTCAGAGATTGTCGCATAGCGCAGCATAAATGTCAACCCCTTTTTCTTGAAAAATAAGCAGTTTTCTTAATTATTATAAGGATAAAAAATTGCAAATTCAAGAAATGTTCCAGATTGTCAAGTTCTATTTTTTTTGCGCTTGCTTTTGCGCAAAAAAAACTCTATAATTAAAATGAGGAAAAAGACAAAGGTGGTTTCTGTTTTATGACTACGCTGTTTGCGGAAACACTGAAAAAGCTGCGAAAAGAAAAAGGGATCACACAGGAACAATTGGGAA
>CADBBT010000063.1 GCA_902792985.1 Oscillospiraceae bacterium
CGAACGCTGATAGAAAAAGCGCACGCAAATTTGCGCGATGACGGGTGAGGTTTGACAGAAAACCGTTTATTTACAATCCCGCAGTTAAAAGCCGAAACACAAAGGGCATGTAACGCTAACCTTTCCCATTTCGTTCGGTTCCACGTCAACGTCCGAACTTAGCGTTTTCTCTTTCTTCGTCTATTCTTTCTTTGATGCTGAATTGCAATGGAAGACAGACAATCTTTGCGGTCTGATTTCCGTCATGCTGCGTGATCGTCCTTGCCAGGCGTCAGCCTGGCTGCGTCCTCTGCCTTGCCTGACAAAAATCATCCTCGCAAATCTTTGCCTGCTGCCCATTGCAATTCAGCATCCGTGCGGTAAAAGCGAATGATAACGAACCATACACACCGCAGCGAAAAAGCGTATTTCCCATTTTAAATAACGCTGAAAAACTGTTGATCACAAGGAAAACATAATTATAGCAAGCGAATAAAAAAATCGGGCGGCCACTGGCCGCCCCTACGGATTCAAATATAATCTCTGAACGTACAATTCAGTCGCACGCACCGTCGCGGCGCGCACGTTCTTTCCGTGCAACCACGCCCCGCGACTTTAAAGTGCCTTGACGCTGCCGCAACGAATCGGAATCGCAACGAAAAAAAGCTCCACCGGAGCTTTTTTCTGCGGCATTGGCCGCCTCTGCAAATTCTAAAACGAATGAACAGTTCAATTTCTCATTGCGAATTGCGAATTTCTCATTGCGCATTGCAAATCTCCGCTTTCCCGTCCCTGCGCCGCAGTTCAAAAACCGTCAGTCCCGCCCGCTCGCACGCCTCTCTTGCCTTGTCGAACGCAAAAGAGAGCGCGTCGGTGCAGTGCGCGTCGGCGGTGATGATCACCTTCGCGCCGCGGCGTTTGAGGTGGTTGAGCATAAACGGCATCGGGTACGGGTCGGCTTTGCCGAGACGGTACATCGCGCCGGTGTTCACTTCAAACAAAATGTCCGGGCATTCGTCCAGAATGCGGTCGGCGGCCGCCGTTGCGATTTTTTGATAGGCGGGATCGTTTGTGGAAAAGAGCGTCTGATCCTCGTTGAACTTTTCAATGAGATCAAAGTGTGCAACGATCGTCGGCCTGACTTCGCACACAAAGGCGGCAAAGTCGTCATAATAATGCTTTGCCAAAGCGAGAAAATCGCCGCCGAATTCTTTTTCGGCGCAGTCTTTCAGCATCTCGCGCGTGTAGTCCACGTCGTAGACATGGCCGTTTTTGACGATCTGATGCACCGCGCCGATGATATAATCGAATTCGCTTGGATCCACATGCGCAAAGTTGCGGTCCAGCTCAATGCCGTGCAGGATCTCAAGCCTGCCCCGGAATTGCTGCTGCAGGCGGCGGATCTCCGCCGTATATGCCGGCAGGCGCTCGGGCGCGATCGTCCAGTCCGCAGCGGTGCTCATCGGCGAATGCACGGAAAAGCCGAGACAGGTGCAGCCGGTTGCAAAGGCGGCCTGCGCCATCTCTTCGGGGGTATTTTTGCCGTCGCAAAAAACGGTGTGGGTGTGACAGTTGGAATAACTCATGATTGATTCGTCGGTTTCTGATTCTTTTTCATCTGCTTTTGATGCTGCTTTTTCTCTTTTGCGCTCATCTCGTAATCGAACGCGCGTTTTTCCACGCGCTCATACAGCGGCGTTGCAAGCAGCACCTCGGCGCTGTCGATCGTTTCCGCAGCGGCGAGCACAAGCAGACCGTTGTCCTGCGGGAACGTCACCTCGTCCACATCCTCGGTCGAAAGTGAATACAGGAAGAAGTAAAGCTCCTGCCCGCGGTTGTCCTTGTCGTCGCCGTGGGTGTGGGTGAATTCCAGCGCCAGTCGGTCGGTTTTGACAAACGCGGTCTCGGCCAGATGATAGAGATCCCAGCCGCCGACACGTTCATTGATTGCCTGCACCCTGACCTTTTCCTTGCGCGCGCCGACCTTGAATTCATAGGTCTTGTCGCCGTAAAGGCTTGCCGCGAGGAAGTAAAGGCGATTGCCCTCGGTGCGGATGCGCTGCCCGGCGGACACCATCGCGTTGAGCTTATCGAACGACGGCGCAAGTTCAAAGTGGATCCCGGCGCAGTCTACGCTCTTCGGGAACTGTTCGCCCGGCACAGACACGCCGATCGTCGGGATGGAAGCTTCGCCGCGGTTGTGGTTGAACGTGATGATATTGTGGTTGTAATCCAAAGGCAGCGTGCGCTGTTCGGCGCAGATGCCGCGGCGCGCGGGAAGCAGAGAGAGCGCGAAGGATTTCACCTCAAAGGGCGCAAGGTCAAACACCAGTGCGCCGTCCTCCACGATGGCGGCGGAGAGCACGTCCTCCTGTCCGTTGACCTCCGACGCGAATTCAATGCCCTCGCCCAGTGTGAGCGAAACGTCATGGATATGGCGCCCGGTGGCTTCATTGACACGCACGATGACCTCATCGCTGTCTTCGGCAAGCTTGATGGCGCGGATGAGCACGCCGTCGGTGTTGATCTTGCCGAAGGAATAGCTGTTGCCGAGCGCGCCCGGATGGGTATCGGTGATCACGGCCGTCAGCGGCTGATGGAAGGCCGCGGCGTTTTGCTGCGTTTCCTTGTTCCATTCGCCGGCGTGCGAAAAGATCGCGTAGCCGTAGCGGTTCAGACCGAAGTCCATCATGCCCTGCACGCTGTCGTGGCGGTAGTAGTTCTTCGGGGTGTGCACAACGGTCATGCGCAGCGTGCTCTCGTCCTTTTGCATCCAGCCGTACTTGCTGTCGCTGAACACGGACACACCGAAGTTTTTCTTGAGATCGGACAGATCGACCCATTTTTGCGCCGGCACGGCATACAGCTTTTTGCGCATGACGCCGCGCTTGATGACGCCCAGGCCGAGGTCATAGGTCGCGTTTTTGCTGTGGGCGGTGAAGGAGAAGCCGTTGTGGAGAATGCGCGAGAACTCACGCCATTCGACCTCGTTTTTCACATCGACCCACTGGCCGCCCGCCCAAAGCGAGACGTAGCGGACGAACTTGGATTTTCCGGCGGTCTGCGTCACCTTCAGCGTGGCGCGCACGGGGCCTTTTTCGATCAGCTCCACCTCGCCGTTTTCCGCAAACTCCCACGGATATTTTTTCACCTCGTCAAACGTCAGCTCCCACGCGGGATAGGCCTTGTTGCCCTCGTACTTGTTCAGCTCGAAGCGGATCGGCTTTTCCAGCAGCTCCTTGCCGATCGTTTTGTCAATGATCGACGAGATGTCGCCTTTGGCGTTGACGGTGACGATGTATTTGAAGTTTTCGATCACATTGCCGGACGTGCGCAAGCCCACGTTCAGCTTGCACGGCTCATAGCTGTAAAGCACGTCGAACGCCTTGAAGCCCAGTGCGGGCACAGCGGCGCAGAAGCAGAATTTGATGTTGTTTTCGTCGTTTGCAAGGATCTGCGAGGGCACTTCCCTGCCGCCCTTTTCAAACACGCGCACATACTTATAACCGGCGGCGGGAACGGTGAGATCCACCGGCGCCATGCGGCTTTGTTCAAGGCTGTTGGACACCACAACGGCGATGCCCTTTGTCCAGGATGTGTCGATGTTGCGCGCAATTTCACTCACCGCGCCTTCAAAAGCGGAGCTCAGACGGTTTGCGGCAAGGATGTAATCGTTCCACGAACGCTTATACACGCGCTCGACCGATGTGCCGGTCAAATCGTCGTGGAAGGTGTGCGCGATCGTTTTCTTCCAGCCGAAGTCGATCGCCTCTTTCGGATAGGCGGCGCCGCAGAGCTTGTTTGCGATCACGGCGGCACGCTCGGTCATGGAAGCGAGCTCTTCGTTTTTGCGGTTGCAGCGTTTGCCGAAGGCGCGCGAGGTATAGGAGCCCGCGCCGTGGTTCGTCATGGTCAGCTCATTGTTCCAAAGCGGCAGCCGGTTTTGTTCGCTTTCGTCCAGCGCGGCAAGATCGTCGAAGAACTGCGTGGTGGACGCGGAAAGAACCTTGATCTCCTGCGTGTCGTTTTGCGCTATCTCGCTTTGCAGCGTTTTGACGGATTCCTCCTTCGGTGCGCCGCCGACGTCACCGACGCCGTGATAGGCGAACGTCCAGGGCAGACCGTAGTCCTTTTCGTTCTTTTTGAGCTTTTTGAGCAGGTTCTTGTCGGTGCGGATCTGTTTGAACACCGTGCAGTAGCTCTTCGGGTCAAGCGAAGCGAAGATCTGCTTGCCGTCGGGACCCTGCCAGCGGCCGATGTCGAACGGGATGCCGTAGGTGCTGCCCCAGGTGAGCTTTTGCGTGGAAAAGCCGCGCAGACCGGCGTGCGCCGCGATCGAGGGCAGCGCATAGCCGAAGCCGAAGCAGTCCGGCAGAAAGATATCGTTGCTGCGGCAGCCGAATCTGCTTTGGAAATAGCGGTTGCCGTAAAGGATGTTGCGCAGCAGAGATTCGGGCGACGGGACGTTCACATCGCCGTTTTCATAGCTGCTGCCGCAGGGCGCCCAGCGTCCCTGGGCGACGAACTGCTTGAGGATCTCGAACTCGTCGGGATAATATTCCTCGAACAGCTCATAGCGGTAAGCACCCTCAAAGTTGAACTTATAGTCGGGGTACTTGGCGAACAGACTGAAGTTGTCCTTCAGCGTGTTCGGAAGGCAGACAGAGAGCACATGCTCAAAGTCCCAGTTCCAGACAGTGTCCAGATGGGCGGTGCCGATGGTGTAAATGCGTTTTTCCTGCTCCATAGCTTATACCTCGGTTTCGGTAGTTTGAACTTTGCGCGGGTGAAGTACACTCGCAACAATCAGCAATCCGGCAAGCACGAGCATGATGATACCAACGGTGTTCGTGGACATCACCGGAACGAAATCATATTTGAAGGCCTTGATGAACCTGGAAAGATTGTTCGTCAAGATGAATGCCTGAATGAAAAATGCAAGCAGATGGCCGCAGCGCTGCACGACGGAGGCGTGAAGGATCACCTTGCGTGTTGCAATGAAATAAATCACTAATGAAAGCACCGCACAGCAAAGCGCAATGCCGGCAAGAATGAATTCATGCTGTTTTGTCATTTCCATATTGATGGGCGTATAGGTCGGAAAGACGAAATACAGCACAGCCGACGCGAGGGTCAGCACAGCACAGAGGATGGGTGAAAGACGAATGGATTTCATGGGAACCTCCTGATAGCAATTCGCAAAGCGAATTGCGGAAAAATTGGAATGTGGAAGTGCGGAAAATTCGGAATGTGGAATGTGGAATTTGGAATTGTGGGACGCCGCGCGGTGCGCGATGCGTCGGTCAAACCTCATCCACCACACGCCTTGCGGCGTGCGGTCCCCCTTCGGTCTCGGCTGCCGCCTCGGTCGGCGCTTCTGCTGCGCAGAGATGTCCACCGGACATCCGCGCCCCGTAGGACGGGGAAGGCAAGTTAGGTTCGCTTTTATAGATAGATAGTCACTAAAATGTATGCATTTTAGAATATACTTTGCATAAAAAAGACCACTTGTCTTGCCCTCCCCTTTGGGGAGGGTGGCAGCCGAAGGCTGACGGGTGAGGTTTCAGAGGTTTGATCGCGCTTTGCGCGTCCCTCAATTCCACATTCCAAATTCCAAATTCCACATTCAGCGTAATTGCGCTTCGCGCATTTACGCGAGAAGCAGCTTATGGAACACCTTTTTGCCCTTTTTCAGCACGGCGTAGCCCTTTTCAAAATCGGCAGTTGTGAGCGTCTGCATCGGGTCGGTCACCTTTGCGTCGTTCAGCGAAACGCCGCCCTGCTGCACAAGTCTGCGGCCTTCGCCCTTGGATTTTACAAGGCCGGCCAGCGCGAGCGCATCCACAACGGTCAGACCCGCGTCAAACGCGGCGGCATCGAGCGTTGTTGACGGCATGTTTTCCGCATCCGCCGCGCCGGTGAAGAGCGCTTTTGCGGTCTCCTGCGCCTTTGCGGCCTCCTCCTCGCCGTGCACGAGCTTGGTCAGCTCAAACGCGAGGATCTCCTTGGCCTTGTTCAGCTCGCTCCCCTGCCACGATTCCATTTTGTCGATCTCGTCCAGCGGCAGGAAGGTCAGCATCCGGATGCATTTGAGCACATCCGCGTCGTCCACATTGCGCCAATACTGATAGAATTCATACGGGCTGGTCTTTTCGGGATCGAGCCACACGGCGCCCTTTTGCGTTTTGCCCATCTTCTTGCCCTCGGAGTTGAGCAGCAGCGTGATGGTCATTGCAAACGCGTCCTTGCCGAGCTTTTTGCGGATCAGTTCCGTGCCGCCGAGCATATTGCTCCACTGGTCGTCGCCGCCGAACTGCATATTGCAGCCGTATTTCTGATACAGCGAATAAAAGTCATAGCTCTGCATGATCATGTAGTTGAACTCCAGGAACGAAAGACCCTTTTCCATGCGCTGCTTATAGCATTCCGCGCGCAGCATATTGTTCACGGAAAAGCACGCGCCGACTTCGCGCAGCAGCTCCACATAGTTCAGATCGAGCAGCCAGTCCGCGTTGTTGACCATCAGCGCCTTGCCGTCGGAAAAATCGATAAAGCGGCTCATCTGCTTTTTGAAGCAGTCGCAGTTGTGCTGAATGGTCTCCTTCGTCATCATCTGGCGCATATCCGTGCGTCCGGAGGGGTCGCCGATCATCGCCGTTCCGCCGCCGATGAGGGCGATGGGTTTATTGCCTGCCATCTGCAGGCGCTTCATCAGGCACAGCGCCATAAAGTGACCCACATGCAGCGAATCCGCCGTCGGGTCAAAGCCGATATAAAACACCGCTTTGCCGTTGTTGACCAGCGCGCGGATCTCTTCTTCGTCTGTGACCTGCGCGATCAGGCCTCTTGCCACAAGTTCTTCATAAATCTGCATCAGTTTGCGTCCTTTCGCTTGTATATGATTATCCAATTTATAATACTATTTTTGCCCCGGAATGTCAATAATAAAAGGCCGAAAAGAAGCGAGAAATAAAAAAAGCGCAGGAAGGAAAGGGAATGTGGAATTTAAAATTTGCAATTTGCAATGAGAAATTCGCAATTGAAGGTGCAGGAGAAACGATGTGGGGCATCGTTTCTCCGTCGCGATACAGTTTTGTTGCGGCTGCGTCAAGGCACTTTCAAGACGCGGGAGAAGTGAAAATGCAAAAAACGGTTTTCTCCGCGACGAAAAGTGCGCTTTCTGCTCTTTTGCGCGCAGCGTTGCTGCGCGCACGGGGCGGCGGGACAAACCGTGCAGCGCACGGTTTAAAAACGAAGCGACGCTTCGTTTTT
>CADBBT010000064.1 GCA_902792985.1 Oscillospiraceae bacterium
TCAAACTCCATTTTGCCCCCGCAAAACGGACATTTGTAATCTAAAACATCAGCCATAGCGTTTCCTCTTTTCGTTTAGCCCTGTCTTGGGGTCCCGCAATTCTGGCAGAAGTTTGCTGTGTTCGGCGTGCCGCAATTCGGGCAGAACCACTGCGCGCCTGCCTGCGGCGCATACTGCTGCTGCGGCTGCTGCGCATAGGGCTGCTGACCATAAGGCTGCTGTGCAGGCTGGCCGTAAGGCTGCTGCATCGGCGCACCGTACGGCTGCTGAACGGGCTGCTGACCATAGGGCTGCTGCATCGGTTGACCGTAGGGTTGCTGCATCGGCGCACCATAGGGCTGCTGCATCGGCTGGCCGTAAGGCGGTTGACCGTAGGGCTGCTGGACCGGCTGACCGTAAGGCTGCTGCATCGGCGCGCCGTATGCCATACCTGTGCCGGTCAAAGCAGCAACGATCTCGTTCGCCATCTGCTCATATTGACGGAACTCCTCGGTGTAGCGGTTCGTCGGACGATGCTCGGTCAGTTCAAATTCGATCTCCGAAAAATAAGGGCTGTTGACGTTGATCGTCATCGTGATCTCATATTCATACTCGTAACGCGGCGGAGAATAGGACACCGAGTTGCCGTTGGCGTCCCGCGTATACTGCTCGTCGCTGTGCTCCTCCACTTCATAATGCGCACCGGCGACCTGCGAGAGATCGATCACGTCGGCGTTGTCGGCGCGGTAATCACGCGCGCGGCTGACAACGAATTTACGCTGTGCATCGTCAATATAGACCTTCCAGTCCGTGCCGAGCACACGCGTGGGGTTGAAGGAGGCGAGCACTTGTTTGTTTTGCTCACGGTAAGCGAGCTGTTGTTTGATGTCTTCCACCGTAGATCTGCGCCGTTCGCTGAAAAACGGAGAAAGCTTTCTGGCACAGTCCTTGCAAAGGTTGCCGTCTTCAAGTTTGCGGTTGCCGAGCATACCGATCTTCTCACCGCAGATGTCACAGAATTTCTTATCAAAAAGACCCAT
This sequence comes from Oscillospiraceae bacterium, assembly GCA_902792985.1. Taxonomy (GTDB): domain Bacteria; phylum Bacillota; class Clostridia; order Oscillospirales; family Acutalibacteraceae; genus UBA6857. The sequence continues at coordinate 1,020 of CADBBT010000064.1, forward strand.
TGTAATTCTCCTTTATCTTCTTTTTGGGTTCATGCGATCAATGTTTGTCCGCGTCGTTGAACGGATCGCCGCATTCGGGGCAGAAGCGCGGCGGATTGTGCGGATCCTCCGGCGTCCAGCCGCATTTGTTGCAGCGGAATACCGGAGCAGCGGCAGGCTTCGGGGTGCCGCAGTTCTGGCAGAAATTGCCCTGATTCAGCGTGCCGCAGTTTGTGCAGTGCCAACCGTCGGCAGCGGGTGCCGGCGCCGGCTTCGGAGAGCCGCAGTTCGGGCAGAATTTGCCGTTTGCCGTGGTTCCGCAGATGCAGGTCCAGCTTTCACCCGCAGGGGCGCTCTGCTGTCCGTAGGGCGGCTGCTGTTGCTGCATCTGCTGCTGCATCTGTTGCTGCTGCATTTGTTGCTGCTGACCCATGGCAAACAGGTTTGCAGCGGTGTTGCCGGCCATGTTCATGCCCATGCCCATGCCGACAAAGCCGTTCATTGCGCCGCCGGGATTGCTGCCCGCATCACGCATACCTTCGCCGATCCGCTCCAGATAGACGCCGCCCGCCATACCGGGATCGCGTCCGGCGGCAAAACCGCGCTGATAGCGTTTGAGATAAGCCGCATCCTCTTCCGAGATGGAAACGGGGTTCATGGCGATGGACTGAATGGTCAGACCGCGCGTCTGCGCCCACGGTCCGGCAAGTTCGGCATTCATGGCCTCTTTGAGCTCTTTGGTGTGCTGATTGATCTGCGCCGGACGGAGCTCAAGGTTGGCCAGCGCACCGAAACCGGCGGCAAGCGCATCCACAAATTCCGTTTTAAGCTGGCTGTCGATCTCCTCGCGGCGGAATTCGTCCGTCACATTGGCGCAAACGTTTTTATAAAACCGCAGCGGATCGCTGATGCGATAGGAATACACGCCGTTGCAGCGTACGTCGCACTCCATATCGAGGCCGATGCGCTTGTCGACGATGTGGAACATGATCGGCGTCGGGGTGCCGAACTTGTTGTCCATGATCTCTTTGGTGTTGAAGTAATACACGCGCTGATCCTTGCCGGTGTCACCGCCAAAGGTGAAACGGCGTCCAATCGTGCGGAAGCTTTCTTTCAGGCTTTCCCCGAAGGAGCCGGAAAAGACAGAGGGTTCGCTCGATCTGTCATAGGTAAACTGTCCGGGTTCGGCACAGACCTCCACGATCTCGCCCTGCTCCACGATGATCATGCACTGCCCGTCGTTGACAGCGATACCGGAACCGTTGGTGATGATGTTGTCACTGCCGCGGGTGTTGGATGAACGCGAAGATGTACGTTTTTGACCTTTGACCACCAACGTATCCTTATCCATTGCATCACAATAGAAAAACTCTTTCCATTGATCGGCAAGTGTTGAATTCAAGGCGCCAAGGCCGGCTCTGATCAGTCCCATAATAAAGACCTCCCTCTATTATATTTAATTATATTCTATCATATTTATTTTAATATTTCATCGTCAAAAAGAATGATTTTTTGACAATGCGTGTGTGCACAATGACTATGTACCCGCAAATCAACCTGGATATGCAAATATTAACGAAATTTTTCCACACCGAATGAATCAGCGGATAAATAGCGACCCTGCCCCAAAAGGACAGAGTCGCCAAAAGCTTTATTCGTAATGCGCACGCTCGCCGCCGATATATTTCGGGCGGGTACGCGCAGCGGTGATGCGTGCTTTGCCGATATGATCGACCGAGAGGCGCACCGGCACAGCCACGGCTTTCAGATGCATACCGATCAGCGTCAGACCGATGTCCAGTCCGGCGTCCGCTGCAATGTGCTCCACAGCAACCGGGTCGCGCATATTTTTCCAGGCAGTCGTTGCAAACGAGCCGCCCGCCTTCGGCTGCGGCACAACGCAGACGATCTCATAACCGCGTGCTTCGGCGGCTTCGCGTTCCAGAATCAGCGCACGGTTCAAATGCTCGCAGCACTGCGCCGCAAGGAAGATGCCCTTTTCCGCAAGGACCGGCGCAATTCCGGCAAAGGCTTCCTGTGCCGCCTCCAGCGAGGAATTGTGACCGATCACACCGCCGGTCATTTCGCTTGAAGAACAGCCGACCACAAGCAGATCGCCCTTTTTCAGTTTGGCAATTTCAATCAGTTCCGCAACGGCCGCAGCCGCCCGGGTTTGAATCTCACTCATGTGTATCACTCCATTCAAAAAGCAGATCAAGCGCCGGACGCAAGCTGCATCCGGCACCGAAATTCAAGATTCAATTCTCAGTCGATTAAAAGAAGAACAACATACGAAGCAGTGCACGGTCCACACGGAAACCGGTGCGAAGCATGGATCTCCAAAAACGGTAAATTGTCAGCAAACTTAACATAAGAACACCTCCTATAATAACTTCTTTGCTTTGATTATATTATTTCATATTTTTCACAAAATGTCAAGTCAATTATTATAAATTTTAATAAATACGACGGTTTGTCGCTTTTCTCCCGTATCGGTGTTTCAACAACGCAAACAAAAGCTTGACGAACGAAGCGCAAAAGAGTATACTGATAAAAACAGAAAAAGCAGGTGATTCCCATGTTTTCTCAGGAGATGTATGACCTCGGCGCACAGCCGTCGGTCATTCGCGAAATTTTTGAATACGGCAAAGCGCGCAAAGCGGCCATCGGCGCCGACAAGGTGTTCGATTTCAGTCTCGGCAATCCGAGCGTGCCCGCGCCGCCCATTGTCAACGAAACGATCAAAAAGCTGTGCGATACGATGGTTTCCACCGAGCTGCACGGCTACACATCCGCCATCGGCGACGCCGGTGTGCGGCAGGCCATTGCGGACTATCTCAACCGCACGCACGGCACGCAGTTTTCCGCCGCCAATTTTTACATGACGGCAGGTGCGGCGGCATCGCTTTCCATAACGTTCAAAGCACTTACCGAACCGGGCGACGAGATCATCCTCTTTGCCCCCTTCTTTCCGGAATACAGCGTGTTCACAAAAGCGGCCGGTGCAACGCCGGTGATCGTAAAATGCCGCGAAGGTGATCTGCAGATCGATTTTGCAGCGCTGGAAAGAGCTGTAGGCGCGCATACGAAGGCCGTGGTCGTCAATTCGCCGAACAATCCGTCCGGCGTGGTCCTTTCGGAAGAAACGATCCTTGAACTATGCGCGTTTTTGGAGCGCAAGCAGAAAGAATTCGGCAGACCGATCTTTTTGATCTCTGACGAACCGTATCGGGAACTGGTTTACGGCGACGTCAAGGTGCCGTATCTGACGAAGTACTATGACAACACCATTGTCTGCTATTCGTTCAGCAAGTCCCTTTCCCTCCCCGGTGACCGTATCGGATACATTCTCGTTCCCGACGAAGTGACGCACAGCGGCGAGATTTATAAAGCGGTCTGCGGCGCAGGTCGCGCATTGGGCTATGTCTGTGCGCCGAGCCTGTTCCAGTTCCTCATTCCCGCCTGTCTCGGCCACACCGGCGATATCTCCGCTTATCAGCACAACCGCGATCTGCTCATGAACGCCTTTGCAGAAGACGGTTTTCAGGTTGCAAAACCGGACGGCGCGTTTTATCTGTTCCTGAAATCGCCGATCGCCGACGCAAAAGCGTTTTGCGAAAAAGCAAGGGAATTTGAGCTGCTGCTTGTGCCGAGTGACTCCTTCGGTTTTCCGGGATATGTCCGCGTTTCCTATTGCGTGGCCACCGATATGATCGAACGCTCGCTGCCCGCGTTCAAAAAGCTTGCGGAAAGCTACGAACTTGTATAACTGAATCAAAACGCTGAAAAGACCGCTGAGAAGATCGCCGATGTGACCCTTCTCGGCGGTTTTATTTGATGGACAAAAAGAGAAAAGCGGCAGTCAAGCTGCCGCTTTAGATCTAATTCGTTCGGGCTTTCCTTATTCAGTGATGCCTTCGAACATCTTTCTCACGAATGCGATACCCGCAGCGGTGTCGCCTTCATAAGCGATGAGACCGATGATGGTACCAAAGATCTTCGCAAGAATATCAAACACTTTGTTGAAAACGGGTTCTTCAACTTCAGCCGGGACATAGATCGCACGGAAGGTGATCGTTTTGCCCGCGGTGGATTCGCCGACACGACCGTCAACAGTCACAAAGTGATCTTTGATCAGATAGCCGCTGATACCGGCAACGGAGGTGGAGCCGTCTTCCACGCAATACCAACCGTTGAACTTGTAGCCTGAGGGAGCCTCAACGTCGGGAAGCGCAACCATTTTGCCCGGTTCCTGATCGCCAGGAGCATTCGGGAACTTCACATACGGATCGCCAAGGGTCTTAAGCTGGTCCGGAGACTTCGCAACGAACTTGCCTGTCGTCATATCAAAGACAAGCTGATCGCCCATGAACTTGCCGCCGAGGGTGTAGAACTTCAGGACACAGTCATTGTCGGTCATCACGCCGGCTTCCTTCAGCTTCTGCTGAATGGTCGCGGTGTCAGCTGTGGAGTTGTCAGCCGGAGTAATAGAACCAGTTGCGAATGAACTCACTGACAAAACCGAGAAGATCATCAGGATTGCCAGGAACAAAGATAATGCTTTTTTCACTTGGAATTCCTCCTTGAATTAGATTGATTGATTATCTTGTGCCTAAATTATAGCAGAGCTTTTTTAAAAATGCAAGTGTTTTTTTGAAATCTAACAAAAATTTATTGTTTGTTGATAGATGTAATGGATTGTTGTGCATCTTTTAAGATTTTGTTGGAACTTTGTGGGAATATTATGAATATCATATTGACGTAATGAACAAATTCGTTATAATTAACCATGAAGTAACCGCTGAAAGGAGAATTGCCATGCAGGAACAAGCAACCCGTCCCTTTTTCAGCCGCGACGCCGTTAAACTGATTGCGGTATTTTTCATGCTGCTCGATCATATCGCGTGGTACTTTTTGCCGTTCGGCACGCCGCTGGCACAGATCTTTCACACGCTCGGCCGTGCAACTGCGCCGGTGATGTGCTACTTTTTGGCGCAGGGCGCGAAGCACACAAGCAACATGTCACGCTATCTTCTGCGGCTTTTTCTCTTTGCGGTCGTTTCACAGCTTCCGTGGTGGTATCTGCATCGGAACAGTGAGTTCTCGCTGAACATGCTGTTTACGCTGTTCCTTTGCCTGCTCATGCTTTCCATTGACAAAAGTGTGCACTCCCCTGTTCTGCGCTGGCTTGGAATTGTGCTTTGCGCCGCCGCGACCCATTTTTGCGATTGGGGCATCTATGCGCCGCTGTGGTGTCTGATCTTCTATCACGGCGAAAACAGGCGCCGCATCGAAGCGCTGCTGTTCTCCTTTGTGGGACTTGCATATTACATGGAAACGCTGATCTCCTATGACACCATCGGTTATCCGCCGCGCATCGCAATGAAAATGAGCCTGATCGCCTTCGGCGTGTTTCTCGCGCTGCCGCTGATCTATCTTTCTGCACAAGGAAAACGGCGCTCGAAGTTTTTGAAATGGTTCTTTTATGCGTTTTATCCGCTGCATCTCGGCGTCATCGCACTGATTCGCATTTTTATGTATCGGTAACGTTGGTTTTTGCGGCTTGGCCGGCGGGGCGGGACGACCCGTGCGCGCACGGGTCTGAAAGGGGCGCT
>CADBBT010000065.1 GCA_902792985.1 Oscillospiraceae bacterium
CGGCGGCTGGAGATCATTTATGACGAACTGACGGCGCTGCTCGAAAAGCACCGCCCGGACGCGATGAGCGTGGAAAAGGTGTTCTATAACAACAACGCCAAAACGGTCATCGACGTCAGCCAGGCGCGCGGGGTGATCATGCTTGCGGCGCAAAAATGCCGGGTGCCGGTGTTTGAATATACGCCTTTGCAGGTCAAACAGAGCGTGGTCGGCTACGGCCGCGCGGAGAAAAAGCAGATTCAGGAGATGACCAAGCGCATTTTGAATCTGCAGGAAGTGCCGAAGCCGGACGACACGGCGGACGCGCTCGCGATGGCGATCTGCCACGGACACACCGGCGCGTCGCAGCTCGGCGCGGGACGGACACTGCGTATTCGGGAGGGGATCTGACGATGTTTTACAGTTTGACGGGCAACGTGATTTTTTCCGATCTGAACTCGGTCGCGCTTTCGTGCGGCGGGGTGGGCTTTCGCTGCCAGACCACGGCAAACACGCTGCGGGATGTGCAAAACGGCAAGGAGCTCACGCTGTTTACCTATCTCAACGTCCGCGAGGACGCGCTCGATCTGTTCGGGTTTTCCACCACGTATGAGCTGGACTGGTTCAAGCTGCTCATCGGCGTCACGGGCGTGGGACCCAAGGCGGCGCTGGCAATCCTTTCCGAGCTTGTGCCGGAAAAGCTGGCGATGAGCATCTCCGCCGGCGACGTCAAGGCGATCACCCGGGCGCAGGGCGTGGGACCGAAGCTTGCCCAGCGTGTGATTCTGGAGCTCAAGGATAAGGCGAAATCCGCGCTTTCCGGCTCGGCGGACGCAGAAGACTATGCATCGGTCGCGGCGGCAAACGAAATGCCGAACACCAAGGAGGCCATCGCCGCGCTGACCATGCTCGGCTACAGCCAGACCGAGGCGAGCGCTGCCGTGGCGAAGCTCGATTCCTCGCTGCCCACGCAAACGCTCATCAAGCAGGCGCTCAAACTCCTTTCAAGGCAGGTGTAATCAATGGCGGAAGCATTTGAAGAACGCTATGTCAGCGCGGAATTCACCGCGCGCGACAGCGATATCGAAGCCTCGCTGCGGCCGCGGCTGATGCGCGACTACATCGGGCAGGATAAGGTCAAGGAAAACCTTGAAATTTATATTCAGGCGGCCATCGGGCGCGGCGAAAGCCTGGACCATGTGCTGCTGTACGGCCCGCCGGGACTCGGCAAAACGACCCTTGCGGGCATCATCGCAAACGAAATGAACGTCAATTTGCGCGTGACGAGCGGCCCCGCGATTGAAAAGCAGGGCGACCTTGCGGCGCTGCTGACGAACCTCAATGAGGGCGACGTGCTGTTTATTGACGAAATCCACCGCCTGAACCGCTCGGTGGAAGAGGTGCTGTATCCCGCGATGGAGGACAACGCGCTGGATATCATCATCGGCAAAGGCCCCTCGGCGCGCTCGATCCGGCTGGATTTGCCGAAGTTTACGCTTGTCGGCGCAACCACACGCGCCGGTCAGCTTTCCGCGCCGCTGCGCGACCGGTTCGGGGTGGTGCTGCGGCTGGAAATGTATACGCCCGAGCAGCTCTCGCAGATTGTGACGCGCTCGGCCGGCATCCTCGGCATTGAAATTGAACCCTACGGCGCACTGGAAATTGCGGCGCGTTCCCGCGGCACACCGCGTATTGCAAACCGGCTGCTCAAGCGTGCGCGCGATTTCGCGGACGTCATGGGCGACGGCGTGATCACGGAGGAAACCGCCGACCTTGCGCTTTCACGCATGGAGATCGACCACCTCGGGCTGGACGCGATTGACCGCCGGCTGCTGACGGCGATGATCCGCGGCTATAACGGCGGCCCGGTGGGGCTGGAAACGATTGCCGCCGCCATCGGGGAAGAGGCGGTGACGATTGAGGACGTGTATGAGCCGTATCTCATGCAGATCGGCTTTCTCGGACGCACGCCGCGCGGCCGCGTTGTGACCCGCGCCGCATATGAACATCTCGGCATCGCCGTCCCGGAAGACGGGGCAAAACAGCAGACGCTGTTTTGAGAATGTGGAATTTGGAATTTGAAATGTGGAATTGAGTTATGAGCAAGAACATTGTGAAAGAGAAAAGTGTTCGCTTTGCGATCAGAATTGTAAAGCTTTATAAGTTTTTGACAGATGAAAAACATGAATTGGTGATGTCAAAACAAATTTTGCGCAGCGGAACAAGTATTGGAGCGAACATTGCGGAAAGCAATAACGCAATCAGTAAAAAAGATTTTCTTTCAAAGCTTTATATAGCATTAAAAGAATGCAGTGAGACATTGTATTGGCTCGATATTCTTTATCAGACGGAGTACCTTGATGAAACCCAATACCGCTCTTTACAGGCAGATTGCGAGGAACTCTACAGACTTCTGCAATCAATCACAAAAACCATAAAAACAAACTTGACATAAAAGCGATACTGCAATGTGAAATGTGAGGTTCACGGTGCTTTGAGATATGAATGTTTGAATGATTCAAACAATTCCACATTCCACACTCCACATTCCACATTTCAAATCTGCGACGAAGGAGCAATTTGAACTATGGGTAGATTATTCGGAACCGATGGCGCGCGCGGCGTTGCCAATTCGGAGATTTCATGTGAACTTGCCATGCAGATCGGCAAAGCCGTGGCCATGGTGCTGACCGACCACGAGCGCCGTCCCAAGGTGCTCATCGGCACAGATACGCGCATTTCCAAGGATATGCTTGCGTCGGCGCTGGCGGCGGGGCTTTGCTCGGTCGGCGCAGACGTGATGACGCTCGGCGTGGTGCCGACGCCTGCCGTGGCGCATCTGGTGCGTTCCTACGGCTATGACGCGGCGGTGATGATCTCGGCGTCGCACAACCCCTGCGAATACAACGGACTGAAAATTTTCAAATCCGACGGCTATAAGCTGCCGGACGCTGTGGAGGACGAGATCGAGTCGATCATCCTTGACGAGGTGGAGACCCCGCCCGTCAAGCTCGGCGGCGATGTCGGCAGCGTGCGCGTGTGCGAAAACACCGTGCACGATTATATCGAATACCTGAAAAGCACCGTGGACTGCGATTTTTCCGGCATGGAAATCGCGCTCGACTGCGCCAACGGCAGCGCGTCGGTGTCTGCCGAAAAGCTGTTTACGGACCTCGGTGCAAAGGTGCACATCCTTTCCGCGTCGCCCGACGGCGTGAACATCAACGCAAACTGCGGCTCAACGCATATGGAAAACCTGCAGCAGTATGTCAAGGCGCACCGTCTCACCGCCGGGTTTGCCTTTGACGGCGACGCCGACCGGATGCTTGCCGTGGACGAAAACGGCGAAGTGGTGGACGGCGACAAGATCATCGCCATCTGCGCGCAGCAGATGAAGGCGGAAGGCCGGCTGAAGGGCAACACCGCCGTTGTGACCGTGATGACCAACATGGGCTTTTACAAATTCTGCGGCGAGCACGGCATCGACTATACCGCCACAAAGGTCGGCGACCGCTATGTGCTTGAGGAGATGCTCAAACAGGGTTACTCCATCGGCGGCGAACAGTCCGGCCATGTGATCTTCCTTGATTATGCCACGACCGGCGACGGCCAGCTCACGGCGCTGCAGGTGCTTTCGGTGATGAAAAAGACCGGGAAACCGCTGAGCGAGCTGGCGGCGCTGATGACGGTCTATCCGCAGACGATGATCAACGTGCACGTCTCCAAAATGGGCAAGGCGCGCTTCAACGACGACGCGGACATCGCAGACGCGATCCGTCAGGCGGAAAAACAGCTTGGCGACACGGGACGCGTGCTGGTGCGTGTTTCCGGCACAGAGCCGCTCGTGCGCGTGATGCTCGAGGGCGAAAACAAAGCGCAGATCGAAACGCTTGCGCGTGAGATCGCCGAAGTGGTAAAGGAAAAACTGATCTGATATGAGAAAAGCCGAACACTGGAAAGATTATGAGCTGCTTGATTGCAGCGACGGCGAACGTCTGGAGCGCTGGGGCGATGTGATCTTGGTGCGCCCCGACCCGCAGGTGATTTGGAAAACGCCGAAAAAAGACGCGCGCTGGTTTGCGCCGGACGCGCATTACCACCGCTCAAAGAGCGGCGGCGGCGCCTGGGAAACGCGCAAAAAGCTGCCTGCCGCGTGGCCGGTGCATTTTGATGCGCTGACATTCAACATCAAGCCGATGGGCTTCAAGCATACCGGCCTGTTCCCTGAACAGGCGGTCAACTGGGAACTGCTCATGCAGACCATCCGCGACGCCGACCGTCCGCTGAAGGTGCTCAACCTGTTCGCCTATACCGGCGGCGCAACGATCGCCGCGCTGAAGGCGGGCGCGTCTGTGGTGCATGTGGACGCGAGCAAGGGCATGGTGCAATGGGCAAAAGAAAACGCGAAAGCCAGCGACGTGGACGACCGCCCGGTGCGCTGGATCGTGGACGACTGCATCAAGTTCGTCCAGCGTGAGATCCGCCGCGGCAACACCTACGATATCATCATCATGGACCCGCCGTCCTACGGGCGCGGCCCCGGCGGTGAGGTGTGGAAACTCGAAGACGAGGTGTACCGCTTTGTGGAGCTTTGCGCGGAACTGCTCGACAAAAACGCGCGGTTGATGCTCATCAACTCCTACACGACCGGCCTTTCCCCCTCTGTGATGCAATACATCCTGTCGGTGCTTGTGCAGCCGAAGCTCGGCGGCACGGTCAGCTCGTCGGAGATCGGTCTGCCGGTGTCGCAGACGGACCGTGTGCTGCCCTGCGGCGCAACGGCGATCTGGAAAAAATGATATGCCGGGATCCCGGCAGAAACAAAGCCTGAAAAAAAAGTCCCCCCATAATAAGGCCGGAAACGCCGTTTTGTCGCGCAAAACACGCGACAAATGGGGAAATCTTAATATTTTTTAATTATTGCATTGCTCTCTCACGCGCGTGTGTGCGCGCGTTAAGATCTACGTCTATAATCTATCTTTCTTCTTTCTATATAGTGTGCGCCCGTTGACCGACAGCGGTGCTGCAAGGGTCCGGCTGTGGTCTGAAAATGCGTGCACTTTTCGCGGTGCGCGATTGCGGCTTCCCTTGCGCCGCAAGGGATCAGAGGCAGTAAACTGATGTGCAAAACGTGGTTCATTTTTCCTTTTTTGCACACATTTTTCCCCGCAGCCGCACACAAAAAACGATTCCTGTTCCAAGGTGTTTTTATGAACGATTTTATCCAATTTGAAAACGTGTCCTTTGCCTATGAGATCGAAGGCGAAGCGGCAAAGCCGGTGCTGGAAAACTACAGTCTGACCGTGCATGAGGGCGAGTTCCTTGCCGTGCTCGGTCACAACGGCTGCGGAAAAAGCACGGTGGCGAAGCTGTGCAACGGCATTGAGTTTCCGCAAAAGGGCAGGGTGCTCGTGCACGGGCTCGACACCGCAAACGAGGACAATCTCCTTGCCATCCGCCAGTCGGTCGGCATGGTGTTCCAGAACCCCGACAACCAGATCGTCGCCACGATCGTGGAGGACGACGTCGCCTTCGGACCGGAAAACCTCGGCGTGGAACCCGGCGAGATCCGCAGAAGGGTGGACGATGCACTGCGGCGCGTCGGGATGTATGATTTTCGCCGCTTTGAGCCGCACAAGCTTTCCGGCGGACAAAAGCAGCGCGTGGCCATTGCCGGGGTGATCGCGATGCAGCCGGCGTGTATCGTGCTTGACGAGCCGACCGCCATGCTGGATCCGCGCGGCAGACGCGATGTGATGGAGACCGTGAAAATGCTCAACCGTGCGCAGGGGATCACCGTTGTGCTCATCACGCATTACATGGACGAAGCGGCGCAGGCCGACCGCGTGGTCGTGATGGATCACGGAAAGATTTTGCTGGACGACACGCCGCGCAAGGTGTTTTCTCAGTTTGAAACGCTCAAACGCGCCGGACTGGATGTTCCGCAGGCGACCGCGCTGGCAAAGGAGCTGCGCCAAAGCGGCGTGGATGTTCCCGCCGATGTGCTGACCGTGGACGAACTGGCAGATGCGATCGTCCGCGCGGCACAGCAGAACTGATTTTTATTTCCATTTTTCCAAACAGGAGGCCCCGCTTTGGCAGACATCATCCTCGAAACAAGAAATCTCACCTATACCTATGCGCCGAAAACGGCGGGCGAGGTCACGGCGATCCGCGACATTTCCGTTGCCATTGAACGCGGCACGCTTGTCGGCATCATCGGGCACACCGGCTCGGGCAAGAGCACGCTCATTGAGCACTTCAACGGCCTGATGCGCGGCACCAGCGGCGTGGTACTGCTGGACGGCAAGGATATCTGGGAAAACAAAAAGGAGATCCGCTCCGTTCGTTTTCGCGTCGGGGTGTGTTTTCAGTACCCGGAATATCAGTTGTTTGAGGAAACGGTCTATAAGGATGTGGCGTTCGGACCGAAAAACATGGGCCTGTCCGAAGAGGAGATCGACCGCCGCGTGCGGGAGGTGCTGTCCTTCGTCGGATTGGAGGAGCGCTATCTGGAGCTTTCTCCGTTCGATCTTTCCGGCGGTGAAAAGCGCCGCGT
>CADBBT010000066.1 GCA_902792985.1 Oscillospiraceae bacterium
CATCTCCGACGAGGGCAAGATCAGCCTTTCCATCAAACGTGCCGCCGAAGACGCCCGGCCGAAACCGAAGCGCCCGCAGCGCCGCGGTCCGAACGTTTGGCAGGGACAGCAGCACCAAAGCAATGAAAATATGTCCTTTGAGGACATGATGGCGCGCTTCAAGCAGGTGAGCGACGAAAAAATTTCCGATCTGAAACATGCCGGCGAAGGCAAACACGGCGGTTCTTCCCGCCGGGGCGGCCGCGGCTGATGTTGTTGATGACGCAGTAACTGCCAGTGTGCGTGAGTGCGCTTGTGTGTGCTGCGCTTTTTACTTTCATTCAAGGAGACGCTATGAAAAAAACAAGACGTGCATTACTGATTCTTTCCGTGATTCTTTGCGTCTGCGCTTTTTGCGCGACCCTTGCGTTTGCACAGGGGCAGTATTATACCGTGTATGTGCGCGGCGAAAGCGGCTGGGAAAGCTGCGTTGTTGAAGTGGAACCCATTCCGGCGCAAACGCTCGTTTCCGGCTTTGTCTGTCCGCCGGTGACCGTCACACGCGAAGGGGAACCGCTCGATTCCGACTTTGATTATTCCGTTACCTATTTCAACAACACGGCGCCCGGCACCGCCATGGCGCGCATCACCTTTACGGGCGATTACCTCGGCTATGTGGACGTTCCGTTTGAAATTTTGCCCGGACAGTTTGCGGCGCCGGAGGTTTTGCCGATCCCAGAACAGACATATACCGGTGAGCCGATCGAGCCGGAGCTGACGGTGGTTGCGGGAAAAGACGTGCTCGTGCGCGATGTGGATTATTATGTTTCGTATTACAACAACGTCAACGCCGGACAGGCGCAGGCGGTCGTTTCGGTGTTTGATGAATACGGCGACACCGACGATATGTTTGTCACGTTTGAGATCCTGCCCGTAGACGCCGCCGTGCTTTCTGCCGATGACATCCCGCCGCAGGGCTACACCGGCTTCACCGTGTATCCGCCGGTCACGTTTTTCTTCGGCGAACGGCAGCTTTATGAATATGAGGACTACGATCTCGATTACGACAACTGCGTCGGCCCGGGCAAGGGCACTGTGACCGCCACGTTCCACGGCAACTTCACCGGCACGCGCACGCTGGAGTTTGAGATCCGCTTTGCCGCCGATCTTGTTTTTGAAGCGGAGAACGAATCCGACACGGTCTATCTCTCCTGGTCGGTGCCATACGGGGCAACGTCCTACCGGCTGTATCGCTATGACGCCGAAAACAGCGCCTATGTGCTGCTCAAGCACACGAAGCTGACGAACTATGAGGACAAGAATCTCGAACAGCTCAAAACATACAAGTACAAGCTCGTGCCCTACAGCAACACAGACGGCACGATCATCCGCGGCGCAGCAAAAACGCTGACGGTGAAGGTCGGGCTCAAACGGCCGAATCTTGCGCTGAAAACGATGAACAAAAAGATCAAGATCGCCTGGACACAGAACCCGCTGGCGGACGGCTATCTGCTGTATCGCTACGACGCTTCCACCGGCAAGGAGAAAAAGATCGCGAAGATCACGGATAACACCGTGCGAAAATATCTTGACAAAAACGTTAAAAACGGTGTCGGATATAATTACACGGTACGCAGCTATAAAAAGATCGACGGCAAGAACCTGTTCAGCGCCTACAGTGATGGCGTCAGCTCGCTTTCCGTAAAATCGCTGCTGTCCGGCGTCAAAAAGCAAAAGCTCACGTCTTATCCGATCTATAACGTCCAGGGCGCGAAATCGCGCTATCTGTCGTCCGTGATGCTCAGAGAGGAGGACCTTAAGATTTTGGAGGACTTTGCCAACAAATACTTCAAGCACAGCTGGACCGATGAACAAAAGCTGCGCTTCACGCTTGACTGGATCAACAGCAAAGTCTATTATCCGCTCGGCAGGGAGTTTGAGGCGATCTGCAACTACACCCACACCGTTGCAATCTTCAAATACAAGAAGGGTCAGTGCCTGCAGTATAACGGCGCAATGTGCGCGATGATGACCTATCTCGGCTACCCCTCGCAGCTGATTATGGGCTACCGCGGCACCTGGGGCGGCAGCTACTGGCAGCATTTTTGGGCGGAATCCGTGCTCAACGAAACGACCTATGTGCTGGAGACCGGCAACGACGGCCGCAGCGGGGACTGGTCGTACTTCTTCCAGCCGTACAGTGAAACTTTCGGCTATATCAAAAACCGCAAAAATGTCTCTTGATCCTGACCGGTTGACTGCGTCAAAGCGAACTTCGCTGCGGCGCAGTTTTCTTTTATGCATCTTAACAAAAAATTCACAAAAAAAACAGACTTTTGTTGGACATTTGTTGGACAAATCATGATATAAGTGTTATTATAAAATAAATATATAAAGAAGGAAAAAGTCGTGAAAAAAACAGCAAAAATCCTCATTCCGATCCTGTGCGTGCTCCTGATCGCCGGTGCGGCAACGGGCTACATCCTCTATCACCGCGGCGTGCATCCGAGCAAGTGGCTCGTTGAAGGCGACGACGCGTGGAAATCGCTGGATTATGAGCAGACGCTGAACTCGTTTTCCATGATGGACAACACCTGGCAGACGGCTGTGCCGCAGACCAGAGTGTATGATCTGATCAAAGCGCACTTTGACGCGCCGCTGCCGCAGGGCAAGACGCAGAAAAAGGCGATCGTGATCGGCTATGACGGCTGCCGCGTGGAAAACTTCCGTCTGCTTGAAAATTCAAAAAAAAGCGCGATCAATCTGCTGCTGGAAGACGGCGGCCACGCGGCGTTCTGCTATGCCGGCGGCGCAAACTATCCGCATTCCCTGCGGCAAAACACCGACACCGCCCCCGGGTGGTGCAGTATGCTCACCGGCGTGCTTTCGGACAAACACAATGTGACGCGCAACCTGCAGCCCAAAGATGTTGAACCGAAAACGCTTGTGACAACGCTGCCGGAGGACGGCGTGATTCGAAAGAGCGCGTTTTATACGACCTGGACGGGATTCTTCGTGGAATCCGAGGCGACCTATGTGCATGAGTGGAAATATGTGCGGCAAAACCATATCAACGCAAAATTCCGCTGCGGCTTTGTGGACGACCTCACACGCCGGCTGGTCAATGCCGAGCTCAAACGCAAAAACTGCGCCGATTTCGTCTTTGCCGTGTTTGATTACACCGACCACGCCGGACACGCCACGGGCTTCACGGTGGAAAACCCGGATTATGTCAGCGCCTTCCGCGAAGAGGACGCTGTGGGCGCAAAGGTGATCGAAACGATCCGCGCGCGCAAGACCTATGACACCGAGGACTGGCTGATCCTCATCTCCACCGACCACGGCGGCAACGATTGCGGCCACGGCGGTCCGTCGTTTGAAGAGCGCATGACCTTCATCGTCTCCAACAAGGACATTTTACCGCGCGAAAACTGAGCGATAACGGAGGAACTATGAGATTCGAACAGATCAGATTTGCCGAATCGATGCCGCAGGATGTGTGGCTCGACGCGTATATCGCAGACCCGCTGCCCGGCTATGTGCGTCCGGCAGTGCTGATCCTCCCCGGCGGCGGCTATGTATTTGTTTGTGCCGAGCGTGAGGGTGAACCGATCGCGCACGGCTTTCTTGCGCGCGGCTATAACGCTTTTGTGCTGCATTATTCCGTTGCGCGAACGCGCGTGCATCCTGCACAGCTGCAGCAGGCGTCGCTTGCTTTGGCTTTCATCCGCGCGCACGCGGACACGTTCGGCATCGACCCCTTGCGCGTGTTCACCGTCGGCTTTTCCGCCGGCGGCCATCTTGCCGGAATGCTTGCCACGATGTGGCACAGACCCGAAGCGTGGCAGGACATCGGTCTGCGCTTTGGAGAAAACCGTCCGACAGGCGCGGCGCTGATCTATCCGGTCGTGCTCGGTGATTCTCCCTTTGCCCACCACGACAGCTTTCGCAATCTGCTGGGCGCCGATGCGCCGTCAGAAGCGTCGCTGCAGTCGGTTTCGCTGGAAAAACAGGCCGACGAACACGCGGTACCGCTGTTTTTGTTCCATACGTCCGACGACGCAACGGTCGATGTGCGCAATTCGCTTTTGCTTGCGGCGGCATACCGTGCGCTCAATAAACCGTTTGAACTGCATGTGCTGCCGCATGGGCGTCACGGCCTTGCGACCGGCGACGAGATCACGAACGGCGGGAGCATCGAAGGGTTTGACGAACGCTCCAAAGCATGGATCGACGAAGCGGCATACTGGATGAAAACGCTGAAAACAGATGAACAATAATGCTCGTAAAGGAGAGTAGCCATGTATAACGAAAACCTCAACAATCGCGTTTTTGAAAAACTTGAGCACGCGCTGCCGATCTATGAGCAGCTTGTCTACAACTGCGTCGGTGAGCTGGAGCACACCGAGGCGCTGTTCACGAGCGAGCATCTGCGCGTGGTGCCCGAAACCGGCTTTGCGCCGATCGAAAAGGGGACTGCCTGGGGCGGCGAATGGAACAACCTTTGGCTCAAGGGCGATTTCACGGTGCCCGAAACGCTCGACGGACAAAAGCTGTATGTGATCTCTGCCTGCGGCGGCAACGAAACGCTGTTCTTTTTGAACGGTGTGCCGAAGGGCATTTTTAACACAAAGAACCGCGATTTTGTCGGCGGCCGTCATGCGGCGCAGTATCTCGGCGTCGGCAAAGCCGGTGAAAAGCTGGCGCTGGCGTTTGAATGTTATGCCGGTCACTACGACCCGAATACCGATCCGTACGACAATTACTTCGCCCCCGACCCGACGCAGACGTTTCAGCACTGCTTCAACGGTGCGCAGATCTGCACGCGCAACGAGGACGTGTTCACCCTCATTTTCGACATCCGCGAACTGCTGAACGCGGCGCGCCGTCTGCCGCAGGATAACTTTGTTTCCGCAAAGGCAAAAAAGGCGCTGCGTCAGATCAACGATGTGCTCATCCTTGTGCCGAAGGACGCGACGGATGCTGCTGTGGCAGAGGGTGTGCGCAAGGCGCTTGCCATCTCGCGCCCGTTTTTCAGCGGCAAAAATTCCCGCGTGTTCGGCCGCGTCGGCGTGCTCGGCCACAGCCACATGGACACCGCCTGGCTTTGGCCGGTGGCGGAAACGGTGCGCAAATGCGCGCGCACCTATGCCAACGCGCTGCGCCTGATGGAGCAGTATCCGACCTATAAATTCATCCAGTCCTCGGCGCTGCACGGCGAATGGATGAAGGATTATTATCCCACGATTTTTGAAGAGATGAAACAGCGCGTGGCCGAAGGACGCTATGAGCCCAACGGCGGCGTTTATGTGGAATGCGACTGCAACATCACCTCGGGCGAGCTGATGGCGCGTCAGTTCCTCAAAGGACAGCAGTTCACGCGTGAAAACTTCGGTTATACCTCCGATTCCTTCTGGCTGCCCGACACCTTCGGCTATAACGCCAACATTCCGCAGATCATGCGCGGCAGCGAAGTGAAATACTTTTATACCACTAAGATCTTCTGGAACGAGCTCAACCGCTTCCCGTTTGAATCCTTTGTCTGGCGCGGCATCGACGGCAGCGAGGTGCTCACGCATTTCAACCGCACGCATTGCTGGCCCGACGTGAGCGACTGTTTTTCCGCAACGCGCGATCTGCAGCTCAAGGACACGACCGATCTGCGCCTTGTTGCCTACGGCTTTGGCGACGGCGGCGGCGGCCCGACGCCGGGAATGATCGAAACGTCGCTGCGTTCGGCAAACATGGACGGAATGCCGGAAGTGGTGCCGATGACGATCAGCGATTTCATGAAAGAGCTGGAAGCTCAGCGCGACGATCTGCCCGTGTATGACGATGAGCTTTATCTTGAGCTGCACCGCGGCACGCTCACGCAGATGCACGATGTCAAGCGCAAGAACCGCAAGGCGGAATACGCGCTGCGCGATATGG
>CADBBT010000067.1 GCA_902792985.1 Oscillospiraceae bacterium
TCCCGAAGAAGGATCAAAAGGAGCTGCCCGAACGCAAGAGCATCGCGATCGAATAATCCCAAAGCACGACCATCCCGCCAACCGGCGGGGTGGCTTTTTTTGTTGCGGGCAAAAAACCGGCGCTGCGAAACGCGGCGTCGGTTTTATTGACGATTACAGCACGCCGGAGGATCTGAATGTATCGCTGCCGTCCTCGGTGTCGGGCGATGCGACCGCATTGCACGCATCTATTCGCGCATTCCGCTTGGTTGCCGAGTTTTTTCAAAGATTCTTTGGGATAAAAGGAAGATGAGAATACGATGATGCGCCCCTATTGTCTTTTATTCCGTTCGTGTGTCGCTCCGTTTGGGGCGGCTTTTTTTATGACTGTGTTTTGTTTCGATTGAGTTTAGATAATGCCTGTATCATGAAATTCAGTATAGGTTGTTCTGAAAGAGGTAAAGAGATGAAGGTTCAATTCAACTTCCAACAATACGTCTGGATCTTTGCGATCGGGTGCTACGTCGGCTACGCGATCGAAACGCTCTGGTGTCTGATCAAAAACGGCTATATCGAAAGCCGCAGATCGCTCGTGCTGGGGCATCTCAGCGTCGCCTATGGCATGGGAGCGGTGCTGCTTACGCTTATCCTCATACGTTTTCAGAACGCTGCCTGGTGGAAGGTCTTTCTGATCTCCTTTGTCAGCGGAACCGTGACGGAATATATCTGCTCTCTCGGGCAGGAGATCTGCTTCGGCTCCGTTGCATGGGATTACAGCCATCTACCGCTCAATATCAACGGCAGAGTCTGCCTGCTGTATTCCGTGTTCTGGGGAGTGATCGGCCTTGGATGGGTAAAGCTCATCATGCCGCTGCTGAACATGCTCTTTGAAAATGTACATATCCCGTTTGAAAAGGTACTTGTCGGCGCATTCCTCGCATTCTTTGTGTTTGACGCAGCGCTTTCCGCAGGCGCCGCCGTTCGGATGAACAGGCGGCAGGAGGGCATTCCCGCAGCCAACAAGGTAGAAGTGTTTTTGGATACGCATTTTGACGATGAAACGATGCAAAAAATATACGCAAATTCAAAAAGTGTGGAAGAGTGATGGCGATGGACAAAAAATCAATGCTTCTGATTTATAATCCACGCGCGGGAAAAAGCATTGGCCGCCCAAAGCCCAAGGAGATCCTTGACCGCTTCGGACCGGACGCGGAGAGGATCCACGTTGCTGCTACGGCGTATCCGGGGCACGCGCGGGAGATTGCCGCCCTTGAGGGCAACCGTTACGAAACGGTGATTTGCTGCGGCGGCGACGGTACGCTCAACGAGGTGATCAGCGGCCTGCCGGATGCGGGACCGCGCCCGATCATCGGGTATATCCCCATGGGCTCGACCAACGACCTTGCAAATAACCTCGGTATTCCTTCCGCCATGCCGGACGCCGTGGAAACGATTCGGCGCGGGGAGAGCCGCGGGTACGACGTCGGGAAATTTATCGACCGCTGTTTTACCTATATCGCCTCCTTCGGCCCCGGCGTATCGGTCTCTTATGCCACGCCGCAGCGGGTAAAGAATGTGCTGGGTTACAGCGCATATATGCTTAACGGCTTCGGGCTGCAGCTGATTCCCACGATGAAGGCGCTGAAGCCCAAGCATATCCGCGTGGAATACGACGGAAACGTGTTGGAGGATGATTTCTATTTCGGCACAGTATCCAATACGCTCTCCGCCGCGGGCATGTTCAAATTCCGAAAGGATGAAGTGCGCTTTAACGATGGGGAATTCGAAGTGGTGTTGATCCGGAAGGTCAGGACGCCGTTTCAGATCTTTTCTCTTCTCAAAAAAATGCGCCGCCATGAATATGACGGAGAAACGCTGGTGCATTTTCAGGCTTCAAAGCTCCGTTTTATCTTTGAAAAGCCGGAGAACTGGACGCTGGACGGCGAATGCAGCGGACCGGTGAACGATGTGCAGATCGACGTAAAAAACAACTGCGTCGAAATCTTCTGTCCGGACAGTGAATATTTTGTGTAAGTGAAAAAGAGGAAGACGATGAAAAGAAGAAAAATGCTGATAAAAGTTTTGGTCGCGTTGGCGGGGATCGCACTGACCGTTGCAATCTTGTTCTTCACGCCGCTGTGGGGAACCGCGATTTTGGTGTGCGCCCTTTCAGTTATGAGCTGTTATGAACTGCTGGTACCCACCGGCGTCTGCCAAAGAAACGTTCCCGTGATTGTCTGTCTGCTTACGGCCGTTGCGGTTCCGTGGCTGTGGTACTTTCACATTGCCGAAACAGGAACGCTTCTGCTTTCGCTTTGTTTGCTGAGCTTTGGTTTTCTGTATTCTGCCGCCACGGGTCAATACCACAGTTCCAAAAACATCGCTTATCTGTTCCTCGCTTCCATCGTTTTTCCAACGTCCTTCTCTCTTTTGCTGCCGGTGCTGGGCGGCGAAAGCGGAAAGCGGCTCATTTTGATCCCGTTTATTGCGGCGTGGAGTGCGGACACCCTTGCGCAGTTTGGCGGCAAGTGTTTCGGCAAACACAAGCTTGCGCCGCGGATCAGTCCGAACAAAACCGTGGAAGGCTTCTTTTGCGGGCTCGCCGGCGGCGTGCTGGGTATGGCGATCTATGGAATTGTGATACATTGTATAGGCCACGACGTTTCGTGGCTCTCCCTGCTGTGCTTCGGACTGCTCGGCGCGGCGTTCGGCACGGTTGGCGACCTGTTTTTCTCCTATATCAAGCGGGAGCATGGGATCAAGGATTTCGCTTCAATCATGCCGGAACACGGCGGCATTCTCGATCGCTTTGACAGCGTAGTATTTGTACTTCCGTTGTTTTACGCGTATGTGCAAATCATTTTCTTTCCATAAAAAGGGCTGCGTTCCGCTCGAAGAGGATACGCAGCCTTTTTTCTTATTGCGGGATCGTAACAGTAAATTCCGTCTTGCCGCCGCCGCTTTGCACGCCGACCTCGCCGCCGTGCAGACGCACGATCCGTTTGACAACGGCAAGTCCGATGCCGGTGCCCTTGCCGGAATGGGATTCGTCCGCCTGATAGAATTTATCGAAGATATACGGCAGACTTTGCGCAGGAATATCGGGCCCGGTGTTCGCAACATGGACTTGAATCTTGTTATCCTTGTTTTCGATTGAGATCCGAAAAGCGCAGTTCTGCTCCGAGAATTTCACGGCGTTGTCGATCAGGTTCAGCCACACCTGCTTGAGCAGGTCCTCGTCCGCCTCGATTTCGTATTCGTCAAAAACAAGCTCCGGCTCCAGCCCTTTTTCGGTCCATTTCTTTTCCAGCAGCAATACGCAGTTGCGCAACTGCTCCGAAAGGTTATAGCGGCGCTTTGGGCCAAGTACGTTTTGGGTCTCGATTTTTGAAAGCTGCAGGATTCCCGCCGCCATATTGGAAAGCCGCCCCGATTCCTCCTCAATCACGTCAATATACTCCTGCTGCTCCTCCGGCGTAAGGTTGCCGCGTTTCAGGAGCTTTGCGAAGCCCATGATCGAAACGATGGGCGTTTTGAATTCATGCGAAAAGTTGTTGACAAAATCGGTGCGCAGAATTTCCGTTTTGTCAAGCCTGGCCGCCATCTGATTGAAGCTGTCCGTGATCTCGATCATCGTCGGATGGCTGCTCAAGGGCTTGCCGATCGCAAGCCTCGCCTTGTAATCGCCCTCCGCCAGCCGGTTGATCGTATTGATCGTTTTGTTGATCGGGCCGGTCAAAATCCGGCTGAGCAGGAAGGAGATTCCCGCGCCGACGATCAGGCAAAACAAAACAAAAAGGGCGATGAGCAGCGGACGG
Organism: Oscillospiraceae bacterium; assembly: GCA_902792985.1. Lineage (GTDB taxonomy): Bacteria > Bacillota > Clostridia > Oscillospirales > Acutalibacteraceae > UBA6857. The sequence continues at coordinate 3,798 of CADBBT010000067.1, forward strand.
TTGATCGCGCCGGTGATCTCCAGCTTCAATACGCCGGTTCCGCTCAGCGTGATCACAACCGCTGCAATCAGTAGCAAAAACAGCAGCTCCACCGCAAAGGTGACGCCAGCCAAAAGGAGCGTCAGCGCGATCCGTGACTGTCTTTCCGTTTTTTTGTTCATTCTTTTTTCACCGCCCTGTAGCCAAGTCCGCGCACGGATTCAATTGAAAAAGCGTTCCAGCCCTCAAACCGTTTGCGCAGTCTGCCAATATGCACCGTTACAGTTTCCCATCCCGTCTCACTGTCCGCGCCCCAGATTTCGTCCATGAGCTGTATGCGTGTGAAGATCTTTCCGGGGTAGGAGAGCAGCTTATACAGCAGCAAAAACTCCTTTTGCGGCAGCGTCTGCGTTTCGCCTGAGGCGGAATCCGTGACCGTAAAGCTGTCGTAATCCAGCGTTACGGAGCCGATCCTGATTTGCCGTTCGCTGGCAATCTTCGCGCGGCGCAGCAGCGCTTTGATGCGCAGCAGCATTTCCGTTTCGTCGATGGGCTTGGTCATATAATCGTCCGTGCCGGATTGAAAGCCCTTATGCTTGTCTTCGGGCAGTTGCTTTGCTGTCAGCATCAGGATAGGCAGATCGTTGTTCGTCTGACGCAAAAGAGAGGTCAGCTCATAGCCGTCCATCTTCGGCATCATGATATCCAGCACGATCAGGTCCACGTGGGTTTTATCTAAAACAGCCAGAGCTTCTTCTCCGTTTTCCGCTGTGGATACGGAATAGTTTTCGCTTTCCAGCACCGCGGTCAGAAGCCGCCGCGTGTTTTTATCGTCGTCAACCACCAAAATGTGAAACATGCTCTCGCCTCCGTCGTGTTATCATAAATTGTATTTATAAACCGAAGCTAAACTTAAAAAAGTGAAACGAAAGGATAAGTCAACATGAAATATGCAATTCATCCGGACTTTAAAAGTATTTCACGCATTCCCGCCTTCAGAACCCGGCTCGGAATCTCCTTTGTTCGGCATAGATATAATACTAAACACTAATTAAAAACAGACAACAACCAATTTCTACCCGTGATGCTTTTTATCGTATCTTTTGTCAGGTTTTGTATCGTCTCACACAGTCTGT
>CADBBT010000068.1 GCA_902792985.1 Oscillospiraceae bacterium
TCGTTGTCTTTCGCTTTTTTCGCACGGTGCCTCCGGCGGGTCCATTCTTTCTCTTTCTCTTGCGAAAGAGAAAGAATAGACGAAGAAAGAGAAAACGCTTGTGTACGGCGAAAGAAGACAGCCGTTTGCTCGGCAAGCTCGCAAGCCGTTATCATTTCGCCTACCGCTGACAAACGGTGACGGCAGTATGGGCAAAGTGTGTGCTTATACAAACAGTATTCAAAAAAAGAACAGTGTTTGTGCCTTTTCCTGAGGTGTTGACGTGGTACCGAATGATATGGGAAAGGTTCGCGTTACATGCCCTTGATGTTTCGGCTATGATCTGCGGGAACAGAGAGATTTTTCAACGCTGCGCTTTTCGCAGCGCCTTGCGCACGGCGTTCGCCGTGCGCAGACAGGCGGCGGGACCGCGCGGCGGATGCCGCGCGGAAAACGAAGCGCCGCTTCGTTTTCGAACCGTGCGCCGCACGGTTCGTCCCGCCGCCCCGTGCGCGCAGCAACGCTGCGCGCAAAAAAAGCCAAAGCGCGCCTTGCGGTTTCATATACGATCGACGGCCGTACCGTTGCGCTGTATGCAACGCTGCGGCGTGCACGGTGTTTCCATCTCTGCAAACATCCGCGACTTTAAAGCGACTTGACGCTGCCGCGTCAAGAATCTATCGCGACGGAGAAACGATGCACCGCATCTTTTTCTCTTGCTCAATTACGCATTACGAATTACGCATTGCGCATTGATTCCCACTCCACGCTTTCCAAAGGAGGTTTCTCTTGGTTTTTTCCAGTTTACCGTTTTTGTTCTTCTTTTTGCCGGCGGTTCTGATCGCCTATTTTGCTGTGCCCGACCGCGCGAAAAACGCCGTGCTGCTCATCGTGAGCCTGCTGTTTTACGGCTACGGCGAACCGGTGTATATTTTGCTGATGGCCGGGTCGATCCTGCTCAACTATTTCGCCGGGCGGCTGCTCGGTGCATTTTCTGAAAAGCCGAAGCAAAAAAAGGCCGTGCTGGTGCTGTGCGTGATCGTCAATCTGCTGCTGCTCGGCTTCTTCAAGTATGCCACCTTGTTCGTATCCACACTCAAGGTGCTGCCGGCATTTTCGTTTTTGCCCGATCCGCAGATCGCGCTGCCCATCGGCATCTCATTTTACACGTTCCAGAGCATGTCCTATGTCATCGACGCCTATCGCGGCAACTGTGCGCCGCAGAAAAACCTTGTCACCTTCGGCACCTATGTCGCGCTGTTCCCGCAGCTCATCGCGGGTCCGATCGTGCGCTATGTCGATGTGGAAAAGCAGCTGCAGACGCGTACGCACTCCTGGGAAAAAACAACGAACGGCGTGCGTCTGTTCCTGTTCGGTCTTTGCAAAAAAGTCTTGCTCGCCAACGCCTTGGGCGCCGTTTGGGATCAGTGCAAAGCCGCGCCGGGCACGCTCCCGACACTGGGCGCGTGGGTCGGCATCCTCGCGTTCACGTTCCAGATCTATTTTGATTTTTCCGGCTACTCCGATATGGCAGTCGGCCTCGGAAAGATCTTCGGCTTTGAGTTCGTGCGCAATTTCAACTACCCTTACACGGCCGACAGCATCACCGATTTCTGGCGGCGCTGGCATATTTCGCTGGGCACCTGGTTCCGCGAATATGTCTACATCCCCCTGGGCGGCAACCGCAAAGGCAAGGCGCGCCAGTGCCTGAACATCTTCATCGTCTGGGCGCTGACCGGCATCTGGCACGGCGCAAGCTGGAACTTTTTGCTGTGGGGCCTTTATTTCGGCGTTTTGCTGACGATCGAAAAATTCGGGCTGCTGCGTTTGCTCAAACAGGCGCCGAAAGCGCTTTCGCGCGCGTATACCTTCCTGCTGGTCGTGCTGGGCTGGGTGCTGTTTGATTTTTCCGCGCTGGGCGACATGGGCGCATATTTCTCATCGATGTTCACCGCAAAGAACGGCCTGCTCTCTCCGGATGCGCTCTCGCTCTTGATGACGCACCTGCCGCTGCTGGTGTGCGCGGCGATCTTCTCGCTGCCGACGGCCAGACGGGCGTTCACATCGCTCAAAGACCGCGGGGCTTACCGCGTGCTGGAGCCTTTGGCGGGGGCGGCAGCGTTTGTGCTGTGCGTCGCTTCGCTCGTCAGCTCCACCTACAACCCGTTTTTGTACTTCAGATTCTAAGGAGGCAGCGAGATGAAACAACCAAAACGCAAACCCGTGCTCGCGCTGTGCTTCTTTTTGATGATCGCGGTGCTCAGCGTATGCTTTTTCGCGCTGCCGAAGCAAAGCTTTGCAGAAAACGAAAAACGTCTGCTTGCCGATGTGCCGCAGTTTTCCCTGCAATCACTGCTTGACGGTACGCTGACCGAGCAGGCGCAGACCTATATCGCCGACCATTTTCCGCTGCGTGAAGCCTTTGTGGGCCTGCACGCCTATGCCGACCAGCTCTTCGGCATGAACGGCGACAGCGGCGTCATCCGCGGCAAAGACGGCTTTTTGTTCACACAGCAGGGCAGGGTGAGCACGGAAAAGCAAACGCAGAACATCGAAAAGATCCGCGCGTTCGCGTCTCAGACCGGCATGGATACCACCTGGATGATCGTGCCCGCGTCCGGCGCCGTGCTCGGCGAAAAATTGCCGCGTTTTCACAAAGCTTTTTGCGACGATGCGCTGCTCGACGCGGCGAAAGCAGCCGTTGACGGCGACACTTTTCTTGATGTGCGCAACATTTTTGCGCCGCTCGAAAAAGATAAGCTCTATTACCGCACCGACCACCATCTGACGGCCGACGGCAGCCGCGCGCTGTATGAAAGCTACTGCGCGGCCAAGGGACTGCCGGTGCAGACGTTCACAAAAACGCGCACAAGCGACGGCTTTTACGGCACGGCGTACTCCAAGAGCGGACTGTGGCTGACAAAGCCCGACACGCTGGACATCTATGAGGAGGATGGCGGCGATTATACGGTGACGATCACGGAGGGCACCGAGAGCAAGACCTATGATTCCCTTTACTTCCCGGCGCATCTTGCCGAAAAGGATCAGTACCCGGTCTTTCTTGACGGCAACCATGCCCTTGTGAAGATCGAGAACCGCCGCTGCAGCAACGGCAAAAAGCTGCTCATTCTCAAGGACTCCTTTGCCCACTGCTTTGCGACCTTCCTTGCCGCAAATTACGAGACGATCTACATGGTCGATCTGCGCTACTGCCGCCTGCCGGTGCGCGAACAGCTCGCCGCCGACGGCGTGACGGAGCTGCTGGTGCTGTATGGGGCGGAAAACCTGGCAACGAGCACGGATGTGGCGTGGCTGACGCTGATATGATCAATAGAGAAGTAAGAATGATGCATTAAGAAGCAGCGTCTGTGCGTGCGTTGAAAAAACGGGCACGGCAGGCGCAGGAAAAAAAGTACCCACTGATTAACTCGGATGCGCAAATCTTGACGGTAAATTTTCCGTCATTTTGCACAGAAATCGCTTGCAAACCGTCAGGTTGGCTGCGCGATTTTGTTACATCTGACGAAAAATTTCCTCGCCAATCTTTATACATCGAATTAATCAGCGGGTACTTAAAAACCGAAGGGGCGGCCGCCGGCCGCCCTGCTTTTTCTTTTCCGCCCTTTTCTGCGCACGGCAAATGCCGTGCGCAACCGGCGGCGGGACCGCGCGGCGAACGCCGCGCGAAAAACGAAGCCGCGCTTCGTTTTTGAACCGTGCGCTGCACGGTTCGTCCCGCCGCCGCGTGTGCGCGCAGCGAAGATGCGCGCAAGGGGGGGAGCGCAGACGGAAATGCAGATGCTTCCGCCAATCAGCCGAAACAAAAATCGGGCGGCCGCCGGCCGCCCTAACATTTTTTATTGCGCATGGTTTTGTCCCTTCCACCGGCATTTGCCGCTCCCTTCCCGGAGGGCGGAAGGCTTTTTTGCCATCATCAACGCTCCGCCGCGGTTCACATTCACGTCGGGGTTTCACTGTCCGCTAACAGCTAACAGCTAGCAGCTAACAGCTAGCAGCTAACAGCTAGCAGCTAACAGCTAGCAGCTAACAGCTAACAGCTAGCAGCTAACAGCTAGCAGCTAACAGCTAGCAGCTAACAGCTAACAGCTAACAGCTAACAGCTAACAGCTAACAGCTAACAGCTACCGACTATCGACTACCGACTTCCATCTATAAATATTTCTCAATTTCCGCCGCCGTCATCCCGAATCCGCTTTTCATCTTTTCTTTGAACAGCGCAGGCATCTGGGATACGATCGACCGCAGCTGTTTCACACTGCGTGTCCAGCCCTCATAGCTGATCGTGCTCCAGCGGGCGGTGTGCAACTGCATTTCCGGCTCAATCTCGGCGACCATGGCGTCGAAGATCTTCAGCAGACGGGTTTGGTCAAACGTTGTTGCGAGGTGCTTTTTGTGCAATTTCAGCACCCGGGCGCGAAAGTGCGCGTTTTTCATCAGGTTCACCATCAGCGTTGTGTGAAAACCGTTGCCGACACCGTGACCGCGCGGGTTGAGGTAGCGCTGGATGGAGTTGATCTTATAGGTGGAGGGGAACAGTGCCCAGTCCACGTCAAAGAAGATCCACCGCCATTTGCTGCCGTCGGTCTTTTCACGGTAAAAGCGGATGTTGCCGGTGTCCGTGTTGCAGAAAAACGATTCGCACATCCAGTATTCGATCAGATTGTCGATGTCCACCCACTGTTTCACGCGCGCATAGATCCTGTCGTCGCGCAGGTCGTGTGTTTTGACGTAATCGAGCAGGGCTGTGTGGTCGTCGAGCGTGCCGAGCTGCACGATACGGTTGCCCTTGATGAGGTCGGTGTTGTGCTTGTTCAGCCCGCGATGGTTTTCAAGGTAGTCGCCGTTGATCTTTTCGCGCAGATCGTACAGGCCGAAGTAGTCGCCGTTGATGTAGACCGCGACGGGCTGATAATCCATGAAATCCACGTCTACCTGCCCCTTCATCACCATGGCGCAGAACGCGTCGCGCAGATGGGCCGAAGAAAAATCCTGTCCGCTGTTGCGCAGCACAAGGGACGAAAAAACATTCACAGCCCCGTCTTTGAAAAACGGGCAGCAGATTTCGCCGGGGCCGTATTTGTCGCGCAAAAAGATCGCAAGGCTTTTTTGTTCAAGCGCGCGGCTGTATTGGCCGAACACCTGCACGCCGCCGTCAAAGGCCGCCTGCGGCACGCCGTCGGCGTTCATGTATTCAAAATGGATCGGCCGCTCCCAGTCCTGCCAGTAGTTCGCGCCGAGATGCGGAAATTCCGGCGACGCGCCGCTGCCGGTGGCAAGGATGCCGCGCTCTTCGCTGAACAGTCCCGCCGCGTCGGTCGAAAGACAGACCACGGGCAGGGTGTGCTTCTTTTCCACAAGGAAGGTCCTGGTCACAACGTCGCTCGGCACGGCGCCGGGTGCGATCGCCCGCGCGCGCAGCGTGGTGGTTGCGTCCACAAAAACGGGCGCGGCGTAAAGCGTGCTGTCTGCGGTCGGCACGCTGCCGTCAAGCGTGTAATACACGGGCGCGCTGCAGTCGATCGCAACGGCTGTGCCCCGCTGGACATAACCGCTTTCCGTGTCGATCACGGGGTCGCGCAGCATGGCGGAAAGCGTGCGCTGCACATTGGCTTTGCCGGGCGTGAGCGTGTCGAAATAGACCGGCGCGTCCGTGCCGTCCAGATCGCGTCCGCAGCAGTAGCCGTCGCTCAGGCGGCCGTAGGAGAGCGCATCGACAATGCCGCCGCCCTTTTCCATCAGATACACCGTTTCGCCGTAGCGGTTGAGCCCGAGATCGAGCGTGAGGCCGCCGGCGTTTTCCTCGTTGCACCAGATCACCGCGTATGCGCCGGGGGCAAGCGTTTTTTTCGGCAAAGCAAGAAAGCTCCCCGCGTCTTTTTTGTCGGAGAGCTTGAAATCGTTCAGGGAAAGGTTCTTTTCGGACGCGTTGTAAAGTTCAATGTAATCGCAAAGCGTACCGTTCGGTGATTTTTGTTCGGTGTTGACCGCGGCGACCTCCGTGATCAAAAGCTGTTTTGATTTGGAAAGCGCGGCGCTGTCCACGGAATCAAAGGGTTCGGCGGTGTTTCGTTTGCCGGGGGTGGCATAGGAGAAGAAGGCAAACGAGCCGTCCTTCGTGCGCCCGCAGGTGAGGTTGGAAAACAGATCGTAGACCTTGCAGCTGTCTACGGTGCGGCCCTGCGTGTCAAAGAGGAACAGCCCGTCCTCTTTGCCGTTCAGTTTGAAGGAAGCGTGCAGTTCGCCGCCGTCAAAGCTTTTTTCTTCGCCGGAAAGCAGCACCACAAGATAGCCGTTCGCGTCGATCGTCACAGCGGGAAAACGCCATTTATCTTTTTTGTTCGGCTTGTCGGAAAGGGCAAAGCCGCGCAGGTCCACTGCCGTTTGTGTCGGGTTATACAGTTCGACCCAGCTGACGAATTCGCCGTCTTCACTCAGGAATGTCTGCGTGTTCTTGGTTGCGTATTCATTGATCAGCAGCTCCGCCACCGGCGCTTCGGTCGTCGGTTCCGTCGTCGTTTCCGCCGTGGTGCTTTCCGCCGGCGCGTTCACCGGTGCGCTTTGTTTGTTTTCGCAGGCGCAAAGCAGCAGCGCCGCACAGAGCAGCAACAGCGGCAAAAAAAGCCGTTTTTGCCAAAGGAGCCTTGTTTCACGCTTCATCTTCATTCTCCGTTCTCCATCAAAAGGTCTGTCACCTTTGCGCCCGTCACCTTGACAAGATCTGCCGGCGCAAGAAAGATCTGCGCGCCGAGACAGCCGCCGGAGAGGATGATCTCGTCAAACTGCAGCGCCGAACTGTGCAGCACCGTCGGGTACTGCTTTTTCATGCCGATCGGGGTGCAGCCGCCGCGGATATAGCCGGTCACGGCGCGGATGTCTTTGACGTGCAGCAGCTCCACGCTCTTTTCGCCCACCGCCTTCGCCGCCTTTTTGAGGTCGAGCGTTTCGGCCACGGGGATCACGAACACATAATATGCGCCGCTTTTGCCCGTTGCCACAAGGGTCTTGAACGTGCTTTCATAAGGCTGCGAGAGCTGATCTGCGATATGGACGCCGTCGATGAATTCCTCGCATTCGTAGTAGTTGACCCGATACGGCACCTTCGCGCGGTCGAGCATACGCATCGCGTTGGTTTTTTGCGCTTTTTCCTTTGCCATAACAGCCTCCCGGGTGATTCGTTCCGCAAACCGCTTGACGCGGCAGTCTCTTTTAGGCTATACTATCATAAAATGTCGAAGAATGCAAGAAAAAGGGGATGAAAAGTTGGACGCACGGTTTTTCCCGGTCTGTCCGGTCTGCGGCGAAGCGCTCAGCCAAAACGGGCGCACGCTGCAATGCGCGCACCGGCACAGCTTTGATCTGGCAAAAGAGGGATATGTCAATCTGCTGGCCGGCAGAAGCAAAAGCGGCGATTCCATCGGCGACAGCCGCGCTATGGCGCGCGCAAGGCATCTGTTTTTGGAGCGCGGGTATTTTGACACGCTGCGCCTTGCGATGGCACAGCAGATGCAGACGCTGACCGGCGAAGACCCGGCTGTGCTGGACATCTGCTGCGGTGAAGGCTACTATGCCGCAGGTGTCGCGGCGGCAAAGCCCTGCCGGCTGCTCGGGTTCGACCTTTCCAAAGAGATGGTGCGCCTTGCGGCAAAGCGCAGGGTGCCGAACGCGCTGTTTTTTGTGGCGAATCTTTCCGCCATTCCGCTGCCGGACGCATCGGTCGATTTTGCAATGCATCTGTTCGCGCCGTTTCATGCCGAAGCGTTTTCCCGTGTGCTCGGCGCAAACGGCACGCTCATCTCCGTGATCCCCGGG
>CADBBT010000069.1 GCA_902792985.1 Oscillospiraceae bacterium
TTGCCGACGGCAACACCGTGCTGGACTTTGACCCCGAAGAAAAGAAACGCCAGTGCTCTCTGTCCACTGCGTTTGCGCCGCTGGAATGGAAAGACTGCAAAATCAACCTGCTTGACGCGCCGGGCAAATTCGACTTTGAAGGCGGCGTCTATGAGGCCATGCGCGCTGCAGAATGCGCCCTGATCGTCACGTCTGCCGGCTCCGGCATGGACGTTGGCGCGGAAAAGGCCATCAAGGCTGCCGACGCCCGCGGCATTGCAAAGTTCTTTGCCATCACGAAGGTCGACGCGGAAAACCGCGATTTCTATAAAACGTTTGAAGCGCTGAAGGAAGAGATCGGCGCAAAGCTCTGCCCGGTCGTTGTCCCGCACATGGTCGGCGGCAAAGCGGAAAGCTATGTCAACCTTTGCTCCGGCAAAGCGTTCTCCTATAACAACGGCAAAGCCACGGCTGTGGATATGCCGTCTGACCCGCATTTCGACGAGATGAAGGAAGTGCTCATGGAAGCGGTTGCTTCTGTGGACGACGACCTGATGATGAAATACTTCGACGGCGAAGAGCTGACGAAGGACGAGATCATCAACGGCCTGACCAAGGGCGTTGAAACCGGCGAAATCTATCCGGTTTACGCCTGCTCCGGCACCACGCTCGACGGCGTGGATCTGCTGCTGGACGCCATCGTCTATTCCGCACCCGCACCGGCCCAGGCCGGCGGCGAAACCGCGAAGGACGACGACGGCAACGACGTGGAAGTCAAGTGCGACGCCAACGGCCCGCTTGCCGCAATCTGCTTCAAAACCGTTGCCGACCCGTTCGTGGGTAAGATGAGCTTTGTGAAGGTTGTTTCCGGCAAAATCACCGCCGACGTGCCCGCCTATGTGGCCCGCACCGGCAGCAGCGAGCGTATGGGTAAGCTCATTTCCGTCCGCGGCAACAAGCAGGAAGACATCAGCGTCATCGGCGCCGGCGACATCGGCGTGATCACCAAGCTGAACTCGCTCGACACCGGCGACACCATCTGCGACCCGAAGAAGGTGCTCAACCTTGACGGCGTGAAGTTCCCGGCTCCGTCGCTTTCGATGGCGATCGTTGTGAAGAAGAAGGGCGAAGAAGATAAAGTCGCCGCCGGTCTGCGCCGGATCATGGGCGAAGATCCGACCGTCGTGTTCTCCACCAACGAAGAGACCCGCGAAATGATCCTTTCCGGTCTGGGCGAACAGCATCTGGACATCGTGCTTGCCAAACTGAAGGGCAAGTTCGGCGTAGAGATCGACCTCAAGATCCCGAAGGTGGCCTATCGCGAAACCATCCGCAAGTCCTGCTCCGTCCAGGGCCGTCACAAGAAACAGTCTGGCGGTTCCGGCCAGTTCGGTGACGTTTGGATCCGCTTTGAGCCGCACGACGGCGACGAGCTGATCTTTGAAAGCGAAGTGGTCGGCGGCTCCGTGCCGAAGAACTACTTCCCGGCTGTTGAAAAAGGCTTGCAGGAAGCGATCCAAAAGGGCCCGCTTGCCGGTTATCCGGTTGTCGGCCTCAAGGCTGTGCTTTACGACGGCTCCTACCACCCGGTGGACTCCAACGATATGGCGTTCCGTACCGCCGCGAAGATCGCGTATAAAAACGGTATGGCGCAGGCCGCACCGGTCATCCTTGAGCCGATCGGCGATCTCAAGGTCTACATCCCCGACGCCAACCTCGGCGATATCATGGGCGATATCACGAAGCGTCGCGGCCGCGTGATGGGCATGGGCGCCGCGGACGAGCCGAAGATGCAAGAGCTGGTTGCCGAAGTGCCGATGGCCGAAATGGGCGATTTCTCCACGATGCTGCGTTCCGTGACCGCAGGCCGCGGCTACTTCACCCTGACCTTCGCGCGCTATGAAGACGCGCCGGGCAACGTGGCTCAAAAGGTCATTGAAGACGCGAAGGCGGAAGCCGAAGAATAAGATTTCCCGTACATTTCAATATACACACACAACAAAAGCCGCTCCGTTTGGGGCGGCTTTTGTTAGGGCATAGCAGTTAGTGCGCAGTGCATAGTGACGCGCCGATCTGAATGCTGCCGTAGGCAGCCACCACAGCAGCCGTCCCCTTTGGGGAAGGGCGCGGGTCTCCAGTGGAGACCTCTGCCGCAGGCAGAAGCGCCGACCGAGCCGGCAGGCGAGACAGCTGTCACGCGCCAACCAACGCTGTGGAAAAGCCGCAATGTAAAATGCGCGTGACTGATGAGGTTTGAACAAACAAGCAGCGCCATCCGACGCTGCATGTGCTTTATGAAACGTGTTTTGCTGTAAACCGCGCATCCTGCTGCGTCAGCAGATAGACGCAGTATTGATTCATGCTGACGCCTTCCTGTTTGGCGTGTTCTGCCAGTTGCTGATGCAGACTTTTCGGCAACCGCAGTTTAAACTGACCGGAATAATCGCGCAGAGATTGCGGTTCGGGAATGGCAAGGCCGTCCTGCAGTGCGGCTTCCAGCCAGGCGCGTTTGGCGTCTTCGATATTGCGCATCAGCGTGTCGATATCATCGGCAGTTGTCATGCAGCCGGGCAGCTCCGGCAAAATGCCGACATATCCGCCCTCCTGCGGATCGGGCAGGATTTCCAGACGATATGGAAGAGCCAGATATTCGTTAAGTGTTTTCATCGGATGACACCTCGCTTTCGATCAGTTGTTTGATCATCTTTACATAAACGACTTTAATGGGTTCATGCTTCGGAATGGTGATTGGATAGCAGCCGGGCTTGCGGAAGGTGTAATGGCTGCTGCCGCTATTCGGTGCATACATAGTATAACCGTAGTATTCCAAAACTTTTCGCAGCTCCTGAAAGCGTAAATCATTGGAAAGGGTCAGGATGCGTTTGATCAGTTTATCCCATTGAGACATGACCTCACCTCTTGTTTATAGTATAGCATGGTGTCATATTTGGTGTCAAGTGTTCTTGTGAAAAAAGCAGCGTCATGCGGTGCTGCTTTTATCGATTCTGCAAAATGACTTCTGCAATTTGCTCCAACAAAGCGAGCTCTTTTTTAGAATACTGCTCGGTGATTTGATCGAGTTTTGAGAGTGGTGTATGATTGGCTTTCTGCGCAGCCGGTAGTAAACTGTCTATAGAAAAATGAAGCACATTGGCAGCGGAAAACAGAATTTCCACCGAAGGCAACCGACGACCTCCTTCAATGTGTTTAATGTGTGTAGGGGTGATACCCAACAGCTCCGCAAGAGCTTCCTGCGTGTAGCCGCTTTTCTTTCGGGCATTTTTTATTGCTGTGCCGATCTGCTCGGTTCCACACATACTATCAGCTCCTTTTCTATAATAATAATGGTAACTTTTAGTATTGACAATTAACTGAAAGTATGCTAATATGTATCAAAGATAACTTAAAGAGAACTATTTTAGGAGAGTGAAGACATGAAGTTTTGTCAAAAATGTGGAAAAGAGCTTCTAGATGAGGCTGTTATTTGCCCCAACTGTGGATGTGCAGTAGCACCCATTCAAACGTCGGCCCCTATTTCTGAGACATCTGCTTTTGCAACAGAAGATAAAAATCCACAGACACGGGAATCGGACAGCAATGCAAATATGGCGTTGTTATTTGCCTTTTTTATTCCAATTGTAGGAATTGTTATTGGCTTAATCAACATGGGAAAATACCAAACAAAAAAATATAAAGACCGATGCGTCGCGGCCGTTATCGTTGGCGTAATCGTACAAATTATTCTGATTGCATTCATTATGAATGTGTAACGGCTAAGGAGGACATTGTTGGGTGATTATTTGTAAACACTGTCATGCGGAAGTCTCAACAAGCGCTGAAATATGTCCGGCGTGTGGTTGCTATTTAGAGGACAAGTTTGTTCTTACCTTAAAAAGAGAGAATCAGTTTATGCTTTGGAATCCGAAAATGCAAATTGTCATTACAGGTTCGAAGGAAAGTAA
>CADBBT010000070.1 GCA_902792985.1 Oscillospiraceae bacterium
ATCGTCTTTTATTCCACGCTTGCCGCTTCCGTGGCAACGATCGTAACGGGCATGGTTATGCACGTCAGAGCGTTAAGGGCATATAACGCCGCAATGAAGGCGTATGACGCCGCAGTGGACGCAAACGCCGCGATCAACAGTCTGATCGCGCCTGTGCAGGCCAACGTGAACTATTATACGAAGCAAATTATTGAGTTCAACAAAGAAATCCGTTACCATAAAATGTGGATGAATGATTATGGTTTGCCTGATACCAGCTGGCACAATACTAAAATTACGGAATATACAAAGAAGTTGAACTGGGCAGAGGCTGATAAAGCAGAGGCGGAAAAATATATCGCACAATTACAGGACAAAAAAACAGACGTTGTCCAGCCGGAACGTATGAGCAGTCTCGGCCGGTGGGTCATGGGCGTCGGCGGCGTACTGCTGCTTGCATCAGCCGCATTGAAGTTTTATCAGATGATGCAATTCTATAACCGTACCTTTACCAGAATTCCGCTTTATATCGTTCACGAGGATGATATTGTAAAATATGATGTAGACGGAGAAGGCAACGTCATCAAGACGATAGACATTGACCAATACGTATATTATGAGGTTGTTAAGTGTAACCGTCAGGCAGTAGGTATCAACAAAAAGGCGCAGACGGGCGTATCGGATTACGCTTCCTGGGGCTGCGGCGACGCTGCGGACCTGAAATGCGACATCGGCAAGCAGTGGCTTGCGCTCTACGTAAACAAGTCCCGCGAAAAAGGCGACCCGATTCTTGCCGATTCCATTGTTGTTCAGTATGAAAACAGCACAATGCCAGCGGACTGTACGGGCTGCCTTCACGCATTCACCTATACAAACGCTATGGATATCGGCAGTGACGCTTACAGCTACCGCAACGACAAAAACGGTATCTATCTCTTCTGGAAATCCGATGCTGACGCCTTTATGCAGACCGCGTCAACCTTTAACAAGGGCTATCTTGCTCTTGCTGCTTTCGGCGGTCTTGCCGTCGGTATTGTCGGCACAACGGTTGCGCTTTATCCCAAGCGCAAAAAGAACAAGGCAAACGCCACGGCATAACACTGTCAAAATAATAAAACACCGCCCTGCTATCTATGGTTGAACTGCCCCAAATTGTATGGACAGCACAAAAGAACCCCTCTATGACACAATATTAAGTTTTCAAGCAACGAACTGGCATCGGTATTCCATCGGTGTCAGTTTTGTTTTAAGTTGGATACGCTGGTAGTTATAGAAGTGGATGTAATCACCAATGAGGAGACGCGCCTCCTCATAGGTGCGCGGCCGAACCCGATAGATACACTCTGTTTTCAGGATTGAGAAAAAGTTTTCAGCCAAAGCATTATCATATGGATTTCCGCGTCTTGACATAGACGGTGTTATGCCGTATGATTGTGTTAGGCGGAAATATGCTTGGGATGTGTATTGGAAGCCTTGAAAAGCAGGAAATATTCGTGAAGAAATGGAGCCCGTGAGAAAAAACAACTAGTTTTTTCATAAGTAGCGATTCAATCAAACGATTTAATAATACTAGAAAAGTGAACCGCAGCTTGGAGATCATCCTTGCTGCGGTTGTTGCTTTTCTGATTTATACCGCCTTAATCAGCGGCGGGGCGTTTTGCCGCTCGACTTCCGACTGCGCCTTCCGGAAATCCTCCAGCCGCCGAAGCTCCTCTTCCGCGTCGTCGAACCTGACATGCGTATAGGTGTTCATCGTAACGGAAATGTCGCTGTGCCCCATCAGGTACTGCAGCGTTTTGGGGCTCATGCCGGATTTGGCCATGTTGCTGCAATAGGTGTGCCGGCAGACGTGCGGCGTGACGTTCGGCAGCGGCACACGGTAGAGGTCGTTGTACTGGTTCACCATACGGTTGAACCGGTGCTGCCAGTGCATGGCCACGCAGGGCAGGCCGTTTTTATCGTAATAGAGAAACCCGTAATGGCCGTCGACGACCAGCTCTCTCCGCGGCGGGCGGCGCTCGGCCAGAATGTTCCGAAACTTTTCTGCCACGTCGTCGGTCAGCGGAATGACCCGTTTCCCGGCGGCCGTTTTGGTCGTTTCGCACCGGTATTCCATTTCGGACGTCCGGATGAGCTGCCGCTCGACGTTCAGGGTTTTGCGCTCAAGGTCGATATCCTTCACCGTAACGCCGCAGAATTCCGAGATCCGCAGCCCCGTGTGAAACAGAATGTAAACGGCGTCGTAGTATTTGGCGTAAATCGCGTCGTCCTGAATGAAGCTTAAAAACTTTCGCATCTGCTCGCGCGTGATCGCCTCTCTCGTCACGGAGTCGTTGACGATAACGGTGGCAAGCTCAAAGCCGAACGGGTTTTTCAGAAGAACGTCGTCGTCCACGGCCATTTGAAACGCCGGGCGCAGAACGCCGCGGATGCTGTGGATGGAGCTGTAGGATTTTCCTTTTTCCTGCTGCAGCATGATCAGGAACAGCTTCGCGTCGGACGTTTTGATCTCGCTGATCTTCCGGCTTCCGAATTCTTCCGCTTCCAGCAGCTTTTCCACCGTTTTATAGCCCTGCCTGGTCGAGTATTTCACGCCGGTTTTCGCCTTGAGATATCTGGCCACCAGCTCGCTCACCGTCATGCTGCTCTTTTCAAAATTGGAAAGCGTGTCGAACCGGCTGCTGATCTCTTTTTCAAGCTCTCGCAGGGAAGGCCCCGGCTTTCGCCCGGCCGGGACGGGGTCGGTCGGCTCAAGCCTCCAGCTGTAAGCGTAATGAGGCTTGCCGCTGACGTGGTATTTGAACTGGTACCTTCCGTCGTTCCGAACCGTTTCGCCGGGGCGGAGAATGCGGTTCTTTCTGTCGCGCCGGATCCTGCCCTTGTTTCTCGGCATCATGTCTTATCCGCTCCTTTGTTTTGCGTTTCATATTTCCTGCGAGTTCCGCAGGAATTCTTCAAACCGTTCCCGGATGATCAGCACGCGGTTCCCGGAAAGCACGCCGAAGGAATCGAGGTTCGCTTCGCCGAGCTTGCGGATCTTCGTTATGCCGATGTTGAAATACGCGGCGGCCTCTTTCACCGAGAGAGAAAACTTTTGCGGAATGGGCAGGTCATAAGGTTCCGCCGTCGGGTTTTCGATGTAAACGGGTTTGTTGTTCAGCATCATGATCGCTCCTTTCAGAAGCTATAGTTTATTGATATATCACTCTGATTGGTATCATTATCAAGATAACTTTTTGATAACATTTGGCGAGGCGGCGGGCGGCGCCGAAGAACCGGACGCGGCGGGTTATTGCCCTTCTGATTCCGCCATTTTTTCACAGGAACCCCCGCGCCGCTGTCTGCAGCCGCTCACCCCGGAGATTTGACCTCCCCCTTGGCGGGACGGAAGCGTCGACTGCGGCGCGGATCATTTTCATTGCTTGTTTCTGGTTTACGGCATTTGGCTGTGCTGCTGATTTTTGTCCTTTCTTTTATGCGTCCCGACAGGAAGAAGAGAATGGATTAAAGAAATATATAAAAGAAGAAATAATTGTTTTCTTTCTTTTAATTGCTTCTCTGCGTTACGGAAGGGACAAAAGGCGAAAAAGGACGGAGTCAGAAAGCGGAGTCGTTTTCAAAGAGCCACGGATTGACGGTATAGGTCTGTGCGGGCGGTCTGCCTTTTCCGGAATACGGTTCGGGCTCTTTGACGGAAACGTAACCGTAATCGACGAGGTGATCCAGCACCGGCTGAAGCTCATCCGCCTTTTTGAAGCTGCGGCACAGACGCATGACGTCGCGTTTGCTGAACGTTGTCAGTCCGGCGTTTTTGATCGCGTTCAAAACGTATTTGCTCTGCTTGACGGTAACGTCGGCGC
>CADBBT010000071.1 GCA_902792985.1 Oscillospiraceae bacterium
TCGATGCCGAAATATTCGCAGATGCCGAAGTGACGGTCATAGCCCGGCACGGGGCAGATGAATTTGATGGGACCCTGCAGCATCCACGGCTTATCGCCTGCGCCGTGGGTCATGCACTGGGAGATATAGTCGAACATGATGTTCAGGCTGGAGTTGCCGCAGACAATGATATTGTCGTTCTGCACACCCAGCGCCTGCGCAAAAATGGTTTTGCATTCATCCAGACCGGTCAGGTTGCCGTAATTGCGGCAATCCGTGCCGTCCTTGGCCTTGTAGCCGTTGAGCGCGTTGACGCTGTCGAAAATATCGAGCGACATATCCAGCTGCGCCGTGCTCGGCTTGCCGCGCGACATGTTCAAATGCACGTTGCGCGCTTTAAATTCATCGTACTGCTGCTTGATCTCATCATACTGAACCTGCAGCTGTTCCTGCGATAATCCGCTGTATAAAGACATTTTTCTCACCTGTACCTGTTTATCATTCAGTTCCCGTCTATTCTACTATACATTTTTCGCATTTGCAAGTTTATTTAAAAATTCCGTCAATATGGTTGCTTTTGAGTCGGTTTTGTGCTAAATTTTAGAGGATATGAACGGATAATTTTGCATTTTTTGTTTTGTTATGATTCATTTTTGACAAAGGGGTGTCGGGATGTCCATTCGGCTGCTGAAAACCGCGGAATCGCTTCGGCTGGCCGCGGCGCAATGGCTGCTGGTCAAGGATAAACACAATGTGTTCTGCCTCGGCAATGAATTGGGCGAACGGTTTTTGCAGGAATACACGCTGCCACCCCTCAAGGAAGAGCTGATTGAAACGCGGGTGGATGAAAAAGAAAACATCACGCTCGTGTTTGAAAGCAGGCTTTGCCTCTCCCCGCGCGAAACGGTGGACGGACGGGCGGCCGCCTTCACCATTCTACGCTATGTGCGCGCATTATATGACGACTGCGGCACGGTCTATCGCTATCTCACACTGGGTTACCGTTATGAATCGTAACTTCAAGCCTGAGTCGAGGCAGCAAATGTGAAATTCGTTTTTTATGCTGAAACGATTGACGATAAATCATCGGACAATTATAAATTAAGGCAATACCGCACTATTGGGGTGTGCGAGTTGTGCCGTAAGCAAAATTTCAGGAGCAGCACCCACGGGCGCTGCTCCTTTTTTTACGGAACTCAGGCAATCAAAACTTGATCAGGCGTTGCCTCAGATATATTTATCCTTTTTGGCGGTGCTGCTGACTGAAATATAGGATACGACAAACAGCGCGATCACAAAAGCTGCAAAATACCAGCCGCCCTGCTGCTGTTCAAGCGTTGCAATATAGTCATAGGTTCCGTGCAGCAGCATCGGAAGAATAACGGAAAAGACGCGAAACAGCTTTGAGGAAGCCGGTTTTCCGTTGTTCTCCATGCGTTTGGCGATTCCGTAGAACACACCCATGAACACGCCGAAGCAGGCATGGCCGGGGATCGCCGTTACCGCTCTGGCAACGGCTGTGGCAAAGCCGTAGCTGAGCACATAACTGATATTTTCCCAAAGCGCAAAGCCGAGGGAAACAAAGATCGCATAGACTACGCCGTCATACTGGCAGTTGAATTCTTCGTTTCGCCAGGAGTTTTTCTTTAAGAAAAGATACTTTGAGCTCTCCTCGGCGCCGGCCACGATCACAAAATACAGAATGATGTTATATGCCGCCGAATTCACGTCAACAAACGAATTCAACAAAAACGACAGAATTTTTTCTTCGACCAGCGCAAGAAGCGCGGATAAAATGCCGGCTTTTACAAGCGTCCAGAGCAGGCGCGGGCTTTCCTTTTCCAACCGGTCGGATTTATAAACCTTGATCATCAGAAAAATCGCCGGTATGACCGCCGCTGCGATCAACAGAAAATTGTAGGTCATGATCGGCGTAACCAAAAAGTAAAACACGTCTTCTTGATCTCCTTGGTTTTGTGATGGGAAGCGATAAAAGTATTATATAGAGGGAAGGCTGCCGTGTCAAGATGGGAAGCCGAAACGGCGCCGCAGACGCAGCCGGATCGGGAATGAAATGAGGAGCCGATGGAAAAGCCACCGGCTCCTTTTATAATACCATTATATATACTGTGAACGGCGTTATCTGTACTTCGGGCGCGGGATGTAAGAGGTGTGGAGCACTTCGTGCGCCTTGTGGCTGTTCGGCTCGCCGAAGAATTCGTCATAAACGCGCTTGACCGCTTCGTTTTCATGGGACTTTCTCTTGGGCAGGTTCTTGTCCGCCTCGTAGAGCGCCGCGCTTCGTCTGCCCTTGAGGTCGACAAAGTTGCGAACCACCGCATGCTGGATCGGCTGACCGCCGCCGTTGATGCAGCCGCCCGGGCAGCCCATGATCTCGATGAACTGATAATCGGCCGTGCCGTTCTTGACCTTTTCCATGATCTCGTGCGCCGCCTTCGTGCCGGAGCAGACAGCGACCTTCACATCAAGACCTGCCACGGAATAGGTGGCCTCTTTGATGCCCTGACCTCTGACCTCGGTGAAGTCGAGGTTGTCAAGCTCCTGACCGGTCAGCTTTTCAACTGCCGTTCTCAGGGCGGCTTCCATCACGCCGCCGGTCGTGCCGAAGATCACGGCAGCGCCGGTGCTTTCGCCCAGCGGATTGTCGAATTCTTCGTCAGGCAGGTGCTTGAAGTAAATGCCCGCGGTCTCGATCATTCTGGCCAGCTCACGGGTGGTGAGCGCCACGTCGACGTCGGGGTAACCGGACGCGCTCTGATCGGTGCGCTGGGTTTCAAACTTTTTGGCGGTGCAGGGCATGATGCCGACCACGAAAATATTCTTCGGGTCAAGGCCCATCTTCTGCGCGTACCAGGTCTTAATGACCGCGCCGGACATCTGCTGCGGAGATTTGCAGGTGGACAGATGCGCCAGCTGATCGGGGTAGTAATGTTCACAATACTTGATCCAGCCGGGAGAGCAGGAGGTGATCATCGGCAGCACGCCGCCGTTCTGAATACGGTCAAGCAGCTCGTAGGCTTCTTCCATAATGGTCAGGTCGGCGCCGAAGTTGGTGTCGAACACCTTATCAAAGCCGAGGCGGCGCAGCGCCGCAACCATTTTGCCCTGTACGTTTGTGCCAATGGGCATACCGAAGGCTTCGCCCAGGGTCACGCGGATCGAGGGAGCGGTGTGGACGACCACGAATTTTTCGGGATCGTTGATGGCCTTAAAGACCTTGTCGCTGTCATCCTTTTCATAGATGGCGCCGGTCGGGCAGTTGACGATGCACTGACCGCAGGAGATGCAGGAAACGTCCGCCAGATCCTTATCGAAAGCGGAAGAGATGTGCGTGTCAAAGCCTCTGGCGTTCGCGCCGATAACGCTGATGCCCTGATTGTTGCAGGCGGCTACGCAGCGGCGGCAAAGGATGCACTTGCTGTTGTCGCGCACCATGTGAGCGGCGGAATCGTCGAATTCAAATTCGGGCAGCGCGCCGTCAAAGCGGTGCTCGTTGTCAACGCCGAATTCCTTGCACAGCTGCTGCAGCTCGCACGAACCGCTGCGGATGCAGGAAAGGCATTCTTTTCTGTGGGTGGAAAGGATCAGCTCGAGCGTGGTCTTGCGGGAGGCTCTGACCTTTTCCGTGTTGGTGAAAATTTCCATGCCCTCGTTGACCGGGTAGACGCAGGCCGTAACAAGGCTGCGCGCGCCCTTGACCTC
>CADBBT010000072.1 GCA_902792985.1 Oscillospiraceae bacterium
GTACAACAATGATATCTGGCATTTGGAGAAAGACTGCTGACCGCAGGGAACAGAATATCGTGCAGAGAAAACCCCCGGAGATCCGATTTCCGGGGGTTTAAACTTGCCCCATTAAGGTCTCTCTGCAATAATAAAAGTGGAGGATTATGTCAAAAAGGTCAATTGGTGGAGGTGCCCGCGCCGCCCTGAATGGCGTCCACGATGAACTGGTCGTGGAGCTTGCCTTCAATGATCTCGTCGCAGGCCTGAATGATGGATTCTGCCTTTTTGCCGTCCAGTCTGCCCGAGTCGCGGTTGGTCATCGCCGCCGCCCGTTTCAGCTGCGCGAGCGCCTTGATCAGCTCAAAGTGCATCGGGATGCCGGTGATTGGAAAGTTTTCCTTTGCCCGCAGTGACTGCACGCCGTAGTATGCGTCAACGGGGATCTCTTTTTCGCCGATGGAATCGGCTTCGATTCTTGTTTTCATAACAGCAAATCCTTTTTTTCTGGCAAAGGCAGGCTCTGTCTTTTTCTATTATAGCATGATGAAAAATGATTGCAATCTTTTTCGCAGCATTTCTTTCCCTTTTCATGATTCTTTGCACGGAGATATTCGCTCTTACATACAGTACAGCAAAATGCCGATAAACTGCAGCACGCTGCCGCCGAGAATGAACAAGTGGAACACACTGTGGAAAAACTTCTTCTTTCTCCCGAACGCATAAAAGATCATACCCAATGTGTAGACTACGCCGCCGGCGAGCAGCCAAAGGAACAGCGGCCAACCGAAGCTTTGCACGATCGGCTTCAGCGCAAACAGCGCACACCAGCCGACCACGAAATAGCCGCTCATAGCAACTGCCGCATAGCGGTGAAAGTCGATAGCGGTGAAGGTGACGCCGATTGCGGTCGCCGTAAGAATAAACAGGGTCAGGATCAGCGTCAGCTTCGGGAAATCGCGGCGCAGGCCGGTCAGCAGGATCGGCGCATAGGTGCCGAGGATCAGCGCGTAGATCGTGCAGTGATCCAGAACCTGCATCACCTTTTTGGGCTTTTCCTGCGTCAGCCCGTGATAAACACTGGACATCGTGTACAGAAAAATCATAGTCAGTCCATAGACGACGCCACCGGCAAGCCCCCACCAGTTGCGGTGCAAAACGGCGAAGACGACGCAAAGCGCCAGCGCAACAACGCCGAAGCCGCCGCCCACGATGTGCGACACCATGTTGAAGATCTCTTCGCCGCGCGTGTAGGGCGGCAAAGTACGGTCAGCCAGCTTTGTGCGCGGCATGGCGTTCACCTCCGTTCGGACGAAGCAGACGGTAGCTGCCGCTGCGCAGGACCTCCAGCAGATCCGCATTGCTCTGGATCGGTCGCAGCGTTTCGATGCCGCCGCAGGGATTGTCTTGCGCGCGATGTGTGTCGCTGCCGCTCGACATGGGCTTACCGAGCGCTTTTGCCCATTGCAGCGCCTTTTCGTTGCGTACCGTGTCGGTATGACCGTTGAAGACTTCGATCCCGTCGATATAGTTCGGATTGCAGCGATAGATCAGCGGTCGGTACGGATGCGCCTGATAAATGAGGTATCCCTGCTTGTGCATCTCTTCGCAGACTTTCTTTTCCCTCCAGAGCAGCATATTCGGCTGCCGCTTCAGCCAATCCTCCTCCACGCCGTAGACAAGATAGTCGTTCACCACGCCGTAGTGCCGCAGCTCGAGCCCGAGCAGAACGGTGAAGCTGTCGCCGCACCAGTCCTTGAGCTCGTGATAAGAAGAAAGATAGTGCTCGATCGCCTTTTGCGGACGCAGATAGTGTCCCGGCAGGAAGGTCAGCGGGCTGTAGTGGTCGGTCAAAACAAGACCGCTGTATCCCTCTTTTTCAAATTTTCTCACAAGATCCTTCGGGTTGATTGTTGCGCAGCGGGATACGCCGCCTGTATGACAATGCAGTTCGTATTTGTACATGAGATTCGCTTCCTTTCCGCCGCGTTTGCGGCATCGCTTGTTTGATGGCGGAAGTATAAGACGCCTTCGACAGAAAGACAACCCCTTATCAGTAGATATATCTCTATGATTAGTAGAATGGAACTTGACAAATATCTCTACTGAGAGTAGAATAGAATCAGCCGAGAACAAAGGAGGACGATTGCGATGTCTGAAAAGCCGAGAGAAGAAGTCATTGCGCAAAACCTTGCACTGTACCGAAAGCTGCACGGATTCACGCAGGCGCAGCTTGCCGACGCGATTGGCTATTCCGATAAGTCCATTTCAAAATGGGAACGCGGTGACGGTACGCCGGACATTTTTCTGCTTCTCACGCTGTCGGAAATCTACGGAATCACTGTATCGGAGCTGGTCGGGCAAACGGAGAAATGCAAGAGCACGCAGGAAAAAATCAAATACGCGGAGCATGATCGCAAAGAGCTTGAACGCGCAAAGAAGAAAGCGCTTGAGCGAGCGAAGAAACAAAAGAAACACAACGAAAAGAAATGACGCGGCCATCGCAGCGTGCGCGTCTTGTTTCATCCGCAAAGATATGGTAATTCTTACGGTCATCGGATAGACTGCTCATGCGTATACCACCTCTTTTAGCACGACTTCCTCTGCAGCATTACGGATGTTGCCCATTTCCTGAATCCAGCGCCATTGATCGTCTGCTTTGAGCTGTTCGTTGACACCGCGGGTTTTTGCCATCTGGTCTACGATCGTTTTGAACAGATCATCTGCCTCGGCGTCGATTTGATGCAGATGCGGCCAAAGAGTGCTCTGCCAGACCATCCAGTTGTATTTGGCGGGGAACTGCTCTTTCAAGTACGTTCGGCGCATTCTGCCATACTTGCCGAGGGGAAGGCGTTTCTGTTCGGATGCTTTCAAATCCGGGAAGGAATCGTCGGCGTGGCTTTGATAGGAAACGCTGGTGCGTTCGTTCATGTAATTCTCGTTCATCATACACGTACCTCCATATCAACCGTTCAGTTTTTTGCTGCGTTCGGCTCGTTTTTGTTTAAGCGGGGTTGTGTCGATCTGGTGCTTCAGTGTTTTGCTGTAGCGCCGATAGTGCAGAGACATCAGATAGTCGATCGCACAGATCTTCGGAATGTAATAGGTGCATTGGATCACAAAGTGTTCAATGTGGCCGGTCTGCAGCAGGTGCCGTGCTGTCGATTCGCCGACACCGCCCATCATTTTGCGCAGCTCCTGAACCGTCAGCACATCAGGATAATCTTCAAATAACAGTTCATAGTCTTCTCGTTTTAACATGACATACAGTCCTTTCAGTTGGTTTTGTCAACGGCAGATGAAAGCACTGTTTTATTTGCTTTTTGCCCGCAGATAATCCACCGCGGCTGCTCATGTTTGGTATCCTTCGAAAAAAGGGCTATGTCCTCCGAATGTCCTCCGATTTTTTCGGATACCAGCAATGTCCTCCAAAACCTTGCGCCGCAAAGGGAATGGAACTTTTGGTGGACAAAATGCCGGAAAAAGCTTCAAAATCAAGGGGAAGCAGCTTCCGTCAACTTCCGTTCAACGGCTGTTTTCTGCCGTTTACCGTCCGGATACTCTGAATTCCTCAAAATCCAGTGGTGGTGACACCGTGCGGGTTCGACCCCCGCTTCCGGCACCACGAAACCCCTTGATTTTCAAGGGGTTTCGCCATTTTTACCCCTG
>CADBBT010000073.1 GCA_902792985.1 Oscillospiraceae bacterium
TTGCGCAGGCGCTCTCAAATGTCATCCCCGCCTATGCCCCCCGTTTGCGCTGCAATGTACACATCAGTCAGTCAGCGACTTGCGCAAGTTGACCCCCTCAGTTTTCGAGGGGGGGTCAACTTGCGTAAACGGCTGATAATCAAGCGTGTCCGTTGCAGCTAATATACCCTAATTCGAGGACCGCTCAAAAGCAGGCGCTTCGGGCCATCCGGTCCAGGCATCATAGCCGAGCGTCTCCTTGCCGACGGGAACTGTTATGGATTTGCCGGTATCGACCGCTTTTGTGCCTCTTACAAGGCCGTCGGTGCTTCCCATAGCGATGCAGCGCACAATATCGTCGCCGATATGCTGTGCGACCTCGACCACAAGGCGTTCACCGTTATTGTCGATCTCAATGGCGTTTTTCAAATCATCAGCGACGATGATCTTGCCGTTGTTGTCAATGGAGGCGCGCGCGATCTCGGCACGGTCAAGCAGCGGAATTTGTTTTTCCAGCTCGGCCTGCACGGCTTTTGCGAAGTCCATGCAATCGGTCACAAGCACCGCCGACGCAAGCTTGTCGTGCTCGGCCTGCGAAAGCAGATCGGCCGCCGCGTGGCGCGGATTGGTTTTTCCGTCCGCAACGATAAGGATCTCGCTCGGTCCGGCGATCATATCGATGGAAACCTGACCGTAGACCTGCTTTTTTGCTTCGGCAACAAAGGCATTTCCGGGGCCGACGATCTTGTCCACCTTCGGGATGCTCTCGGTGCCGAATGCAAGCGCAGCGATCGCCTGTGCGCCGCCAACTTTAAAAATCTTGTCAATGCCCGCAACAGAAGCAGCCGCGAGAATGGCCGGGTTGACCTTTCCGTCTTTTCCGGGCGGCGTCACCATTACAACTTCGCGCACACCGGCGATCTTTGCCGGGATGGCGTCCATGAGCACTGTGGATGGATATGCCGCTGTGCCGCCGGGCACATAAAGACCGGCTTTATCCACAGGAATGATCTTTTGTCCGATCACAATACCGGGCTCGTTGTTGATAATAAAGCTTGTGCGCACCTGCTTTTCGTGAAAAGCGCGGATGTTTGCCGCAGCGCGATGTAAAATATCGAGAAAGCGCGGCTCAACAAGCGAGAGCGCTTCGTCGATTTCTTCTTTGGAGACAAGAAGCGTTTTTAGAACAGCTTTATCAAACTTTTCCGTGTACGCAAACAGAGCCGCATCGCCGTCGCGTTTGACAGAAGCCAAAATGTCGGACACAATGCCGCTGACATCCATTTTCGGCTCCACACGGGCAAACACCTCGTTTGCATCCACGTCAGAATACTTTAAAATACGAATCATGCTTATTCCTCCAGTAGTGCCTGCATGCGCTTTGCAATGGTTTCGATCTGTGCGTTTTTGAATTTGAACGCGGCTTTGTTGGCGATCAGGCGCGCACTGATGGGCACGATCGTCTCCATCGGCAGCAGATCGTTTTCCTTGAGCGTTGTGCCGGTCTCCACGATATCCACGATCACGTCGGACAGACCGAGGATCGGCGCGAGCTCGATCGAGCCGTTCAGATGAATGATGTCGATGTCGCGCCCGAGCGCAGCGTAATAGGTTTGCGCGATATGCGAAAATTTTGTTGCAACGGTCAGCGTGCGGCGGCGGTCATCGTGAAAATCTTTTTTTGCTGCGACCGCCATACGGCATTTGCCCATGCGAAGGTCCAGCAGTTCGTACACGTCAGGCTCATATTCCAGCAAAATATCCTTGCCCACAACGCCGATATCCGCAGCGCCGCGCTCCACATAGATGGAAACGTCGGAGGGCTTGACCCAGAAATAACGCACGCCGCAGTCCTCGTTTTCAAAGATCAGCTTGCGGTTGTTTTCTTTGATGGACGGGCATTCAAACCCTGAACGCTCAAACAGCGCATAGGCTTTTTCGCCGAGTCTGCCCTTAGGCAGCGCAATGTTCAGCATGTTATCCAAGGGGCTTCACCTCACCGTTTTCAAATTTCATCAACCGCGCATAGCGCAGTTTTTCCGGCTTTTTTCGCTGCGCGCAGACGCTTTGTCCGTTTGCGCGCAATTCCTCCAGCGCCTTTGAAAGCGCCGCAAGGGATACGCCCTCTTCATACAGTACAACGGTATCCACATCGTAGCCGCTGTCGGAGATGAGCAGCCGCTCCAGCTCGTCAAGATACAGCGCAAAGCCGACGGCGCCGAAATCACGGTGCAAACGCTGCATCAGCCGGTCATACTGCCCGCCGGAAAGCACGCTGTTCGGCACGCCCTCCACAAAGCCCTTAAAAACAAAACCGTTATAATAGTTCATATCGCTGACAACGGAAAAATCCAGCCGCAGCATCTCGTAAAGCTCAGTCCCTGCAAAGGCGTTCATCATCGTTTCAAGCTGTGTGAGCGCCGTGCAGTCGCTTTCGTCGGCAAACAGTTCGCGCAGCTTTGCGATCACATCCAGCGGATCGCCATAGAGCTGCACCAGCGCGCAAATGCGTTCGGCGCCGCGCTTTTCAATGCCGTTTTCGGCACAGATGCGCTCGATCTCATGGCAGTTTTTTTCGTCGATACATTTGACGATCTGCGCTTTGACCGCATTCGGCAAACAAAAATCATCCAGCACGGCGGCAACGATGCCGAGATGGGACACATCAAGCACAGCGGGTCTGCCGATGCATTTCAGGCTGCGGCAAGCAAGAGACAACACCTCATAAATGCAGTAATCATCGATCTCGCCCATGCATTCCAGCCCGGACTGCAGAATCTCTTTGAACGTGTGCGTGCCCTTGGAGATGCGGTAGACGTTTTCGTTATAATAGACCTTCTGCGTCGCAGCACGCGCTTCACCGCTGTTTTTAATAATGGAAAGCGTCACGTCGGGCTTGAGCGCCATAAGCTTGCCGTTGGTATCGGTAAACGTGATGACGGAATCGGAGATCAAAAAGTCCTTGTTGCGCACATAGAGGTCATATTCCTCGAATTTGCTCATTTTATACTGCGCGTAGCCGCTTTGCTCATACAGTGCACGAAGCTCGCCCTGTAAGCTTTCAAGCGTTTGATTTTCACAAAAATTCATTCCAGATCCCCTTTCTTTTCATACCAGCGATCCAGCGCCAGACGATAGCCGCCGCTGCCGTAATTCAGGCATTTGCTTACGCGGCCGATCGTCGCAGTGCTGATCTGCACTTCTTCGGCGATCTGCTGATAGCTGCATTTGCGGTCAAGCAAAAAAGCGGTGTCCAGGCGTTGTGCCATATCAGAGATTTCACGAATCGTGCAAAGATCGGCAAAAAATCGCCGGCATGCATCCTCAGAATCGAGCTGCAGAATCACCTGATATAATCTTGAAATCGAATCCAGTTTTTGTTCCGCCATGGTCAGCCTCCTTACAGATATATCCTAATTCTTTTTGTTATATTATCACATTAGCGTGCTAAAGTCAAACCCATGTGCAATTGTTCAAAAAAAGTTCACAGTTATATTAAGCTGTTAGTGATCACAAAAACAAAACGCTGATTGGAATCAAAACCGCCGGTTGAACCGGCGGTTTGTTCTGCCCCTATAA
>CADBBT010000074.1 GCA_902792985.1 Oscillospiraceae bacterium
GTTGTCATAAGTATAACTATCAATCCAATGTCCTCCGCATTCGGGGCTTGCGCCGATACCCGCGCTTTCATAACTGCCTTGAGTGTTGCCTTTTGCAATCAACGCGCCGGTGCCGTTCTTTTGCGCCCAGATGGTGAGGGAATACCCCTCTCTGATAAAGATACCCTTATTCGCGTTCAGCGTTGCGCCGTCGCAGAGCAGCAGGTTGACGTTATCGCCCTGAACGGCGACCCTGTCGCCGAAGACGACGTCGCTGTTCAGAACGTACCAGCCGTTAGACCAGTTCCTGACGCTGCCGTCCAGCACAGTGTAATCCGTGATCGGCGTCTGCGCCTCGCCCTGCGCGTCAACGTATTCGATCGCGTCCGCCGCGAAGACCGCGACCGGCGCGACGGTCAGCAGCAGCAAAGCAGACAGCATGACCGCGAGAATTTTCTGTAACCGTTTGGTTTTCATAAGTATACCTCCGGAACTTATAATTCACAATTTATTATAATATGCTGCGTCCAAAGGATGTCCAAAGAAAACCGCCCTTTTTTACGAAAAAAAGAGCGGTCTGAGTAATATTTTTAATATTTTTATTTAATGAATTTGCCTTTTTGTTGCCTCACGATCCAGCGCGCCTTCAGAAATGCTGGCCCAGGAATAGGCGCTCATGTATTTTCCGCGATAGGCGTTCACAGCGTCGCAATCGCCGGAGTAAAACAGATAAACGTCGCAGAGAAATGTTTCCGGCCTCATGCGGAGTATTCCTTTTTCCATCTCCACAATTTCCGGAATCCCGTATTCACGAAGCGTCTCCCGCAAAGAACGAATGTATACGTCAATCTGTTTTTGCATCTTGCGGTCATATGGCCGGTCTTCCCAAACGGCGGCGAACAGCTCGGCGCGGGTTGCGCCGGCACCCTGCTTATCCACAAGAAAGGCAAGGATCTCTTTCGCTTTTGCAAGTTTGAATCCCACCGGTTTCCCGTCCACGTAGACGTCAAACTCGCCGAAGGTCGTGATCCTGATATGCGTGGGGCCGGGAGCATGCGGAGCGCGGCAGACATAAGCGATCTCCGCCGCCAGCTTTTCCTGCGATACGGGCTTGAGCAGATACCCTGCAGGATGGACCTCGTATGCGTCGAATGCGTACTCCTTATATGCGGTAAGGAACAGGATCGCCGTTTGCGGTGTGATTTCTTTGATCCGTGCAGCCAACGTGATCCCGTTGATCTGAGGCATGTTGATATCCAGCACGGCAAGCTCCGTGGGGTGGCTTTTGATCCATTCCAGCGCGTCAAACGCATCAGTAAAGCCGGTCGCGTCTTCTACCCCTGGTACGAGCTGGCACTGTTTTACGGTATATTCTGCAGCCAAAGGCTCGTCGTCCACGCAGATCACATGCATTTGGGTCCCTCCTTTATCTGTTTATTCGATGCGTCCGGAATCAGCAGCGTAACGGAAGTGCCGTTTCCCGGCGCGCTCTTCAGCGTCACAGTGCCCTCGCAAAGCAGCTCCACACGGCTTCTCACGTTTTCAATTCCGATATGCGATCTGTCGGAAGTTTTCAGCCCGTCGGGATCAAAACCCACGCCGTTATCCTCCACGGTGATACGGTGAAAATCCGCTTCGCGAACGGCGGTTACCGTCACGAGGGCATCCTTTCTGCCGCGAACGCCGTGGCGGATCGCGTTTTCCACAAGGGGCTGGACCGTTAAAGCGGGGAGCGTGAAATCCCTGTCTTCGATCCGGTAGTCCACACGAACGTTCGGGAAACGCTGTGTTTCAATTTCCGCATACAGCCGGGTATGCTCCAGCTCCTTTGAAAACGGGATCAGATCCGCATCGTTCAGGATATCCAGATTCTGCCGCAGATAGCTGCTGAAATTTTCCAGCGTACTGTCCGCCAGCGGCGGATCCTTTGCATACAAGGCGCGAATGGTATTGAGTGCATTGAACAGAAAATGCGGCCGGATCTGCGTCATCATGATTTTTACGCGCTGCGCGGCTTCCATGTCTTTTTCGCGCGCGTGGACGAACTGAAAGTGCAGCCAGATATAGTAAAATACAACGCCCGCAACGATGGCAATCGTCAGGAATGAAACCGGCTGCGGCTCCATGCCAACGCACAGATCGAGCGCAACGGCAGCAATGATGCAAACCGCAACAAAAACGGGGATCAGCTGTTCGAGTTTTTTTGTTTCACGAAAGAGAAAAAGCGAACGCAACAGCAATAAAGCCAACAGGACCGCGCTGAGTATGAAGCTGCTGATCCACAGCGGTCCGCGCAGAAAAGCGAAATCGAATTCCCGTATCTGGAAACACCATTTCGTTAAGGGCGAACTGAAATACAGCGCCGCGTTGACCCCGGCAGACGCCCACAGCGGCCATTTTTTGCCGTCCGGTTGTACGATTTGCAAAAACAGGATCAGGATCACTGGGCGTACGGCAAAACCGAAAGCGGAGAGAAAGCCCTTCAGAAGCAGACCCGTGCGGCTGACAAACAGATCGTTTTCCCAAAGATTCTGAACGATTAGGGTCGCGCACAACGCCAGAATGATCAGCATGATTTTTCGGTGATCCCGCCGGAGGTACGAATCTACAACGACCGTAAACACAAGTCCGAAAAGCAGAAGAACCAGAGGAAAAAGCGCCGTCAGCGTCCCGAAACCGATCGTCATATCTGTCTGTCCCCCCAACATTGCGTATTCCGACGATTCTCATTATAGCAGATTGCGAGAAGGATTTCAAGAGGGACTGCCTGCGCTGTGACCAATAGCAAATCGTTTCTCAATAGCATGTTTTCTGTGTGTAAATAATAATTTTTTTATATAAATCCTCTATTTTTTTTGGACATCCTTTGGACAGCGACTGTTATGATGGAATCAATATCGAATAGTATTCGCATATCACAAAGGAGGGGCACGATGAAAACGTCCGAAAAACACACGCGAAAAATTCTTGCACTTGTATTGAGCGTGCTCCTACTTTGCGGTGCGGTTGCTCTGAATCTTGCCGAGAGGCAAAACGCGCCGAAGCTCAGCTTTTCATTTGAATCACTGAAAGATTCTGTCGCGTGCTTTTTCGCCCGCCTTTCCGTGTTTTTTATGGGAGGAAACAAAATGGAGGTTCTAACCGCTGCGCCTTCGTCGGACAAAACGACGCCTGCCGGGGAGATCCCGGAGATTGCCCTGGGGACGCAGGCAATTCAAACCGAAGCCTGGCGCTGTACGGAACTTGTGTTCAAGAGCGGAAAAGAATACGAGGATCCGTTTTCGGACGTGACACTCAACCTGTTTCTGATCGGCGACGGAAGGCAGCGCACGATCCCGTGCTTCTGGGACGGAGAAAACGTATGGAAGGCGCGCGTGGCGTGCCCTTCGGCTGGGACGTGGTATTACAAAACCGTTTGTTCAGACGAAACCGACGCC
>CADBBT010000075.1 GCA_902792985.1 Oscillospiraceae bacterium
TGGGACTGATGAACAACTTCAAGAACGCAGCGGAGGAGATCGTCCTGCGGGAGATCGTGTACGGATAAACATTGACACTTGGTGAGCAACGTGACCGGGTAGAGTTCCAACGAACCCTGCCCGGTCATTTTTTATGCTGCCTCGATACAATCCAGCCCTTCCAGGAACTGCTCATAATCAAAGTTGAAATCAATGTGCAGCTTGTAGCCACGGTAAACGTCCACGCGGTTGATGAGGCAGTTGACGATCATCTTCTTTTTTTCAAACGATGCTGTTTCATACAACTCCGCCCATGAAACCAGCGTGTCAAAACTCGCGGCGACTTCCTTCAAAAGCTGCTCACTGTCGGTGACATCCTTTTCGGCCTGTGCACAAAGCGCTGCCAGACGGGTGCATTCTTTTTCAGCTTCTGCAATCAGACCGGAGAGCATTTCCGACGAAAAGGAGCTTTCGCCTTTGATGGCTTTCACGACTTCGCCCTTCAATACCTGCAGATTGTCCACTGCTTTTGTATAGTCGGCATTCAGTACGATCAGCCGCGCCTTGCGGATTTCCAACTCATTGGCATACCGCAGCCGGATCATGTCGTCTTTGGAAACGCCGCGCATTTTGGTAAAAATACCGCGCACGATCTCGTCAATGAGATCGTCCAAAAGGTGCATGGTGTAGCCTGTCTGTCCATCGCATTCCGTCTGCTTGCGCGTTTTGCCGTAACAGGCGTAGCGGACACGCCGGGTGTTGTCAACGGTGCCATCTTTTCTTTGCCTGCCGCGTCCGCTGGTGGTCAGTGTTAGCTTGGCGCCGCAGTGCCCGCAGTAGGCTTTCCCGGAAAGCAGGGCTTGTCCCTTGGTGTTCAGCGGCACAGTGTTTTTCTCCTTCCATTTCTCCGACCGCGCCCGCATAATTTCGCTTGCTCTTTCAAATTGCTCTGGCAAAATGATCCGGAGCGAGGGAATAGCTTCTGATCTTGATTCTCCACTGCGTAGAACGCCGGTGTATGTCAGGTTGTTCAGAATGCCACGGATGCTCGCTGCGTGCCAAGGCTTGCCTGTGCGCGCCCGGTAGCCCTGCTCATTCAGCCAGGTCGTGATGCGATGGGTGCCGTAGCCCTCGTTTGTGTATTTATCGAAGATTAACCTGACTACCAGCGCTTCAGATGGGTTGATTTTCAGATCAAACAGTTCATGCTTTCGCTTGTTGATCCGTCCGCTTTTCACAAGGTCGTATCCGTAAGCTGCCGGGCCGCCCTTGTAGTGTCCGGCCTCGACCATCTGCCCAAGGCTGGTTTTCGTGCGCACTGAGGTCTTCACGCTCTCACCGTCCGCCTGCCAGAAACGGATATAGTTGAGGAGCTTGTCGATGTGGTTGTCAAACCGCTGTTCGCCTTCCTGCGTGCTCCAGACTTCAATGCCGTTCTTGACGAACCATTCGACTACAAACGGCGTCTCGTCGGCAATGCGACCGATGCGGTCAAACATAAACACCAGCAGGATGTCAAATTCCTGTTTCAGCGCTCGTTCTTTGATATTTTGCAGTTTGTCCCGGTTCTCGGCGCGAATCTTGTGGCCAGAGATGCCGTCCTCCTGTTCCTCATGCACGATTTCCCAGCCCATGCTGTCCGCAAATTTGTGGCAGGCTTTTCTCTGCATGGGAATGTCGGCTTCGTGGTTGCTGTCGTAATCGACCTGTTTCCCTGTTGAAACACGGTAAAGGCAACATACTCGTTTACTCATCAGACCGCCTCCTTTGGCTTTTTCTCCATTTTACACGGAGCGGGGGAGACCTGTCGAATGTGCGAATCACCGAGCAGGATTTCCCGCAGGCGCGGCAGGATGTCCGGGTTCGGCTTTTCTGTAAAGGTCGCTGTGACTTCATAGCCTTTGACTTTGAATGTGTATTCCGCACGGACGTCGCACAGGAACGCCCAAATGATTTTGCAGATGTTCATTTCCTCACCTCGCGTCCCGATCCCGCTGGCGTTTCAGATAGCGTTGATAATACTCGCAGGCGCGGAACACAAACTCTTCCAGTTGCCGGTCTGTGGCACGCGGCGCAAATTGGCGCAAGCAGTTCACCGATGCGATCTTCATGGAGTTGGCCGGCACTGTGTTCTTTGTGCATCCGTACCGCCTGCGCATAAGACGGCGTGCAATCCAGCGCTTCCATGTCGGAAAGCAAACTGCGCTGCAGTCGCTCGTCCAGATAGGACAGTTCGACGCCGACGGAAAAGGCGATTTTGCCTTCGTCCATTTTGTCGAGCAGTTCCGGGATAAGATACGTTAGGCGGATATACCGCTGAACGGTTTTGTAACTCTCTCCCGCTTCAGCGCCGATGAGCGCGGTTGTGCGGGGCGTGTCCGACTTTGGGACGATTTGTCCCAAAGTGAAATCAATCGCTTTGCCCTGACGTTTCATCGCATCATATTTCAGCTTGTATGCAAACGCTTTTTCACTGGGCAAAAGCTGCCCGCGGTGCAGATTACAGTCCACCAACAGAATGGTGGCTTCATCCCGATTGATAGCATGAATAAAAGCAGGGACTTCGGTAAGCCCTGCCTTTTGTGCTGCCCGTAATCTGCGGTGACCGGAAATGACTTCATATTCGTCAACCGAGTTCTCCAGTGGACGAACCAACAGCGGCTGCGTAATGCCGTGAAACTGGATGCTCTCAACAAGCCAATTCATTTCTTCATTGTCCCGCACCTTGAAGGGATGGCCTTCAAATGGGTGCAGTTTGGCGATGTCGATATACTTCAGTTCTTTCATTTGCTTATCCTTTCTTTGATTGGTTGAATGGTTTCGCAAACGGTGTGTTTTCCGGCGGTTCGGGTTGCGGCGCAAAGAACGAGCTGTGAATCTTGCGCTCTACTCTTTTCAGATCGTCCAAGCAAGACTGAATATCTGCGGCTTCAAAAAAGTGATTTGCCGTTGCGATTACAAGAAGCCGGTGCAGTTTTTGCCCGGTGCGGCGCATCTCAAAGATCAGATGACTGTAATCCACAGGTGGCATTTCTGTAATTCGTTTGTTGGCAAGCGTGATTCGGATGAACTTTTCACGCGGGAATTTGGATTTTTGAACCTTAGCCGTCAAAGCGGCGAGTTCTTCATCGTTTAGGTAAAACACGATGCGATTGTTTCGTTTTCTCATAGTTTGTTTTCCTTTCTTTGATTTGTTTTTGTTGAGATTGGGTCTTAGGGGCGCGGATCCCCGGTGGGGACCTCTGCCGAAGGCAGAAGCGCCGACCGAGTTGCGGGTGTCCGGTGGACACCTCGCGAAGCGAAGCAACGACCGAGGCGGGAGCCGAGAACGGCAGGCGAGACTCGGCCCTAACGAGTGCCGTGTATATACATCGGCGATGCTTGCTAAGACGATACCGCGCTTAGCAAGCCGAATTTGCTGCAGCAAATTCAATGCTCGGTAAGACAATACCGTGACTATAGATACATAGTTAGAGGCACGAAAAAGGTGAGAAATCACTTCTTTCGCGCCTCTTTTCCTGTGAAAAAGGGGGTCAGAAGATGCGAAAACTGACGGCGGAAATGAGATGGATGTTTGTTTCCGATCTCGCTTCGTGCCGTCACTTTTTCAGCGTTCTGTCGTCACCTTGCCGTTTCTTTCCTCTGTGCTTGGGGTCAAGTCACAGATTCTCCAGATAATCATCGATCACAGCGACGGTCTCATCGGTTGGCGCAGACGTTTTGACATGCGCGCTTACCGGAATCACCGACTGTCCTGTGTTTCGAAGGGCATTGTCAATTGTCGTCAGAACATCACGCAGAAAGAGCTGCTTTTCTTCCTCTGCGGATAATCTGTCGGCATACGCACAGATCGCCGCCAGAATAAACTTGTTTTTCCCTCCGGCCGGTAAAGCGCGCAGCGTTTTCCACGCCTTGGCCTGTTCCCTTTTCTCGGTATTGAACCGAAGCTTGAATGTGTAAATCAAGCGGTACCATCACGCTTTTTCAGGTAGTATTCCGTAAGATACTCATAGCCCTTGGCGGTAGCGCAGATGTCGTCGTTGATGGTCACGCGTTTTTTGTCATAGCTGCCGAAGTTGCGGATCAGACACCCACCCCCGCCGACAACGTACAACTGCATCAGCTTCGGATCGTAATCGTGATCACGCAGCTTTTGAAAGATCTGTGCCACATACTGTTCTGCCGTTTTGCGGATGAGCTTCAGATACTCCTTGTCGATGTCGGCGGTACCGTCTCGGAGAATGGTTTCGATGATGGACTCGTCGATCCGTGTCTGATACCGATCCATCATAGCGTCCTTGATGGCATTGACGCACTGCTGTGTTCCGAACTTTTCCGTATACATCCCGCAGGAATCCGGTTTGCCGTCCCGCAGATACAGCAGATTCATGGTGCCGTTGCCGATGTCAGCCAGCAGTGACACGCCTTTGAACGACGAGACATTCTCAGCGATGGCGGCGAAGCCTTGCGGAAAGACGTCTGCGCCGACGAAACGAATGTGATAGTCCTGTTTCTTGTAGGTGAAGTATACCTCATCATTTTGCAGCAGGTACGCCTTGAACCTCTCTTTTTGCTGACTGACCCAGTTTAAGGGAAGCCCGGCGGAAAGATAGACGTTGGCTTCGGTGAGGCCTTCGTCCTGCAGTTCTTCCGCAATGGCGGCCAGGGTGAGGATGTAGTAATCCCCGTCGGTGACTTTGTCCGGTGTGAAGGCCTTGTGTCCTTCGCCGATCAAAAAGAACCTGCCGTCGTAAACAAGCAGGTTCTTGGTGAAGAGTGGTTCCGAGTCATAAACCCGAAGCCCTGTTTTGAAGATGTGGTTTGCGGTTTTGATATTGCCAAAACCATGGTCGATTGAAATGATAATTGTGTTGTTAAAGTGTTTCATTTCGAGTTTTTCCTTTCATAGAATTGAAATAAAATATGCCCCTGTTTTACCTGCGGGGCGGCAGGGCGAGGCGTCAAGTCGGTTGTGGCTGATTTGTGATATGGCATATTGGCATTCTCCTTTCTGCCTTTCGGCGTGTAATTATAAATCGACATCCGAAAATTTGTTCGGATGCTATTGAAATCCGAGTTGAAATGTGTATAATGATAGTGAACATTTGTACGGAATCGTATCTTTCCCTGTTTATTCCTCGGCCCCCTCTACCCACTTAATGCAGATTCTTGTAAAAAGCAGGGGTATATAGAAACAATAGCAAAACGATTTCCGTAACAGCAAATTTTTACAGATAATACAAGGTTTTAGAGACTTTCTTGTTTGGATATATCGAGATTCGTAACAGTCATCGTCAAAACCCGATTTTAGAAACGGCCAGATCACCGTCGCCGGGAAGAAATACCCGGCCGGTACCTTCTGCGTTCATTTGCTGAACCGCTTCTATGCACATGATACCGCCGCAAGGATTGCTGTTTTCAAAATCAGTATTCTACAGGTGCAGCGGACGCTGGAACGCGGGTATTTGATCGACACGGATTTCATCAAGGCCGGCACAGACATTCTGCATATTTTGCAAACACTGCCGAAGCTGAAACCGTTTGACCGATTGGATACGGAAGCGGAAAAGCGGCGAATCACCGCTTTGTTCCAAAAAGAAACCGCAGAACGTCTTTCGGATTTTCTGCGGCAAAAGGGAATGGAAAGCAACCGCGACGATGCGGCGCTGTATTTGAACGGTTCTGAGCCGGATGATTTCCATAACAAGGCAATGTTGCTGCAGGACATGAACGACACCCTGCGGTTTTATGAATCAATCAGCGATGACATCTGCGAAGCGTTTGAAGCATTGTGTGCCTTTGTGGATCAGATTGATACCTGCGAACGTTTTGATGAAGCGCACTTGCTGCCGTTGGCTGTACAGTGTTTTGCAAAGCGACGGGCGGTTTTTGAAACGGAGTATATCCCATTGCAAAAGACGCGCAAAAGCAAAGCGGCTGTGACCGTGCGACGACTGTCTTTCTCCGACTTCTATAGCTTCATCGTGACTGACTTCTTTGAGGGGTTGCATTATGGACACTATCCGCGGCGCTGTGCGGCCTGTGAGAACTGTTTTCTGATGCAAAGCGCCCGGCGGCAAAAGTATTGCACGAGCCGAAAGGCGCTCATGACGGTCAACGGCAGACCTGTGACCTGCCGGAAATACGGTGTTTATGTAAAGAAGAAAGAACAGGCAAAAGATCACCCGGTCATTGACCGCTATACCAAGCGCTGCGCCTGTATCCGCGTCGATTTCGCGCGGGGCAATATTGACGATGCTTTCGCAGCTGCGGCAAAAGCGCTGGCAAAGGAACACCGGTTCCGTGCGATCCATGAGCCGGAATACGAGGCAAGCGGCTATGCTGCCGATATGACGCGGGACAAGCTGTATTGGGATACTGCAAAGCTGCTGAAAAGAGAACTATAGAAAGGGAGCGTGACACGTTGAGCAAAGAAGAGAAGTCAAAGGACGCCGTTGTGGTTGACGAATGGCGTTTGTTTGCCTGTGCCACGCTGCCGAAACCCTGCCCGGAATACGATGAGATCATGAAACTGTACCTTGAAACCCGTGAGGAAAAATACTACGATTGGTTATTGGCGGCATACGAACCGAGACTGAACAAGCTGGCACGGCTGGCTGTGGAAGGCTATGGGATGTACGGTCACTTTGCGGACATCAAAATGACAATGGCGCTGGGAATGCACAAAGCGCTGCAGAGCTATGATCCGGCATTGGGTGTCCCCTTTATGATTTACAAAAACCGGTTTATCAAAAGTGAGGTTCATAACTACATTCGCACGATGCGAACCGGCTATTCC
>CADBBT010000076.1 GCA_902792985.1 Oscillospiraceae bacterium
GAGGTCATCCTCCAGACGGCTCTGGAGCTTTCCAGAATGGATACTGTCTTTTACAGCGGTCACTGTACGGGAATTCCTGCTTTTGAAATTATGAAAGAGGTCATGGGCGAGAAGCTCATAGCTTTGCACAGCGGTGAGCAGGTCGTCTGATACCAATACATGATATAATGAAGAAAGCCCGGAGTTCCGGGCTTTTGACATATGCGTTACTGAAATGCTTCCTTATAGTCCCAATCCATATCCTACGCCGATTCCAACCACAGCAGACAGCAAAATGATCTTGATCGGGTGGATCTTTTTGAATGCAAGCACAGCAGTGACTGCGAATAATCCCAGAAATACGCAGAAGCTCGCAGAGGAAAAGACCGATACGCTGATGCCTGACGGAAAAAACACCGTCCTTGCAACAGAAATAAACGCTGCTCCGATCATGCCCACCACGGAAGGCTTCAAGCCCGATAGGATACCGCCGACTGCTTGGCTGTTCTTGTACGTTTCAAAGCACTTTGCGATGATGAGGATGATAATAAAGGACGGCAGAACAATTCCGAACGTTGCAACGAGTGCGCCTAAAACACCGCCTGTCCGGATGCCAACAAAGGTTGCCATGTTGACCGCAAGCGGTCCGGGTGTGCTTTCACTCAAAGCAACGAAATCCACAAGCTCTTCCAGCCTGCCGCAGAACACACAGCTCGGCGCATATTTGCGCAGCATGATGTATTCCCCTTCGGTGAAAATTTCAAGATAGTCCTCATTTTCCTTCAGCCCGAGCGTCGTGCGCAGCTCCTTGGGCAGCACGATGCGGCCAGCGGAATCGATCTGACGGGTAATGCCGGTTGATTTCATGGAATGATCCTCCCTGATTCAGTATAATGTGACATAAGGATACCATATATTGACATACTTGTCAATAGTTTTCTACAATAATTTGTAGAAAATGGGAATATCTTGCAATTCTTTTTTTGTACTTTTCAATTGGAAAATATTGTGTTATAATAAATTGACAGCTTGAAAGGAGTTATCGACCCATGAAATCACTCGCCGTAAAAGTCACAGCCATTATTTTGACCGCCGCCGTTTTGCTGTGCGTTTCCTCCTGCTCGCTTGGCGGCCAGACCGAGGAAGAAGAAACCACGCTCGCCAGCGCGACCGTTTTGCCCAGGGAAGAAGCGGAGATCCTCGCTTATTACAACTCGGTTTACGCTGCCGCCAAAGAAGGCAGAGCAAAGATGAACTATTCCCGCTCTTACAACCCCAAGGGGTTTGACGCTGAGGATAAGGCGCTTGCTTCCATGCTCGCCCTCGTTGCGCAGCGCATGGATTTCGGCGACGCAGCTGTTGAGGTGCCTTACGGCGATTCGCACAGCGAAGAAATGCCGATTCGAGACAGCGCCGAGCCGCTGGAGCTGACGGCGGACGATATCGTTAAAATCGAGATCAACCGCGATGAATTTGCTCAGCAGGCGGAAGAAGAGGAAAAGCTGAAAAAAGACGAGGAATATGAAACGCAGTTCATCAACACCGACCCCGACGTGCGCCGCGTTTACATCGAGCTGAAAGAAGAAACCGACCCGCAGGCCGGCGCAGGTCTGTTCGGCCGCATCTTTGCCCTGCCGGATCGCAGCGCGATCGAGCAGGAGATGAAAAAAGCTTCCGACACGCTCACCTATGACGGCACGTATCAGGCCAAATACACCGGCTGCACCATTTATATGGAGATCGACCGCCTGACCGATCAGGTCATCAAGCTGGAATTCAACCGCAGCATTGAGGTGACCGTTGACGTCACCGGCGTGGGCACGCTTGAATCCATCGGCACGCAGCAGCTTACCTTCCGCGTGGAAGGCAATGATTGCTATGAGTTCGATTGGACGGCGCCGGAAGCGGAATAAACCCGGAAAGGTAACGACTATGAATATTCTTCACGATATTGACCCCAAACGCATTTCTCCCAACGATTTTATTGCGGTTGTCGAAATTCCGAAAGGCAGCAAAAACAAATATGAGCTGGATAAAGAGACGGGCCTGATCATTCTCGACCGCGTGCTCTACACCTCCACCCATTATCCGGCGAACTACGGCTTTATTCCGCTGACCTTTGGCGACGATCTTGACCCGCTGGACGTGGTGGTGCTCTGCTCCGAGCCGCTCGATCCGCTCACGCTCGTGCGCTGCTACCCCGTTGGCGTGATCAAAATGCTCGATAACGGGCGTTCCGATGAAAAGATCATCGCCATCCCGTTTTCCGATCCGACCTACAACGGCTACCGCAGCATTTTCAATCTGCCGCGCCATGTGCAGGATGAAATATCCCACTTTTTCACCGTTTACAAGCAGCTTGAAAAGAAAGAGACCGCGGTGGACGAGGTGCAGGGCGAAAGCGAAGCGGTGGAGATCATCGAAACGGCGATCGAAGCCTACCGGAAGATCCACGATGCGGATCAAAAAGAATAATCGACCCGGCGGCAAGAAAACAGGCTTGCCGCTTTTTTGCGGAAGGAGAGGGATTAACGCATGAGCACGGTGCAGCACGGCAGACCCGCCGACCTGAGCGGGCGCGCGGAAGAAGAGATCAAAACCTACGATTTTTTAGACAGGATCGGCGTGGCCTACGACCGCCTCGACCATGAGGCCGCTTACACCATGGAGGCGTGCGAGGCGATCGACCGGGCGCTGGGCACGGTGATGTGCAAAAATCTGTTTTTGTGCAACCGCCAGCAGACCGCGTTTTATCTGCTGCTCATTCCCGGCGGCAAAAAGTTCAAAACGAAAGATTTATCCGCGCAGCTGGGCGTGGCGCGCCTTTCCTTTGCGCAGGAGGAGCACATGGTCGAGCTGCTGCACATTCAGCCCGGTTCGGTGAGCGTGATGGGGCTGATGAACGACACGGAAGGCCGCGTGCGGCTGCTCATTGATGAAGACCTGCTGGCGAGCGACACCTTCGGCTGTCACCCCTGCCGCAACACCGCCAGCTTAAAAATCAAAACGGCCGATCTGCTGGGCAAGGTTATTCCCGCATTGGGTCATGAGCCGACCATGGTCGTGCTGCCGGAGGTCACAGAATAGTTTTTTATCATATTTTTTAAAAAAAGCCGAAAAAACCACTTGACAAAAGGACTTGTCTGTCATATAATTAACGAGCATTTCGTGGCGGCATAGCTCAGTTGGCTAGAGCATTCGGTTCATACCCGGAGTGTCGTAGGTTCGAATCCCACTGCCGCTACCAGTTTCGGGTTGAGCCT
>CADBBT010000077.1 GCA_902792985.1 Oscillospiraceae bacterium
CTTTTCTTGATATCGAGCTTGGAACGGCCAGCGGGCTTGACCTGTGCGGCACCTTGCTAGAGATCAACCCCCGCACCAATGTGGTCTTTTTGACATCCTATCCCGACTATGCGATCGACGCCTGCCGCTTGTGTTGGTGTCTTCAGACGTGGAAAACAACCCCTGGTTCTACCAGGGGCAATAATGTGAGCGGAGCTACAAAAAAGATGGCGAGCTTAATGCAAGCCGAATCATGAAAAGTAGCTGTTTTAGAGATTAAAGAAGCATTGGACTCAGCGATTATGACCCGTTTACGGGTGGCAGTGCATGTAATGCAATAGTATGATTAAGTACCCCTTACAGGGGTTAAGTCAGTAATAGCCCCTTATAGGGGCAGAACAAACCACCGGTTTCACCGGTGGTTTTGATTTTCGGTTCATTTCCCTGTGTGTTCAAAGGGATGATTCCGCTTCTGCTGTTGAGTCTTCCTTGTTGAAATAATGCATCAGTTTCTTGTATGCAGCCATGAAACGATGGATCACTTCTTTGGTGTTTTCAAAAGCATCACGGAGAATCTCAATAATTTCTTGTGCCATGAATTGTTTCTCCTTTCATCAGGTTAAATCGCCAATGTGCGCAGCCATGTGGACAAAGATATGAACCAGAGAGACGACCCAACCAAAGTAGGGAATGTCTTTCCAAGCCTCATATCTGTCGCAGAAATCGCAGCGATAACCGTCTTTGGTCGGTTCGTCGGGGGTTTCGGGCTTGTCGGGCGTCGGTTCGTCCGGGGTCGGTTCACCTGTTGCAGGGATGACTTCGCCGGTCTTGATCGTCTGATTGCAGACGGTGCAGACTTCGTCGCCGGTGTAGCCGTCTTCAGTGGCGGTCGCTTCTTTTGCGTTCACGATTTTGGTGGTGTGCTTGCCGGTGGCGAGCATGACGAGCGTTGTCGATTCAAGAACCTCGCCGCAGACCGCGCACTTCGTTGTGGTTATTTCATAGCCGTCTTCGCCGCAGGTGGCGGGTTTCGTATTGATTTCGGGTTCGCCCGCGGTGTGCTGGCCGGTGGCGTCGATCGCTTCATAGGTCGTGTAGCCACAGCCCTCACACTTGCAGTTCTGATAGGCATTCCAACCCTCTTCCACACAGGTGGCGGGCTGGCCATCATGGTTTTCGAGGTCGTGTGAAACGGTCACGGTCAGCGTTTCGGAAACGGTGTTGTAATTATCTGTATCAGCGGGCGTGAAGGTTGCTGCAAAGGCTGCGTCCTTCGTTTCGGCGTCAGCGCCGACAACGCCGACGCTTTCCGTCGGATCGTCCCAAGTCCAGCCCTCGGGCAGTTCGATGCTTTCAAGCGTGTCGTTGCAGTTTGCAGTAAGATCCGTCGGCGCGGCATAGGTCGGGTCGGCCTTGGCAACTGTCACTGTTGCCGCATCAGAGGTTGCCGTCGCTGTCTGACCGTTGTCTGTCCGGGTCGCCGTCACGATGCAGTAGTAAGCTTCCTGTGTACCGGCGGCTTTGCCGGTCGGGATCGTGTAGGTTGCAGCCGTCGC
Source organism: Oscillospiraceae bacterium (assembly GCA_902792985.1). Classification (GTDB taxonomy): domain Bacteria; phylum Bacillota; class Clostridia; order Oscillospirales; family Acutalibacteraceae; genus UBA6857. The sequence goes on from CADBBT010000077.1 coordinate 1,536, forward strand.
ATTTTCAATCGGGGAATCGTTAGCGGCGTTGTACCACTGATAGCTGAGGGTATGTCCATTTGCAGCAGAAGCCTCAACGCTGATGTTGCCCTCGTCGTAGCCATAGGTCAACTCCAGATTGTCAGCCCCGCTGACAGTCGGCGCGGTGGCGGGCATCACATCCCATTTCGCATACAAAGTTCCGATACCGGCTTTCGTCCATGTGGATTCCGTCGGCGTACCGTCCGCATTGATGTACTGTGTACCTTTACCGTTCGTTTCGGAGAAGTACCCGCCGAAAGCATACCCATCCTTTTCCGGGAGGTTCTCGGCGATGCTCGGAAGAACCTGCCCATAGGTTGCAGTAACGCTTGCCGCGCCTGCAGTGGTTGCCTCTTGATTGTCCAGCGTTACGGTGTAAGAGCCTTTCACCATCTTTGCGCCCTTGCTCTGATCATCACTGTCAACAATCACGCAATCGGGAGCAAGGGTAAACGAATTTTGGTATGTATTTGTGATTCCTTCCGGGAAATAGCCGCCGGCGACATTGATCTTGCCCCCGTTTTCTTGCAGGAGAAATCTCGCCGGGTTTGTCGGGCCTTCTTTAAATACACCGCCGTAAAGGTTGACGACTCCGTTCTTGCCTGCATAGACGCAATACCAGCCGTTAGGTCTGGCGGATGCGTCATAGACGTTTATCGTACCGCCGGATGCGTTTACTGTCACAAAACCCGAATGGTGTGTCATAATATCACCGCTGTACACGTTTGCGGTTCCGGAATGAGTCATAATACAATCTGTAGTAGCATCGTAAAAATTCAATGTTCCGTAGGAAACAAGAGCACAAATGTTACCGGTGCAAGCTAATGTACCCTGACCTTTAATTGTCAGATTTGTGCTGCTTGCAACTGTAATCGCAGCGAAGTTACCGTTTGCTGTGATCGTATGTCCGTTGAGATCAAGCGTTGTCGTGCCGTTTGGCGTGTTCCATGTGCCGGAAAGGAGAATATCCTGTGTCAGATAGTATGTGCCTTCACTTGTCGGCAGCGTATCTGTCACGGGCGTTCCCTCAAGCGCAGATACCGTCAGGCTTATGCTGCCGAAGACGGACAGCACCATGAGCAGCGAGAGCAGGACGCTGATGGATTTTTTTGTTTTTCTAAGCATGTATTTTTTCCTCCTCGAAAAATGTTTTTGTTTGAATGTGAACAATGTGTTGATATTCGGACTTTGCCTGCTGACCGCATATTGCCGATTGGGGAATATCAGGCAACAAAAAATGACATAGCACGCCAAAAGACGCACTACGCCGTTACGATTACTGATAGAACTGCAAAAAGGGCAGAATTATGCTGCTTGCTTGCTTGCTCATAGATTGTCGCAAAGCGCAGCATGAATGTCACCCCTTTTTCTTGAAAAATAAGCAGTTTTCTTAATACAAATTCATTTATTATTATAAGGATAAAAAATTGCAAATTCAAGAAATGTTCCAGATTGTCAAGTTTTATTTTTTTGCGCTTGCTTTTGCGCGAAGAATACTCTATAATTAAAATGAGAAAAAAGACAAAGGTGGTTTCTGTTTTATGACTACGCTGTTTGCGGAAACACTGAAAAAGCTGCGAAAAGAAAAAGGGATCACACAGGAACAATTGGGAA
>CADBBT010000078.1 GCA_902792985.1 Oscillospiraceae bacterium
GGACAGTGCGCTGTGCGATCTTTTGTCGCTGCGGACGGTGCTCGACACGCTGAACGCGCGCGACAGCGCCCTCATTCGCCTGCGGTATTTTGAGGGGTTGACCCAAAGCAAAACCGCCGAACGGCTCGGCATGTCGCAGGTGCAAGTGTCCCGGCGGGAAAAGGCAATTTTGCTGACGCTGCGGGAACGGATGCTGGAATGATAAAATATAGCAACTCCCCCATCCGCCAAAGGCGAACCGGGGAGCTGTTTTTGTTGTTCGTTTTTTCGCTTTGCGTTATTCGCCGAGCCGGGTGTAGGCGTCTTTGCTGCCGTGGGCGCGGAAGTCGGTGGAATAGCCAAAGCCGTCGGTATCATCGTCCAGTTCGATCTCAACATACATCGTCTTGCCGCTGTCTGCACCGGTGCCGGCAAGGCAAACTTTGCATTTGCCGTCTGCGGAAAACAGATCGGTGATATCATAGCTTTGGTCGTAATAATAAAGCATCATGCGGCCGTCATCTTCCTTGGTAACGTCGAGAACGTTCGCGTCCAACACCTCCTGCGGGCTGAGTGTGCGTTCCTTGCCGAAAAGCCCGATCTCAACACCGCCGCCGCCAAACACAGCAGTTACTTCCTGCGCAGTGTCGCCGTTTTCGTCTTTGATTTCGAAATTGTATTCGCCGTTTTCGCCGGTGCTGACGTCGACGTCCACTTCTTGGCCGTGGAACCAGGTTTTCAGCGTGGTCTGAATGCCGCCCACATCCGCGGCGTAAACGCCCACCGCGGCAACGGCGAGAATGACCACCACAGCCGCAACGGCAAGGATACGTTTGGTTTTGAATGTTCTGATATTGTTCTTCATCGGTTGAACCTCCCATTGTTCCGTTTTCGGTCGGAGGACCCCGAAGGCTTCCTTGTATCTTTCTTTATTCGTCATCGTTCCAGTCCTCCTTCAGTGTTTCTTTGAGCAGATTTCGCCCGCGGCTCAGCCGCGTTTTGACATTGCTTTGCGACAGATGCAAAAGCTTTGCGATCTCGGCGACGGTGTAATCCTCGTAGTAGAACAGATGGATCACACTGCGGTAATTGTCCGGCAGCGCCATCACTGCGTCGAACAGCGAGGAGCTTTCCGGCGACGGAAACGCGAGCGTTTCGCTGTAGTCGTCGAGCGGCGCTTCCTGCCGGCGTTTTCGTTTGCGCCAAACGTCGGTTGCGCGGCTCAGCGCCGCACGCAGCAGCCATGCGCGGATATGCTGCTCATCTTTATAATCTTTGTTCGTTTTGTGATACTGCAAAAACGTGTCCTGCAAAACATCTTCGGCGTCGGCTGCGTTTTGGCAAACGCTGAACGCGGCGGCATAGACGTTTTGGCGGTACCGTTCAAACAGCACCTGTGTATCTGGTCTCATCGGCGGATCCTCCGTGTGTTTCAAGGCCTTTCACTCATCAAACGAACGGGAAGGCGGAAAGGTTACAACCAAAATGCAAAAAACGCTTTGCAGCGTTTTTTGCCAAGTCATCAGTCGACAGTCGACAGTTAGAAATAGAATACGTCTTCAAATGGCCGATCCAGCGCGATGCAGAGCACCAGCGCCAGCTTGGCCGTGGGGCAGAACTGCCCGGTTTCGATGGAGCTGATCGTGTTGCGCGACACGCCGACCAGATCGGCGAGGTCCTGCTGCGAGAGGTCTTTCTCCCTGCGCAGCGCTTTCAGGTTGTTTTTTAATACCAGCGCGTCATTCATAGTGAGCCCTCATCTGTTGCACATCTGCAAAATCCACGCGACGAGCCAGGCGACGGAAGCGACGGTATAGCAAAGCGCGATGATCAGCTCATGGCGCTTTTTCGCTTTGGCGTATTTCCAGAAAAACACGACCGCAAGGCCGGTCCCCACCGCGAAGAGCAGCTCGAACCCCGGCCGGCCGAACACCGCACCGTCGATCACGGCGGCCGCGACCGCCAGGCAGACCGTCACGATCCAGCCGGCGCGGATGCCTGTTTTCGACAGTTCCACGTCCGCCACGTCTTTCCCTTTGTTTTCGTTCTGGCTGATGGCCAGGATTTCTTCTTTATTCATGAGAATACCTCCCTTTGTTTTGCCAAGTTTACTTTGCATCTTGATTATAGCACTGCCAAGTAAACTTGTCAAGAGGTTTTGCAAAGTTTTCTTTGCAAAATCATGGCAAAGAAAAACACGGCTGCTGTTTTGGCAACCGTGCTTTTGATTTACAGCTCAATGTTGAACAACTGCTGCGCGTTCTTGTAGAAGATCTTCTCCAGATCCTCCGTCGGCAGCCCGAGCGAGAGGAGATATTCGATCTCGTCCTTCGGGTCCCACATCGGGAAGTCGGAGCCGAAGAGCACGCGGTCCGCGCCGTAAAGCGAAATCAGGCGCTTCGCCGTGTCGCGGCTGACCCAGTGGAACGTCGACGAGGCGTCCACCATAATGTTCGGGTACTTGTGCAGCGCTTCCGCCGCCTGCGCCCAGACCGACCAGCCGCCGAAATGCGCGCCGATCATCAACAGATCGGGGTAATCCTCCAAAAGGGGAATCAGCCGGTTGACATTGGAGTAGTCGTAGCGGTAGTCGCCGCAGTGCAGCAGCAGCGGCAGCTTGTGCTTCGCGCAAAGTTCGCAGATCAGCCGCCCGCGTTCGTAGTCGATCGGGCACTGCTGCACGTCAGGGTGGAGCTTGACGCCCTTGAGTCCGAGCGAAACGATCTCCTTTACGTCGTCCTCCATCGTATCAGAATCGGGGTGCAAGGTGCCTAACCCCGTAAACCGTCCGCCGCCGTCGCGCACGTTTTGCGCGATGAAGGTGTTGATGGAATGCACCTGATGCGGCGTTGTCGCCACGGAAAAGATGACGGAATGGACCACGTGCGAACGGGCGCTGACGGCTTTGAGTGTGTCGAGCCGACCGTCGTAATGCATGCCGATGTCGTAAAACGAGCCGATGCCTTTCGCGGCTTTGAGCGCGATTTTGTCGGGATAGATGTGGCAGTGGGTATCAATGACAGGGAACAATGTTTTCACCTCTTATGCCGTTTCGATGGCGGCGGCTTTTTCCAGTCCGTATTTTTTCACGGCGTTTTCGCGCATCTTGAACTTTTGGATCTTGCCGGCGGCGTTCATCGGGAATCCGTCAACAAAGTCGATAT
>CADBBT010000079.1 GCA_902792985.1 Oscillospiraceae bacterium
GCCAGATCTGCCAGATCGCCTGGCTGATCGTGGACGGCGCGCGCGTGACCGGCGCGCAGCGCTACTTCACCGTAGACGACATGAACCCGGCCGCCGAGCGCGTCCACACACAGCAGCAGCGCATCGTAAAACGTTTGCCGGTCGGTGTGGATTTTGGAAAAGAGCGCGATCCTTTCCCGAATGCCGTTCGTGCCGATGCGCAGCAGCAGCTCGTAATCGGGGTTGCTGTGGCCGCCGCCCGCCGCCCACGCCGCCTTGCAGCGTTCCATCGTTTCCTGCTCGGGCGACCTGACCTTGCTGATGATGCGGGGCGTTTCCAGCGCAAAAAAACGATCCATGAGCCGATCCAGCTCCGCCCGCAGATCGGGGTTCGCTTCGCGCTCGGCGCGGCAGCGGCTTTCATCCGCCCGGATCCCTGCCGCGCGCTCATAGCGGAAGGCAAGCCGATCCATCAAATGAACCGGGCCGGCGAACCATGCCGACGGGTCGATGCTCAGCGGAATATGCTCCGCAAAGCTCTTGAAGCCGCAGGCGTCCTGTATCTTCATGTTTGATCTCCTCTCGTTATCCGTCGAGCGTTCCCGGTTATTTATAAAATCCATTATACCTTTCGTGAACGAAAAAGTCAAAAGAACAACGGACTTTTTTAAAAAACAGTTGTCAAGAGAAGCGTGGCGGGATATAATGACGAAAAGAACGACAGCGGCTTTAAAACTTTTTGCATAAAAAAGCAGCTGACAGTCAATCGGCAGAGCTTTTTCGTCGCCGGTTAAATTTAAAGGTGACGATTACATCGGAATAGATTCATATAAAAAAAGAAGAAAAGGGAAATGCCTGCGGTTTTCAGGGCTTGGTATCCTATATTCATCGTTGCGGGAACGCTTTGACATTTCGGTGAAAAACAGCTCAATGGTATCCAGATTACTCAAAGAAACCTGTGAAAAAGGGCTGATTATAATTTCGGATGATTCAACATCCGATAAGACTCGAAAGTATTTGCCGTATTGGGCATGATTTTTACTTGACCGGTAGTTGACTGAAACATAAACGGAACGCAAAGAATCGTCTTGTTTTAAGGCTTTTTAAAAGGTTTTTACTTGACGGGTAGTTGACTGCCGGACGTCAAACAGAAAATCAGAAGGTGAAAAAGCAAAACCACTCCTTATCCGTGCCTGCAACGAAGCGTAAAGTTTTGCAGTTTTTTAAAGAACAACCTCAGGAGGGAACCTTTATGTCCATTGAAAAAGTGAAGGCGTTTTTTGCCGCTCGGGGCATAGCCGACCGGGTGCTGGAATTTGACGTATCGAGCGCGACGGTGGAGCTGGCCGCGCAGGCGCTGCACTGCGAGCCGTGCCGCATTGCCAAAACGCTCTCATTTCTGGTCAACGGCGCGCCGATTCTGATCGTTGCCGCGGGCGACGCCAAAATCGACAACCCGAAATACAAAGCGCAGTTCGGCGCCAAGGCCAAAATGCTTTCGCCCGATGAGGCCGTCGCGCTCATCGGCCACGCCGTGGGCGGCGTTTGCCCGTTCGCGGTCAATGCGGGCGTTTCGGTTTATCTGGATGAATCGCTCCGGCGGTTTGAGACCGTGTTCCCCGCCTGCGGCAGCAGCAACAGCGCCATTGAGCTGACGATGGCTGAGCTGGAACAGTATTCCGCCCCCGCCGCATGGGTCGACGTGTGCAGGGGCTGGCAGGAATCAGCGCTGTGATTCGGTCGCCGCAGCCGGAAATTTTTATTTGACGGCGGCGGTTGATTTTGCTATAATATGACAAGAAATTTTGACGCAAGGAGACGATAGCTATGGATTCAAACAAAAGACCGGAAACAATGGAGCGCATCACAACCGCGGCGCTGGCGAACGCGTTCATTGAGGAACAGATTGCGGCGCTCAAGGCGCAGATCGGCGACAAAAAGGTGCTGCTTGCGCTGTCGGGCGGCGTGGATTCCTCCGTCGTCGCGGCGCTGCTGATCAAAGCCATCGGCAAGCAGCTCGTGTGCGTTCACGTGAACCACGGCCTGCTGCGCAAAGGCGAGCCGGAGCAGGTGATCGAGGTGTTCCGCAACCAGATGGACGCAAACCTCGTTTACGTTGACGCGGTGGATCGTTTTCTTGACAAGCTCGCCGGCGTGGCCGACCCCGAGCAAAAGCGCAAGATCATCGGCGCTGAGTTTATCCGCGTGTTTGAAGAAGAAGCGCGCAAGCTCGACGGCATCGAATTCCTTGCGCAGGGCACCATTTACCCCGACATTTTAGAGTCCGACGGCGTCAAGGCGCACCACAATGTGGGCGGTCTGCCGGAGGATCTGCAGTTTGAGCTGGTCGAACCGGTCAAGCTGTTGTTTAAAGATGAAGTCCGCGTCGTCGGCAAGGCGCTCGGCCTGCCGGACGGTATGGTTTACCGTCAGCCGTTCCCCGGCCCCGGTCTGGGCGTGCGCTGCCTGGGCGCGATCACGAGAGACCGGCTCGAAGCCGTGCGCGAATCCGACGCCATCCTGCGTGAGGAATTTGCGAAGAACGGGCTGGCGGGCAAGGTCTGGCAGTATTTCACCGCCGTGCCGGATTTCAAATCGGTCGGCATTAAAGACGGCAAGCGCACCTTCGCTTACCCCGTCATCATCCGCGCCGTGAACACCACCGACGCCATGACCGCCACGGTCGAGAACGTGCCGTTTGAGCTGCTCGAGCACATCACCAAACGCATCACCACCGAGGTCGAAAACGTCAACCGCGTGCTGTTCGACCTCACCCCGAAGCCCTCGGCCACCATCGAGTGGGAATAATTAATTCTTAAATAATTAACTCCCGAAACCCTGCAATAAAGCGGGTTTCGGGAGCTTTCTTTTTGTAGCTGATAACAATTTGATAACAGGAAATTGAGGTCAATTATTGTGTGATACCAATGGCTTACGGATAAGGTACAATAAATTGCGCAAATTGAAAAGAGTATAGAGATAGACATAGTTTGCAGACTCTGGTAGAATGAAGTTGCGACACACATTCTGAAAGGAGAGAGCAAACTATGTCCGAGAAAATTATACGCCTGAATGAGGCTGCAATCAAGAGTGAATTGAAAGAATTGGTACGAGGGAGCGTAGAGGAAACACTGAACGAGCTTCTGGAGCAGGAAGCAGAAAAACTGACACAGGCTGCACGCTACGAGCGCAGCGAGGCACGTCAGGGCTACCGCAGCGGGCACTATGACCGCAACCTCACCACGACCTCCGGCGACGTCACGCTGCACATGCCGCGGCTCAAAGGGATCTCCTTCGAGACGGCCATCATCGAACGTTACCGACGGCGGGAAAGCAGCGTGGAAGAAGCGCTTATGGAGATGTACCTGGCAGGTGTCTCCGTGCGCCGGGTGGAGGATATTACCGAGGCGCTCTGGGGCAGCAAGGTAAACAAGTAAGTATTTAGAAGCCGATTTTTGGGGCTGTCGCAAGTAGGAAAAGCCTAATGCGGCAGCCCCATGACGTATAGTCCCAGAGAGACACTGGTGGTTAAAGGAATAGAAAAACTGAAAAAAGG
>CADBBT010000080.1 GCA_902792985.1 Oscillospiraceae bacterium
CGACGTCGAAGTCCACATCTTCGCGGACCGGCATTCTGAGCACCTTGCCCGAAAGCTCTTCTCTGTTGAGTTCAAGCCAGGCAGGAACCGTAATGAACGGAGCATCTGCACCGGTCAACTTTTCAAACAGCACGGAAGAACGGCTGCTTTGCTTGACAGCGATGACCTGACCGGGTTTCACCTGATAAGAAGGAATGTTGCACTTCTTGCCGTCAACGGTGAAATGCGCGTGAGAAACGAGCTGACGCGCCTGACGACGGGTCTGCGCAAAACCGAGATGATAGACAACGTTGTCCAAACGGCGTTCGCACAAAATCAGCAGGTTGTCACCGGCTTTGCCCGGCATCTTGCTGGCCTTTTCATAGTACGAGCTGAACTGTTTTTCCAGCACGCCGTAAACGAACTTCACCTTTTGCTTTTCATTCAGCTGAAGCGCATATTCGGATGGTTTTCTTCTCATGCCGCCCTTGGGATTACGATTCGTGTTCTTCTTGGCATATCCCATTGCGGTCGGAGATACATTAAGAGCCTTGCAGCGTTTTGCAACAGGCTGCGAATTTTTAGCCATAAAGCTTTTTCCTCCTTGTCAAAAATCAAACACGTCTTCTCTTGGGCGGACGGCAGCCGTTGTGCGGAATCGGCGTAACGTCTTTGATCATCGTCACGTCCAGACCGGCGGTCTGCAGCGCACGGATCGCGGCCTCACGACCGGCGCCCGGGCCCTTAACGTATACTTCAACAGTCTTCATACCATGTTCCATCGCAGCTTTTGCAGCGGTTTCCGCAGCGGTCTGTGCGGCGAACGGGGTGGATTTTCTGGAACCACGGAAGCCCATTTCACCGGCGCTTGCCCATGACACAGCGTTGCCCTGGGTGTCAGTGATGGTCACGATGGTATTGTTGAAGGTGGATTGGATATGGGCCGCACCGCGTTCGATATTTTTACGTTCACGGCGACGGCGGATGGTGGCACCTTTTTTGCCTCCCTTAGCAGCCATAATATGATCCTCCTTTGCTTATTTCTTCTTGTTTGCGATGGTCTTCTTCGGACCTTTGCGGGTACGCGCGTTGGTCTTGGAACGCTGGCCTCTTACAGGCAGGCCCTTTCTGTGACGCACGCCGCGATAGCAGCCAATTTCAATAAGTCTCTTGATGTCAAACGCGGTTTCTCTTCTCAGATCACCTTCCACCTTGAGGTTGTGGTCGATGTATTCACGAAGCTTCGAAACGTCGTCTTCGGTCAGATCCTTGACACGGGTGTCCGGATTGACCCCTGTTGCGGCGATGATGTCGCCGGCAGTTTTGCGACCGATACCGAAAATGTAAGTCAAAGCGATTTCGACTCTCTTGTCTCTCGGCAGGTCAACACCTGAAATACGAGCCATTTGTCAGTTACACCTCCAAAATTGGTTTCGCGTCATTAGCCCTGACGCTGCTTGTGCTTGGGATTTTCACAGATGACCATGACTTTTCCCTTGCGCTTAATGATTTTGCACTTCTCGCAAATTTTCTTCACAGAAGGTCTGACTTTCATGTAGAACTACCTCCTTTAAATATGAAACCTGTTCGGTTATTTGGATCTCCAAGTGATGCGTCCTCTGGTCAGGTCATACGGAGACATTTCGACCGTGACCTTGTCTCCGGGCAGGATGCGGATGTAATTCATACGCAGCTTGCCGGAAATGTGGGCAAGAATTTTGTGGCCGTTGTCCAGCTCCACCTGGAACTGTGCGTTCGGCAGCGCTTCCACAACCGTGCCTTCAATTTCGATCATATCCTGTTTTGACATAACGGATCCCTCACTGAATCTTCACTTCGCGCAATGCGCGTTTCAATCTTCGGTTTGTTGCCATTGCCGGTGCGTCCAGGTGAAAAGCGGTTGGCAAAAGGTGGCGCGGATTTTTGCGCTTGGGCCGTTCCAGCGGCCGCTGTTTGCCGTCGCACACCAGCACACCGTGTGCTGTGATCGCTGTGACCACCAGCGCGGCGCCTTTGTCGCGCCCTGCGTTGGAAATCACAACCTGTCCCGTTTCAAACGCCATACGCTCACTCCGTTGTCAGGATGACTGGTCCTGCCTTCGTGATGGCGATGGTGTGTTCAAAATGGGCAGACAGCTTACCGTCTTTGGTTTTGACGGTCCAGCCGTCGGGCATCTGGCGGATGGCCGCCGTGCCCTGATTGATCATCGGTTCAATGGCGATTGTCATGCCCGGCAACAGGCGAACGCCGCGGCCGGCTGTGCCGTAATTCGGTACGGCGGGGTCTTCGTGCAGCGCCTTGCCGACGCCGTGGCCCGTGTATTCACGCACCACCGAATAGCCCCGTGCTTCGCAATACTGCTGCACCGCTGCACCGATATCGCCGATCTTGCCCCCCGGAACGGCCAGCTTGATCGCTTCATATAAGCTCTCTCTGGTCACGTCCATCAGCCGCTGTGCCTCGTCGGAAACGGTTCCGCAGGCAAATGTGGCAGCATTATCGCCGTTATATCCGTGCACCTTGGCGCCAAGGTCAATGCTGACGATGTCGCCGTTTTTCAGAATGCGCTTCTTGCTCGGAATGCCATGAATGATCTCATCATTGACGGAAATGCAGGCTGTGGCGGGGAAGTCATACAGATGCAGAAAGTTCGGTTCCGCACCCTGACTTTTGATATACTCATAAGCGATCCGGTCGATCTCCCAGGTGGAGACGCCCGGCCGAACCGCTTCCCCGGCCACACGAAGTGCTCCGGCTGAAATGCGGCACGCTTCTTTCATGAGGGAAAGCTCGCGTGTGGTTTTGAGCACGATCATGCCTGTTCCTCCAATGCTTTGAGGGTCAGTGCCGTTGTATCTGCAACTTCTTCCTGTCCCTCCACGACGCGCAGATTGCCCTTCGCCCGGTAATAGGCGATCAGCGGTTCGGTCTGTTCGTGATAGACGCGCAGACGCTCGAGCACGGTTTGTGCTTCGTCGTCCTTCCGCTGGGTCAGTGCGCCGCCGCAGTTGTCGCAGACGCCTTCCGAGTGCGCCGCCGCAGTTGTCGCAGACGCCTTCCGCCTTCGGCTGTTTATACAGCGTGTGGTAGGAAGCGCCGCAAGTTGCGCAGACTCTGCGTCCGGCCATTCGCGTTACGATTTTTTCATCCGGCACTTCGATGTCGATGACGAGGTCGATCTGGACCCCCATCCGGTCGAGTGCTTCGGCCTGCGGAACCGTCCGCGGGAAACCGTCGAGGATGAAGCCGTTTTTGCAGTCGTCTTCGCGCAGCCTGTCCTGGATGATGCCGATCACGACATCATCCGGCACAAGCAGGCCTTTTTCGATATAATCCTTGGCTTTGAGTCCCATC
>CADBBT010000081.1 GCA_902792985.1 Oscillospiraceae bacterium
AAAAGACATGGTTTCCGCCGTTCCTTCCAAGGGAGCTGTGGCGGTTTTCTCTTTTCTCCGAAAAATGCGGCTGCAGCCGACGCTTCGCTTTTACGTTCGATTTGCGGTTTACGACCTCACCCGTCATCGCGCAAATCTGCGTGCGTTTTGTCCATCTGCGTGCGCCGCGCGATGCCACCCTCTCCAGAGGAGAGGGCAAGATCAGTTCGCGTTTTCCGCTGCGTTCGCCTCAAAACATTAACGTCTGTACCGTCTCGCCGCACTTTCCGTCGCGGAGAAAGCGCTCATTTTATAGCTACTTAACCCGCGACCGCAATTCCAAATTCCAAACTCCAAATTCCAAATTATAAAAAAGCTGCGACAGTGTCCTGCACTGCCGCGCTATTTTATTCGTTGACCGGCGGGAACAGCGTGCATCCCGTTTGCTGAAAGCGGCGGATCATTTCCCATGCGCGCTCCGGCGTCATGCGGTAATACGCCGCCGTGCAGTCGATGCACATATAGCTTGTTGCGCCGCGGTTGACGATCCGCTTGTAAAAGCCGATGTCATAAACGGAAAGCGATTTTCCGCATTGCGTGCATTGCATTACGCATCCACGACCTTCGCGATGAACACCGCGCAGTCATGCGGTTCCAGCTCCACGCGCTTGTAATCCTTGACGATGCCCGCGTCCTCGCCGGTAAAGGCGTCGGTGAGCTGCAGGACCTTGCCGGAGTTCGCTGTCACACCGATGCAGTCCGGTGAAAGCCATGCCGCACCTTTGTCGTCCGCAAGGTTCGTGAACATGAGCGCGACCTCGTGGTCGGAAAGCAGACGCGCATACACGTTGCGCAGATTGTGGCAATCCTCATGCGCCACAAAGAGGGAGCGGCATTCGCTGTCCTGATTGATGCGCAGCAGACCCTTGTTCGTCACGAGCTTCAGCGTCACATCGTCGATCTTGCGCACGTCGCAGCCGAGCATGAGCGGCGCGCCGAGCATGCACCAGAGGGCAAATTCCGTGCGGTATTCGGTGTCGGTGCAGCCGGTGGAGGCCACGTTGCCGAAGTTGCGCATGCCGCAGGTGAGCATGTCAATATCGTTGAAACAGCCGGGCGCGTTGGTGTCGGTGTGTTCCAGCTGGCTCAGGAAAATGTCGCGGAAGGAGACGAAGCTGTCGGAGATGTCGCCGGTGGAACGGTACATCCCGGCGGCGGTGGAGCGGATCCACTTGTGCACGTCGTCGCAGCCCCAGTTGCACGCGGAGAGCAGAATTTCGCGTCCGCAGTTTTCCAGCGCCATGCTGATCCGGCGATAAAGCAGCGTGCCGTTGGCGTAATGCGGTTTATAGCAGAAGTCATATTTCAAAAAGTCCGCGCCGTATTCCGCAAAGGTTTTTGCATCAAGGAATTCGTGGTCATAGGAGCCGGGATAATCGGCGCAGGTGCGCACACCGGCGCAGGAATACATGCCGAATTTGAGCCCCTTGCTGTGGACGTAATCCGAAACGGCTTTCATGCCGTTCGGGAACTTGCTTTTCAGCGGCACGATCTTGTCGGTGACAGGGTCGCGCATACGCTCGCTCCAGCAGTCGTCGATCACAAGGTATTCGTAGCCCGCGTCCAGCAGTCCCTTTTCAACCATTGCGTCGGCAGTCTGACGGATCATTTCATCGTTGATGTTTTCACCAAAGGTGTTCCAGGTGTTGAAGCCCATCGGCGGCTTTTTCGGAAACATGCTCATCTCTCCTTCACTTACGCATGCTGTTCAACGTATTTGCGAATGCGGTCGATTTGCCATACATATTTTTTGGCGAAGTAGCTGGGAAACATCTTAAAAAAAATACATGTACGACTTGAGAAATGTACCAGATTGTCCTGACAAAATGGTACTAGATCGTACTGACAAAATAAAGAGGAAAACAAAATGGGGTTGGCTCAAGACCTTATTTATGTCTTTATTTTTTAATAAAAAATACGAAAAATGCAAAAAGCCATATCATACAGCTTTCTGGAACGGAATTCCTCGGCCTTGCCGTCGTTCCAGTTCTGCACGGGACGATAGTAGCCGGTGATGCGGGAATAGACCTCGGTCGTTTCGCCGCAGATCGGGCATTTGTACACTTCGCCGGTGATATAGCCGTGGTTTTTGCAAACCGAATAGGTCGGCGAAAGGGTGTAATACGGCAGCTTGTAGTTTTCCGCGATCTTGCGCACCAGCGACGCGGCGGCTTTCCAATCGGGCAGTTTTTCGCCCAGGAAGGCGTGGAACACCGTGCCGGAGGTATACAGCGTTTGCAGCTCGTCCTGGATGTCGAGCGCGGCAAACACATCGTCGGTGAAGCCGACGGGCAGATGGGAAGAGTTCGTATAGAACGGTGCACGGCCGGGCTGTGCGGCGGTGATGATGTCGGGATAGCGCGCGATGTCGTGCTTTGCAAAGCGGTAGGTCGTGGATTCGGCCGGCGTCGCTTCCAAATTGTAAAGGTCGCCGTACTGCTCCTGATAATCGCTCAGGCGCTCGCGCATATGGTTGAGCACGTCTTTGGTGAATTCCTGGGTGCGCTCGTCGGTCATGTCGGCGCGCAGCCATTTTGCGTTCATGCCGGCCTCGTTCATGCCGATCAGACCGATCGTGGAGAAGTGGTTCTCAAACGTGCCGAGGTAGCGCTTGGTGTAGGGATACAGCCCTTCGTTGAGCAGCTTTGTAACGATCTCGCGCTTGATATTCAGCGAACGCGCGGCGATGTCCATCAGGTGATCGAGGCGGTCATAGAAGTCCTTTTCGTCCTTTGCAAGGTATGCGATGCGCGGCATATTGATCGTGACCACGCCGATGGAGCCGGTGCTTTCACCGCTGCCGAAGAAGCCGCCCGTCTTTTTGCGCAGCTCGCGCAGATCCAGACGCAGACGGCAGCACATCGAACGGATGTCGCTCGGCTGCATGTCGGAGTTGACATAGTTGGAAAAATACGGGGTGCCGTATTTGCTCGTCATTTCAAAGAGGAGCTTGTTGTTTTCGGTTTCGGACCAGTCAAAGTCGCGGGTGATGGAATAGGTCGGGATCGGATACTGGAAGCCGCGGCCGTTGGCGTCGCCTTCGATCATGATCTCGATGAACGCCTTGTTGACCATGTCCATCTCTTTTTTGCAGTCCTTATATTTGAACGGCATCTCCTTGCCGCCGACGATGCAGTTCAGCTCGGCAAGGTCGTCGGGCACCGTCCAGTCCAGCGTGATGTTGGAAAACGGCGCCTGCGTGCCCCAGCGCGAGGGGGTGTTCACGCCGTAGATGAAGGATTCGATGCACTTCTTGGTCTCGTCATAGGTCAGGTTGTCCGCCTTGACGAAGGGGGCAAGATAGGTGTCGAACGACGAAAACGCCTGCGCGCCCGCCCATTCGTTCTGCATGATGCCAAGGAAGTTGACCATCTGGTTGCAAAGCGTTGCAAGGTGCTTTGCCGGGGCGCTCGTGATCTTGCCGGTCACGCCGCCGAGACCCTCCTGGATGAGCTGCTTGAGCGACCAGCCGGCGCAGTAGCCGGTGAGCATGGAGAGGTCGTGCAGATGGATGTCGGCGTTTTTGTGGGCGTTGGCGATCTCTTCGTCATAGATCTCGCTGAGCCAGTAGTTCGCCGTGATGGCGCCGGAGTTGGAAAGGATCAGACCGCCGACGGAATAGGTCACGGTGGAGTTTTCCTTCACGCGCCAGTCGGTGACCTTCACATAGCTGTCCACAAGGGCCTTGTAGTCAAGGATCGTGGATTTCATGTTTCTGAGTTTTTCGCGCTGCTTACGATACAGGATGTAGGCCTTGGCGACCTGGGAATAACCGGCTTTGACAAGCACGTTTTCCACGCTGTCCTGAATGTCCTCCACAGCGATGTGGCCGTCCTTGATCTTGTCGTCAAAATCTGCGGCGACCTTGAGCGCGATGAAGTCGATCATGTCGTCGTTGAAGTTGACCTCCTGGCTTTCAAACGCAGATCTGATCGCAGCGGCGATCTTGCTGATGTCGAACGGGACGACTTTGCCGTCTCTTTTGCGAACGTCAAACATTGTTTTTTCCTCCTCATTCCTTATTTAAAATCATATTATTTCTGTTTTGCAAAGGCTGCGCCGCACAGCGGAAAAGACACCTTTGCAGCCGGCACGCAAGCAGCGGGACACAGCCCGATGATCTCAGCGTGCCGCACAAGTATATACCGAAAAATTAAAAAAGTCAAGAGGAAAAACACAATATGTAGGGTTTTTTCATAACTTTTTTCAATAGATGTTGATTTTGATGCAATCCCGGACGGAAGCCGGGATTGCATAATTCGGAATTCGGAATTGATGTCGCGCTTATTTGTACACATGGAAAGCCCGTGCGCTGCGCGGCAATGCGTGATACGCTTTTTGCGGCGGATTATACGGTTCGTTATCGTTAGCTTTTTCCGTACGGTGCCTCCGGCGGGTCCATTCTTTCTCTTTCTCTTGCCGGATGCTGAATTACAATGGGCAGCAGACAAAGATTTGCGAGGATGATTTTTGTCAGGCAAGGCAGCGGACGAAGCCAGGCTGACGCCTGGCAAGGACGATAACGAAGCATGACGGAAATCAGACCGCAAAGATTGTCTGTCTTCCATTGCAATTCAGCATCAAAGAAAGAATAGACGAAGAAAGAGAAAACGCTAAGTTGGAAC
>CADBBT010000082.1 GCA_902792985.1 Oscillospiraceae bacterium
GCAGTTGGCAGAGGTCGCAAACGAAAGCCGTGCACAGATTCAGCGCTATATCCGTTTGAACAATCTCGAACCCGATCTGCTGAATCTGGTGGATGAAGGAAAAATCGCTCTCACACCTGCCGTGGAGTTGTCATATCTTACTCCGGCTGAACAGAGTGACCTGTTCGACACCATCAGCAGCGAAGACTGTACGCCGTCACTGGCGCAAGCCCAGCAGATGCGCAAGCTGTCGGAGAAAGGTCAGCTTGACATGGACGCGATCTTCGAAATGATGACCAAGCCGAAAGCCAACCAGCAGGAAAAGCTCATGCTGCCATACCAAAAGCTGCCGGTGGACAAGATCCGTCGCTATGCCGGCACAGAGCCGACGCCGAAGGTCGTGGAGAATTTTCTGCTGAAGGCCGTGGAGCACTACTGCCGCTATCTGCAACGGCAGAGAGACAGAGATGCGAGGTGATAAATATGGTTTTCGACCTAAGCATCAGGGCGTTTAAACGCACTGTGTTCAGCACACTCCTCAGCTGTTCCGGCGAACTTCAGATTCCAATCTGGGAAAAGTACACGCTTACCATTGAAGAAGCCGCCGAATACTTTCGCATCGGGGAAAACAAGCTACGAAACATAATCAGCAGCAACAAACTGGCTGATTATATTCTTTGGAATGGTAACCGTGCTCAAATCAAACGAAAGCTGTTTGAAAAGCATATTGATCAGTTGAGTTTCATCTAAACTCACACAATTGCAATCGTGACCGTGGTTCGGTATGATTACAATGCTGAATCACGGTCCAAAAATCAGAATGGAGGTTTATATGTCTGAAAAAAGGCGAGATAAAAAAGGCCGTGTATTATGGAATGGCGAAAGCCAGCGGAAGGATGGAAAGTATGAGTATAAGTATACCGACGTAACAGGGAGACGGCACTCCGTGTACAGCTGGACACTGGTTGAAACCGATAAGCCCCCTAAGGGGAAAAAAAGCAAATCATGTCTGCGGGAAATGGAAAAGCAGATAAAAAAGGATTTGGAAGATGAGATTCGTACTTTTGAATCCGGCCATACGACTTTGGATGACTTTTGGAAAATCTATATTGGTATGAAGTACGAGTTAAAACAATCGACCCGTACAAATTACAAGTATATGTATACAAAGTACGTGTCTGAAACCCTTGGTGGTAAAAGCATCGCATCTATCAAATACAGCGATATAAAGAAATTCTATATCTCATTGATTCGGGAGCGTGGTTTTAAGCCAAACAGTATGGAAATCATCAATACGATCCTGCATCCGGTATTTACGATGGCTGTTCGAGACGGCTATATCAGAAACAACCCGTCAGACGGCGTTATGTGCGAGATCAAGAAAAGTCACAACTGGGAAAAGAAAAAGCGCCACGCGCTGACTATTTCCGAGCAGGAAGCATTTGTAAGCTTCATCGCAAACCCATTGTTTACAGTGTTGTTAGGAACGGGATGCCGTGTCGGTGAAATCGTTGGCCTGAGATGGCAGGATTGTGATTTTGAGGAAGGAATTATCAGCATCAATCACAATCTGATTTATCGTCAACAGGACAGCGGGAAATGCGAGTATCATATCACAACGCCGAAATCTAAGTCGGGAGAACGAATCATTCCAATGCTGCGAGAGGTTCGGGAAGCGCTGCTTGAAGAAAGGCGGCTGCAGGAAACAGAAGGATTCAACGAAATGGTAGTTGACGGTTATTCAGGCTTTATCTTCAAAAGCCGATACGGTACTGTCCTTCCGCCCAATGGCCTCAATCATGTGATTGACCGAATTGTCAAAGAGCACAACAAACAGGAAACTGCGCTTGCTGAAAAAGAGGGAAGACCGCCTCTGTTGATCCCTCATTTTTCCGTACACAATTTGCGGCATACCTTCTGCACAAGATTCTGCGAGAATGAAACAAATATCAAAGTCATTCAGGAGATCATGGGTCATGCTGATATTTCTACAACGATGGATATCTACAACGAGGCCACCAAAGAAAAGAAAATGGAATCCTTCGCCGGATTGGAGGGCAAAATCAAGATCCGATGATTTTTACGACACTTTTTACGACATTTCATCGCAAAGCTATGGACAAATATAAAAAGATATGTTAGAATTTCTTCAGTAATTATAAAGGAATAAGAACATATGAAAGCTTTTATGCTCGTTCTCAAACAAGTCCCGACGATGAAATCCGCCAAGACCGGCAGCGAAGAAAAATCGGCGGAGGATGTTCCGTTTGAAGCCGCGCCTGTTGACGCGCCGATCGACTTTTCCAATGTTGTGATCGAACCGCTGTTCGAAACGGAAGTGGACTTTGACACATTCTCCAAGAGCGATTTCCGCGCTGTGAAAGTCAAGGCGTGTGAAGCGGTGAAAAAGAGCAAAAAGCTGCTGCAGTTCACGCTGGACGACGGCACGGGCACTGACCGCACGATCCTTTCCGGCATCCATGATTTCTATGAGCCGGAAACGCTGGTCGGCAAAACGCTGATCGCAATCACGAATCTGCCGCCGCGCAAGATGATGGGCATCGATTCCTGCGGCATGCTGCTTTCCGCCGTCCATAAGGAAGGCGAAGAGGAAAAGCTGCATCTGCTGATGGTCGATCCGCACATCCCCGCAGGCGCAAAGCTGTATTGATTTGAAAACGAGGGCCGTAACAATGCGTCGCGGCCTTTTGTTTTTCGGCGCCCTGCCGCGCCGAAACCCTGCAGGGCAGCGGCAAAAGCCGCGTGTGCCGATGCAAGAGGCGCCTGCCTGTCAAAAAAATTCTGGTATTTTCTCGTTTTACCTTGTAATAGAGCGAAAAAAGATATAAAATGAAATTGCAATAAAAAGAAAGGAGATCTTACCATGAAACGATTCACCAAATCTCTGGCACTGTTTCTTGCGGTGCTTATGACATCAATGCTTCTTGTTCCCGCACTTGCTGCCGAAACGCAGCCGGACATTTATGCGCCGTTGAAGGAGGGCACCGGCTATGTTGCGATCGGCGACAGCTTCACGCGCGGCTACGGGGCAGGCGACCGCTGGCAGGAGCAGATTTACCTGAGCGACGATTACGGCAACTTTGAATGCCGCAATGTGGACGGCTCCTACCCGAATCGCATTGCAGAAAAGTTCGGCTTGAACGCGCCGGACGATATCCGCGACACGAGCGCAAAGCTGTGGCCGTTGGCGCATGACGCCGTTTCCACCGCGTATATGCTGGATCTGCTCGGCATCGACGACGGCTTCCGCGACGATGAGTTCACCTATCAGGACGGCGCCATGCTGCGCCGATACGCAGCCGATCTGCAATATTACGGTGATCCGCTGAGCTACACGATCGACGGCACGGCGACCTACGGCAAAACCGGCGAGATCATGAGTGTGCGCGAGCTGCTCAAAAACGCCAGCCTGATCACGCTCGGCGTCGGCCAGACCGATGTCATCTATAAGGCGCAGATCTTCGGCCTGAACACCCTGGATCTGAGCGACACCGCTGCGCTGCCGGGCGGCGTTGCAAACATCATTGCGCTGCTGTATCGCTATTTCGATTACTGGAAAGAAGCTTATCCGCTGCTGCTGGATTTCATCAAGGAAAACAACCCCGACGCAATGGTCGTTCTGGTCGGCACCTTGAACCCCATCAAGAACGCGACGATCTCCGACGACAGCACGCTGCCGATCGGCAACGCGATCAACATCATCATGGACCTGATGAACGGCTTTACCAGAAAGTGCGCCGAAGATTACGGTTATCTGTTCGTTGACATCTCCGATGTGGAAACCCCCGCGTCGGCAAAGCAGATGTCGATCGGTCAAATCCTTTCCATTGAGGATTCCATTGAATACGGGCTTGTTGCGCACCCGACCCAGAAGGGCTACGGGCAAATCGCGGATCGGATCATCGCCGCTGTGGAAAAGGAACTCAAGCGTGACGTGTCAAACGGCTCAAACGAAACCTTTGATTTTGTGGCCTCCATTCTGGAGCGTGTCATGACCTTCCTGACAAGGATCGTTGACTTCGTCCGGCGGGTGCTCGGAAAATAATAAAACGGCGCGTGCTGCATGTTTCGTTTGCAGCACGCGCTTTTCTTGGTGTCTTCAGACGTGGAAATAAACCCCCGGTTCAACCGGGGGAGAAAAAAGGCTTTAGCAAAGCCAAAACGGGCGAGCTAAAAGCAAGCCCAAGCA
>CADBBT010000083.1 GCA_902792985.1 Oscillospiraceae bacterium
GCCGAAACCGCCATCACCACCGGACAGGTGCTCGTGATGGGCGAAATCACGACCACAGCTTCCCCCGACATCGCCGCCATCGCGCGTGACGTCATCTGTGAGATCGGCTATGACGACGGCAGCAAGGGCTTTGACGGTAACGCCTGCGGCGTGATGGTCGCGCTGGACAAGCAGTCCGGCGACATCGCCATGGGCGTGGACAAATCGATGGAACTCAAAGAGGGCGAAGACGACGCCTATAACCTCAACGGCGCGGGCGATCAGGGCATGATGTTCGGTTATGCCTGCAACGAAACGCCCGAACTGATGCCGCTGCCGATCTCGCTGGCGCACAAGCTGACGAAAAAGCTCACCGAGGTGCGCAAAAACGGCGCCCTCCCCTACCTGCGCGCCGACGGCAAAAGCCAGGTCACCGTGGAATATGACGACGGAAAGCCCGTCGCGGTCACAGCGGTCGTCGTCTCCTCGCAGCACAGCGCGGACGTGTCGCTGGAGCAGATCCGCGCCGACATCAAAAAATACGTCATCGACCCCGTCATTCCGCAGGAGCTCATGCGCGCCGACACACAGATCCTCATCAACCCGACCGGACGCTTCGTGGTCGGCGGCCCCCACGGCGACAGCGGCGTGACCGGCCGCAAGATCATTGTTGACACCTACGGCGGCTACGCCCGTCACGGCGGCGGCGCGTTTTCCGGCAAGGATCCCACAAAAGTGGACCGCAGCGCAGCCTACGCGGCGCGCTATGTTGCAAAGAACATTGTGGCGGCAGGTCTTGCCGACAAATGCGAAGTTCAGCTCGCCTATGCCATCGGCGTGGCAAAGCCGGTGTCCGTCATGGTGGACTGCTTCGGCACCGCAAAGATCGACGAGGACAAGCTCGCTGCCCTTGTGCAAAAGGTCTTTGACCTGCGCCCCGCGGCGATCATCGATGCGCTTGATCTGCGCAGACCGATCTATCAGCCCCTTGCCGCTTACGGTCACATCGGCCGCGAAGATCTCGATGTGCCCTGGGAAAAGACCGACAAGGCGGAGATTTTAAAGGAACTTGCAAAGTAAAACACGTTGAAACGGAGGTCACCACAAATGAAAAAATCAAAGAAAAAAATCGCACTCATCATCGTCGGCTGCATCCTTTGCGCGGCGATCATTACCCTTGCTGTGCTGCACATCATCGGCTTTGGCTTTTTGCTCGGTTTCCGTGAACCCAGCGAAGAAGATCAATACATCAGCGAACTGGACGCGCTGGGCGTGTTTGACAACGCCATCAGCGACGAGATGCCGCAAACGGTCGTCCACCGTCTGATCATGGAACACTTTGACGCGCCGCTGCCCGAAGGCAAAACGCAGAAAAAGGCGATCTTCCTCGGCTTTGACGGCTACCGCGCCGACGCCATCGCCAACATCAAAGACAACGCCGACAGCGCGATCATGTATACAAAATCGCTCGGGGGTCTCTATCACACCTTTGCCGGCGGCATCAAAAATGTCAACGAACAGGCGACCTCGACTGTGCCAGGCTGGGCAACCATGCTCACCGGCGGCTGGAGCGATCTGCACGGTCTGACGAAGAACGGCAGCCCGAAAAACGACGCGGAAACCGTGCTCACGACCCTTGCAAAACGCGGCTACAGCGGCTCGTTCACCGTCTCGTGGGCGCAGCATCTTGAAATCACCTATAAGGCCGACGCCGAGATGGCGGCCAAAGAGGGTCTGCCGATCACCTACACGCTGGAAAAGAACGACGACGGCACCTTCAACACCGTGATGAACTACGTCACCAAGGCCGCAGGTCAGGAAAAGACGAAGCTGGAAGATCCCGACATGATCTTCCTGACGCTGGAATACACCGACCACGCAGGTCACGGCTTCGGCTTCGGCAACAACAAAAAATACACCCAAGGCAGCATCGACGCCGACAAACACGGCTATCAGATCATCAAAGCCATTGAAGCGCGCGACACATTCGACACCGAGGATTGGCTGATCGTGATCTCCACCGACCACGGCGGAAGACTGCACGAACACGGCGGCCAGTCGATCATGGAGCGCTGCACCTGGCTTGCAACGAACAAGGCGATCAACATTGACGAAAGCTGGAAAACCTACGCGGTAAAAGCGAACTGAAAAAAAAGCGTTCCCCTTTTCGCAGGGCGAAAAGGGGCGCTTTTTTATAATTTGGAATGTGGAATTTGGAATTTGGAATTGAAGTCGCGGGTTTACTGCGTTTGAAAAGAGCGTTGTCCCCGCGACGAAAGGTGCGGCGAGACGGTACAGACGTTAATGATATGCATTCGTTTTGAGGCGAACGCAGCGGAAAACGCGAACTGATCTTGCCCTCTCCTTTGGGGAGGGTGGCATCGCGCGGCGCACGCAGATGGACAAAGCGCACGCAGATTTGCGCGATGACGGGTGAGGTCGTAAACCGCAAAGCGAACGTAAAAGCGAAGCGTCGGCTGCAGCCGCATTTTTCGGAGAAAAGAGAAAACCGCCACAGCTCCCTTGGAAGGAACGGCGGAAACCATGTCTTTTAACCATGTCTTTTTTCATGTGCGCTTTCCGGAACGCCGTGCGCAGACAGACGGCCAATGTCGCAGAAAAAAGCTCCGGTGGAGTTTTTTCGTTGCGGTTTATACGGTTCGTTATCTTTCGCTTTTGCCGTACGGTGCCTCCGGCGGGTCCATTCTTTCTCTTTCTCTTGCCGGATGCTGAATTGCAATGGGCAGCAGACAAAGATTTGCGAGGATGATTTTTGTCAGGCAAGGCAGAGGACGCAGCCAGGCTGACGCCTGGCAAGGACGATCACGCAGCATGACGGAAATCAGACCACAAAGATTGTCTGTCTTCCATTGCAATTCAGCATCAAAGAAAGAATAGACGAAGAAAGAGAAAACGCTAAGTTGGAACGTTGACGTGGTACCGTACGGTGTTGGAAAGGTTCGTGTTACATGCCCTTTATGTTTCGGCTTTTCTCTGCGGGATTGTAAATCGATCGGATTTTTGTGACAACGAGAAAAGTGATATGCATTTCGCGGCGGATTATACGGTTCGTTATCTTTCGCTTTTGCCGTACGGTGCCTCCGGCGGGTCCATTCTTTCTCTTTCTCTTGCGAAAGAGAAAGAATAGACGAAGAAAGAGAAAACGCTAAGTTGGAACGTTGACGTGGTAC
>CADBBT010000084.1 GCA_902792985.1 Oscillospiraceae bacterium
TGTTTGCAGCGAAAAAGGCGGGGCTGAAAAAGGTACCTGCCGTTGTTTGCAACGTCAGCCGCGACGAAGCCGCGATCATGGTTGTGGACAGCAATCTGCACCGGGAACATATTCTGCCGAGTGAGAAAGCAAAGGCGTACAAATTAAAAATGGCTGCAATGAAGCGGCAAGGGAAACGAACGGATTTAACTTCGGACCAAGTTGGTCCGAAGTTGACCGCCAAAGAAATATCCGACGTTGACAGCGCAAGTCAGGTCAAGCGCTATATTCGCCTGAATAATCTTGTGCCCGAACTGCTGTCTCTTGTTGATGAGAACAGAATCGCCCTTACTCCGGCTGTAGAGCTGTCCTATCTCACGGAAGATGAACAGAAAAATCTGCTGGAAACCATCGAAAGTGAAGACTGCACCCCGTCGCTGGCGCAGGCCCAACAGATGCGCAAGCTGTCCGAACAGGGCAAGCTTGATATGGACGCAATCTTCGGGGTGATGACCAAGCCAAAGGCGAATCAGAAGGAGATGGTCAGGCTCCCGATGGAAAGCATTTCACGCTTCCTGCCGAAAAACGCAACGCCCAAGGATGCCGCGCAGTTCATTGAAAAAGCGTGTGAACACTACCGCCGGTATCTGAACCGCCAGCGGGATATGGATGCGCGGTAATGCGTTTGAAATAATCTGCGAAAGGAGGGTGCGATGAACCATACCATGAACCAGAATGAACTCCAACAACTTTATTCCGTTATGTTTACGGATTACCCGGATGTTGTCAGCATTCCGCAGCTTTGTAAAATGCTCGGCGGCATCAGTGTAAAAACCGCGTATAAACTGATTCAAAACGGACAGATCCCGGCTTTCATAATCGGCAGAGCTTATCGGATCCCGAAGCTCGGCGTCGTTCAATTTTTGAATGCCCCGAAAAATCCGTTTGTTAAACTCTCGTAGATTTGCCGGGACACGGATAGTCTGCTATACTGTCCGTGTCAACGGCAGATGTCATGCAAAAAAGAAATGGAGGTTAATTTTATTGAAAACAAATTCTGATATGGTTGCAGGACATTTGCGTGAACGCAGCGGCCATTACTATCTCATTCTCAGCTTTACCGATGAACACGGCAAGCGAAAAACGAAGCAGATCGCCACCGGTCTGACGGTCAAAGGCAACAAAAAGAAAGCGGAAGAACTTCTGCAAAAAGCAAGAATGGAGGAAGGCGAACGTCTCCACGCGATCAAAAGTCTGCGCGCAGGGAAATCGGCGGTTGACCCGACGCTCCTGTTCACCCGCTATCTTTCCGGCTGGGTCGAAATGATGCGGCCGAGCGTGGAAAAAACGACCTTTGCCGCTTACTGGCAAACCATCCACAGCAAGGTGATCCCCTACTTCGACAAGCACTTTCCGAAGCTGAAGCTGGTCGATCTCACGCCAAGGCATATCCAAGATTACTACACCTACGAACTCAATGTCAACGGTGTTTCGGCCAACACGGTCATTCACCGCCACGCAAACATTCGTAAGGCGCTGGACTATGCCTACAAAACCGGCCTGATCGACACGAACCCGGCGGACCGGGTGCAGCGCCCGAAGAAAGCCAAGTTTGTCAGCGAACCGTACAACGCGAAGGAACTGCACGATCTTCTTGAAAAAGCCAAGGGCAAGCCTGTAGAGCTCGGCATCATCATGGCGGCGTTCTACGGTCTGCGCCGCAGCGAGGTCGTCGGACTGAAGTGGAACGCCATTGACTTCGACGCCAAGACCATCACGATCCGCCACACGGTCACGGAAGTAATTGTGGACGGAAAGCGGGAGATCGTAAAGAAGGACAGCACCAAAACCAAGTCCAGCTTTCGCACGCTGCCTTTGGTGCCGCAGGTGGAGGAGCTTTTGAAGAACCTGAAACTAAAGCAGACCGCCAACCGCAACCTCTGCGGCCGGAGCTATTGCAAGGATTATCTGGAGTATGTCTATGTCAACGAGCTTGGAAATCTGGTGACGCCGGACACGCTCTCCAGAAAGTTTCAAGCCTTTTTGAAGCAAAACGGCTTCCGGCATGTGCGCTTCCACGATCTGCGGCATTCCTGCGCAAGCCTGCTCTACGCCAACGGTGTACCGCTGAAGGATATACAGGAATGGCTCGGTCACAGCGATATTTCGACCACGTCGAACATCTATACGCACCTGGATTACTCCGCAAAGATCGATTCCGCGAACGCGATCCTCGGGCTGCTGAGCTGAGCCAACGGACATACTGATGTCCTCCAAATGTCCTTCCGGAGCGCGTAAAGCCTTGCAAATAAAGGGCTTGCGGGTTGCCGAACATCCAAAACCGTGTCCTCCGAGGCCGATTTTGATGCGGATTTGGAAAAATAAAACCGGCTGAAAAACAGGGGTAAAAATGGCGAAACCCCTTGAAAATCAAGGGGTTTCGTGGTGCCGGAAGCGGGGGTCGAACCCGCACGGTGTCACCACCACTGGATTTTGAG
>CADBBT010000085.1 GCA_902792985.1 Oscillospiraceae bacterium
GTCATAGTCCAGCACCCCATTCTCCCGCATATAGGACAGGTACTTGGAAACAGTGCCCACGGCGAGACCCACACCGCTGGCGATCTGTCTCACGGAGGGCGTGGAGCCCTGTCGGTTGCGGAAGCTGTTGATGTAGTCCTCGATCATGGCGCAATACTCCGGTTTTTTGTACTGCATGGAAATCCTCCCTTCTTCGTGAACGTTTGTTTCCGATACCAAATATATTACAGTTTGTTACCGGGTGCAATAGCGCATTTGTCGCTAATCGGGCAGGTGCAGTCGATCGACTGCACCTGCCCGAACCTTACACATATGTAGACTTGACAAGAAAGACAAACTGTGATAGTTACCCGCAAGCATCGCCGATTGGGGACAATCGGCGGCAGGTTGGGAAAGCCCAAACCCTGAAAAGGTTGCAGGAATCTCCTGCGGTGGTGGCTGTGGTATCACTGGCACGATGCTTGCGGGTATGCCGCAGATCGGATGCTTGCAAAATGAAAGCATCCGGTACGGACGATGCTTGCAATTTGAAAGCACCGTCGGTAAAGAGGTTCAGGGGAAGCACCGCGTCCCCTGGCCCACGATACTTTGCAGCCTTTGGATGAAAGTATAATAGTGGGTTAGGCACTTTCAACGAAGTGCGTAACCCACTAAGTCCTCTCCGATTTTCAGTTGTTCTCGACTGCTCTCTGCAGCATCTTTTCGTATTCGCGCTTCACTTTCGCCGGCGCTGTGATCCTGACTTTCCCGTCAAAGCCGAAGACCCAACCGTAGAAAGGTTTGCTCGCGGTCACCATCACGCTGATCTGAAATCTTCGACCGTCCAGCGGAAAGATCTCAAGTTCATCGCCGAATCGGTCGACGATGTGATCCATCACGCTGTTGTCGCAGACGAGAGTCACACGCTGCGGCTCGCCGATGAACATGCCGAACATCGTGTTGATGCGCGTGATATCAAAATCCTCCGGCTGCGGTACTGCGTCTTCTTCGAGAATGTGCGGCGGCAGAGCAATGCGGTCGACCCGGAAGGGCGTGACGCCGTGCTTGTCGGTGTGGCCGAGCAGATAATAGTAATCGCCGTTCCAGACCAGCATCCAGGGGCTGCACACATATTCCGCACCACTGTTTTTCAGCTTCTGCTGCTTGCGGCCGTTATACTGAAAATACGAAAAAGAGATTTTCTTCCCTGCATTGATCGCAGCGTGGATTGCGTCGACGATATAGTAGATCTTTTCGTTTTCTGGTTTGATGCGGCCCTCGGCGTAGAGCGTCCGTTTCAGTTCGTCGGCTTTGTTCCGGCTCGAAAGCTGCGTGATCTTTCCGACCAGTTCAGTGCTCTTTTTCGCGGTGATGAACTTCGAGGACTCCACCGCGTCGATCAAAAGCTTCAGCTCCGGCAGATCGAACAGCCGCTCAGCCAGATAATATTTGTTCTGCGTGGACTTGATCGTGTATATGTCAACACCGAAGGAGCGCAGCTGCTCCATGTCTTCGTAAATCGTGACGCGATGGGCAGAGATGCCGAACTCTTTTTGCAGCGCTTCGATCAGCTGATTGGTGCTCAGCGGATGTTCTTCGTCGGTCTGCTCGTATAAGATTTTTGCAAGATACAGCGCCCGCAGGTTCTTTGTCGTTTCCATTTTTCGCATCTCCTGCTCCGACTTTTACCATAAACATTTTACCAGAGTGGTCTTTCGCTTTCAATATAAACAAGACCAACTGCAGGCTCTTATGTCAGGAATTCTTGACACTTCCAATTTCAAAAAGCAAAAAAGATGGCGCGGAGTTTTCATCCGTGCCATCATCATTTTCGAAGAAAACCTTTGCAGATTTTTCTGCAAAACTGTGAGATGAAATCGAACCGCGCGGGATTGGGGTGCGCAAACCCCAACAAGGTGCCGGAGGACATAAAATTCATTTTTGGCAGACGAGGCGAAACTTGCTCTTAGCAAGTTTTGGCCGCGAAACGAACAGGCAAAAATGAATAAGTGTGGTACGAGGCGAATCTTGCTCTTGGCAAGTTTCAGCCGTTTTTGTTAAACAAGCAGAATCTTGCTCTTAATGAATAGTAGCCATTTTTGCCCCTGCAAGCAGGGCAAGTGTGGCCACACTTTCGCATTGGCAAGCAATGCAAGTGCGGCCACACTCTGCTATTCTGCATCAGCAAGCAGGGCAGGCTTCATGAACTTTTGAAAAAGTCCACTCCGCCTGCCCGCTGCCGATCGCAAAAACTTGTTGGTGCGCTGCCCCAAGCCCCGATTAAAATTTCAGATTCCATCTGAAAGCTGCGCGATGAAGCATTGCTAGACAAAGCAGATACAGTTTTTGAAATCTGTATGAGGAAAGCTGTGCGCAAAACATCCGCGAAGAGATCCTAACCCGCCTTATCATAAAACA
>CADBBT010000086.1 GCA_902792985.1 Oscillospiraceae bacterium
GATCGAAGAGGCGATCGTCACCTCCGGCGGCGTCCATGTGAAGGAAGTGGACCCCAAAACGATGCAGTCCAAGCTGTGCGAAGGGCTGTACTTTGCCGGCGAGGTGCTCGACGTGGACGCCTACACCGGCGGCTTCAATTTGCAAATCGCGTTTTCCACCGGCCATCTGGCAGGGGAGAGCGTCTGATAAAAGGAGAACGATTATGATCAATATTGCGATCGACGGGCCTGCCGGCGCAGGCAAAAGCACCATCTCCCGCCGCGCTGCGGCTGCACTCGGCTATATCTACATCGACACCGGCGCGCTGTACCGCACCGTCGGCGTCCACGCGCTGCGTCTCGGAGTTGATACGCAGGACCCGGATGCGGTTGCCGCCTGCCTGACCGACGATCTGCAGGTGGAGCTGCGCTTTGTGAACGGTGAACAGCGTATGTTCCTTGGCGGAGAGGATGTGTCCGAAGCCATCCGCACGCCTGAAGCCTCGCTTGCCGCGTCCGCCGTGTCGGCGGTGCCGGCTGTGCGCGCCTATCTGTTTGATCTGCAAAAGCAGCTCGCGCACGACAACAACTGCATCATGGAAGGCCGCGATATCGGCACCGTTGTGTTGCCCGACGCGCAGGTCAAAATCTTTCTGACCGCGTCGCCTGAAGCGCGCGCCGAACGCCGCTACAAAGAACTGATTGAAAAAGGCATGGACGTCAAATACGAAGACGTGCTCGCCGACATGATCCAGCGCGATTACAACGACAGTCACCGCGCCATTGCGCCGCTGAAACCGGCGGACGATGCGATCACGGTCGACACCAGCGACATCGGGTTGGAGGAGTCGGTCGCCCTGGTGATCCGGACGATCCGGGATCATATCTGAACCGTGCAAAGCTTGGTTTCATTCCGAATTCCAACTTTCGAATTCACAGAAAAGGGGTGTGTGCCATGCCGCCAACCGTCACGCTTGCCAAAACAGCCGGCTTTTGCTACGGTGTGGATCGCGCGGTCAAAATGCTGTATGATCTTGTGGCGCAGGGCGATCCGGTTTGTACGCTCGGGCCGATCATCCACAATCCGCAGGTGATCGACGATCTGCAGCAAAAGGGCGTCGCCATTTTGGAAAGAGCCGAAGACGCTGTGCCGGGCACCAAAGTTGTGATCCGCGCCCACGGGGTGCCGAAACAGGTGTTTGACCTGTTCACAGCGCAGGGAATCGACTATGTGGATGCGACCTGCCCCTATGTGCTGAAAATCCACCGCATTGTAGAACAGCACACGTCGCCCGACACTGTGCTGATTATCGCCGGCGACGAACAGCACCCGGAGGTCAAGGGCTTTCGCAGCCGCAGCAAAGGCGTGTCCTACGTCTGTGGCGACCTGCAGCAGTTTCTTTCGCTGACACAGGCACATCCGGAATTTTCCGAAAAAGAAGTTATACTCGTCGCACAGACCACTTTTTCAGTAAAAGTTTTTCAAAAAATCCATGAATTTTTTGAAAAACTATATACAAATTCAAAATCTTTTGATACAATATGTAAAGCGACGCAAAATCGGCAAATGGAAGCCGAAGCGCTCGCAAAAAGAAGCGACTGCATGATCGTGATCGGCGGACGCTTCAGTTCAAACACCGTTAAACTCTATCGTGTGTGCGAACCGTATTGCAGGACTTATCTTGTCGAACGCGCTGAAGAGGTGCGCGAACTCGACCTTTCCTCCTGCAACTGCATTGGGGTAACAGCAGGTGCGTCCACGCCTGCAGGTATTATAAAGGAGGTACTTTTTACCATGTCCGAAATCATCAACGAAAACAAAACAGAAGAAATGAATTGGGAGGCTGCGCTGGAAGAGAATCTCAAAGCAATGAGCTCTGACCAGGAAGTAACAGGCGTTGTTGTAGGTATTGCACCGAATGAAATACAGGTAGATATCGGCAGAAAATATGCTGGCTTCGTTCCCGTTGAGGAATACAGCAACGATCCGACTGCCGACCCGCAGAAAGAACTGAAGATCGGGGACGAAATCAAGCTCATCATCATGAAGACAAACGATTCCGAAGGCACCATGATGCTTTCCAAGCGCCGCTACGATGCAAAGGCTGCGTGGGATCAGATCACCGAAGCGAAGGACAACGAGGAAATTCTCGAAGGCGTCATCGCAGAAGCTGTCAAGGGCGGTGTGCTGGTCTACACCAAGGGTGTGCGTGTGTTCATTCCGGGTTCTCTGACCGGTTTGCCGCGCGACGCTGAGCT
>CADBBT010000087.1 GCA_902792985.1 Oscillospiraceae bacterium
AAGCGTGCTCTTGCCGCTGTACGCTTTGCCGACGTTCTTGCGCCGCGCCAGTTCCAACTGCGTGAAGTCCCAAATGTCCGGGTCGATGATCGCCGGGTGGCTGCCTTCGACATAGTACTGCGGAACTTCACCCTCGTTGATCTTTTTTGTTTTCTCCAAAAAGTCCGTGGTGAAGGT
Source organism: Oscillospiraceae bacterium (assembly GCA_902792985.1). Taxonomy (GTDB): domain Bacteria; phylum Bacillota; class Clostridia; order Oscillospirales; family Acutalibacteraceae; genus UBA6857. The sequence goes on from CADBBT010000087.1 coordinate 178, forward strand.
TTTCTGCAGCAGAGCGTCGCCCTTGTATTTCTCGTTAGAAAGAATGCTGGTAATCGTCGTCTTCGTCCATTTCTCTCCCCCGCCTGGCGCGGGGATTTTTTTATTTTCAAGATATTTGCAAATTGCCGCCGGCGTTTTACCGTCAAGAAACAGTCTGTAAATCAGTTCGACCACAATGGCCTGCTCCTTGTCGATTTCCGGCTTGCCGTCCTCGCCTTTTTTGTAACCGAGGAACCGTCCGTACGGCATATGAACTTTTCCGCTTTCAAAGCTTCTGCGCTGTCCCCATGTGATGTTTTCCGAAATGCTGCGGCTTTCTTCCTGCGCAAGGCTCGACATGATCGTCAGCAACAACTCGACTTTTCCATCAAACGTGTATCCGCAAAATCCATACGCATGATGCATTTCTTTATTTTTTTGATCCTCATGTCTTTTTGTGAAGTGAGATAGAATTATAATGCTACTGCTCGCCCAATAAAATCGTGAATGATTATGCGCCGGACAGACGGCTCAAGACAAGTAAGAAACCGCAAGGCAGGCTTTCACCTGTTCATATACTCCCTGCATCCGCCGCCGGCGGCGGGAGCATCTGAACCGTCAGGTTGCACAAAAAGATCGCAGACTGGCTTTCGCAAATCAAGAGATTTTTGTGCAGAATGACGGAATAAGATTCAAGCAAGGCGTGCACCGCGGATTGTGCGGTGTTGCCTTAATTCAACAAAGCTTTTGGCTTTTTCGTTCAGGAACCCCTTGTGGCTATAGTAAAAATATGATAGAATTAACGCAAAGAACAATAACAAACGAAAAAATAGGAGGCATTTTTCAATGTACCTGTATTTATCGCTTGCGCTGACAATATGCGCCGGAATTGGCTTCGCCTACGGGTTGTACCGATTCTTCCAGGACGAGTCGGCGCTGTACGTCCGCATGATTATTTTCGGCGTCGGATGCGCTATGCTCGGGCGGCTTTTTGAAACGCTGCTGTTTTTGGTGAACGGAGAATTAGGCAGCGGCTTCAACGTTGGAATGCTCGGAATCATCGGTAGTTTTCTCTTTTTCTTCAGCGCAAACTATCACCTCAAACATCTGATCATCGACGATGTGAGCTTCGGCCTGATCAGGTCAATACGCAGCTATAACCTGCTTTCGCTTGTATATGCGCTTTTGTGTATGTCAGAGGTGCTGGTCGAGTGCTTCAACCTGCCGACCGTCTGTATCGTGATCGTATATATTCTGGAGTGCATCGTGCTTCTGGTATTTGTACCTGTTCTTGAAAGGGGCGTGAAAAAATGGACAACCTGAGCTACATCTCCTTTATCGCTATCACGGTATCGCTTGCGCTGATGCTGCCGCTTATGGAAAAGAAACTGCGCCGGCTTGTCGTCTTCATGATCACGGGCATCTTTTCCTGCCTGTTCGTTTCCGAGCTTAATAACATACTTCTCGGCGTATTTCAAAACGACATCTTTTTCGTCACAACGACGGTAACGCCGATTACGGAAGAGATCGTAAAGATGCTGCCGATCCTGTTCTTTGCAATTATGGTATCTGACGAACGCAGTACGCTCATCCCCATTTCCTACGCGGTCGGCGTAGGATTTGCGCTGCTTGAAAACGTCGTTATCCTGACGCAGAACGTTGAAAACGTTACGATCCTCTGGGCACTGGTCAGGGGCTTCGGATCGGGTCTGGTCCACGGTATCTGCACCGTTATGGTCGGCTGGGGCATTTCATACATCAAAAAGCGCCGCAAGTTTTTCTATTGCGGAACGTTCGCGCTCCTGAGTGCGGCTGTCATCTATCACGCGATTTATAATCTGCTCGTACAGTCGCAGTACCAGTACGTGGGCATTTTACTGCCGACAATCACATACATACCGGTCGTGCTCTTCCTCAGAAAGAAAAAAATCAAGGCGAACCGAATCTGACCTTGCGCGGCGTATTTAGGCGTAATCATTATTGCAGAAAGGATCGATATTCGCACACAAGACGTTTTCACACGTCTTCCGGCGCGATGTGAATAAGGGTTATGATGAATCATCATTTGGTATTTCGGCGGCTTGTTTCCGTGCTTTTGGCGGCACTCTTTGCGGTGACGCTTTTCGTGCCGACGGTTGTGCCGGTAAACGCCGCAAACAAGCGCTTTATCACCGAGCTTCGGGTGGAAGCCGGTGAAGATGCGGTGAGTAAGCTTGAGGCGGCCGGTTGGTCTGTTATGATGGTCGGATTAAACGTAACGTCCGACCCCGCCGCACAGGTGTATCTTGCCTATAAAATGAATACCGGTTCTCCGGTCACAAACGTGGTTTTATCCCCGGATGTGGGCGATTCCTTTACGGACGCAAACGGGGTCGTCTATACCTGCGTCAGTCACGTGGATGTGGATGAAGGGATCGAAGGAAGCGCAGGATGCCTCTATGCGACACATGACAAGCGCGCCGGCGCGCCGCTTGTCGGCCTTGACGTGTTGCGCGGCAGCGCGGAGGATGAAAAGGTGCTGTACCCCATTTCAAACGACGGGGCGCAGATCGTTCGCATGAAGAATGGTGCGCCCGCCGACCTTGAGAATGAAAAAAGCAAGGGCGTTGTGTATCTTTTTCAGATCCGCGACGGTCTCGTGCGTCCTTATATCAGTGAGATCGGCGTCGTTACCGATACGGATAAATGGAACGCCGTTTATACCGCGTGTGAACGCGGCTATAATTATTTTGTCGAGGGCGATATCGACAACTCGTCCGACACTTATACGATTATAGCTTATGAACGCACCGCCGATCCAAAGCAGGCGGTAACAAGCATAACTGCCGTTTCCACTGATACGGTCAAATCACTTGAGAAAGCGAAGACCGCCGACGGCAAGGCAGGTAATCCGGAGCGCGTTACGACGGCGGCGATCAGCATTTCCGGCGCGGAATATGTTAGAGTATCAAGTAAACCGATCGGCGCTAAAGAACCGTATTACCTTTACAGGACAAAAGACGAAAAAGCCGGCAATCCAATCTCGATGCTCTATGCGGAGACTCCG
>CADBBT010000088.1 GCA_902792985.1 Oscillospiraceae bacterium
ATAATGGCTGCCGTTGTGTTGCCGGCGGAAAAGCCGAAGCCGTTCCACAAAAGCGTATAGGACAGCGCCAGCAGCGGGATGCCCCACAGCAGATAGCGCCGGTGTTTGCCGGTTTTGTCGCGCGTGCGGTCGGTGATGATGCCCATCGCCGGGTCGGTCACCGCGTCCCAGATCGTCGCGATCATCACAATGACGCCGGCGTATTTCAGCTTGATGTTCACCACGTCCGTCAGAAAGATCGTGAAATACATGCTGATGATGTAGCCCGCGCCGCCCATGAACATGTTGGCGTAGCTGTAGTTGATCATCGGCAATATCGCGGTTTTGAAATCGCCTTTCACGCCGATGGCTTTTTTGATCTTTTCGCCCAATGATAGCCCTCCTTTTCCGTCGCCTGTGTGATGGCTTTATTTTAGCATGATGAAGCGCACAAGTCAAGAACGGCGGGTGATTGGCGTGCTTTGGGAAAAGAAATTCTTTGAAAAATGTTGACAGAATGCCCATCTTTGAGATATAATGACAAAATGCAAGGTATGCCCTTTTGGGTTTTTGCCTTTCAGTTCGATAACAAACCGCCTTCTTCGGCGCGGTTTCGTTGAAGATGATTTCAGCAAAAAGGAGGTATATCGCAATGAAAAGAACCTATCAACCGAAGAAACGCCACAGAAAGATGGAGCACGGCTTCCGTAAAAGAATGGCAACCAGCAACGGCCGCAAAGTTCTTGCCCGCAGACGCGCAAAGGGCAGAAAAAGACTGACCTATTGATTTGCCGCTGTCCCAATTTTTGCGTTGAGGGTTGATGCTATGCCGTCTTATGTTTCGCTGAACCTGAACAAGGATTTTCTGCGGCTGTATCACCGGGGCAAGTCCTGCGCCAAACCTGCGCTGGTCGTCTATGCGATGAAAAACCGCACGGGCCTTTGCCGTGTGGGGATCACAACCAGCAAGAAGATCGGCAACGCTGTGCAGCGCAACCGTGCGCGCCGTGTGATCCGTGCTTCGCTGCAGCAGATTTTGCGCGCCGACAGTCTTGCCGGCTGGGATTTCGTCTTCGTTGCGCGCACCAAAACGACCCGTGTCAAAAGCGGGGTTGTTTTGTCTGCCATGGAGGACGCTTTCCGCACGCTGGGGGTGATCGTGTGAAAAAAGCGCTGCTTGCAGCCATCCGGTTTTACCGCCGGCATCTTTCACCGCACCTGCCGCCCATGTGCCGCTATTACCCCACCTGTTCCGTCTATGCGATCGAAGCCATCGAAACCCACGGCGCCCTGCGCGGCACTTTGCTCGCGGTGTGGCGTCTGCTTCGATGCAATCCGCTTTCTCCGGGCGGGTATGATCCCGTTCCGCCGAAGAGAGAAAAGCGCCGATAACGCCGGCTGTCCGGCCCGCGGCATTCAACATTCAACCGCCAATTCTTTACGGAGGTAACGCATGTTCGCATTTTTTTACTCGATCTTCGGTTTCCTGTTCCGTATCCTGTATTCCTTCATCAACAACTACGGACTGGCGCTGCTGATCTTTACGCTGTTTTTCCGGCTCATCATCATGCCGACCAACATCAAACAGCAAAAGAGCTCCGCCACGCAGGTGCGTATGCAGCCCAAGCTCAAGCGCATCCGCGAAAAATATCAGGATTACACGCCGCAGGAACGCAATCAGAAGATCCAGGAAGAGACCAACGAGCTGTATCAGCGCGAAGGCTACAACGCCATGGCCGGCTCCTGCATGCCGCTTTTGTTCCAGCTCCCGATTTTGTGGGGCCTGTACGGTGTGGTCCGTGAACCGCTCAAGTATGTTTTGCAGATTCCGAGCGATCTGCTGACGGCTTTGACGAATGTTGAAACGGCGCTGATCTCCAACATTGACAAGCTCGTTGTCAAAATTCCTGAAACGGCCGCCAAATATCCGGCGGAAATTCAAAAAATCCGGGATTTCGATTTCACTGTTTTCGGAATCGATCTCGGCGCAGTCCCCGATTTTGCCACGCTCAAAAGCTTCGGTTCCGCATCGACGCAGGCAAAGATTTTACTCCTCATACCTCTTTTGTCTTTCCTGACGAGCATGATGACGAGCGTTTTGACCCAACTGCGCCAAAAGAAAAACAACCCCAATATGGAAAACGCACAGATGATGGGCTGCATGATGCTGACCATGCCGCTGATGTCGCTTTGGTTCACGTTCCAGTTCCCCGCCGGTATGGGTATGTACTGGATCCTGTCCAACCTGTTTGCGTTCTTCCAAACCTTGCTGCTCGGCCACATCTATGCGCCGAGAAAAACGATCGCCCGCATGATGGTTGACGAAACGATCTATCGCCGTTCCTATGAACAGACGAAAAAGCAGATCGCCGAAACCGCGGCGAACGACTAAGCAGAAAACGAACGTATTATACGGTGGTGATAACGAATGATTCATGAAGTAACCGCGCAGGGCGCAACCATCGAAGAAGCCCTTCAGAACGCCAGAGACGCACTGCACGCGCCTGCAGACGCAGACGTGCATGTGGAACTGATTGCCCAACCGTCCAAAGGACTGCTCGGTCTGTTCGGCAAAAAGAAGGCGGAAGCCCGCGCATATTACGAAACACCGGACGCACCGGTGAAAAAACCGCAGGAGAAAAAACAGCCCCAGCCGCAGAAAAAGCCGGCGGAAAAGGCTGCCAAGCCCGCGGACAAACCCCAACCCAAAAAACAACCGCAACAAAAAGCAGCCAAAAAACAACAGCCCCAACCGCAGGACGCACCCGCCAAGGAAAAGGCCGCAGCCGCAGAGGAAACGCCGAAGACAGAGATCGATTTGGAAACGAAGCCCGGCGTCAAAGCAGGCGCCGCCTGCAAAGTCAGTCCGGTATTCCTGGCCGCAAGGGCAAGACAGGAGACCGGAGGCGGTAGCGATGCGATAAACGGAGTGAAGGTGCTGGGGACCAGGGTATACAATCCTTTCAACATAGGAGCCTTCGGAGGGACAAACCCTCTGTACAACGGACTTCTGTACGCCCGCACAAAGGGATGGACCACACAGGCGAAAGCTGTCACCGGCGGAGCCGCCGAACTTTCGAAGCATTATATAAACAAAGGGCAGAATACGATATATTTTCAGAGGTTCAACGTCAGAAACGGCGCCGGCAATATCGGGACGCACCAGTACATGACCAATATCCACGCGCCTTACAATGAAGCCTACAGCACCAGGACCTCCTATTCAAAATACGGCATACTCAAAAAACCGCTTGTCTTCGAGATCCCCGTATACAACAGCATGCCTGCGAAGACAAAGCTGCCGTGATCATACTGAGCTGCTAA
>CADBBT010000089.1 GCA_902792985.1 Oscillospiraceae bacterium
CGCCGGAGTGGCCTTGCCTGCAGGAATCTGGAGCTTGATCAAGCCTACTACCTTTTGAGCCATTTTAATTGCACCTCCAAAATGATGTGGTAGATGGCGATCCGCTGTGAAGATTTTGCGGATCTCCCACAGAGAGCCGGAGCTCTCTCGCTATAACACGGCTTTCGCCGTCATTATACCAATAGAATCAGTTGATTGCGGTTTCGATCTGGTCGAGATCGAGTTCTACGGGCGTTTCGCGTCCGAGCATGGAGATCATGACCACCACGACCTGCTTTGTCAGATCGATGGAATCCACGATACCGCTGTAGCCGTCGAACGGGCCGGACAAAATGTTGACCAGATCGCCGACTTTATAGTTGACTTCGACCGATTTCTTTTCGATCCCGAGGTTTGCAACCTCGCTGTCGCTCAGGGGAACCGGTTTGCTTCCCGGGCCGACAAAGCCCGTGACGCCCCTGGTGTTGCGGATGAGGTACCACGCCTCGTCCGTCATTGCAAGTTCTTCGTCTTCGAATTCGCTGCGGCGGCGATAGGAGCACGCAACCTTCACCAGCACATAGCCGGGAAAGAGTTTGCGGACAACTTCCTTTTTCTGGTCGTCGCGGATCTCGGTGACCGTTTCGGTCGGCACGCGCACTTCAAAGATCTGATCCTGCATTTTGCGGTTTTCCACCGCGGTTTCAATGTTTGAGGCCACTTTGTTTTCGTAGCCCGAATAGGTGTGTACAACAAACCATCTGGCGTTATCTGCCATCGTGACACCTCCAAAAAGCTTCCTTAGTCCGCTGTATTCTCTTCAGCAGCTTCTTCTGCGGCCTGAGTATCCGCTTCCGCTTCTTCGGTTTCCTTTTCGGAAGCGTCGGCGTTCTCTTCGCTCTCTTCGTCTGCTGCTGCTTCAGCGTCGGCGTCTGTTGCTTCTGCCGTTTCGTCGTCCACGGTTTCGGTAACCGACGTGTCGTTCGTTGCAAGCTTTTTGAGTCCGGTGATACCGGCGGAAAGTCCCTGGTCAATGCCGTAAATGATGATCGAAAGGATCGCGACGACCAGCAGCACGACGCCCGTGCTCTTGAGCACCATCTTTTTTCGTCCGTTGCGGTCTGTTCAACGTCGGAATCCGGGGCAATGTTTTTCTCGTTGTCAGCCATGTCTCTTACCTCCCGTTGTTATTTTGTTTCTTTGTGGAGCGTATGCTTCTTGCAAAATCTGCAATACTTGTTCATCTCCAGGCGTTCGGGGTTGTTCTTCTTGTTTTTCATCGTGTTGTAGTTGCGCTGTTTGCACTCCGTGCAAGATAATGTAACCTTTACTCGCATGTTCGGCACCTCCATAATCGGAATAATTTGACCCCCGGGTGCGCAGCCCGCAGGCCGGTAGACCTCCCTCTGTTTGAGCACAAAAAATAAGCCCTCTCACAGAGGTAGAAAGATTCTATCACAATCTTCTACATTCGTCAAGGGCTTTTCTTGATTTTTTTAAAAAAGTTTTAAGCAACAATTTCAGCCGATGCGATCACGATCGGTTCCACCGGCGACGTGGCCACACGGTCAAAGCCGTTGTATTCGCGTTCGATATCGCAAAACGCGTCCACGGTCTCCATCCCGTCAACTACGCGGGCAAAGGCTGCATACTCGCCGTCGAGGAAATCCGCCGTGTCGTAGCAGATAAAGAACTGGCTGGAGGCGGAATCCTTCATCGTTGTACGCGCCATGGACACCACGCCGCGCGTGTGCTTAAGGGTGTTTTGCGCAAAGCCGTTGGACGCGAACTCGCCCTTGATGGACGGCGTCTCGGCGCCCTCGCCGCCCTGCGCCATAAAGCCGGGATAGACGCGGTGGAAGGTTGTACCGGCGTAGTAGCCACTCTCCACAAGCTTGATAAAGTTTTCAACGGTCTTCGGCGCGTATTCGGGATAAAGCTCCATGGTGAACGTGCCGCCGTTTTCCATTGTGAATTTTACTTTCGTGTGTTCCATATCGGTTGTCTCCTTCTCATTACGATCGTCTGCTTTTGTGTTGTCCGCGGGATCAGCCTGTGTCGGCTGCGTATCGGCGGACGATTTTGTGTCCGCGTCGGTTGCGATTTTGCCGTCGGATTTCGCAGTGTCTTTCGCGTCTGCGGTTCCTTGATCGGCTGCTTTTGCAGCGTCAACCTTTGTGTCGTCCGCGGCATCAGCCTGTGCCGGCTGCGCGTCGGCGGACGGATTTTCGTCCGCATCGGCCCCGGGTTTGCCGCCGCAGGCGGTCAAAGCCGTAAGCGCGAGCAGCACACAAACCAGCAGCGCGAGGATCTGTTTTTGTTTCATAGCCGTACTCCTTTCGAAAGAAGCTCTCTTATTATAATGAAAAAGTCCGGGTTGTCAATGGGTATCAGGAAAAA
>CADBBT010000090.1:0-790 GCA_902792985.1 Oscillospiraceae bacterium
TGGAATCTGGAAAAGAAGATCTTCGAACCGATCGTCCGCTTCTTCCTCCGGCTGCTGGCGATGTTTGGCGTCAAATAAGCAAACCGCAACAAAAAAGGCACCTGCTTTTGCAGATGCCTTTTTTGTTCGCTCAAAACCGGCGGTCGCGCGGGACGCGGTCGGTGATCTTGTTGAAGATCCGGTGCAGCACAAACATCAGCTTGTTGTCTAAATTCAGCCAATAGACCGCTTGCAAAACACCGAACACGAGCGTACCTGCCGCGAGCAGAACGCCGAACAGTTTTATCAGGAACAAGAGAATCTTTTTCATCATGCGTCCTCCTTACCAGCCCTTGGAATCGTCGAAGTCCAGCAGCGATTTGTCCAGCGGTTCTTCGCCCATGACGGTGAACATGAAGTCGTTGAACTGTTTGCGCATCTCGCTGCGCGGAATGGCACGCGGATCGATCAGATCGTGGGAGATCCACACCAGCGGGATATTCCGTTCGTTGGCGATGTCCTGGATCATGCCGGTCATGGATTTGCTGCCCTTGCAGGTGATGTCGTCGTAATAGACGATCATGTCGCAGTTAAAGCGCTCATATTCCTCGAACAGCTCGAGCATATTCTCATAGCCGCCCACCAGATGGCGGCGCATGATCGCCTGCTCCCAAAGCTGCGCCACGCCCCACAGCGCCTCTTCGCGGTCGTCTTCGTTGATGTATTCGTGGTGGCTCATGTTGTTGAGCACCACCACGGTGTTGACACCCCAGCATTCGTACATCCACGTGGAAAAGTGCATGTAATAGGA
>CADBBT010000090.1:829-2114 GCA_902792985.1 Oscillospiraceae bacterium
CAGATTTTCAGCATCTCGCGGCCGATTTTGGCGCAGTTTTCGTTGAGACCGCTGGAGAACGAGAGCTGGAACGAGCGATACAGCAGATTCGGCACGCTCGGCACGGGGTAGTAGGGCGATTTTGCCAACTCCCACAATTCGTGCTGGATGCGCGTTTCCTCGTTATACTGCCGCACGGTTTTCATAAACGCGTCCCAGTCAAAGGTTTCGCCCGTGCAGTCCTCGATGAATTGGATGACCTCCTTGACGTGTGCAATGGCGTATTCGCGGGTGTCCGCGTCCTTCCAGCGCATCGGCGTGCAGCCCTGGATCGACGGCACCTTGAGCCGCCGCTCCACCACGGACGAGTTCATCACAGAGGAATCGCACGGCGCGTTGCTGGTGATCAGACAGGCGCCGTAATACGGCAATTGGTCGTCAATCGCCACGCCGCAGACGATGGAGGAGTTGCGGCAGGAATCGGAGGGCAGCCCGTAGGAATCGATGATATCCGTGAAATAGTGTCCCGCGTGCTGGTCGTTGGCTGCGGCAAGGATGCCGAAATACGGCTCCTCCACGGCGTTTTGCAAATTCGGAAAGCCGCCGATCAGAATCGGGGAGGTGTCCTGCTCAAAGATGACCGTTTTTTTGGCAAGGTCGGTTTTGCCGAAACGCTCGTCGGTTTTGATAATCTTAATCAGCGCCTCCACGTTGCTCTTTAAAAGGAACTGCATATACTTGTGCGCGATCAAAAGCGCTTCGCCGTGGGCGTCGTCAATCGTGCGGTCCACCATGCTGCCGCTGGCAAGATACGGCGCCATCCAGTGGTAGTAGGTCAGCGCCTTGAACGCGCGCACGGGGTCGGCTTTCAGCAATTCGCCGCTGATTTTCTTTTCGGTGAGCCATTCGCGGAAATCGACCCACGAATCCCGCCAGCCCTTCCATTTGCGCCAGCGGGCAAGCTCATAGCCGTCGTAAAAGCGGTTGCGGGTGCCGCGGTCCTGTTTCTTTGCCATGTTCAGCCCTCCTTCGCAATCTTTTTCATTTCCAACGCCTCCACAAACGCCTGGAACCGCGTGCGCAGCTGGCCGGTGGAGGTGTTGACGTAGTCTTTTTCGATGCCCATGCACGGCAGTCCGTATTCCGGCTCCATCACATGCTGGCAGTACATGCGCTCATATTCCCAGTATTCGCAGAACTTCATCTGCTGCACGATCAGACCGTCGGCACTGTAATCTTCCGCGAGCTGCTTGAGATACTGTTTTCTGCCCTGCACCTTTTCGGGGTTCATAAACCGCGGACATTC